>NZ_JAPELK010000004.1:0-564332 GCF_029813005.1 Hahella sp. CR1
GGTGCATCGGGCGTTTGAGACGAAATAGGTGTCAACCTATTTCAGGACTAGACACGGTCTGACGTCAAATGCGCGTCTAGGCTGAAAGAAACCTCAGCGGTTCAGCATGACTTGGTCGGCGGACTCGGGATGGGTGATAAAGGGGTTGCTGTTGCCCTGCAGCTCGCGAATCTGTACATCGCGTGCGATCTCCTCTGCAGTGGGAGGGTCGGCGCGGGACCAGCGTTTTAATTGGTCGAGGTTGCCGTACAAAGGAAGGCTATAAGTGGTGTGCATGTAAAGAAGGCTTCGAGCAATGTCGCCTTTTATATCGTCAGGAGGATCGATTATGCCGAATACCTGACGGATGCCGCACTCATTAGCTTTGACTTCATTACCTAACTCTTCAAATTTTGCCGCGCGGCGCTCCAGTTCAAAACGGGCGTCTTCTGGGTATATGTTGTGCAAATCGGACGCCATGCGGCGATATGCCTCGTTGTTCTCTCTGCATTGTCGAGGTGTGCCGCACTCCAGGTTGTCTCTGATCCAAAGCGATGAATAGATATAGCTTTCAGTAACCAGGATGCTTTTCTTGCTGAACTCTTTTTTGCAAAAGAACGTCTTGCCGCCATTGGCGTACAGTTTGCCCCAGAATTCTTCCTTGAGTGTCTGTTTGGGATCGTTGAATTTGGTTTGGGCATGGGTGACGTTAAGCAAGCACGCCATAAAAACACCCAGTAGGACGGTGACTGTATTCCTCATTTGCGGATCCGTAATCTGATTGTTTTTATTCGGTGATTCGCAGGGCCGCTGACATGGTCAGGGCTAAGCGGACCCATTTACACCTATATTACAAATTGTCAGCAAAGTACAGTGTAAACAGGGCCGCTTCCTATGATAGGAGGGCTGTGGCGGCTAAGCGTAGGAGGTTAACCCCAGGCCAGGGATTACTTGAGACGATCTTTGATGCGTTGGTAGCCGGAGCGTAACTCTTCGCCCATTTTCTTGGCGGTTTCGCTGACTTCTTTGCCGGTCTGGCCTGCTTCCTTGCCTGCCTGCTGCAGTTTGCCGACGAACTTATCCCAGTCTTTTTCAAGATCTTCCCACTCGTCCCGGACTTCCGCCTTGGCCAGATTCAGCTGTAGCCGCAACTCGTCCCTTTCCTGTTTCAGTGAGTCTTTGAGTCTTTTGATCTCGTCTTGCAGTGTGCTCATGCTTCATCTCTCCCGATGATTTAAGTTCCATTAATCATAGACAGCAACAGCGTTAACTGGTTGATCTGCATCAACCTGAAGGTGGCTTTTCGGTGACGGGGTATCAATCAGGAAGTAGATAATCCTGCGCCCGCCAGCTCCAATGCGGCGTAAGTCAGGGTAGACCAAACAGGAGTGCTATCCAAGCCCTTTATGGATCTGTCTGCGGCTTGGCAGGCCTGGTGAATATCTCGAAGCCGGGCGGCGTTAAAGCGCGGAATGAAGCGTTTGTATAAGGCCCAGCGATTCTTGAAAACTCTTTCCTTCTGCAACGCCTGCTCCAGGCCCTGGGAGGTTTGCGAATGTTTGTAGAGTTTGGCGATCAGGCGCACCTCGCGGGCCAGAGACCAAAGCACGATGGTGGGTTCGAAGGATTCCGCCTGCAGCGTTTGCAGCACTTTCAGCGCCTGTTTGGGGTTTCGCTCCAGACAGGCGTCCACCAGATTGAACACGGTGAACTTGTTGCTGTTGGATATGCCGCGCAGGACTTGCTCTTCGTCCAGATTGGCGTCGTCGGACAATAGACGCAGTTTCTCCATCTCCTGTCGGGCCGCCAGTAAATTGCCCTCAACATGATCGCATAATGCTTTCACTGCGCCGGATGTGGGCGTGAACCCTAATTTATGTAGGCGTTGGTTTATCCAGTTAGGCAACTGGTCATGGCTGATCGGCCATACCTGAACGTGAAGGCTGTGTGTCTCAATTGATTTGAACCACTTTGTATTAAGAGTGGAGGATTCAATGCGATCACTGATGATCAGCATCAGGCAGTCTTCGGGTGGGCTTTCACTAAAAGCGGCGAGGCGTTTTTTACCGCCATCATTTGGCAGGCTATCCAGATGAATTTCCAGTAGCTTCTTTTCGCCGAAGAGAGAGAAAGACTGGGTATGCTCATCAAGAGCGCTCCAGTCAAAGTTCTTGGGCGTGTGAAAGACGATACGCTCGCTAAACCCCTGCTTACGGCTGTAGGCGCGAATTTCGTCACAGGCTTCCTGGCGCAACAGCGGTTCATCCCCGCTCACCACAAAAACGGCGGGGGGATGTTTGTTCAGGTTGCTTTGCAGCTGCTCCGGTTTAATGCGCATGAGAAAGGCTCAGTTCGCCGCCGGCGCCGAAGCTCGTTCGCTATATACCGCCAGACGATTGAGAATTTCTGTAGCGAGCAGCTTGTCCAGGTCATCGCGAATGCTGTTCTCTTCCTTCTCTTTGCCAAGCACGCTGAGCTTGTCATATTGATAAGACTGGAACTGCTGTAGCGATGTTGGTTGAATCAATGGCTCGCCCTGCGCGTCGGTCAGGCTGAAAGTGACTTTGCGGGAAAGCTCATACTCGGCGGCGTTGGCGCTACTGTCCAGACTTACGGCGCGGCGGCTGTTTTCAACGCCCCCGATCGCCAAGGTGGGAGCATCAGCTCCTCCCTCGCTGACCTGAACAGAAGCTTGCTGCAGGCTTTCGCGCACTTTTCCGCAGAGCACTCTGGCGTCGCCCTCCGGGCAGCTCAAATTGAGCGCCTGGAGAGAAGAGGGGAGTTCCATCTGACCGCGCAGATGAAAACCGCAACCGCTGACGAGGAGGCCAGCCATCCCCGCCAAGAGTAGTCTTATGGCAATTCGCATCGCTTTACTTCACCACGATGTTGACCAGTTTACCTGGTACAACGATGACTTTAACGACGGTTTTGTCTTCCATGAAGCGCTGAACGTTCTCGTCATCGAACGCCATTTTCTCAAGCTCGTCTTTGCTGGCGCTTGCCGCCGCCTGGATGCGTGCACGCAATTTTCCGTTCACTTGAACAACCAGCTCTATACTGTCTTTCTCAAGCGCTTTTTCATCCAATTTTGGCCAGGTAGCGTTCATGACGATGTCTTTGTGCCCCAGCTCGCGCCACAGTCCGTGGCTAATGTGGGGAACAATCGGAGCCAGCACCAGCACGGCTGTTTCAAGCGCTTCCTGTACAACCGCCAAACCTTGGGGCGAATCGTCTTCAAAACGGCTTAACTCATTCAACAGCTCCATCACCATCGCGATGCCAGTGTTGATTGCCATGCGCTGATTAAACTCATCCGTCATCTTTTTGATGGTTTCATGAGTTTTGCGACGCAGTGTGCGCTGAGCTTCATTCAGTTCGGCCACATTCAGCGGCGCAGCCCCTTTCTTCTCAACGTGTGTGTGCACCAGTTTCCACAGGCGGCGCAAGAAACGGTGTTGTCCTTCAACGCCGGATTCTGACCACTCCAGTGATTGCTCAGGCGGCGCTGCAAACATTGTGAACAGGCGAACAGTGTCGGCGCCGTACTTGTCAATCAGCTCTTGCGGATCAACGCCGTTGTTCTTGGACTTGGACATTTTTTCCTTGGGTCCAATGATAACGGGCTGACCATCCTCATTGAGGAAGGCCTTTGGCGAGTTGCCGTGAGTATCAATATCAATGCGAACGTCTTTAGGATTGAAATAGGTTTTCTTGCCGGATGGATCTTCGCGGTAGAAGGTTTCTGCGATCACCATGCCCTGGCACAACAGCTTCTTGAATGGCTCGTCGCTATCCACTAAGCCTTCGTCACGCAGCAATTTGTGGAAGAAGCGCGAGTACAACAAGTGCAGAATGGCGTGCTCGATCCCGCCTACGTAGTAGTCTACGGGCAGCCAGTAGTTGGCGGCTGCGGGGTCCAGCATGGCGGATTCCAGGTTAGGGCAGCAGAAGCGCGCGTAATACCAGGAGGACTCCATGAAGGTGTCGAAAGTGTCAGTTTCTTGGGTGGCTGGCTGGCCGTTATAGCTGCGCTTGCTCCAGTTAGGATCTGCTTTTATAGGGGACTTGACGCCGTCCATTTCCACGTCTTCAGGTAATTTCACGGGGAGGTCGGCCAAAGGAACGGGAACTTCCGAGCCATCTTCCAGCGTCATCATGGGGATTGGGGCGCCCCAGTAACGTTGGCGGGATACGCCCCAGTCACGCAGACGATAGTTGACTTTTTTCTCACCGATTCCCATGGCGGTCAACTTTTCGGCGACCGCATCAAACGCTTCCAGAGACGTCATGCCGGTAAATTCGCCAGAGTTGACCAGGATACCTTTCTCGGTAATAGCTTTTTCCTGAATATCCGCCTCATCGGCGTCGATGACGGAAATAACCTGTTTGACGGGCAAGCCGTACTTCAGCGCAAACTCGTGGTCGCGCTCATCGTGACCGGGCACGGACATAACTGCGCCAGAACCGTAGTCCATCAAGACAAAGTTGGCGACCCAGATCGGCGCAGGCTCGTTTGTAAGCGGGTGGATGACGAAGAAGCCGGTGTCCATGCCGCGCTTTTCCATCGTGGCCATGTCCGCTTCTGCGACTTTGGTGTTTTTGCACTCGTCCAGGAACTTCGCCAGCTCAGGATTATTGGCGGAGGCTTCCAGCGCCAACGGATGTTGTGGCGCGATAGCGACGTAAGTGACGCCCATAATGGTGTCAGGGCGCGTGGTGTATACCAGCAGGTCGCCATCGTGGTCTTTCAGCTTGAAGTGGAACTCAACCCCTTCAGACTTGTTGATCCAGTTGCGCTGCATGGTTTTGACCTGTTCAGGCCAATTCTCCAGCTGGTCCAGATCATTGAGCAGTTGCTCCGCGTAGTCCGTAATCTTAATGAACCATTGCGGGATTTCGCGACGCTCCACAACCGCGCCGGAGCGCCAGCCCTTGCCGTCGATAACCTGCTCATTGGCTAATACTGTTTCGTCCACCGGGTCCCAGTTGACCGTGGACATTTTTTTGTAGACCAGCCCCTTCTCGTAAAGGCGGGTGAAGAACCATTGCTCCCATTTGTAGTATTCAGGGCGGCAAGTGGCCAATTCGCGATTCCAGTCATAACCGAAGCCCAACAGCTTCAACTGGTTTTTCATGTAAGCGATGTTTTCGTAAGTCCACTTGGCTGGCGCCACGTTGTTTTTCAATGCGGCGTTTTCCGCCGGTAGACCGAATGCGTCCCAGCCCATGGGTTGGAGAACGTTCTTACCCTGCATCCGCTGGTAGCGGGAGATGACGTCGCCGATGGTGTAGTTACGGACATGGCCCATGTGGAGCTTGCCGCTGGGGTAGGGGAACATGGACAGGCAGTAGAACTTCTCTTTACCTGGCTCCTCGTCCACTTTGAATGCATCGGTTTCTTCCCAGAACTTTTGCGCTTCCTGCTCAACTTTTTTTGGGTGGTACAGTTCTTCCATCGGTCGTCTTTTTTCGCCTGATCGCTTTAATTAAGGTTTATCGCCCCGGATCAAAAACGTCGGCTTGCAAGCGTGACATAATCCTTACTGATGGACTCTGCGTCGGCAAGGCGCTGGGGGCGTGTAAACACAATGGGTTAATGGCGGACTTTCCGCCATGAAAGCCGTTTATTCTAACCTAATAGTGTTGACTACAGATAGGGTTGGAGTAGGGTTGAAAACAAGATCTCGCATATCCGGGAGGTTAAGGTATGAAGCAGGAGGATAAAGCGCCTGAACATGTCGTGCAGGCGTACAACAATATTCTGCAGCGCGTTGAGAAATCTCTCGCTGACGTTGAAGTAAAGACATGGGAGACCGTTAAGCAGGAGATTGATCAGGCTGTCGAGTTTGAGCAGGGGCTGGCGAAGCTGACCAAGGAGGAGTGGAATCTTCTGGAGGCCTACGTCAAACGCGACATGAAAGAGCTTTACCACTTTGTTGCAGAGACGGGTAAAGGGCTGCGCGAGTGGCTGAGGCTGGACATTGACCTGATTGAGCAGCGCATCGGCGACGCGCTACTGTCCATCGCGGATAAAACCCTGGTGGATTTGGAGAAGCTGGATTACCAGCTGCACCATGATCCGGGAACCTATGTTGCAGGCGAGGTCGCTTGCCCGGGCGTACTTAAATGCGATCAATGCGGCAAAATGGTCTGCTTGGTGGAAACGTCGCATATCGACACTTGTCACCGGTGCCAGGGCATCTATTTTCAGCGGCTTACATCCCGTTGGCCCTACGAACCCGAGCTTGAAGGAGATGGCGCTCCAGAAGACGGAGACTAACCCGCCTGCTCTAATGCGGCGGCGGGGACTGCAGTCTGCTCGCGCCGTCCCAGTAATAGTGCGCCAGCCAGTAACAGCGTGGCGATGATCAGAATTGGCCAGGATCCCAGCCGTGAGAAGGGCGTAGCTCCTTGGCGTAATTCTACCGCGCCGCTTAATGTAGTTGCCTGAAACTGCGGAGCGCGAGAGGCGATGCGGCCATGTGGGTCAATGATGGCGGTAATGCCGTTATTGGTGGAGCGCAGCATAAACTTATCGTTCTCCAGCGCTCTCATTTGTGCGATTTGCAGATGCTGGTGTGGGCCGATAGAAGCCCCGAACCAGCTATCATTGCTGACCGTCACCAATAACTCAGGTTCTTGCGCCAGCTTTGCCACGAAGTCTGGATACACCACTTCATAGCAGATGAATGGCATCAGGGTGGCGTCCCGAAAGCGGATCGGGGCTTGTGTCGGCGAGCCCTTTTGCATGCTGGACATGGGTAAATTAAAGAAGTCGATAAGCCCCCGCAGCCAAGACTCCAAGGGCACGTATTCGCCAAAGGGCACCAGCTTTTGCTTGTTGTATGAGCCTTCGCCTTGGCCCAGCGCGATAAAGCTGTTGTAAATATTTATCCTGGCGTCTTCACCTCTATCCGCGCTAAGAATGCCCATCATCAAGGCGGCGTTGTTTTCTTTGGCTTGCTTGTCCAGCTGCTTGAGCAGTGGTCCCGCCTGGCTGCTGAAATAAGGGAGTGCGGTTTCCGGCCAGATAATCAGGTCGCTGTCCCAGAGTGGTTCGGTGAGAGTGAGATAAGACTCTGTAATAACTTCACGATTTTCGCGAAGCCATTTTACTTCCTGTGCAATGTTCGCCTGCACCATGCTGACCTGAATAGGTTCGCCTCGTGGAGTCGTCCATTCAATTTGCTGTAATAAGGCGCCTCCGCCCCAGGCTCCGACGATTAAGGTTGCTGAGCAGGCGAGGGCAGCCAAAGATTTGCGGTTACGATAGCTGAGGTTTAAGGCGTGGCAGGTCAACCATAACAAAAAGGCCACACCATAGACGCCCAGTATCGGCGCCCAGCCGGCTAATGGCGTTTCGATAAAGGCGACGCCCAGAAATAGCCAGGGGAAGCCTGTCAGTAACCAGGATCTGACCCATTCGAACAAAACCCACATGGCGATAAAAACAAGCCCTTCCAGGCCCGGCGATAAGCGTCTCCGGGTCAGGCGGGCGGTTATCGCAAATTGCAGCATGGGGAATAAGGCTATGCCGGCGACAAAGGCGGCGGTCAGGATAAAGGCCAGCACTGCGCTGGCGTTGCCATGTTCATGGATGCTGACGTAAACCCAGGAAGCGCCGGAGCCAAATAGTCCGAGGCCAAACGCCCAGCCCTGCGCCAGAGCTTGTTTGATCTTGCCGAATTGAAATACATTCAGCAGGATCAAGGCGGCGGGAAAAGCGCAGAACCACAGGTTGTAGGGGGCGAAACAAAGGGTGAACAGCCCGCCTGCGGCGGCCGGAGCCACCCAGTTTCTCAGCAAAGCGGACTTCATGCCGTGCGGCTGACCTGAATCAGGCGAATCTGGCGGCTGTCCGCGTTGAGTATCTTGATGTCGAAGCCGTTAAAGGAGACCGTTTCACCTCGTTTGGGCAGGCGCCCAAACTGCTTGATGACCAGCCCGCCAATTGTGTCGAACTCTTCTTCGTCCAGGTTGGTGGTGAAGTATTCGTTAAACTCTTCCACCGGGGTCAGCGCTTTGACGACATATTGGTTGTGGCCAGTGCATTTGATGAGGCTTTCTTCATCGAAGTCATGTTCATCTTCGATTTCGCCAACAATCTGTTCGAGCACGTCCTCGATGGTCACCAGGCCGGCCACGCCGCCATATTCGTCCACCACAATCGCCATGTGATTGCGGTTTTCCTTGAACTCTTTCAGCAGCTGATTCAAACGCTTACTCTCTGGAATAAACCATACGGGACGCAGAATGTCCTGAACTTTGCTTTTGTTTAATTCGTTTTTCAGCGCCAGTCCAAGCAGGTCTTTAGCCAGCAGAATGCCCACGACTTCGTCTTTGGATTCACCGATGACAGGATAGCGGGAATGGGCGGACTCAAGCAGCTCGTCCATGTACTCCTGAGGGCTTTGGGAAGCCTTGACGACGCTCATTTGAGCGCGAGGAATCATAATTTCCCTGACCTGCATGTCTGTGACCTGCATGGCGCCCTCAATCAGGCTTAGAGAGTCGGGATCTATGATGTTGCGGTTTTCCGCCTCCCGCATAATCTGCAGGAGTTCTTCCTTGTTTTGCGGTTCATCGGAAAAGGCCTGGGTTATACGGTCAAGCCATGAGCGAGAGATTTGCTGGCTACCCGAATGATCGTCACTCATTGATGTTGTGTTACCCTTCAGCTAACGAACTGTTGGTGGCGTAGGGAGGGGGAAAGCCCAGACTGGTCATCAGTTCTGTTTCGAGACTTTCCATAACCTCTGCTTCCTCGTCAATTATATGGTCGTATCCCTGTAAATGCAGCATCCCATGAATGACCATATGAGCCCAGTGCGCAGCGGCGGTTTTTTGTTGCTCAACGGCTTCGTTGAACACTACCGGCGCGCAAATAACCAAGTCGCCCAGCAGGGGCAAAGTTAATCCGGGCGGGTTTTCAAAAGGGAAGGACAGGACATTGGTTGGCTTGTCTTTGCCGCGATACTGCGCGTTCAGCTCCTGGCTTTCCTCCGCGTCAACGATGCGGATGGTCACCTCATGGTCGCCTGTTTCGCGCAGGGCTGCTTGCGCCCACAGAATCAGCTGTTCTTCACTTGGAAGGTCAGCCTCTTCCGAGGCTATCTGGATATCGACGTCGAGACTCATAAACTGCTTTATTTAGATGCGTTTGCTTCGTTTATATGGGCTTCGGCGACGATTTTCAAATGGAATTTTTGTTAAATGCTTCGTACGCATCAACAATTCTTTGTACAAGCGGGTGACGAACGACGTCTTTGCTCAGGAATTTGGTGACGCTGACGCCTTTGACGTCCTCCAGTACTTTCAATGCTTGAACCAGTCCGGATGGGACGCCTTTCGGCAGGTCGACCTGGGTGGGGTCTCCAGTAACTACCGCAGTTGAGCCGAAGCCGATCCGGGTCAGGAACATCTTCATCTGCTCTGGCGTGGTGTTCTGACTTTCATCCAGGATGATAAAAGCGTTGTTCAGCGTGCGGCCGCGCATAAAAGCCAGCGGCGCAATTTCGATCAGCCCTTTTTCCAGCAGTCGATTGACGTGCTCGAAACCGAACATCTCGTATAACGCGTCGTACAGAGGGCGCAGATAGGGGTCGACTTTTTGCGCCAGGTCGCCAGGCAGGAACCCTAGTTTTTCTCCCGCTTCAACCGCAGGGCGCACCAACAGAATTCGTTTTACCTGGTCGTCGGCCAGCGCTTGTGCTGCGCAAGCGACCGCCAGGTAAGTCTTGCCTGTGCCTGCAGGGCCGACGCCGAAGTTGATGTCGTGCTGTAGGACGGACTTCACATAGTGAATCTGGTTTTGACCGCGTGGCCGAATATGTAGCTTGGGCGTGCGGATGACAACGCTGCCGGAAGAGCTGCTTGTTTCGTCCTCTTCCTCGGCCCCGGACTCGCGAATAAACAGATGGACTGTATCGGGTTCTATGGACGTGGAAGCTTCTGTTTCACGGTAAATATGACGGATGATTTCCGCCGCCGCCAGGGCGTTCTTTTCTTCCCCAAACAGAGTGAAGGCGTGCCCGCGATAGGCGACGCGCACCTTCAGGCGGCGTTCGATTAAGCGCAGGTTCTCGTCAAACTGCCCGCATAGCGCTTGCAGTCTGATGGGGTCAGCGGGTTCCAGCTTAAAGCTGATGGCTGGTTCGTTCAAAATATATCGCCTGATAGTGTGATATGGGCCTGTGACTTAATAGTCCAGGCCATCAACGCGTTCGCCGCGCAGTGAGTTGGGCAGGGCGGCAGTGATGGTGACATCGACAAAGCGCCCGATAATGTCATGATTGTCGCTACGGAAGTTCACCACACGATTGTTTTCGGTGCGTCCCTGCAGTTCGCCAGGGTCTTTCTTGGATACGCCAGTCACCAAAATACGCTGGGTGGAGCCGACCATTTTGCGGCTGATGTCCTGTGCGAACTGCAAGATGCGCTGTTGCAGAATCGCCAGACGCTGCTTCTTGGCCTCTTCGGAGACGTTGTCCTCCAGATTCGCGGCGGGAGTGCCCGGGCGAGCGCTGTAAACGAAGCTGAATGAGTGGTCAAAGCCTATCTCATTGATCAGATTCATGGTTTCCTCGAAATCCGCGTCAGTTTCCCCTGGAAAGCCAACAATGAAGTCAGAGGAGAGGCTGATGTCAGGACGAATCTCTTGCAGGCGACGCAGTTTGTCTGTGTACTCCGCCACAGTGTGGCCGCGCTTCATCAGGTTCAGTATACGGTCGGAGCCGCTTTGCACGGGTAAGTGCAGGTGGCTGACCAGCTTGGGAACGCTGGCGTAAACTTCGATAAGTGAGTCGGAAAATTCGACTGGGTGCGAAGTGGTGTAGCGGATGCGATCAATGCCGTCGATTGAGGCGACATAAGTGATCAGCTCAGCTAAATCCATGTAATCGCCGTCGTGGGTCAGTCCTCGGTATGCGTTGACGTTCTGGCCGAGCAGGTTGACTTCACGCACGCCTTGTCCGGCTAGATGCGCGATCTCTGCGATGACATCGTCCACAGGGCGGCTGACTTCTTCGCCGCGAGTGTAGGGCACTACGCAGAATGTGCAGTATTTGCTGCAGCCTTCCATGATGGAGACGAAGGCGCTGGCGCCTTCGCTGCTGGGCATGGGCAGGCGGTCGAACTTTTCAATCTCGGGGAATGTGACGTCCACCATCGGGATCTTTTGATGGGCGACGGAGTTGACCATTTCCGGCAGACGATGCAGGGTCTGCGGGCCAAACACCATATCCACGTAAGGCGCGCGGTCGCGAATAGCGTCGCCTTCCTGGCTGGCGACGCAGCCGCCGACGCCAATCAGCAGATTAGGATTCTTTTCTTTAAGTGTTCTCCAGCGGCCTAACTGATGAAACACTTTCTCCTGAGCTTTTTCCCGGATAGAACAGGTGTTCAGCAGTAAAATGTCCGCCTCATCGGGGTTGTCGGTGAGCTCAACGCTATGACTCTCACCTAATAAGTCAGCCATGCGCGAGGAGTCATACTCGTTCATCTGACAGCCATAGGTTTTTATAAAGAGTTTTTGCGCCATTCAAAACCACCCGAAGAATCTGCGAACTTAAAAATTGGGACCGCGTATTATACGTTTTAGGCGGGCTCTAGTGTAGGGGGGCGTTCAAAAAGTTAGCAGTATGGGCTCCAGAGCCCGGTGGCGGCTGTGATATGATTGAGCCGGTTTTCAGCGTTTCCCCTTTGTTCTCAAGGCTTACGAGGGCGATACGGATAGTTGAGCGATTGAATTTACAGGTGTGTTTATGTCGAATAAGACGAGTAAAAAAGTTTTTCGGGTCGTTTACTTTAATCAGGATGAGGTATTCGAGCTGTACGCGAGTAAAGTCTATTCCAGTGAGCTGTATGGGTTTATTGAGGTGGAGAACTGGTTGTTCGGTGAGCGCTCCCAGCTATTGGTCGATCCTGCGGAAGAGAAGCTCAAAGGGGAGTTTGCAGGGGTAAGCCGCTCTTTCATTCCTATGACGTCCATTATCCGTATTGACGAAGTGGAGCAGCAGGGAACTGCAAAGATCTCCACCGGTAAGTCAGGAGGGACTGTGGCCAGTTTTCCCCGTCCCCCAGTGAAAACGGATCGCTAGCTCTGATGGCGGCGCCGTATTCCCGGCGCTGCCGCTATCTTCTTAAGCTTGTGTATCAGCCCCCAGTTTATT
The DNA here is from genome assembly GCF_029813005.1 of Hahella sp. CR1. Classification (NCBI taxonomy): domain Bacteria; kingdom Pseudomonadati; phylum Pseudomonadota; class Gammaproteobacteria; order Oceanospirillales; family Hahellaceae; genus Hahella; species Hahella sp. CR1. The sequence continues at coordinate 12,153 of NZ_JAPELK010000004.1, forward strand.
CGCCGTTGTCGTCCTGATTCTGTTCTTGCTCGTCTTGCGGGCTCAAATAGCGTTTTAACTGCGCTTTCAAAGACTTGGGAATCTCCATGATAATGAGGGCGTCTTTCTCGCTGTCGTAAATAATGCTTTCATTGATTGCTTCGGAAGAGAATGACAAGCTCATGCCGGAGCCTCTGCCTGCAAAGCGGACGAGCTGTTTTAGCTTGCGGCTGTCAGGGCGCAGCGCCGCTGGAGCTTCTGGTATGGCTTCACGCATAAAGTGGGCGAACTTATCGGGGTTTTGCTCATCAATGGCGATAGACAGCTCTTCAATTTGTACCGCTTCCCCCAGCTTTTCTTGATCTGAGCAGAACTCAACCGCCTTTTTCTTCAGCTTGGCTGCGCTTTTCGGGTCCAGCGATTCCGCAAAGCGCTCCAGGCCACTCAACACCACTTCAGTTTCTTTGACGGTGTCCACGTGGGTAGCGAAACCAAAACTATGGCAGCCCGCTTCGCCTATCTTGCGCAGGTTGCGTTGTAGATAGACGGTGGCGCAATCAGGCTGATTGCTGGCGAAAAGTGGGTCTAGCTCGATACGCAGGGCGAAAGTGATGGCTTGCGGGTCCAGATGCTCAATGGGCTCAATTTGCAATTCGTTGGTGACGACATTGGTGACGCTGCTTTCCAGGACAAAAATATAAAGGGTGCGGGCGTCGCCCTGCTGGTCGTGAATCCACAATAAATAGCTCTGTGTGGTGAGGGGGATGACGTCCAGTTTTTCTTTGAAATCGGCCAGGCCTTTTTCGGTTAACTGTTGGAAAGACATTTTCCCTTCGTACCAATCTTTTAGCCTGGGACCGAAACTTTGACCCTCGGCGTGAAGATTGATGCGGCCAAAAGCCTTACCGGTTTTGGCTGCGAACAATCGACGTAAAGTATGAAAAACGGCCTCATTGTCCGTGCCTGTCTTGGGCAGTTGTTGCGGAATTCGGGTCTGGCTGGCGTCGTCTTCGGAGAATTTTTCCAGTACCTGAATGCTGAGTTCGCTGATCGCCATAGTAGGTAAGCCTTAATCGAGCCTGAGTGTGCGGGGAGACGCCGGACGAAGCCGTGCCCTAGTTAAAGGCGGATTGTAATCGCCCCAGTAAAGAGTGCAAGGCTGCTGTGCGGGCATTCTGAGTTTTACTCAGCAACCGTGAGATATGTTGCGTTGTCTTGTAGACTTCCTTTATCCATAACAATGATTCAAGGAACCAAGCATGAGTACAGGCTTTACTATTCCCAACCGGTTACTGCTGGGGCCCGGGCCTTCGAACACGCCCGCCAGCGTGCTTGCGGCGATGTCACAACCGACCATCGGTCATCTGGACCCTGTTTTTATCAAGATGATGGATCAGATCAAGCAGATGCTGCAGGCGACATTCAAGACGCAGAATAGACTGACGATGCCTGTTTCGGCGCCTGGCTCTGCTGGCATGGAAACCTGCTTGGTTAATTTGCTGGAGCCGGGGGATCAGGCGATTGTCGCGATCAATGGCGTGTTCGGCAAACGTATGGTGGAAAACGTCGTTCGTGCAGGGGGCGTACCGATTGTTGTTGAATTTGAGTGGGGTAGCCCAGTTGATCCGCAGCGTATTGAGGAGGTCTTGAACGAGCACCCCAATGCGCGGCTACTGGCGTTTGTGCATGCGGAAACGTCCACTGGCGCTCGTTCCGATGCTGAGGCCTTGTGTCGTCTTGCGCATGAGCATGGCGTGTTGTCCGTCGTCGATATGGTTACTTCCTGGTGTGGTATAGAGGTGGATGTAGACGGCTGGAAAGCCGACGCGATATACAGTGGTGCGCAAAAGTGTCTTTCTGCGGTGCCAGGCATTGCGCCAGTGTCATTCAGTGAAGCGGCGGCGGAGCGCATTCGCTCCCGCGCCAAGCCCGTGCAGAGCTGGTTTCTGGATATGAGCCTGGTGATGGCTTACTGGGCTGAAGGCGGGCAGCGGGCGTATCACCACACCGCGCCGGTCAATACTCTGTACGCTATTCATGAGGCGCTGCGCCTGGTCCTGGACGAAGGGCTGGAGAATCGCTGGGCGAGGCATAAAGCTGCGCATGAGGCCTTGGTGAGAGGCGTGGAGTCGCTGGGGCTATCCTTCCTGGTGGAAGAGCCTTACCGTCTGCCGATGCTGAATGCGATTAAAGTGCCGAAAGGTGTTGATGAAGCGGCGGTGCGCGCTAAGCTGCTGACGGATTACAGCATGGAGATTGGCGCTGGGCTTGGGCCGCTGCAAGGGAAAATCTGGCGTATTGGGCTAATGGGTAATAACGCTACGATAGAATGTGCGAATCGCGCGGTTAGCGCTTTGGGCGAATGCTTGCAGGCATTGAAGTAACGGGAAATAAAAAAGGCTCCAGAGCGAAAGTCACCCTGGAGCCTTTGAATAGACTAAGAAAGCCTTACACGAAGTAGTGCTTTTCCACCAGCTCACCGATGACACGGTTAACCTGTGTTGAAAGCTCTTTCTCATCTGCTGCGCTTACCGTCGCGGCGACTTCGCCTTCGTATGACTCAACGCCTTGGGTGGCGATGACCAGCAGACCGGCTTTCAGCAGAGCGGTTAATGTGGCTTCAGCCAGAGTTTCCTCTACAACCACTACCGACTTACCGCGTTCAAACAGGTTGCGTTCCAGTGCGTAAGCCAGTTTATCCGCCAATTCGCCTTCGACTTTAATCAGGCCAGGCTTGTGGCCGTTACGGGCTTCACGTTCTGCGTCAGTAATGGGGGCGAAAGCAGCGATGTCTGCATCGTCTACAGCGCTTTCAATCATGCCTGCGCCGATAGTCACGTTAGTCAATCGGTCAACGATGATAAACGCGCCGGTGGTGCGGTTGCGTGAATAGGGGTCAAACACCAGAGGCTGGTTGAGCGTGACTTCACAGGAGCCGATTTCATTTAACTGCAGCGTATCGGTTTCGCTCTTCTCCAGCGTATTCACGTCGATCTGATGATGAATGCGGCTAACGGAGCCAGTCGCCAGATGCGTAGCTTGCTTGATGTAGTATTGACGACCCGGCAGCAAAGGCGCTTCGCTCATCCAGACGATATGCGCCCGCATCCGGTTGGATACGCAGGGAACATTGTCTGGGCGAACCAGTACGTCGCCGCGGCTGATATCGATCTCGTCGGCTAATGTCAGCGTCACGGCCTGGTCAGAGAATGCTTCTTCCTGTTCACCCTCGAAGGTGACGATGGACTTGACCGTACTGGTTTTGCGGGAAGGCAGCGCCATGACTGGATCGCCCTTGCGGATAATCCCCGAGGACACGGTTCCGCTGTAACCGCGGAAGTCCAGGTTCGGACGATTGACGTACTGCACGGGCATGCGGAAATCGGACAGATTCTTGTCGCGGGAGATTTCCACTGTCTCCAGGATTTCCATCAGCGGCTTGTCTTTGTACCAGGGCATCGCCGGTGAGTTGGAGACCACGTTGTCGCCATCCAGCGCTGAAATCGGCACGAATTTCAGGTCGTGTAGAGTCAGGCCCTTAGCGAAACTCAGATACTCCTGCTTGATCTCTTCGTAACGCTCCTCGCTGTAGTCCACCAAGTCCATTTTGTTCACCGCCACCAGAATGTGCTGAATGCCCAGCAGTGAAGCGATGAAGGTGTGGCGCTTGGTCTGTTTCAGTACGCCGTGACGTGCGTCGATCAGAATGATGGCCAGTTGCGCAGTGGATGCGCCGGTGGCCATATTGCGCGTGTATTGCTCATGGCCAGGGGTGTCGGCGATGATGAACTTTCTCTTGGCGGTGGAGAAATAGCGATAGGCGACGTCGATCGTGATGCCTTGCTCACGCTCCGCCTGAAGTCCGTCCACCAGCAGGGATAAATCGAGCTTTTCACCCGCATTGCCGGATTTAGCGCTGTCTTTTTTGATGGCTTCAAGTTGATCTTCATAGATCATCTTGGAGTCGTGCAGCAATCGACCGATCAGGGTGCTTTTGCCGTCGTCAACGCTGCCGCAGGTTAAAAGACGAAGCAGCTCTTTGTGTTCGTGCTGCTTCAGATATTCGAGAATGTCTTCGCTGATTAGGTTTGATTGATGTGACATGGACCGTACTCAATTAAATTCTGCTAAATGAATGCTTCCCTGAAGGCGCTTCTTCTCCAAATGGATCAGAAGTAACCTTCGCGTTTCTTTTGCTCCATCGAGCCAGCCTGGTCGTGGTCGATAACGCGACCTTGACGTTCAGAGCTGGTGGTTAGCAGCATTTCCTGAATAATTTCCGGCAATGTGGTCGCCGTAGATTCGATAGCTCCAGTCAGCGGGTAGCAGCCCAGAGTACGGAAGCGCACGTCTTTCATCATCGGGGTTTCGCCCGGCTTTAAAGGCATGCGGTCATCGTCCACCATAATCATCGTGCCGTCGCGCTCGACAACTGGGCGCTTGGCGGAGAAGTAAAGAGGGACGAGCTCAATATTCTCCAGATAGATGTATTGCCAGATGTCCAGCTCTGTCCAGTTGGACAAAGGAAACACCCGGATGCTTTCGCCTTTATTGATCTTTCCGTTGTACAGGTTCCACAGCTCCGGGCGCTGATTTTTCGGGTCCCAGCGGTGGTTGGAGTCACGGAAAGAGTAGACGCGCTCTTTCGCGCGGGATTTCTCCTCGTCGCGACGGGCGCCGCCGAAGGCTGCATCAAACTTATATTTATTGAGAGCCTGTTTCAAAGACTCGGTCTTCATGACATCGGTATGCTTGGCGCTGCCGTGAGAAAAAGGGCCGATGCCCTGGCGTACGCCTTCTTCATTTATGTGGACGATTAAGTCCAGTCCAAATTTCGCCGCCTGCTGATCACGGAAAGTGATCATATCCTTGAACTTCCAGGTCGTGTCCACGTGCATCAAAGGAAAGGGCGGTTTGCCGGGAAAGAAGGCTTTGCGGGCCAAATGCAGCATCACCGAAGAGTCTTTTCCGATGGAGTAGAGCATGACGGGGCGCTCGAACTCGGCGGCGACTTCTCTGATTATATGGATACTTTCAGCTTCCAGCTGTTTTAGATGGGTGAGGTTGTAATCAGTCATTTTTTCAACTGCACTCCTTAGTAAGGGGTCTCCGGTAAGGCTGATGTCCGAGGATGATTGGGTTATAAAGCTACATCTACTATACCAAACACTTGGTGATTATAAGAAGAATGGCTTTTAGAAGAGTTTATTCTGACGATATAGTTTTCTATGGCCTTTTAGTAGCTTCTGATTCACTCAAGTAAGCGGCGCTGCGTATAGCCAGCTGTTTTTGGCGAACTTTTCGGGGTTCCATCCTGTTTGGGCCGTAGGCCGCAAATAGAAAGCTTAAGATGAAAACCTGGAAAATCCGGCGGCGATTTTCTAACGCAGCTTATTCTCGGCGATATACTGCTCAAGTTGGTGGGTTTGCTCTGGCGTCAATTCTTTGAATTGTAAGCCTACGTGGAATGCGTTGCGAGCCAGTCGACGAGTGTAAATGACCAGCATCTCTGTCTCTACTTCAACAACATCTTTCTTGCCCAGAGGCAGAGTGAAGCGAATATTGATGCAGACTGGCCGTAATGGTGCGAAGTTTAAGGCGTTTGGCGTCAACGTCTCCAGAATGCAGCGGTCGCACTCAAGCATGAGGCCCGTTCTGGAAATGTTGTGGATGGCCGCGTCGCATTCCCGTTGGTCGCGTGTGGTGATATGAGCGACGAAATCCGTTGGAATGCGCAGATGATGCCTCAGATTTCTTTGCATGACGGTTGGACTGCTTTGAATCATAGTCGGTTAAGTAATGATACTAACATTCAACATGGAAGGCTAAGTGTACCAAATTGAATTTGATTTAAAATTAATCTTTTTGGCATAGAGAGCACGATTTTTTTGTAACAATGTGGGTATTTTGTTACGGAGTGTAATCTTTGTTGCTGGTTGAAGTTTGAGCGATATTTGATCTATTTTCTCGAGCTGAGCTTAGGTAGAATGGCGGCCTTTTTCTGAATAGACAGGTGATGGTAGATGTCCTCTTCTAGCGGCAAAGTGGGTTTCGTCAGCCTTGGCTGCCCCAAAAACACAGTAGACTCGGAGCGCATTCTGACGCAACTGCGTACGGAGGGGTACGAGATATCGGCCAGCTATGAGGATGCGGATGTCGTTTTGGTGAACACCTGCGGCTTCATCGACAGTGCTGTGCAAGAGTCTCTGGACGCCATTGGCGAAGCGTTGCGTGAGAACGGCAAAGTTATCGTGACTGGATGTCTTGGCGCCAAAGAAGATGTGATCCGCGAAGTGCATCCAAAGGTGCTGGCGGTAAGTGGCCCGCACGCTTATTCGGAAGTGATGAACCAAGTGCATCAAGTGGCTCCGAAGCCTGAATACAACCCCTTCCTCAACCTTGTGCCCGATACTGGGGTTAAGCTCACGCCCAAGCATTATGCCTATCTGAAGATATCTGAAGGCTGTAACCACCGTTGTACGTTTTGCATAATTCCGTCCTTCCGCGGTGATTTGGTGAGCCGTCCTATCGGTGATGTGCTGGGCGAGGCGCAACGTCTAGTGAAAAACGGCGTCAAAGAGTTGTTGGTGATCTCTCAGGACACCAGTGCTTACGGGGTGGACACCAAATACCGTACCGGCTTCTGGGAAGGGCGTCCGGTCAAGACGCGTATGAAAGAGCTTTGTGATGAGCTTGGGCGTATGGGAGTTTGGGTGCGGTTGCACTACGTTTACCCTTACCCTCATGTCGATGACGTTATTCCGATGATGGCGGAAGGCAAAATTCTTCCTTATCTGGATATTCCTTTTCAGCATGCCTCTCCGGCCGTGTTGAAAAATATGCGTCGTCCAGCCCATGCAGAGAAGGTGCTGCACAGAATTGGCAAATGGCGTGAGCAGTGTCCGGATATCACTCTGCGTTCCACCTTTATTGTCGGCTTTCCCGGAGAAACCGAAGAAGACTTTCAGACACTGCTCGACTTTCTTGAGGAGGCGCAGTTGGATCGTGTCGGGTGCTTCAAATACTCTCCTGTGGAAGGCGCCACGGCGAATGAGCTGCCTGATCCTGTTGAAGAGGCTGTCAAACAAGAGCGCTGGGAGCGTTTTATGGAAGTTCAGCAGCGTATTAGCGCCAGTCGTCTGCAAGCGAAAATCGGCAAGCGTATGGACGTGATCGTGGATGAGGTGGTGGAAGAAGGAGCGGTTTGTCGTTCCAAAGCGGATGCGCCGGAAATTGACGGACAAGTGTTTTTAGACAACCAAACTCATCTGAAGCCGGGCGATCTGGTTACGGTGGAGATAGAGGATGCGGACGAGTATGACTTGTGGGGGCGTCCAGTATAACTTGCGGATGCAGCCAGTATGAAAAAGAGCCCGTTTAGGGCTCTTTTTTGGGGTTTAGCTCAGCTTTTGGGCGAGTATTGCCTTCACTTGCTGTGGGTTGGCCTTGCCTTTGGAGGCTTTTATGGCCTGACCGACAAGGAAGCTGATCAATTTTCCGCGTTTAGCTTCATCTGCGGCTTTATATTGTTCGACTTGAGCCGCGTTATTCGCCAGGACCTCATCAACAATAGCTTCAATGGCGCCCGTGTCGGAAACTTGCTTTAGGCCTTTCTTCTCAATAATCTCATCAGCCTCACCTTCGCCATTCCACATGGCCTCGAGCACATCCTTGGCGGCTTTGCCGTTGATAGTGTTGTCTTTCAAGCGCAGCAGCAGCTTGCCAAGCCCTTCAGCCGGGACGGGAGATTGAGATATATCCAGAGAATTCTGGTTCAGGCGTTTGGCCAGTTCTCCCATCACCCAGTTGGCTGTCAGTTTGGCGTCGCCGACGATTCTTGTTGCGACTTCAAAGTAGTCTGCTTGCGCGCGGGAGCTGGCCAGTACGCCTGCGTCGTAGTCAGACAAACCGTACTCTGAACAGAAGCGGGCCAGCTTTTGTTCTGGTAGCTCTGGGAGGGTGTCACGGACAGCTTCTATATAGGCTTCGTCTATTTCTATGGGCAGCAGATCTGGGTCTGGGAAATAGCGGTAATCGTTGGCGAATTCCTTGCTGCGCATGGAGCGGGTGTCGTCATCGTCGGCGTCATATAGACGTGTTTCTTGCTCGACTTTAAGGCCGCCTTCTATTAAGTCGATTTGCCTTTCAATTTCACCTTGAATAGCCTTTTCGACAAAACGGAAGGAGTTGACGTTTTTGATTTCGGTGCGAACGCCAAACTCTTTCTGACCTTTCGGGCGAACGGAAACGTTGCAGTCGCAGCGCATGGACCCTTGGGACATGTCGCCGTCGGAGATGCCCAGGTAGGTAACGATAGAGTGCAGCTTCTTCAAGTACGCGACGGCTTCTTTGGCGCTGCGCAGTTCCGGCTCGGACACAATTTCCAGCAGAGGCGTACCGGCGCGGTTCAAGTCGATGCCGGTCATGCCATGAAAATCTTCATGCAGACTTTTTCCGGCGTCTTCTTCCAGGTGGGCGCGAGTGATACTAATTGTCTTCTTCTCGCCATTTTCAAGCTGGATGTCCAGTTTGCCTTGCTTGACGGTAGGGTGATCCAGCTGGCTGATTTGATAACCCTTGGGCAGGTCAGGGTAGAAATAGTTTTTGCGATCGAAGACCGAGCGTGTGTTGATTTCGGCGCCGATGGCCAGGCCGAACATCACTGCCATACGCACTGCTTCTTCGTTCATGACTGGCAACATGCCAGGCATGGCCAGATCTACAGCGCAAGCCTGAGTGTTTGGCTCTGCGCCAAAGGTGGTGGCTGCGCCGGAGAATATTTTGGATTTGGTGGCGAGCTGAACATGAACTTCCAGCCCGATAACCGCTTCCCATTCCATGATATGACCTCTTCGCTAATGGTTGCGTAATCTTTATGTAGTGCGGGTGGGCTTATTCGCCCAGGGCCGGACTGCGTTTATGCCAGTCAGTGTTCAACTGATATTGATGTCCCAGGTTCAATAACCGGGCTTCAGTAAAGTAGTTGCCGATCAACTGCATCCCAACGGGCAGACCGCCCTTGAAGCCGCAAGGCAATCCAAGCGCAGGCAGACCAGCCAAGCTGGCGGGGATAGTAAAGATGTCCTCAAGATACATCTGTACTGGGTCTGACGTTTTCTCGCCCAGTTTGAAGGCGACATCGGGTGTGGTTGGGCATAACAGCGCGTCGACTTCGTTCAGCGCGGACACGAAATCGTTTTTGATCAGGCGGCGGATTTTTTGCGCCTGTCGATAATAGGCGTCGTAGTAGCCTGCAGACAGTGCATAGGTTCCGATTAAAATGCGGCGCTTTACTTCGTCCCCGAAACCTTCGGATCGAGAACGTTGATACAGGTCTTCGAGATCTTTGGGGTTATCGCAGCGATGGCCGTAGCGAACGCCGTCGAAGCGCGACAGGTTGGTCGAGCACTCTGCGGGGGCGATAACGTAGTAAGCGGGTACGGACAGCTCTGTATGGGGGAGGGAGACCTCTTTAAAGGAAGCGCCCAGCGACTCATACACTTTTATTGCTTCCTGCAGCGCTTTTTCGAGCTCGGCATTGAGCTGGCTGCTGAAGTATTCTTTTGGCAAGCCGATAGTGACGCCAGTCAGCGGTTGCGCCAGCGCTGAAGTATAGTCTTCAGTGGGGTTCAGGGCGCTGGTGGAGTCCATGGGGTCGTGTCCGGCCATGACGTTCATTAGCAGCGCCGCATCTTCCGCCGTGCGGGCGAAAGGACCGCCCTGGTCCAGACTTGATGCGAAAGCCACCATGCCTAGACGAGATACGCGTCCGTAAGTTGGCTTGAGTCCGGTCAGGCCGCAAAATGCGGCAGGCTGACGAATCGATCCGCCTGTGTCTGTACCGGTCGCCGCTGCGCAAAGTCCGGCCGCAACCGCTGCGGCGGAGCCGCCTGAAGAGCCGCCGGGGGCTCGCTCGGTGTCCCAAGGGTTACGTACCGGGCCAAAGTAGCTGTTCTCATTGGATGAGCCCATGGCGAACTCGTCCATGTTGGTCTTGCCCAATGTGACAGCGCCTGCCTCCATAAACTTGCGGGTGACGGTGGACTCGTAAGGCGGAACAAACTTTTCCAGCATTCTGGAGCCGCATGTCGTCGTCACGCCTTCTGTGCAGAAGACGTCTTTGTGCGCGAGAGGTACGCCATTCAGAATAGAGGCTTCTCCTGCATTGCGGCGAGCGTCGGCTTGTTCCGCCTGAGAGAGAGCCAGATCTTCAGTAATGGTGATGAAGCAATTCAATTCTGGATTGAGGCGTTTGATTCTGGTCAGGTAATCCTGGGTGATTTCACGGGATGAAAACTGCTTATCCCGGAGTCCGCTTATGATCTCGCTAATAGTATGTGGCAACATGCGTATCTCTTACTTTTCTATAGCCGGCACGGCGTTCGCAATAAGTTCTTTGGGAGGCGGGCGTTCCAGTCGTTTTAATCGATGACTTTGGGAACCAGATACAAGCCATTTTCGGTGGCTGGCGCGATGGCCTGAAACTTTTCACGCTGATTGCTTTCCGTTACTTCGTCTTTACGCAGTCGCTGAGTCATTTCCAGCGGATTGGACAGAGGCTCTACAGCGCTGGTGTCCACTTTCTGCATCTGTTCGACAAAGTCCAGAATCTGTCCCAGATCGCGGGTCAGTTTCGCCACTTGGTCGCCGGGCGTTTCCAATCTCGCTAGCTTGGCGATGGTCTCCAACTGTTTCGACTGGATAGTCACATTATTCTCCTGCTGGGCGTTGCGGTTGGCTTGATTCGGACCTGATCCGATAATTCGATGTTGAATCCGGGCTGGCGAACGCCATTGCAGCGCTCCTGATCGCACCAGAAACTAAAGAGGGCTATTATAAGAGGGTTTGCGTACAGTCTGTAAATGAATTGGCGATTTTTTCCCTGTAAAACGCCCTAAAACAGGCCTTTCTGATGACAATTTTTTAATGGCTTGCGGCTAGGCCCGGGCGGGGCTAAATGATTCTTGCCCTGACCCTTCGCCACTGTTAAAGTTGCCGCAGCATGCCTAACCCTAAAAAGAATACGGATTCAAACGTTCAATGTTTAAACGATTACGTGGTTTGTTTTCCAGCGATCTTTCGATCGATCTGGGGACCGCCAATACACTGATTTATGTTCGTGGAAGAGGAATTGTGCTCAATGAGCCCTCTGTGGTCGCAATTCGTAACCAGGGCGCACAGAAAAGCGTTGCGGCGGTAGGCGCCGAAGCGAAGAGGATGCTGGGACGGACGCCGGGCAACATTACCGCGATCCGACCATTGAAAGACGGCGTCATCGCCGATTTTCACGTTACTGAAAAGATGCTCCAGCACTTCATCCACAAAGTGCATGAAAACAGTTTCATTACCCCCAGTCCTCGCGTACTGGTTTGTATTCCCAGTCGGTCTACCCAGGTTGAGCGTAAAGCAATTCGAGAGTCCGCCCTTGGCGCGGGCGCCAGAGAAGTATTTTTGATTGAAGAGCCTATGGCTGCGGCGATTGGCGCAGGCCTGCCTGTTGAAGAGGCGAACGGCTCCATGGTGGTGGATATCGGTGGCGGAACCACTGAAATCGCTATTATCTCACTGAACGGTATTGTGTACGCCGACTCGGTAAGAGTGGGCGGAGACAAATTTGACGAGGCGATTACCGCTTATGTGCGTCGCAATTACGGTAGTTTGATTGGCGACGCCACCGCAGAGCGGATCAAGCAGGAAATCGGCTGCGCATACGAAGGTCTGGAGCTGCGTGAAATCGACGTGCGCGGCCGCAACCTCGCAGAAGGGGTTCCCCGTAGTTTTACCTTGAACAGCGAAGAAATCCTTGAAGCGCTGCAGGAAGCCCTGGCGACCATCGTTCAGGCGGTTAAGAGCGCCTTGGAGCAGTCGCCGCCTGAACTGGCGTCCGATATCGCTGAGAGAGGCATTGTATTGACTGGCGGCGGCGCATTATTGCGTGGCCTGGACAGTTTGCTGACAGAAGAAACCGGCTTGCCGGTGATCGTTGCTGACGATCCGCTTACCTGTGTCGCAAGGGGCGGCGGTCGTGCGCTGGAAGTTATCGACAAACGCGGCAGTGGTCTATTCTTTATGGAATAACAACTCTTTAACGGAGTTGACCACTTGTTTTCGCCATGTTTTATGGTAGCTTTCTGTGTTTGTAGATAAATTCCTTTCCGGACTGTTGGGGAGATTGCGACATTAAAAATATCTTCGTTGAAGGCCCATTTTTAGGCGCACGAATGATATTGGTGGCTGTGCTCTCCATCGCCATCGGATTTGCGGATTATCACCTCAATCTCTTATCTTCGTTACGCGAAACGCTGGCGACTCTCGTCGCCCCCGTGCAATGGGTTGTCAGCGCTCCTTCCGACGTGGTCGACTGGACTGAAGATGCGGTTAAATCGCGCCGCGATTTACAGCAGGAAAATGACGCGCTGCGCAACAGGCTTTTGATACTTGAGGCAAAGTCGCAGCGTCTTGCGTCTTTGACTGCGGAAGTTAATCGTCTGCGTGAATTGCTGAATGCTTCGTCTGTGGTGGATGATTCTGTGCTGGTGTCTGAGATCATCGGCATCAACCCTGATCCTTACATGCATGAGGTGGTCGTCAACAAAGGTTCTGACGATGGCGTTTATGTTGGGCAGCCTATGCTCGATTCGCAGGGGTTAATGGGGCAGGTGACGCAAGTATCGCCGTTGACCTCCCGTGTTCTTCTGATTTCCGATAGCAATCATGCCGTGCCGATTCAGGTTAATCGCAACGGCGTGCGCGGCATTCTCGTCGGCTCCGGCGTATTGGATCGGCTACAACTGATAAACGTTCCCGATACAGCTGATATTGTGGCTGGCGACTTGTTGGTGAGTTCCGGTTTGGGCGGAAAATTCCCGGCAGGCTACCCCGTTGCGAAAGTGACTGCGGTGGTGCATGACCCGGGCGAACCCTTTGCGCGAATCGAAGCGCACCCGTTATCCGAATTAAACCGCAGCAGACACGTTTTGTTAGTATTCAAGAAGAAATCGTCGGAGGTGGGAGACAGGGTTTCCGACGAACCTTCGCCTGAAGAAACTCAGTAGGCCCTATGCCCAGAGATGAGTTTCGCCCAGTCTTGTTCGTATTCACCCTGTTCCTGGCGTTTTGCGTCAGCCTGATTCCCCTGGGTGGTTACGCTGCTTATTTTAGGCCTGAGTCCATATGCATGGTGATGTTTTACTGGACGTTGAAGCATCCTGGCGCCTGCGGCATTCTGGTCGGATGGTGTGTGGGGCTGTTGTGGGATGTCTTGATGGGAAGCACGCTGGGAGTGCATGCCCTGGCGTTGGCGCTACAGGCTTATCTGGTGCTGAAGATGTTGCAACGACTGCAAATGTTCCCCTTGATTCAACAGTCTTTTGTTGTGTTCATCATCGTCGGCATTGTGCTGATGCTGTTTCGCTGGATTAATGGCATGCTCGCCCAGCCCGCGACGGATATGGCGTATTTATTGGGCGCTCTGAGTTCTGCGCTGCTGTGGCCGCTGTTTTCGCTACTAATGGAAAAACTGGAAAATGTTTGACGGTAACCCTGGTTGGCGGCGGCTTGTGCTGGCGTCGGGATCTCCGCGTCGGCGTGAAATGATCGCCGGGCTGGGGTGTGAGTTTTCTATCGCCAGTGCGGATATTGATGAAAGCGTTCTGCCTTCTGAAGCAGCGGCGGATTATGTGGAGCGCCTCGCCAGAGAGAAGGCGAAAACAGTATTTGAAGCGCGTAAAGATCAACAGGATATAGTGGTGTTGGGCGCTGATACCACGGTTGTGGCGGGAGGAGATATTCTCGGCAAACCGGTTGATTTTGAAGACGCACAGGCCATGCTGCGCAGGCTGTCAGGGACATGGCATGAGGTGCTGACCTCCGTGGCCTTGGTCGCGGAGGAAGGTTGCAAGGTGACGACGACTTTGAGTCGGGTGCGATTTCGAGAGTTGTCCGAGCAGGAAATTCAGCGCTATTGGGATTCCGGTGAGCCAGCCGACAAAGCGGGCGCATACGGCATTCAGGGGTTGGCCGGGAGTTTCGTGGAGCGCGTGGAAGGCAGCTATTCATCCATTGTTGGGTTGCCTCTTTGCGAGACCGTCGTGCTGTTAAAGGAATTCGGAATCAAGATCTGGTCGGACTAACTGCATGAGTGAAGAAATCTTAATCAACGTGACTCCGGTGGAAACTCGCGTCGCTGTCGTCGAGAACGGCATGCTGCAGGAAGTTTATATCGAAAGAAGTCAGCGGCGTGGCATTGTCGGCAATATCTATAAAGGCAAAGTCATCCGAGTATTGCCTGGCATGGAAGCGGCGTTTATTGATATCGGATTGGAGCGCGCGGCTTTCATTCATGCTTCGGACGTCACCACTGTGAACCCCGGAGAAGATCGCAACGGCGGCAATAAGCATCCCGATATCAGCTCTCTGCTGCGGGAAGGTCAGTCTCTGGTCGTGCAAGTCACCAAAGATCCAATCGGAGCCAAGGGCGCGCGTCTTACCACACAGTTATCAATACCATCTCGTTATCTGGTTTATATGCCCGATAACAACCACATCGGAATATCCCAGCGCATAGAAGACGACGCTGAGCGTGACCGCCTCAAGGAGCTCATCCAACTTTGCGTGACCACGGAAGATGCTAGTTCCGCTGATGGCGCCGGCTTTATCATCCGCACGGCCGCTGAGGGCGTCGGTTCGGAAGAGTTGAAATCCGATATCCTGTTCCTGCAAAAGCTTTGGTTGTCTTTGCGGGAGAAGATCAAAACTTCGCCAGCTCCCGGGCCGATATATGAAGACTTGCCGCTCTACATCCGTACTCTGCGCGATCTTGTTCGCCCCTATACTGAAAAAATACGCATCGATTCCAGGGAAAGCTTCCATAAGGCGCTGAAATTTGTGGATGAGTTTGTCTCTGAGATTCGCAATAAGCTGGAGTACTATCCCGGCGAGCGGCCGATTTTTGATTTGTACAGCGTTGAAGATGAACTGCAGAAAGCGCTGAGTCGCAAGGTTCAATTGAAGTCTGGCGGCTACCTGATTATCGACCAGACTGAGGCGATGACGACCATCGACGTCAATACGGGGGCGTTTGTCGGTCATCGTAATCTTGAAGAAACCATCTTTAAAACCAACTTGGAAGCGGCGCGCGCCATTGCGCGACAGCTGCGGTTACGAAACCTGGGCGGCATTATCATCATCGACTTCATTGATATGGAGGACGAGGAGCATAAGCGCCAGGTGTTGCGTATGTTGGAAAAAATGCTGGAGCGTGATCACGCAAAGACCAAAATCAGCTGCGTGAGCGAGCTGGGGTTGGTGGAAATGACTCGCAAGCGCACCACCGAAAGTCTGGGGCAGATGCTGTGTGAGCCCTGTCCCGCCTGTGACGGCCGCGGTACGGTCAAAACAGCGCAAACCGTATGCTATGAAATCTTTCGTGAGATTTTGCGTATTAACCGCACCTATGACGCGCAGGGTTATCTGGTGTTAGCGGCGCAAGCTGTGGTGGACCTGTTGCTGGATGAACAGTCCGACAGCGTCGCTGATCTGGAAACTTTCATCGGCAAGCGTATCCGTTTTCAGGTGGAGGTGATGTATACCCAGGAGCAGTTTGATGTTGTTCTGCAATAGATTGCAGCGCACACTTTCCGTAGATATTACCGGCCGGCGGCGAATCTGAGTTTTTGTCGCTGGCGCCGACTCATTAAGCATAGACGTATACTGCCGGCGGCCCGATTCAGTCATGACCATAAAATCCGTGTTAATCAAGATCACGCAATGGATATGGTATGTGGCTATCGCATTGCTGGTCCTGGTCGCCACTTACCTTTCTATCGGGCGTAACTTCTTCGACGCCGTGTCTGTGTTCAAGGACGATCTTGAATTACGCCTGTCCGCTTCCCTGGGTGCAACAGTCAGAATGGAGGCGCTGGAAGGAAGCTGGGACGGCTTCGACCCTGTCATTACCCTCAAAAACGTGACTCTAACCGACCCCAATAAAGTCGACAGCGCAATGACGCTGGATTCCCTCGTTGTGCAGCCTGACATGGTCAAATCACTGTTCTCGATGAAACTGGCTTTGAGTCGAGTAGAGATCGGGGATGTCTCCGTTAACCTGGAACAAAGCCTGAGCGGTGGCTGGCGACTCCCGGGGCTGGAGCAGAAAGCAAATAGTGGCGGGGCCTTGGATTGGCGGCGACTGGCGGATTATATGGCTTCGCCGGTGCTGGAGTTTCGAGAAATCCGTTTGCACTGGCGTTACCGCGACAGCCAGGTGGCGGGTTGGTTGATTCCGGTGCTGACAATTCAAGTCGAGGAAAATGACGTGGCTGCCTCGGGCCGAATTTTACGGGCGCAGGATCATGCGGATCTGGGGCTGTTTTCCGGTTATGCGCATGACTTGCTTAACTCGGGGAAGCTGAATGGCGAAGCTTACCTGAGCTGGCGTAGGGGGGAGGCGTTGGATCCCCTGTTAAATCTGATTTCCGAACATGGCGTACAGGCTACGGATATCGAAGCGTCAGGGGCTCTTTGGCTGACGCTGGAAGACAATCGCCTCATCGATATGACTGGGGATCTGGATATCCCCCGATTAGCCTGGGCGGATGAGCAAACCACCCTGGCTCCTCTGCAGAATATCAGGGTGCGATTCAACGCCGCGCTGACGGAACAAGGCGGCTGGAAGGTCACCGCCTATGATCTTGGGCTGGATTGGGCGGGTGACAGCTGGCGCGGTGCGCGCGCTTTGGTGGATGTTGGCGCGGAGGGTGCGGTCCGGATGGCCATGGATAATTTGAATCTGGGCCTTTGGGGACGTTTGTGCGTCGCCGCTGGCGTTTTGCCTGAAAATGCGTCGAGGCGCCTTGCCAGTTACCAGCCGGAGGGCGCGCTGCGCAACATAGGTTTTAACCTTGATGGGAACGGGCAGTTTGAGGTGCTCGCGCAACTTGACCAGGTCAGGGTGGCGGCTCATGGAGGGGCGCCTGGCGGCGCGGGTATCGATGGCTTTCTGCAGGTGCGTAATCATGGCGGCAAGGTCATCTTCAAGGGAGCAGAGATGCAGCTGAGCTTTCCAGAGCTGTATCACGCAGGGTGGACATTCACTACTGGCGAGGGGCGTGTTGAATGGCGAGGGAACGACGATTATGTCTATGTTTTCGGAAACGGTCTGCGGCTGAAAGAGATTAATGGACTGCGAGCGGAACTAGGCGGCGCTTTCAGCATACTGTTGCCTCATGACAAAACCCGTGAGCTTAACCTGGAGCTGGCGATCGGCGTTGAGAATGCAGACGCTCGGGTAGCTTCTCTGCTGGTGCCGGGACATATCATTCCGCAGGAGCTTAATCGCTGGTTGAGGCAGGCGGTAAAAGGCGGTCAGGTGACGACCGGCGGCTATTTCTATTCTGGTGTGGTGGGCCCTTTGGCGACCGCTACCAATCATCGCTCGCAGATGTTTTTCAATTTGAAAGACGGGCGTTTGCATTACGCAGACGGCTGGCCTGAGCTGGAAAATTTTGATGCGCGTCTTGCGATTATCGGAGGCGAGTTGAGCGCAATTGTCGGCGAGGGGACGATCGCCGGCACACGGGTTCGCTCGGTGAAGGTGAAGCGCGACGGCGGAGATGGGCCTGACTCGCTGCTCCATATCAGCGCGAATATTCGGCCGCAGAAAAGCGACTGGGATTATTGGTTGAAGAAGTCGCCCATCGCTAATGTGACTGCGCCGGTTGTGGAAGATTGGTCTGTCAGCGGAGCCAGTTCTGGCGTGCTGGATTTGACGTTAGACACGGTCGGGGTGGGAGCGCCTCGTATCGATCTCAAGTTGAAAACGGCCGGATTGAATTTGCAGTCTGAGCGCAATGACCTGGCGTTGACGGATTTACGGGGTAACCTTTCCTTCAGCACCGTTGATGGCATTCGGGCGACAGGCATGCAAGGGGCGATATTCGGACAGCCTGCGAATCTGGACGTGACGACATCAAACTGGTCGGAACAACGCAAGACGCTGGCGTTAAAGCTGGCGAGTAAAATTGAGACATCTACGCTGCTGGATTGGCTCAAGATCGAGCGGAAGGTTCCGCTGTCTGGCCAGCTACCCTATCGCCTTGCTTTGGATCTCGATCACACTGATAAAAGCCGCTTCAGGCTGCGTCTGGACAGCGAGCTGCTGGGCGCTGACATACGGGCTCCGGCCCCTTTCGGCAAGACGATACAGGATAGCTTTCCTCTGTCAGTCGTGCGCGACTGGGAAACGGAGGGGAGTCGTGAAAACTGGTCTGTCTCAGTGAAAGATCTGCTGAAAGCGCGTTTTGAAGTCAGTGAAGAGACGGTCAGCCGGGGCGCGCTGGCGTTCGTCACGGGGGATGGCGCTCCCGAAGGGCTGGAGCTGCCGGCGCGTGGCGTCAATGTGTCGGGACAACTATCGCGGTTATCGGTGTCAGAGTGGCGTACTTATCTGCAAGAGTTCTTCGGCGCTGATATGGGAGATACGCCAGCAAGTGCGCCGGATTGGCTGAATCGCGTGTCGATGCAGGTTGGGAAGCTGGAGGTCGCTGGCGAGTGGTTCAGTCAGGTGGATGTGCGGCTGCAGCGGCGTTCTGGTGGGCTCGATATTTCGCTGGATGACGGTGAGAGGCTGACGGGGACGTTGTCTATCCACGATGATGCCAGCAAGCCGCCCTTTGTGAAGTTTCGGCGTTTGTATATCTCTGATAGCGCCGCCACGGCGGTGGAAAAGCGCATGACGCCTGCGGATGTGCCTCTGGCGCAGGTGGATATCGAAGACCTACGCCTGGGGGGGAAACAGCTTGGAAGCTGGGCCTGGGTGACACAGCCGAGGGAAGATGGCGTGGTTTTCAGCAATATGTTTGGGCGTCTCGCCGGCGCAACGGTGACGGCAAGACTAAGTTGGCTGATGGACCCGCAAACCGGCCACCAGACTTCGATTCTCACTGGGGATCTGAAAGGCGCTAACTTCGATCGCTTTTATGAGAATCTGGCGGAAGAAGCCCCATTGACCGCTGAAGATTACAGCTTCAATACAGGCATAGTCTGGCAAGGCGGCCCTACTGAGTTTCAGTGGAAGGACGTGACGGGGCAAATCAGTTTCAAAATGAGTAATGGCGTATTCCGTGAAGCGTCCAACTCGGCCAATATTTTCCGGGTGTTCGGCATCTTGAATACGGACTCAATTACCCGGCGTTTGCGTTTGGACTTTTCCGATTTATATCGTAAAGGCTTGGCCTATGACCAGATTGAAGGGGAAGCGCGCATTGAGGAGGGCGTGATGAACTTCGAAAGCCCGCTTGCGATCCAGACTCTTTCCAGTGGATTTAAGATTACCGGCAAGACCAGCCTGGTTGATGACACTCTGGATATGCAAATGGTGGTCGTGCTGCCAGTAACGAAAAACCTGCCGCTGGCGGCGGTTTTGGTGGGGGCTCCCCAGGTGGGAGGCGCATTGTTTCTGATCGACAAGCTACTGGGCGATCCGCTCAGCCGGATGACCAGCGCCACATATAAAATCAAAGGAACATTGGAAAACCCTGAAGTCAGCCTGCAGCAGATTTTTGATAACACCAGCGGCGGTTCGGCTTCGCAGAGAAGGAGAGCGGATTGATGAGCGAGTTCACACTGGCGATAGTGCAGTTGGTCAGCACCAGTGATATAGAGCAGAACCTGGCCCGAGTGGAACACTGGGTGGCGGAAGCGGCAGGCGGCGGCGCGCAGCTGGTGTTGCTGCCGGAGAACTTTGCATTGTTCGAAAGCAAGCGTTCGTTGGATATCGGCGCTGCGGAGGCGGAGTCAGAGGGCCCTATACGAGGATTTATCGCTGGACTGGCGAAGCGTTTCGGGGTTTGGATTATTGCCGGCTCATTGCCTTGCGCGCAACGCCCTGACGGCGCTCCCATTGATGGGCGCGTGCGCTCCGCCTGCTGGGTGTTCGACGATAGCGGGGCCACGGTAGCCCGTTACGATAAGATCCACCTGTTTGATGTGGATGTGAAAGACGCTTATGGCGCGTATCGTGAGTCCGCCATATTTGAGCCGGGCGAAAAGGTGGTGGTGATTGATACGCCGTGGATCAGGGTTGGCCTGTCGATTTGCTATGATTTGCGCTTTCCCGAACTATACCGGGCGATGGCGGAACAGGGGGCGGAGTTAGTGACGGTTCCTTCCGCATTTACCTATGTGACGGGCGAGGCGCATTGGGAAACCCTATTGAGGGCCCGGGCGATAGAAAATCAGGTGTTTATAGCCGCCGCGAATCAGGGGGGAATTCATTCGGAGTCCCGACGCACCTACGGGCATTCCATGGTTATCGATCCCTGGGGCAAAGTTATGGCGGGGCTGGAAGAAGGAGAGGGAGTTATTCTCTCCACACTGAATAAGGCCGAGCTGCAGGAGGTACGGGCCAGAATGCCCGTACTCGCACATCGCAGACTCAAGTAGCGCTCTGCAATCAGGCGTCGTCGACCACTTCTTTCAAGTAGCGATACAGCTTTTTGGCGGCGCCGCGATTCTTGTTTTCCGTAATGTCTTTTTGCGCTGCGCGGATCAGCTGACGCAGGTGTTGCGCCTCGGTGTTCGGATACTGATTCATAAATTCAGTCACCGCTTGATCCCCTTCTGAAATCAGGGACTCCCGCCAGCGCTCCAGGCGATGATGCTCTGCAGCCTGTTGTACGGAGCCCTGGTCGAACTTGTCGAGAAATGAGCGAAGCTCCTCCTCGTCCACATCCCGCATCAACTTGCCGATAAATTGCAGCTGGCGGCGTTTGGCTTCATGGCTGCCGATTTTGTTATAGGTGTGGATCGCATCCAGCAGGCGGTCAGTCAGTGAAAGCTGGCTGAGTTGGTCTGCTTTAAGTTCCGTCAATCTCTTCCCTAGTTGCTGCAGCGCTTCCATCGCCCGTTTGCGGCTGGATTTACTGGGAGGCAGATCCTCTTCGTCGTAATAATCGTCTTCGAAATCGTCGTCGTGATGTGAATGGTTCATTGAAATGCTCGAATCAACTCTCGGAAACTAAAATGGTAACACAGCGCTCAAGTAAGATAAGAATAGACAGGCATTCGCCTTGCGCCTAGTCAGGCGTAGGCGATTGTGGCGAGTCCCAGAAATGACATGAACCCCACCACATCCGTAACAGTTGTCAGGATAACGCCTCCGGCCAGAGCGGGGTCTATTTTCAGGGTTTTTAGTATCAGAGGTAAAGCGGTGCCGGCGATGGCTGCTACGGTCAGATTGATTAGCATCGCTGAGGCGATCAGAACGCCAATGGTGACGTCGTTGAACCAGACCATAGCGGCGGTCGCCACCACGAAAGCCCAGAGTAAGCCGTTGAAGGCTCCCACCAGAAACTCACGGTTCATCAGCCAGCGAATGTTGCTTGAGCTGACCTTGCCCGTAGCCATCCCTCTAATTACCAGTGTGAGCGCCTGACTGCCTGCAATGCCGCCCATGCTTGCGACAATGGGCATCAACACGGCCAGGGCGACTACTTTTGCAATGGTTGCTTCAAAAATACCAATGACCGCAGAAGCGAGAAACGCGGTGATCAGGTTTATCCCCAGCCAGACAGCGCGACTTTTAGCCGTCTTCATGATGGGGGCGAACATATCTTCTTCTTCGTCCAGACCCGCCATGCTCAAGATTTCGTGGTCGGCGTTTTCGCGGATAACGTCAACCACGTCATCGATAGTGATACGGCCTACGAGTTTGCCTTTGTCATTGACGACAGGGGCTGACACCAAGTCGTGGCGTTCGAACAGCGTGGCGACTTCTTTATCGGGAACTGTCGCAGGAATTGGCTCTACGTCCGTGCGCATGATTTCGCGTACGGTGGAACTGAGGCTGGACACCAGCAGAGTGGTGACGGGGAGTACGCCGATAAAATCATCTTTTCGGTTCACAACCAGCAAGCTGTCGGTCATGTTAGGCAGGCTTTTGTGGCTGCGCAGATAGCGAAGCACAACATCAACAGTAATGTCCGGACGCACGGTGATCATGTCCGTGTTCATCAGGCCGCCGGCGGAGTCCTCTGGGTAGGCCAGGACTTCTTCCAGGCGTTGGCGATCCTGAGCGTCCATGGTCTCCAGGACTTCCTGGATGACGGCTTCCGGCAACTGCTGTAACAAGTCGGCGAGGTCGTCGACTTCGAAGTCTTCGGCGATCTCGATAACATCCTGAGCATTCATCTCACTCAGGAAGTCGGAACGGATTTCATCGCTCAGGTACTGAAGGACTTCGCCATCCAGTTCGTCATCGACTAACTGCCAGAGTAACTTCCGCTCATTGGGCGGAGACGACTCCAGCAAGTGAGCGATGTCACTGGGAGAGAGGCCGCCGTTCAGAATGCGCGCGACCTGCTGCAAAGAACCGCTTTCCAGCGCTTCCGCAATGGAGCGCATACGGACCTTGGCAGTGCTTTTTTCGGTCGCTTGAGGCATAGACATACATCCGCGTTTAGGGCGGCCCGCAACGGGCAGCGAGGAATTTGCCGGATTAAATACAGAGACGGGCTCTGCGCCGTTGTGGCGCCAGTATAAGCGAGCCCACTATAAAGTGTAAGTTAAGACGAAAATTAGTCTAAGGAAAATCAGGGAATTGTCTTACTTTATTCAAGCGGTTTGTATTGTTTGGCATGCCTGGAAGGGATGGGGCGAAGCGCCCCGAAAGCGGTAGGGCTACTCACCCTCTCCGAAATAGTCCTCGATCAGAGCTTTGATGGCGTGAAAAGCTTCCTCTTCATCCGGACCTTCTATTTTCAGTGTAAGAAGCGTTCCTTTGCTGGCGGCGAGCATCATGACCGCCATTATACTTTTTCCGTCAACTTCCTGGCCTTCTTTGGCTACTCTGATCTTACTGGCGAATCGGCCGCTGGTGGACACGAATTTGGCCGCCGCTCGGGCGTGCAGGCCAAGCTTATTAATAATAGTGACTTGTTCCTGGATCATGGGGCGCGATGAGTATAAAAGATTGAAGTTTCCTGAATGTTGGATTCAGGCCGGTTTAATTGTTAAGCGACAGTGGCTTCTTATTGTTAAAACCTTATTGCGCCAGCTCTTTGTGGCGCACTTGGACATTATCATATTTTTTCTTGAAATGCTCTCCCAGGCACTCGCAGATATAGACGGAGCGGTGTTGCCCGCCAGTGCAGCCGATGCTGATCGTCATATAGGTGCGGTTGCTGTTCTGGAAGTGCGGAATCCAGGTCTCAAGAAAACTGATAATGTGCTGCAGCATCTGTTCCGGTTCCGGATGCTGCTTTAGGAATTCGATGATTTCCTGATCAGTGCCTTTGTAGCCGCGCAGCGCGGTGTCCCAGTAAGGATTGGGAAGACAGCGCACGTCAAATACCATGTCGGAATCCGATGGTACGCCATGCTTGAAGCCGAAAGACTGGAAGAGTAGGGCCAATTCCTGGGTTTTATGCCCGATAACCCTGATCTTAACCTGATCCCGTAACTGGTAAATGGAGAGATCGCTGGTGTCTATATAGAGGTTCGCCAGGGTGGCGATCGGCTCCAGCAGCTGTTTCTCTTTGGCGATGGCTTCTTTCAGTGATGTGCTTTTACTGCTGAGCGGGTGCTTGCGACGCGTTGCATGAAAACGTTTGATTAAGGTGGCGTCATTGGCGTCAAGATAGATGATTTCCACATCGATATTATGCGCCTGCAGAGTGGCGTAAATTGACGGGAAATCCGACAGGTCTCTATAAAGATTGCGGGCGTCTATGCTGACGGCGAGTTGCTGATTCTGGGTTTTCCCCTGGTCCAGCACCTCTTGGGTGAGAGGCGAGAGGAGACCGATAGGCAGGTTATCGATGCAGTAATAGCCCATGTCCTCCAGAACATGGAGCGCCGTACTTTTTCCGGAGCCTGAACGACCACTTACGATAATCAGCTTCATGTCTTCCTCTTTCCATCGAAGCTGGATTATTTCTCCAGCACCCTCCTGAACAGGGTTTCGTCGTTGTCACAGTCGCGTAGGTGTTCGCAGAAGCGACGGTCATTGAATTTCTGGGCCAGCTGGCTCAGAAGGTCCAAGTGTTCGCTGGTGGCCTCTTGAGGCACGATCAGAACGAACAGCAGGTCCACAGGTTCGTTGTCTATGGCGTCAAAAGGGATTTTGTCCTTGAGTGTAAGCAAGGCCCCTATGATGCGGTCGCAGTTTTCCAGGCGGCAATGAGGTATTGCGATACCCTGGCCGATACCAGTGCTGCCGAGTCTTTCACGGCATATCAGGTTGGTAAAAATGGCGTTCTCGTCCAAAAACGGAAAATGTTGCGCAATCAGATTGGCGATATATTCGAGAACGCGCTTCTTACTCGAGCCCGACACCCCACAGCGTGTGAGGGCGGGCGAGATAATTGACTCAATAGTTAGTGTGGTTTGGGCCATGTTCTGTTATCTGGCGGATGCGCCGTGCATCCGATCAACGTGCTTCTCTTTGTGTTTGAGGATCTGGCGGTCTAATTTGTCCACCAGTGCGTCAATTGACGCGTACATATCTTCGTGTTCAGCATTGGCATGCAGGTCAGCGCCGCTTATGTGCATGGTTGCTTCCGCAATCTGACGCTGTTTTTGAATGGAGAGCGTAACTTGGACATTACTGATACTGTCGAAGTGTCGTTCGAGCTTGTCGAACTTGTTGTTAACGTAGTCTTTTAGTGCTTCAGTTAACTCGACTTGATGTCCGGTGATGTTCATTTGCATACTTTGCTCCTAATGCCAATATACGGTGCATTATGAATTTTGCACTTCCATGAAAAATACTAGCACATCCAATTTGTGACTATTTGATTTAAGTCTTATGCCTGTATTCCTCCTTTTAAATTAATCGCTTACGTTCATTGGAAGGCGGAATGGAAAGCGCCTCCCGGTACTTTGCGATCGTGCGACGGGCGACGTTGATGCCCTGGTCGCCAAGCAGCGCAGCAATTTTGCTGTCGCTCAATGGTTTCTTCGGTGATTCCGCCGCGACTAACTTCTTGATAATAGCTCTAATAGCGGTCGAAGAACACTCGCCACCCGTGTCTGTGCTGACATGGCTGGAGAAAAAGTACTTCAGCTCAAATACGCCGCGAGGAGTGTGCATGTATTTCTGGGTGGTCACCCGGGAAATCGTCGACTCATGCATCTCCACCGCCTCCGCAATATCGTGCAGCACCAGTGGCTTCATCGCCTCTTCGCCGTACTCAAGGAATCCTTGCTGATGTTCGACGATTTGTGAAGCGACTTTCAACAGAGTTTCATTACGGCTTTGCAAGCTTTTGATAAACCAGCGCGCTTCCTGTAACTGGTCGCGTAAATAAGTGTTGTCTGAGCTGTTGTCCGCGCGTCTCACCAAACCTGCATAGCCAGGGTTGATACGAATCTTGGGAGCGATTTCAGGGTTCAGCTCAACCAGCCAGCGGCCGTTGGCTTTTTTGACGATAACGTCAGGAACCACGTATTCGGTATTGCTTTCCTGAATGCCTTCGCCCGGTCTTGGGTTCAGGCTTTGAATCAGTTTGAGAACTTCCCGCAGATCGTCTTCTTTCAGGCGGCTGCGGCGCATCAACTGGGCGTAGTCGCGGTTGCCAAGCAGATTGATATAGTGGCTGACCACCAGCTTGGCCTGACCCAACCAGGGGGTGTCTTTAGGCAGTTGATTCAACTGACTCAGCAGGCAGTCCTGCAAGTTGCAAGTGGCGACTCCAGGAGGATCGAATTGCTGCACTCGCTTTAAGACGGCGCGTACTTCGTCCAGCTCAATTTCTTCTTCCCCCTCAGTTTGCAGTCCGCCATGAATTTCGTCTGGAGTGAGGGAGAGATAGCCATCAGTATTGACTGCATCAATTATCGCAACAGCGATCATGCGGTCAATGTCGGACATGGGGGTAAGGTTCAGTTGCCAGAGAAGGTGGTCTTGCAGGGTTTCGCCTTTGCTATTGCGGGATTCGAAGTCGTATTCGTCATCTTCGCCGCCGCTGTAGCTGCTTGATCCGCTCTGGAAGACATCATCCCAGGCGGTATCGACGGGGAGGTCGTTCGGAATGGAATCGGACCAGTTGTCCTCTTCGGCGAATCCTCCTTCATCCATGCCCGACTCTTGCGTTCGCTCCTTGCTGGAGTTATTGGCGAGCATGTCGCTGATCGTATCGTTCTGAACGTGGTTGGGAGATTCGTCTTCTTCAGACACTTCCAGCATGGGGTTGGACTCAAGCGCTTGTTGAATCTCCTGCTGTAAATCCAGTGTTGAAAGCTGCAAAAGTTTTATTGCTTGTTGCAGTTGCGGGGTCATGGTCAGCTGTTGACCCAGCTTTAACTGCAATGAAGTTTTCATAACCATCTGATGCTTACCACCGATTCAGGCACAGATCTTGTGAGTTTTTCATAGTTATTAGGTGCTTTAATCCTAAGCTCTTGAGCCTTGAGGTCCATCTGAGATGGAAGCCGCCGGTTAAACTAAAGTTTGAACTGGTCACCCAGATAGACCTCTCTAACCTTTGGGTTGGCAAGGATATCACTTGGGGCGCCGCTTGCGATAATAAATCCTTCACTGACAATATAGGCGCGTTCACAAATATCCAAGGTCTCGCGCACATTATGGTCTGTAATTAAAACGCCGATGCCGCGCTTTTTGAGATGCTCGATAATCTGCTTGATATCATTGACGGAAATAGGATCCACCCCGGCGAAAGGCTCATCCAATAAGACAAACTTTGGCTCCGTAGCCAGCGCGCGAGCGATTTCCACGCGTCGACGCTCGCCCCCCGAGAGACTCATGCCAAGGCTTTTACGAATATGGGTGATGTGAAATTCCTGCAGCAGCTCTTCCATCTTAAGCTTACGCTCCTTGCGGCTCAGATCCGCTCTGGTCTCAAGGATGGCGTAGATGTTGTCCTCTACGGACAGCTTTCTGAAGACCGAAGCTTCCTGCGGCAGATAGCCAATGCCCTTGCGCGCTCTCCCGTGCATAGGCAGGCCGGTGATTTCCGTTTCGTCAATAAATACGCTGCCTTTGTCGCTGGGGATGAGTCCTACCACCATGTAGAAGCAGGTAGTCTTCCCAGCGCCGTTAGGGCCGAGGAGGCCCACGATTTCGCCGCTGCGAATTTCAACGGACACATCTTTTACTACGGGCCGTTTCTTGTAGGCCTTGGCCAGATTTCTGGCGGTGAGAGTGCTCATTGTTTATTAGATTTGGGCGGATGATAGATAATTTCAACCTGCTCGGTTTGATTGCCCGATGAGGCTCCCTTTGCCGTGACTAAACGCTTGTCTGTGAAATAAATAATTTCTTCGCCTTCCACTGAGCTGTTGTCCTGAAGAATGCGTGCATGGTTACGCATAACGACTTTACTCTGGCTACGGTCATAGTCCATGTTTTCTGCGTAAGCGTGAGTTTCAGTTTGTTTTTCTTGGTCAAACTGCACTAAGTGAGCGGGTTTGCCGGTCGCCTGGAAGCGGCTGATGCCATTGTCGTCGGTGTATAAAATGACTTTGTCCGCCTCGATGCTGGATTTGCCCTGGATAATAACGACATTGCCGATATAGGTGTCGATGCCTTTCTGGCCATCTCTCTCCCAGCGTCCCGCTTTGATGCGCACCGGTTCGTCACTGCCGTTAAGAAGGTCCAATGCATGGCTAAGCGGGGCGAAAATAAGGCCCAATAACAGCGCCGCGGTGAATAGTTTACTTGGGTTGTGCATAAACGCCGGTTACCTGAGAAAGTAATACAATAAGCTTTTTATCAATGTCCGCCTCCATTCCGACAGCGGTTAACTGATTGATATTTGAAGTTATCTTAACGGGTTGATCGGTGCTGATAAAGCGTGACTTGTTGTTGTAGTCGAGCGCTTGCGTTTGCATAAGAATCGGCGCTCCGTCGTTGGAGGCTCCATTTACTTCCACGTCTCCACGCAGTTTCAGGGTGTCCTGCTTGATCAGCAGTTCGCCTTCCAGAGACTCCACATGCCAGCTTTTCTCCCCTTGCTGGAAGATCTCCAGATTGGGGCGCGTCAGTACGCCGGTGTCTGTATCGGGATAGTGCTTCGCCAGTTGGCTTTGCAGGCGGCTGGTGAGTGCGCCCTCTTTGTTGTAGGTGGTGTAAACCGCGTTGATGACAAATGCGTCAGGTTCGTCTTTCAGGAGCGGTTCTTCCTCAAAGAAGGGGACGCTTGCTTCGTCCTGATAAGCGACCAGATAAATAACCAGAAACGCCGCCAAAGCCGCGTAGAGCCATTTGCTGTATTGTCTGAACAGTTCTGTCATGAAGTTACAGGTAGGCTTCCAAGGAGGTGTGGAGCAGGCCTTTCGCCGCCAGAATCATATCGCACACCTCTCTGACCGCGCCTTTGCCGCCCTGGGCTGAGGTGCAGTAGGTGGCGTGCTGGCGAACAAACCAGTGACTGTTAGGCACAGTAACGCCAAATCCGCAACTGCGAATGGCCGCCAGATCAGGAAGGTCGTCGCCGACATAGGCGCATTCATTCAGTTCTAAGCCAAGCTTTTCTCGAATCTCATTGAGCCCGACAAGTTTGTCTTCGCGGCCTTGCAGTAACTCTAAAATGCCCAGGTCTCCAGCTCTCTTTGCGACCATGGCGGACTTGCGGCCGGTGATAATGGCGACGGTTACTCCAGCTTTTTGCAACAGCTTGACGCCGAGTCCGTCAAGTATAGAGAAGGGTTTGAACTGCTCGCCAGATTCGCCAAAGTATAGGGTCCCATCCGTCAGAACGCCGTCTACATCCAGCGCTAAGAGTTTAATCTGTTGTAAGGCTTGGGTCTGTTGTTCGGTCAAAGACGGCGACATTAAATAACTCCTGCGCGTAGCATGTCTTGTGTATTGAAGGCCCCAATCACTTTATTGTCAGCATTAACGACAGGCAGGGCGTTGATCTTTTTCTCCTGCATCAAGCCCAGGGCTTCTGCGGCAAGCATGTCTTTGGTGACAGTCTTGCAGTTTGCCGTCATAACCGTATCAATGGCGCAGCTCCGAATATCGATGTTTTTATCTAGTGTGCGGCGCAAATCGCCGTCAGTAAACACGCCGAGGAGCTTGTCGTCTGCGTCGACGATACAAGTCATGCCCAGGCCTTTCTGCGACATTTGCAGGAGCGACTCACTCAAAGATGCTCCACTTTTAACGACCGGGACGGCGTCGCCAGAATGCATGATGTCGGAAATTTTCAGCAATAGCCTGCGGCCCAAAGCGCCGCCAGGGTGAGAGAATGCAAAGTCCTCTGCTGTAAAGCCGCGTGCTTCTAACAGCGCTATCGCCAAAGCGTCACCCAGCACCAGGCAAACTGTGGTGCTGGAGGTAGGAGCGAGTCCAAGAGGGCAGGCCTCTGTGGCAACGCTGGCGTCGATATTCGCCTCTGCGATTTCAGAAAGAGTAGAGTCCGGTTTGCCGGTCATGCTGATTAATGGAACTCCCATTCTTTTCAAAAGGGGGAGTATGGTGACAATTTCTGCCGTGTTGCCTGAGTTGGATATCGCCAATACAACGTCATCGGGGGTGACCATGCCGAGGTCGCCGTGGCTGGCTTCACCGGGGTGTAGAAAAAACGACGGCGTACCTGTGGACGCGAGGGTGGCGGCAATTTTGTTACCTATATGGCCTGACTTACCCATCCCGGTAACCACCACGCGTCCTTTACAGTTCAGCATCAGGTCGCAAGCCTTAACAAACGCATCGTCAATCCGGCTGCTTAGCGCCTGGACTGCCTGAATCTCCATTTCTATAGTGCGTCTTGCGGCCTTTATGTATTCGTGGTCGTGATGGCTCATTAATCTGGCGTTCCTAATGGCGTTGACAGTGGCGGATATTTTGTCGCGGTAATGCTTCTGCGCCGCCTTGCTTAAACAATATTGCGAAAAAATGGCGTTCGGCGAGGCCTGCGTATTATACGACGCTCGGGGACTGCTGCAACTTGCCGGGAAAGATGTGGGCAGTTAAAACATCTTCTGATATATTCCGCAGCTGTTTAGGCTATTTTTGGCAGAAACGCTAAAGCCGCCGTAAGGTTATGTTTTTAGGATACTTAATGCTTCCAGGAAGGGGGCGTTTACGCGGGCTGGGCGATTAAGGTGATTTTAGATGACGCAAAACCCCTCCAATTACGTGGAAGTCAGGGGGCTTACCTTCGCCAGAGGCGACAGGCTTATCTACGATAACGTAGACATCGATATACCCAAAGGCAAGGTCACCACCATCATGGG
The DNA here is from genome assembly GCF_029813005.1 of Hahella sp. CR1. Taxonomy (NCBI): domain Bacteria; kingdom Pseudomonadati; phylum Pseudomonadota; class Gammaproteobacteria; order Oceanospirillales; family Hahellaceae; genus Hahella; species Hahella sp. CR1. The sequence goes on from NZ_JAPELK010000004.1 coordinate 42,333, forward strand.
GCCCAGCGGTACGGGCAAGACTACTCTACTTAAATTGATCGGCGGCCAATTGAAGCCTGACAAAGGCGACATTTGGGTGAATGGCTTTAATGTGCCAAAGCTGAAGCGCAAAGAGTTATATGAATTGCGCGAGCGTATGGGAATGTTGTTTCAGTCTGGCGCGCTCTTTTCGGACATCAATGTCTTTGAAAATGTCGCATTTCCTTTACGGATTCACACTCAGCTACCGGAAGCAATGATTCGTGACCTGGTGTTGATGAAGCTGCACGCAGTGGGGCTGCGCGGCGCGCGTGATTTGATGCCAAGCGAGTTGTCTGGCGGTATGGCTCGTCGCGTGGCTTTGGCGCGGGCTATCTCTATGGACCCTGAAATGGTGATGTACGATGAGCCTTTCACCGGCCAGGACCCTATTGCTATGGGGGTGATTGTCCAGCTGATTCGCTTGCTCAATGATGCGTTGGGGTTGACCAGTGTGGTTGTGTCCCACGATATTCAGGAGTCATTGAGCATTACGGACCACCTTTGCATTGTCGCAGACGGTAAGGTGATGGGGCAGGGTAGCCCACAAGAATTGCGCTCCAGCGGGAATGCTTTCGTCAAGCAGTTCCTCAATGGTTTGCCGGATGGGCCTGTGCCTTTCCATTTTCCCGCGACAGACTATGCGGAGGACTTGTTACGAGGAGACCAGGATGCTGGATTTTCTACAAAGGCTTGGTAGAAACGCCCTGCTTTCGCTCGGCTCGCTAGGTCGGGCGGGAATATTCTTGGTGGGGTCGTTACTGGGCGCTCCACGGATGAAAGGCTTGCCGCTACTGCTCAAGCAACTTTATTCAGTCGGCGTTCTCTCGCTGGTGATTATTGTCGTTAGCGGGCTGTTCATTGGCATGGTGCTTGGCCTTCAGGGCTACAATATTTTGGTGGACTATGGTTCAGAGCAGGCTATTGGCCAGATGATCGCCCTGACGCTGGTGCGTGAGCTCGGGCCGGTAGTGACCGCGTTATTATTTGCAGGACGCGCCGGCTCTGCGCTGACTGCTGAAATTGGGTTAATGAAGGCGACTGAGCAATTATCCAGCCTGGAAATGATGGGGGTCGACCCATTGCGGCAGATTATTGCGCCGCGACTGCTTGCCGGGTTTATCGCGATGCCGATGTTGGCCATGATATTTAGCGTGGTGGGCGTCTGGGGCGGTAAAATGGTGGGAGTAGAGTGGCTGGGCGTCTATGAAGGCTCGTTCTGGAGCAACATGCAGGCGTCTGTGGACTTCTCCGACGACATTCTCAACGGGATTATCAAGAGCATCGTGTTCGGCGTCGTGTGTACCTGGATCGCCGTTTTTCAGGGGTATGATTCGGTCCCTACTTCTGAAGGCATCAGCTCTGCGACGACCAAGACCGTCGTGTATTCATCGTTAGCTGTGCTTGGATTGGATTTTATTTTGACCGCCGTAATGTTTGGAGACTTTTAATATGCGGATTCGTACGCTGGAGATATCTGTAGGGGCGTTCATCGTCGCCGGCATTGGGGCGTTGTTCCTATTGGCGCTGGAAGTGAGTGGGCTGTCACTGAGTCCGACGCAGGATACCTACAAATTGTATGCGGAATTTACTGATGTGGGCGGGCTGAGAGTGCGGGGTAAAGTGTCCTTGTCCGGCGTCACGATTGGGCGCGTCAACAGTATTTCGCTGGATCCCAAGTCGTCTAAGGCTGTTGTGGAAATGGATATTGATGCGGATGTGAACTATCTAAGTTCGGATAGTGTCGCAGTTATTAGTACTGCAGGCCTTTTGGGAGAGAAGTATATCAATGTCTCCATTGGTGGAGATGAGGAAGCCCTAAAGGAAGGGGACTTCTTTTATAGTACGCAGGGGGCGCTTAATTTAGAGAAGCTGATAAGTGACTTTGCAACCAGTAAGTAAGTCGCTGTATCTCTGAATTCAAAATGAAGTTGTGAATTTTAGTTAGTACTAGTCAGGCAAAGAAATAGTTGGGCAATTAACATGATGTTAACAGTGAAGAATATTGGGCGCATGTTTGCAGCCATGGCGATGATGGCGTTTGCAGTTGTGGCGCAGGCCAACGCGCAGCAGGAAGTGATGGGTGTGGTGCAGGACAGCACCAAAATGCTGGTTACCAAATTGCAGTCAGAAAAGCAGACTTATTACGAGAACCCGCAAAAGTTTTATGGGGTGATGGAGGGCGCGCTTCAAAATTTGGTTGATTTTGAGCGGATTGCCGCGCGGGTCATGGGGCGTTATCGCAGAGAAGCCAGTGATGAGCTGAAAGAAAAGTTTGTCGGAGTATTCAAAAAGAGTCTGTTTGATGCTTATGGCAAAGCGCTGGTGGAGAGTGGCGAGTTTAAAGTCAACGTATTGGCTGCGACCATCAATCCAAGAGATGAAGGGCGCGCAAGCGTGGATTTGGAAGTGATCTCCGCGTCTGGCAACAAGTACCCGGTTATCTATTCAATGTATAAGAACCGCGACAGTAAATGGTTGCTGGAGAACGTCATCGTTAACGGCGTGAATATAGGTCTAGCATTCAAAGACCGCTTTGAGCAGCAGGTTAACGTGCACAATGGCGATATCACCAAGGTCGTAGATAGCTGGTCCAGCCGGATTGAAGAAGGCGAACTGACTGGCGAGGCGAAATAATGTCGGCGAGATTGACCTGCGCCAAGGATGCGCAGTCCAGAGAAATGGCGCTCAGTATTGCGGGGACGGTTGATCTCTCTAATGTGGCTGACTTGCTGGCCGAAGGCGAAAAGGCGGTGCAATCCGCCGACGCGGCTTCGCCGCTGCGTATCGATGTCTCTCTCGTCGAAAATGCGCAAAGCGTCTTGATATCATTGTTGTTGCGCCTGGTTGCAGCGGCGGAGGCCAAAGGCTTGAATGTCAGTGTCTCAGGCCTGTCCGGCAAGATGTTTGATATTGCGCGGGTTAGCGGAGTGGAGACTGTTTTGCCATTGGCGGATGAGTCAGTCTAGCTAAATAAATATCCTTCCAAAAAACAATTTGCGGCAGTCGCTGCAAATTGTTTCCAATCCATAACTTGGGCCTGGCCCCTGCTTGGGGTAAAATGTCTCGTTTAGTTCAGCCAACGAATAACGAGGAGTGGGCGCATGCAACCCGAAGCATTGCAAGAAATTTTGCAAGAAAAGCTGTCCGACTGTGAAGTCCGTGTAGAAGGTGATGGCTATCATTATCAGGTTGTTGCCGTCGGTGAGCGTTTCGCCGGCCTTTCTCCCGTCAAAAAACAGCAAGCGGTGTACAGCTGCATCCATGATCTGATCGCTGACGGCACCGTACACGCTGTTTCAATCAAAACATACACTCCCGACGAGTGGGCCGCCGCGAATAAATAATTCGTTTTCCAACCCAGGTAAGTTTAATGGACAAATTATTGATCGGCGGTAGCAAGCCGCTTAATGGAGATATTCGTATCTCCGGCGCGAAGAACTCCGCATTACCAATCCTTGCTGCGACATTGTTGGCGGACGAGCCCGTCACCATAGGCAACCTGCCGCACCTTAATGACATCACCACCATGATCGAGCTGCTGGGCCGCATGGGCGTTGAGTTGATGATCGACGAAAAAATGTGTGTGGAAGTACACGCCAATACCATCAAGCATCTGACTGCGCCTTATGAGCTGGTAAAGACCATGCGGGCTTCCATTCTGGTGCTGGGGCCAATGCTGGCTCACTTTGGCGAAGCGGAAGTTTCCTTGCCGGGCGGTTGCGCGATCGGCAGCAGACCCGTTGATCTGCACATTCGCGGTTTGGAAGCCATGGGCGCTGATATTCTGGTCGAAGGCGGCTATATCAAAGCGAAAACCAATGGTCGTCTGAAAGGCGCGCATATCTATATGGATACCGTGACGGTGACTGGCACGGAGAACCTTCTGATGGCGGCGACGCTGGCGGACGGTAAAACGGTAATTGAGAACGCCGCACGTGAGCCCGAGGTCATTGATCTTGCCGAGTGTCTGATTGCAATGGGCGCCGATATCCGCGGCCATGGCTCTTCAACCATTGAAATTAACGGTGTGCCGCGTCTGCATGGTTGCCGCTACAACGTATTGCCGGATCGAGTGGAGACAGGAACCTATCTGGTGGCCGCCGCAGCGACTCGTGGTCGGGTTAGAGTGAAAGACACGCGTGAAGACATTTTGGAAGCGGTCTTGTTGAAGCTGGATGAAGCCGGCGCGCACATCAGCACAGGCCCAGACTGGATCGAGCTGGATATGAAAGGAGCCCGGCCGAAAGCGGTAAGCTTGCGCACTGCTCCTTATCCCGCTTTCCCAACGGATATGCAGGCGCAGTTCGTCGCTATGAACACAGTGGCGGAAGGTACTGGCGCTATTGTTGAAACCGTATTTGAAAACCGCTTCATGCACGTGCAGGAGCTGCGCCGCATGGGCGCGAAGATCAAGCTGGAAGGCAATACCGCCATCGTGGAGGGCGTGGAGTCTTTGACCGGCGCTCCGGTGATGGCGACGGACTTGCGCGCTTCCGCCAGCTTGGTTATCGCCGGATTGGTGGCGGAAGGGGATACCCTTGTAGACCGCATTTATCATATCGACCGTGGTTATGAGTGTATTGAAGAAAAAATGCAGTTGTTAGGCGCGAAGATTCGTCGGCTGCCGGGCTGAAGCAATTCACCAATATCCGGAATCCTGTAATGAGTGCGATCATCACCATCGCCCTGTCCAAGGGGCGTATCCTGGACGACACATTGCCGCTGTTGGCGGCGGCCGGTATTGAACCGGAAGACGATATAAAGAAAAGCCGCAAACTGATCTTCACCACCAACCAGCCCAATGTGCGGCTGGTTGTGTTGCGCGCCACAGACGTCCCAACCTACGTGCAGCATGGTGTGGCGGATTTGGGAGTGGCGGGTAAGGATGTGCTGATGGAGCACGGCTATGATGGCCTCTATGAGCCGTTAGACCTCAAAATCGCCACCTGTCGTTTGATGACGGCGGCGATGAAAGGCGCAACGCCTAAATCGGGACGTATCAAAGTGGCGACCAAGTTCGTCAACATCGCCAAGCGCTATTACGCGGGAAAAGGTATCCAGGCCGACATCATCAAGTTGTATGGCGGTATGGAACTGGCGCCGCTGATGGGGCTGGCGGATGAAATTGTAGATATTGTCGATACAGGCAATACCCTCGTGGCCAACGGGTTGGAGCCGCGCGAGAAGATATGCGACATCAGCTCCAGGCTGATTGCCAACAGCGCCTCAATGAAAATGAAACACGCCAGTTTGCAGCCAATACTCGACAAACTGGCGCAGGCGGTGGGCGCTGAGTGATTTGATGAGCCTCTGCTTGGGCAGAGGTCGGCGTGGGCGAACACTAATGAAGTAGCGGATGAGGCGAACTGAAGATATGCGTGAATTAGATAGCAGTCAGGCGGATTTTAAGTCGCAGCTGGAAGCTTTGCTGGCTTTTCAGGAAGATGATAGCGCGGAAGTGAATCGCGTTGTGGAGAGCGTGCTGAAAGATGTGCGCGTTCGTGGTGATGAAGCGGTGCTGGAATATACAAATCGCTTTGATCATATGAGCGCAACCTCAATGAGTGCTCTGGAGATCCCGCATCATCGCCTGCAACAGGCGCTCGCCTCTATTAGTCCCGAGTTGAAAAGCGCGCTGGAAAGCGCCGCCGAGCGCATTCGTCGTTATCATGAAAAGCAGGCTCAGCCTTCCTGGACCTATCAAGAGGAGGATGGGACCGTCCTGGGGCAGCAGGTGGTTCCCTTGGATCGCGTCGGCATCTATGTTCCAGGCGGCAAGGCCGCTTATCCCTCTTCCGTGCTTATGAACGCGATTCCCGCGAAAGTAGCGGGAGTCGGCTCTATTATCATGACCGTGCCGACTCCGCGTGGCGAAGTGAACGAATTAGTGCTTGCTGCAGCGGCGGTGGCGGGAGTCGATCGAGTGTTTACCGTTGGCGGCGCGCAAGCTGTTGCGGCTTTAGCTTACGGCACAGAAACCGTTCCCAAGGTCGATAAAATTGTCGGTCCAGGCAATATTTACGTGGCGATGGCGAAGCGCATGGTGTTCGGGACCGTTGGCATCGACATGATCGCCGGTCCTTCGGAAATCTGCGTGGTCTGCGATGGCGGTACGGACCCAGACTGGATCGCTATGGATCTGTTCTCTCAGGCGGAGCACGATCAGGATGCGCAGGCGATTCTTATTTCTCCTGACGCGGACTGCCTGTCTGCGGTGAAGGCCTCAATCGAGAAGCTGCTGCCGGGTATGGAGCGTAAGGATATTATTTCTGTGTCTTTAAAAGAGCGGGGGGCTTTTATTAAAGTCGCTGATCTTAAAGATGCTGTTGAGGTGGTTAACCTTATCGCGCCTGAGCACTTGGAGCTTTCGGTTGCTGATCCTGATGCGTTGTTGCCTGATATCAGGCATGCCGGCGCCATATTTATGGGGCGTTATACGGCGGAAGCTTTGGGTGACTATTGCGCGGGGCCGAACCATGTATTGCCGACGTCGGGCACTGCGCGCTTCTCAAGCCCTTTGGGCGTTTATGATTTCCAAAAACGTTCTTCTCTGATCAATTTTTCCAGTCGCGGTGCCTCTGACGCCGGGCGCATTGCGTCGGTGCTCGCGCGTGGGGAAGGGCTGACCGCCCATGCCCGATCCGCAGAGTATCGCATAGTCGAGGAATAGGCTTATGTCCGTTAAAGACAGAATTACCCAGTGGGTGCGCCCTGAAGTTCAGGCGCTTTCCGCCTATCACGTTGCAGATGCCGCAGGCCTGATGAAACTGGATGCAATGGAAAATCCTTTCGACTTTCCCGCTGCATTAAAAGCCGAATTAGGGGCGGATTTGCGCGATGCAGCCATTAATCGCTATCCAGACCCTGACGCTGGCGCCATTAGAGCGGCGTTAAGGGAGCTCTATAGCCTGCCTGATGCTGTGGATATGCTGTTCGGCAATGGTTCGGATGAGATCATCCAGATTCTCGCTATGGCGGTCGCTGGGCCGGGACGGACAATTCTCTCCGTTGAGCCCAGCTTCGTCATGTATAAGATGATTGCGACATTCATCGGCGCGGAGTATGTGGGCGTTCCGCTGAATGACGAATTCCAGATAGACGCTCAGGCGACGCTGGACGCAATCAAACGTCATCAACCCGCACTGGTTTTTATTGCTCAGCCTAACAATCCAACAGGCAACCTGTTTGATGATGAAACGCTGCGCCAGATTGTTGCCGCAAGCCCTGGACTGGTGGTGATTGATGAGGCGTACACGGCTTTTACCGACGCGGATTATATGAGCTGGGTCAGCGAATACGACAATGTTGTGGTGATGCGAACCTTCTCGAAGGTTGGATTGGCGGGACTGCGTTTCGGAATGCTCTTCGGCGCGCAGGAATGGATTGAGCAACTGAATAAAGTACGCCTTCCATACAATATCAACTGCCTGACGCAAAACGCGGTATTGACGGCTATCCGGCATTTCCCAGAGTTTGTGAAACAGACAGAAGCGCTGCGGGAGCAGCGTAGCTGGTTAAACGCTCAGCTTGGAGGGATGGCGGGTGTGACGGTCTATCCTAGTGAGGCGAACTTTATTTTGGTGCGTGTCGACTTGCCAGCCAAGTCCGTCTTCAGTGAAATGAAAAAACGCGGCGTTTTGATTAAGTTGTTAGATGGCGGACATCCCAAGCTGGCAGGGTGCTTACGTTTGACGGTTGGAAGCCACGAAGAAAATGAAGCAATGCTGAAGGCGCTGATAGAGGCTTTGGAGTCGGTAAGGGGATAACCTCAGGTTAATCCCCTTCATTGCCTGCGCGCTGTTGTAAGGTGGCGGTCAGATATACGGACTGGCCGCGCCTGAACACCGTCAACTTGATCTGATCTCCAGGCTTGTTGTGTGAAACAAAGTCCCTGGCTTGCTGTGACGTTCTCATAGACATGTCGTTGATCATTAAAAGCACATCGCCAGCCTCTAATCCTGCTTTACTACCTGGGCTATCTGGCTGGACGCCTGTTATCAATAATCCATTGGTGTCCGTGAGGCCAAAAAAGTCCGCTTCATGGCGCGCCAGCTCATGCATTTCCACTCCCAGATATCCGCGAATCACCCGTCCATACTGGATTAAATCCTGAGCTATCGCCATGGCCGACTGCGCGGGGATGGCGAAGCTAATGCCCTGGTAGCCACCTGTAGTTGAGAACACCGCGGTGACGATGCCGACCAACTCGCCTTTAGCGTTAATCAAAGCGCCGCCGGAATTCCCCGGGTTGATGGCGACATCTGTCTGAATGTAGTTCTCATAGGTGGCGAGCCCCAGGTTTGACCGCCCCAGTCCGCTTATGATGCCTTGCGTCACGGCCTGGCCGACGCCAAACGGGTTGCCAATCGCCAGCACGATATCTCCCACTCGGGGTTGAGACTGGCTGACCGGGATTGCCTGAAGTCCGTCCTGTTTGGGTTTCAGTACGGCGAGGTCGGCTTCACTGTCCAGGCCTACGATCTCAGCGGGGGTTTCCCGTCCATCGGACAGCATGATCCTGATCAGTTCCGTGGACTTAACCACATGGTAATTGGTTAGGATATGCCCTTGTTTATCGATGATGACGCCGGAGCCCAGTCTGCTTAGCGTGGGCTCCGGGGGCGTAATATTCTTGGAGTAGTTGGAGAGTAAGGGGTTGTTCCAAATAGCGTCGGACAGCGCGGGGTTGGGTTCTTCGCTGTAGATATTGACGACGGAAGGCAGCGTCTGCTCAACGGCGTCGGCGAATGAAGTTAATGCCGGCTGGGGTTGCGACGTTGGATGCTTCATAAAAAAGAGATAAGCGCCAGCGGCTAACAAACCAATTGCCACGGCGATTCCATAAGCTGCTAACTGTCTCATTTTTCTCGTTCTTTGGCGGCACTGGCGCGGAATGTTAACATAACTGCAACGATGGAGGAGTAGGCCATGACTGATATCTCGACAATAATGACACTGCTGAACAACTGGTTACAACCGGACCGGATCAGGGACTACTGCCCTAATGGTTTGCAGGTGGAAGGGCGCAAGAATGTCCGCAAGATACTGTGCGGCGTTACGGCCAGCGAGCAGTTGCTGGACGCTGCGATTGAGCAAGGCGCTGATGCGGTGCTGGTGCACCATGGGTATTTCTGGAAAGGCGAAAGCGCGGCGATTGTCGGTATGAAGCGCAGGCGCATCGCTAAACTGTTGCAACACGACATTAATCTGATCGCCTACCACCTTCCGCTGGATATTCACCCTGACTATGGCAATAACGCCGCGCTGGCTGCGCACTTGGGCTTTACCGTTGAGAGCAGGGTGAAAGCGGGGGATGTGGATGGGTTGTTGTGGCGGGGCGCATTGCCTCAGCCAATGACTGTCAGTGGCTTGTCCGAGTATCTTGCCAGCCGTTTACAGCGTGCGCCTTTGATTATTGGAGATGACCCAGACCAAGTGGTCAGCACCGTCGCCTGGTGTACTGGTGGGGCGCAAGGGTTTATCGATCAGGCGGTCAGCATGGGGGTGGATGTTTATTTAAGCGGCGAAATATCAGAGCAGACTGTGCACAGCGCCCGAGAGCAGAGAATTGTATATGTCGCTGCGGGGCATCATGCGACAGAGCGCTATGGGGTGCAGGCTCTTGGTAAAGCGCTTGCTGGTAGCGTAGATGTGGAAGTGAGTTTCTTCGATGGCGATAACCCGGTTTAACCGGATTATCGCGCATAAAGGCGGACTAATATTTCTCGCCTTCAGAAGCGGCTTCTGGCGAATTATGTGATCGGCTTTCGAACCCATAATCCTCCGATAGAGTGCCTTTTTCTTTAGGGTCCGCTTTGGGAGCGTAGTCCCGAGGCGGTTCAAAGACTGTATCTTCTTCAGCTTTGTTTTTGCCCTCTTTACGCTTCACGGATAGCGAAGGCGTGGCGGACGACACCAGCGACTTGAATTCGCTGTCGCTGCATAAGCGCTCGGCGCCGACAGCCAGATGATTGAATATATCGCGATAGTTGGCGTTAAGCTTGCCCAGCATCTCCGCCGTACGAGAGAAGTGCTCGGCGACTTCCGCTTGATAGCGGGTGTGTTGATCCTGCAGATGATCAATCTGGCGTTCCAAACGCCGGTTTTTAGCGGTTTCAGAATGCAGCAGCTTGTGCAGCAGAACGCCCAGGCCTAAACCGACCAGAAAAGTTACCGCCGCTATAACAATGGTAGATCCCATAATTCTTTCAACACTTAAATTTGCAAGGAATTGTGAACCGGAGGAGTGAGGTAGTATAACGACAAAAGCGCCTCGATTTCCATTGCTGGCGGGTAGCTTTTGGTCGCACTGGACCCTCGCAACGACGCGGCATGCGAAGGGGTCGGGAATATCCCTTACCTGTGTAGTCAATATGTTTAGAAAAAGGCAAAATAAGCGCGCAATTTCGGCCAACTATAATTAGTTGGCGACTTGAACATCATTTATCAGTGAGGCGAGTCAGGCAGTGACGACTCCTATTGAAAAGTATCGACAAGATCTCGAACGCCAGGATTTCTCCTATGATCCCGCTCAGGAAATGGCGGTTGAAAAGCTGCAGGTGTTGTTTGAACGCCTGACGGCGGCGGAAAGCAAGCGTCTTCAGGCTAGCCGTATTCAGCGCCTGGCGCGGAAAATCGGGCTGACAAAAGCGGATGCCACTCCCGAGAAGGGCTTGTACTTCTGGGGGGGCGTCGGGCGTGGCAAAACCTATCTGATGGACACTTTTTATGAGTGTCTGCCTTTTAAACGCAAAATGCGCGTGCACTTTCATCGCTTCATGCAGAGGGTGCATCAGGAGCTGAAGCAGCTTAAAGGGGAAAAGAATCCGCTGGAGATCGTCGCTGATAACTTCAGTCGCGACGCGCGGGTCATCTGCTTCGATGAGTTCTTTGTCACCGATATTGGCGACGCCATGATCCTCGCCACCTTGCTTGAAGCCTTGTTTGAGCGGGGCGTTTCATTGGTGTGCACTTCGAATATCGTGCCTGACGGCTTGTATAAAGACGGTTTACAGCGGCAACGATTCCTGCCCGCAATCGCTTTGTTGAATCAGCATACCGAAGTGGTGAATGTTGACGGCGGTATGGACTATCGCCTGCGAACGCTGCAACAGGCGGAGCTCTATCACTATCCTTTGGATGAAGACGCCCAGTTGAGTCTGGCGCAAAGTTACGAGCGTTTGGCCGTGGAAGCAGGGGCTCACCAAACCGATATTCTGATTAATGGTCGCAAGCTGAACGCGATACGTCGGGCGGATGACGTTATCTGGTTTGACTTTAAAGAGCTGTGCGATGGGCCCCGCAGTCAGAACGACTACATAGAGCTGGCGCGTGAGTTTCACGCGGTGCTGGTAAGCAACGTCCCTGTGCTTGAGGCCAATAAAGAAGATCAGGCGCGGAGATTTATTAACTTGGTAGACGAGTTTTATGATCGCCGCGTAAAAATGATTATCTCCGCCGCCGCCGGCATTAATGAGATATACCAGGGCGAGCGCCTCAGGTTTGAGTTTGAGAGAACAGAGAGTCGATTGCTGGAAATGCAGTCTCAGGAATACTTGGCGTCGCCGCACCGCCCCTGATATTCCTCAGTAATGACAAGGGGCCGAATTCGGCCCCTTGTCATATTTAATGGGCATTATCTGATTAGATAAGCTCAATGGCGACTGCAGTTGCTTCGCCTCCGCCAATACAGAGCGCTGCTACGCCGCGCTTCTTGCCTAGACGCTTCAGTGCATGCATGAGGGTAATAATAATTCGTGAGCCGGTTGAGCCAACGGGATGGCCCTGAGCGCAGGCGCCGCCGAACACATTGACTTTCTCTCCATCCAAGCCCAACTCCTGAATCGCCAGCATGGTCACCATGGCGAAAGCTTCGTTGATTTCAAACAGGTCGACTTCATCCTTTGACCAGCCCGCTTTCTGCAGAACCTTTTGAATGGCTCCGATAGGGGCAATGGTGAACTCTGAAGGAGCCTGGGAATGGGTGCTGTGAGCGACGATTTTGGCGAAAGGCTTCGCGCCGCGGCGGTCAGCTTCCTCACGACTCATCAATACCATGGCTGAAGCGCCGTCGGAGATAGAGCTGGAGTTGGCGGCAGTGATGGAGCCGTCTTTCTGAAATGCGGGTCTCAGTGTGGGAATCTTTTCAAGATTGGCTGAGCCTGGTTGCTCGTCATGTTCTACCAGGACGTCGCCCTTGCGCGACGATACTGTGACAGGAACAATTTCGTCCTTCAGCGCACCGCTTTCAATCGCTTCCTGGGCAAGTTTCAACGATCTGATGGCGAAATCATCCATCCGCTCGCGGGTGATGCCGAACTTACCGGCGACTTCCTCAGCGAATGAGCCCATCAGGCGTCCGGTTTTGGCGTCTTCCAGTCCATCAAGGAACATGTGGTCTTTTACTTCTCCATGGCCCATGCGATAGCCTGAACGGGCCTTTGGCAGCAGGTAAGGCGCGTTGCTCATGCTTTCCATACCGCCGGCAATCATGACTTCGTTGGTTCCGGCGACAATCAGGTCATGCGCGAGCATGGTGGCTTTCATGCCGGAGCCGCATAGCTTGTTGATAGTGGTGGCGCCTGTAGAGTTGGGAATGCCTGCGTCCAGCATGGCCTGTCTCGCGGGGCCTTGCTTCAGGCCTGCGGGAAGAACGCAGCCCATGATGACTTCCTGAATGTCGTCAGGTTGCAGGCTGGCGCGGGAAACCGCTTCTTTAATAGACGCAGCGGCCAGCTCCACAGCGGTCAATGAACTCAAGGAGCCCTGAAAACCGCCCATTGGGGTTCTGGCTCCCGACACAATTACAACCTCTCTCGCATTCATGTTTTTCTCCTATTGTTTTTGGTGTGTTTCTCTTGTTTTTTTTGTTGACGGCTTAGCCGTCTGACCTTGGATTCATCATGTCTCCCTTACGTTGCAAATGCAACGTAAGGGAGCGGGATAGTTTTTCGTTAGGGCTAAAGCATAAATAGATAGGGGAATGAGATAGATTTTGCGACTTGTTTATCAATTCTTATATGACATAAATACCGTAAAAAATACCCATGCTAAAACAGGTCGAATTTGCTATTTGTTTGCCGCCTGAAAATCCTTAATAAAACCCATAACTTTCTTATTTTTTCATAACTTGCGTTTTTTATTTAGACTATTGGTGAATCCGGGCATTAGCGTCTATAGTGTATGAGACTTTCATCGTAGAAGATTCCGCCGTGATTTCACGTCTTTTACATCTTCTAGGGGTCGATAATAAAACAAACAAAAATTGGGTTTACACAGAACGTCTTCCTGCATGGCATGAAGATCTAAGAAAAATAACGGAGTAGCGTTCGATGATAAATAAAAATAAACGTTGGCGTCAGTGGACCAAATTACCGTTGGCCGCCGCAGTGGCGGCGATAATCTCTGCTCCGGCGCAGGCGTTTCAATTTTATCTGGGCGACATTGAAGGCTCGCTGGACACCACCCTCACCGCCGGAGCTAGCTGGCGGATATCCGATCGCGACAAGAATCAGTTGAGCCCTGGCAACCAGGGGCTGTCTACGCCACCATCAGGTTCCTATTCAAACGCAGCGTCTTCACATAACAGTGATAATGGCAACTGGAACTTCAAACAAGGCGAAACGTATTCAAAAATCATCAAGGGCACCTCTGACCTGATGTTACGTTATGGCGATTACGGTGGTTTCACTCGGTTACGCTATTTTTATGACAAAGAACTGATGGATGAGGGCCGTGCTTATGATGAGGCTGGCCAAACTCGTCCCATTAATAAACAGGGCTTAGAGCAAGCCGGCGCTGATGTGCGCTTTTTAGATGCCTATGTCTGGGGAGACTGGTACTTAGGCGATACGCCTGTTAACGCGCGCTTAGGTCGTCAGGTGGTCAGTTGGGGGGAAAGTACGTTTATTTTGGGTGGCGTTAATATTATCAACCCTATCGACGCTTCGGCAGCCAGGGCGCCTGGAGCCGAAGTAAAAGACGTGCTATTGCCCGTTAACATGTTCTATATGTCGGTGGGCATCACTGAAGATCTGACAACCGAGTTATTTTACCAAATAGAGTGGGAAAAGGCGGAAGCAGACCCTTGTGGAACCTTCTTCTCTAACAGCGATTCTGGCCCGGATGGTTGTGGGGGGATCGTTACGACTGCTCAATCTCCAGAGTCAGTAATAGTTGACTTAGAAGAAAGATCTGGTATCGACACTGTAAATGAGCGTTTAGCTGATAATGAGCCGGATAATAACGGCCAGTTTGGGATTGCTGCGCGCTGGTATGCCGCTGATCTTGGCGATACTGAGTTCGGCTTTTACTTTGTGAATTATCACAGCAGATTGCCCTACGCGTCGTTTCTTGTTCAGGATGCATCGACAGGGCAAGGCGCTAAATACTTTATTGAGTATCCCGAAGATATACAGTTGTTTGGCATAAGCTTTAACACTAGCACTGACAGCGGCTGGTCTATCGGTGGTGAAATTACTCACAGGCCAAACTTGCCTATTCAGAAAAATACTTTTGAATTAACCGCCGCCAGTCGTCAAGCTCCGTTTAGCGCTTTTGCTGATGAGGCGGTAGCAGGGCAGGTGCTGCGTGGCTACGATGAATTCGCTGTCACTCAAGCGCAAGTAACCTTTATCAAGTTTATTGATCAGGTTCTGGGCGCAAGCCGGTTGACGTTTGTGTCTGAAGTTGGCGCTGTGTTTGTACATGATTTACCGAATGACTCCCGCTATGGGCGGGATAGCACATATGGAATCGGGCCAGTGAAGAATGGTTCAGGGCTCAGTTGTGAGAACCCTGCGGTGAACCTGAATCCCAGCTTTTGTGAAGATAAAGGATATGTCACTGACTTCTCCGCAGGCTATCGCATGCGCTTCACGCTTGATTATCCGAATGTTTTCGCAGGCATTAACTTAGAGCCGTCACTGGCGTGGAGTCACGACGTTAAAGGTTATGCGCCGGAACCCGGAGCGCCTTTCAAAGAAGGCTCTAAAGCGGTAGGTCTGACTCTGAAGGGCGTCTATCTGAACAAATACTCCGCCTCCATTGGCTACACCAACTACTTCGGGGGCGAGCCGTACAATTACCTCAATGACCGGGACAACGTTTCTGCAAGCGTATCGGTATCATTTTAGGGTTTAGACAAGTTATTTAAGGTTTATGAGGTAGCCTCAATGAGATTGAATGCAATAATAAAACTCAGCGCATTAGCGCTGGCGATATCGTCTTCTCTCGCCTGGGCCAAAGTCCCAGCGGGCGAAGCCTCTAAATTGGGCGATACGTTGACGCCTGTCGGTGCGGAAAAAGCGGGTAATGCTGATGGAAGCATTCCAGCCTGGGATGGTGGGTTAAAGACAATTCCTGCTGGTTATGACGGCGTTGATTACATTAATCCGTTCGCGGCTGAAAAGCCCAAGTTCGTGATAAGCGCGTCGAATGCTGATCAGTATAAAGATCACCTGTCCGCCGGCCAGATGGCGATGCTGAAGAAATACCCGGGCAGCTACAAGATCAAGGTGTATCCCACCCATCGTACTTCCGCCTATGATCAGAAGGTCTATGATGCGGCGAAGAACAACGCGACTTCTGTAGAGCTGGTGGCGGACGGCAACGGCATCACTGACTACCAGATGGCGGTGGCGTTTCCTATCTTGAGCGGCAGCTCATCTGATCAGGCCAAACAGATTATCTGGAACCACATCACCCGTTGGCGCGGCGGCTCGTTGAGTCGACGCGTGGCGCAGGTGACGCCTTTGGCGAACGGCGATTTCACGCCAGTTATCTTCTCCGAACAGTTAAGTTATGTGAGCTCGTTGTCTGACTACAAGTCAGGCGCGGACCCCAACGTTATTTTCTATTTCAAGCAGGAAATAGAATCTCCCGCGCGACTGGCGGGCAATGTACTGTTGGTGCATGAAACACTGAACCAGGTCAAGGAGCCCCGTCGCGCGTGGATCTATAACGAAGGCCAGCGTCGAGTACGCCGCGCCCCTCAGGTCGCCTACGACGGCCCGGGCACCGCTTCCGACGGCCTGCGCACCACTGATAACTTCGATATGTTCAACGGTGCGCCGGATCGTTATGACTGGAAAGTGCTGGGCAAGAAGGAAATTTATCTGCCTTACAACGCCTACGATCTCAGCTCGAAAAAAGTGAAGTATTCTGAACTGGTGCAGCCTGGCCATTTGAATCAGGATATGGCGCGTTACGAATTACACCGCGTATGGGTGGTGGAAGGTACTTTGAAGTCAGGCGCCAGACATATCTACGCGAAACGCGTTTTCTATGTTGACGAGGATACCTGGCAAATCGGCCTGGCGGATCATTATGACGGCCGTGGCGAGCTATGGCGCGTTGCGGAAGGACACCATGTGTACTTCTACGATCAGAAGATTTCCTGGTTCTCCGCAGAAGTGTTGTATGACCTGCTTTCCGGACGCTATTTGGCTCTGGGTTTAACCAATGAAGAGCCGAAGGGGTATGAGTTCAATCTGGACGCCAGCTCACAGGACTTTACTCCTGCGGCGTTGAGACGGTCGGGAAGGAAATAAACTCGTCATACGTGGCATGAGGCAGTATTAGAAAAAGGAGGGATATCCCTCCTTTTTTGGTTTTTAGTGTTCGCTGTGAAAGTGAATAATCGCGTTCAGATTATTCACTTTCACAAAGTCTATTTGCTGGCTTCAAGATGCGTATTGCTGGTGAAGCTGCTCCAACTGCTCGTCTTTTCTTCGCCATAGCTGTGCGATCCACTCCTGAAATTCTGAGCGAAACTCCTCATCGTTCATATAGTCCCGGCTGAGAAACTGATCAGGAATACGGATTTTCTCAATGCGTATCACGACCTTTTTGATTCGCCCTGACGCTAGCCCCCAAAATCCAAGCGCTTTGCCGGGGTAATGAATGGTGATATTGAGCATCGTATGCAGGTGTTCTCCCATCGCCCCCAAAACAAACGCGGCGCCGCCGGCTTTGGGCTTTAGCAGGTGCTTATAGGGCGATTTTTGATGATCGTGCTTGGCTTGGGTAAAGCGCGTGCCCTCCAGGAAGTTGAACACGGTGACAGGAGTGTATTTAAACTTCTCACAGGCTTTTTTGGTAGTTTCCAGGTCTTTGCCTTTCAATGCGGGGTTGCGCTCAATTTGTTCCCGGGAGTAGCGCTTCATAAATGGAAAATCCAGCGCCCACCAGGCCACGCCAATTAACGGCACCCAAATCAGCTCCTGCTTAAGGAAAAATTTCAGCATCGGAACCTTGCCGTTCAGCACCCGCTGTACAATGGGAATATCAGCCCAGGTTTGGTGATTGCAGGTAACCAAATACCAGTCATTGGGGTTGAGGTCGCCATCCCCCTCCACATCCCACTGAATGTTGTGAAGAAGATACAGCAGCCCATTATTGATATTGATCCACAGTCCAGCGATGCCGATCAGCATGATGGTGCAGTATTTACGTGTAACGCTAATCGGTATCAGCAGCTTGATAAAGGCCAGCGCCAGCACGAAAGGAAATAAAATAGTCGTTGAAAGCAGGATCAAGAGGACGGCTAGAACGCCTCTTAGCCAATGTGGAAGAAAGCTCAACATTCGTCGAAATATCTCGTTATTGTGTTTTCAGGAAGTCTTATTTTTGATTATCCAGGCGAATGTTTTCAGGTCGCCTGTCGCTCTTTCGGCGTTTATTCTCCGGCTGGGCGAGTCGCCCTCCGGTTCTTATGTGGTGTGGGTCAGTGTACTTGCGATACCGGCATCAATTGCTCCCTTGCTGAGATGTCTGCTTCTTATCGGTTTTGAACCAGGCTGCCGTTTTTTCCTGCGCCTGGCGTCGTATTTCAGGGGTAATATGTGCAGCGATCGTGGCGATAGCGCCGGCCATAACCGTGAGGTCGTCGGTATAGCCCAGAATGGGCGTCAGGTCAGGAATGCCGTCTATCAGCGATATAAAATACCCCAGAGCGCCGTAGATGACGGTTTTACACCATACCGGCGTGTTGGGCGATGCGGCGGTGTAATAGAGCGTCAATGCATGCTCTACCGTTGTAACGCCGGCGGCGGAGGCGGCCGCGCCCAACTTTTTCCACAACTGGGCGCCAGAAACCGGTGGCGGATTTTCTGATTCGAAACGAGCTGTCTCGGAAAAGCGGTTACGGGCTAGATTGATGCTCATAGTGTGTCCCATCGTCGGGTGGAATCCATTTCATTTTACGCAACCCCGGCAGGAATTTCTGAATTAAATAACCAATGGTCGCGTTTTTGTCCGGTAACTTCGGTTGATCAAAGTGTTGCGGCGTCACTGGGTTGGTCGTACTTCTCAAGGTCGTTGGCGCGGATCATACCCTGTATTTCCGCAATATAAGCTTCTCCCCGGGTAGAGTATTTCGCCAGGCCTGGGGTCAGGCTTTGTCCGGTGACGGCGAGCCCTTGAGCTCGGAGTTTTTCTCTGGTTTTACGAAGGTCGATATAGTGCAGATTCCGGTTGAGGTTGCGCATGTAGCTCATCACAGAGTGGTAAACCGTATCGAAACGCGCGACTTCGTGCTGCAGGTGAGAGGCGCGCTGCGCAGGCTCAATGCCGCATCCGGGCTTGAAGCACCACTGTCCGAATAAGTTGTTGCCTTCACGGGCGAAGCGGGAGCCCCCCCAGCCAGACTCATTGGCCGCCTGCGCCAGCACCAGAGAGGGAGGAATTGTATCCACTCGGCGCAGCATCAGTTTGAAAAAGTCGTTGTTGAAAGCGTCGTCAAACGGCACTCGATAAGTTTCCGCCAAGCGTTGCAGACGAGCGGTATCTTCCGTCGAGAATGTGGTTTGACGCTGCATCTTCTGGATGAATTGGCGCTCTTCTTTGATTTGTCGATTGGCTTGTTGCACCAATGGCAACAAGTAAGAGAAAAACGCTTCTTTCTTTTCACCGACATCTTCATAGCTGCTGAAATCAGGAAGAGGCGCAGTGGGTATCAGATTCACGTTCGAGGCCTTGAGCTCTTTTTTATCATCCTTAACCACCAGAGCATGTAAGTCATACCAGAGTGAAAATGTAAAAAGCCAAACTAATGCGCCGCTAAAGGCAATAACGGCATAACTGCGGTAATTCTTCATGTACTACCCATCGTTTTTGCTAGCAGATTTTATTTTGCGTATTTAGTTTAGCTGATTCAACACTTTGGGCAGGAAGGAGGGTGAGCTATGGCCTGCTCTCCACAACGTCAATGTGGAGAGCAGGAGAAGGGCGTTTAATCTGAGTTTGCGGTCAACGCTTGTTGCTTGAAGCCATATACCAATCCGATACGGTCGCCGTAACGCACCAGTAAAATCAGCAGATTGCCGCCGCTGGCGGCGAATCCTTCCATTGTCAGCGTTTCTCCACCTGCGGGCTGCGGGTCGGTGAAATCCAGCTTAAGAAGGTTTCTGTCCGCTCCCGTGTTGGCGGCGGGAGACGCTTGTGGCGTTAAAGAGTAATCCACATCGTGATTTTCAATATCGCTGAGTGTCTGGCTGCCAATGGTCTGCGTCACCCGGCGCTCGTTCAGATGGAGGGTTGCGACCGAGGCGTCGTCGAAGGTCAGGGTGGACAGGTTGTGATTCCCGAATAAGGTCGCGCCTCCGTTGATGCCCAGGCTATTGCCATATAACACATAGCTGGCGCCGGCGTAGTTGATGTCCGTGTCTGACAACTTCACCGCATGAATGATGCCTTGGCCGTCCGTATCGCTGTCTATATTGAACGACAGGACATTGCCGGAAGGATCGCTGACGCCGCTGGCTGAGCCAGCTTTGATTCGTCCGGTATATTGCGTTTCATAAACTTTATCAGCGTTGTTGTACTTGATGGTCGGCAGGCGCTCCAGCGCCAGAGACGCGGGCGTTTCCGTTGACATGCCGACGCCTGAGGCGGAGCCGTCCGCGCTGCGGCTCATCTGATAGGTATGGTAGATGTCGGGATCGCCTGCAACCGGAGCGGGTTGCGTTTGCGCAATATCGCTAGAGGTCGCTTGCCAGTGGTGAATCGCGCCAACGACAGTCATGACCGGGTCGGTGGACAGGTTCTGGCGCAGGCTGATCACGCCATAATCGCCGCCATTGATCACGTCCGTGCTGAAGTTCGAGGATTGTTTGCTATGGAAAAGCCAGCCGAAAGTGTTCAGTTTTTCCAATGTCAGCTCACGGCTATACCCACCCGTTGACTTGGCGGCCAGTTCAATCGCAAATCCATCGCTCAAGTAAGCGGAGGCCATGGAAGGCGAGGATGTGCTGTCGTCATTGGTCGATTTTGTGGTGTACAGGCGAGTATAGAAGGGGTTGGTCAACCAGCCGGTAGGGCTGGCGCTGTCGTCCCGGGTAATGTATTGAGTTTGCAGACGCGCCATATCGAAAAAGCCGCTTGGAGACAGATAGGTCAGTGTTGAACCGACATGGGCGTTAATATCATCCTCTTCCGCCTGCGCGCTCTGGTTGAAGACGTCGTCAGAGACTTGAGTCAGGCTATGGCGTTCCCAGGGAACCTGTTCGACGATAATGTTATTGACGATCCCCAATACGGTAGCGGTGAAGCTGGCGATGGGGTAGGAATAGGTCGTGACTTCCGCGGACGTATTGGTTTTGATCGTGGCGATGCGGTTGGAGAACACCACGGTTTTAGCGCCATTGGGCAGGCCCTGGTTCAGTCCGGCGGCGAATAATACGGAGTTGTACAGGCCTGCTCGGTTTTCCAACACTGGCGCAATACTGGTTGATGTTGTGCCGTCGATCTTTTTCTCACGGATAGTGGCGATGAACTGGTCGACGAAGTCGTCAAATAATACGTTGTCGCCAAGAAACGCCATCGTCTCTTCCAGATCTGCATTGTCCGGTAAGGTGACTTCGAAATCCTGCACGCCGTTCATCAATGCGGCCCAGTTCAGCATGCGTGCGTCGGCCTGTGAGCCGCAGGAATCCGTACTGTCGTTACAGGGCATCATTCCGTCCAGCTCGGCCTGAGAACTCAGGCTGCTGAAGAGATCTCTAACCGCATATTCCGACGCGGCGGTAATCAGTATCCCTTTGTTAGCGTTGGGCAAACCCGTGCGAATGACAGAGCCGTTACTGAGCTCCGCGGCGATAACCAAGTCAATTCTTTGCGGAATGGAACCGTCAAAGGTGATGGTGTAGCTGCCGTCGCTGGAGCGATTGACAGAATAGTCATTGCTTGAGATGACCCCACCGGAAATAACATTGCCGCGATAATCTAGCTGTTGAATGCTCAGATTGGCCGCCACCTTGTCTCCGGCTGAGATGGCGTAAGCTGAAGCTGGCAGGAAAGCGTTCAGTATCTTTTGGGCGATGGTGGCTTCTTGCATGCCCGGGGTGGCGAGTACTGCGACATTGACCTGTCTGCCGTCAATGGGATCGGGGGGCGTTTCTCCGCTGGCGTCGCCGGCAGGAGGATCAACTTTGTTGTCGTTCTTGGGCGGCGTGTAACCGCCGTTGCCATCTAGAGATTCATCGCCGCCGCCACAGGCGGAGAGTATGGATACAAGCAGCAGGAGCCCGGAAACTTTTTTCAGCTCGCGCAATGACATAGGCAATTCCATTGTTAATTCTTATTGAGGCTGTTGGGGGCTAGTCTAAGGGTTTTTACGGAGAGCGGAAAACCCTGGTTTGAGGAATCTGTGAAGCAGTCCCAGCCGGGGAAGCGCAGGAGTGAGGGTGGTGAAATCGCCGCAGACGACGAAGAAGCGCGTTCTGCGGCGAGAGATTGTCTTGCTAAACGCTATAAGTCGTTTACAGAGACTTAGAACTGCAGGGCGAAGCCGACGTTTACGCCTTCGTCTAGTGTGATGTCATTATTGCGTTCAATGTCCGCTTTGATGACGCGGTATCCCAGATAAATATCGGCGTTGGGAATCACGCGGTAAGTGGTTTTGACGTCAAAACGAGAGAACTGCTCGGCGTCCTGAAAGGACGTGATGGACGGCGCGAAATGGCCCGCTAGTTTGACTCCCAATCCTGGAACGGCGGGAATTTTGATGTGCGCGTATCCACCTAATGCAATGGCTGAGCCGTCGACGTCACCTTCGGTAAAAGCGTCCAGCTGGGCGCCAATGCCAACCGTTGTCGGCAGATTGCCGATAGCAGTTTGCCCTCGTGCATGCAGGTCGCCGTTGAGCAGGTGACCGCCGCCTTTGTGGTACAGGTAGCCAAGGCCTGTTTCAAAATCTCTGGATTGCGGCAGCATATTGACCTGTACATTAACGGACTCATCGCCAATGTTGAAGTCTAATTCGGAAGCGGTTGCGATGTTGGCTCCCAACAGTGCGGCGGCGCCGATAGCCGCGTTAAGCCCTAAAAATCTCATGGATATGGTTGCTCCTGGTTTAATCATTCTGAGAAAAAGTTTCCGGCGAACTTCCGTTTGCGGAATGTGTCCATCTACGGAATATCTTGTAGCGGATTGCGGAAATACGCCCTCAGGCGCTAAAGGCGACAAGCCGACATCTTAACCACAGGCGAATGTCGGCTCAAATTAATAACAGGTTATCTGGAGCTCTGACTCAATCACCAGCCGTAGGTCATACCCAGAATGGCGACAAAGTCCGGCGTGATAGTGGTGTTAAGGTCCTCTGCGATTGCGATGTTCAGTACAAGCGAATCACTGAGGGCGATTTGTCCGCCGGTGGTCAACTGCAGGGAGAAATTGCTCAGTTCGCGCAACTGGCTATGGTAAAGCCCGGAGTGGCTGTCTATCTGCGCCGTAAGCGTGAGATAAGGCAGCGCGCGCCAATGGCCGCCAGCCCGTAGGGACAGCGCCCAGTTTTTCTGTAGTGGCGCAAGCTTGAGGTCGCTATCGCCCAGGTAGCTGACAGCGGCGCCGGCGAATGGAATGAAGCGTTGCTCGGGACCCGTTACTGCTCCTTCCCAGCCCATGCCTGCAGAAAGGTCCCAGGCTCCGCTGCCGGTGAGTTTGTCAGCGTCTCCTGTCGGCGCTTTAACTTCCAGTTGCGCCAGCCAATCCTGCTCCCAGAAATGCAACTGTTGGGAGTAGCCAAGGCGAATATCGCCGATTCCGGAGGCTTCTTCGCGAAAATTCAGCAGCCTTTCGCCATTGCGCTGGTACACATAGGCGAATTGATCGTTGGTGTCCTGCGTCCTGCCGCCCTGGGGAAGGCCGAACCATTCGTGCCAGTCGTAGATGAAGTCGTCCCACAGGCCTTTGCTGTGGTCGACATAGGGCGCTCTCAAGGTAAGTTCGGCGTCGTTTGTGAAACGCCAGCGCAGCGATAACGAGGTTATCGCCACTTCGCCGTCAAAATAGGAAATTTCGTTGATGTTCTCGTGTGTGACATAGGTATTGGCGGTGGCGTGCTGCAGGCTGGCCTCAAAGCCGGATGGCGCGGTGTTCAGGGCTGTTTGAATAGACGGCAGCCCAAATATCTGCGCGAGAGGAGAGTAGTTCCCGACCTCAAAAGGTGTAGGAGAGAGGGCCATTGCAGGGGAAGATAATAGTGCGCAGACGCAGGGGTAAACGATCCGGTGAGTTATTTTTTTTAACGACGTCATCGGTTGGATGATTCCTTCATGTCATGCCAAGTTGTTTAAACAGGCTCTTTAAAGCGTCAGCATCTGCCTGATGTTGAGCTAAAAAGAGCGCTTTAGAAAGTTTAGCAGCAGACGCTAGCCAACGAGGCTGATCAACACCTGTCCTGGCTTGGGTTGCAGGTTTTTCTTTACGGTGAAGAAGTTCAATGTTCCGTTTTCACCCACTAGGCATAGCGGTAATGGATCTTGATCCTGGTTCTTTTCCTTAAACTGTTCGTAGGTGAAGTCTTTGGTAAGAGGAGTGCGCTTGATGACGGCGCCATGATTCAGTCTCCTCATGATGTGGTTGTAAGTAGCCTGGGTGGAGAACAGGGCGACGCCGGACAAGTCTTCGGGAATCCACTGGGCGGGTTTGTCCTTATCTTCGGGTTCGCCGAGCTGGTAGACCTCTTTGACGCCGAATATGTCGGAAAAACGAATACAGGCGAGGGAGTTCAATTCCAGGTTGGGCGTCAATGCCAGAAAGCGTCCCATCCCTGTGTAATTGACGCGCTCCAGTAACTGCTCGGACAGGACGTTGCCCAGCAGTGTCGGCGTTCCTTCCATACGGGCTTCTTTAATGTTGCTCCACCGGGCGTCGACGATCAGCACGCTCACATTTTCATTCTTCAACGCTTTGGCGAGCGCATTGGTGAAGGCGTTGGAGCCAAGAATGATACAGCCTTGCGGGTTATCGTCGGACAGCGCCAGTTTCTTCGCCAGCGGTCTGGCGCCCAGGCCATATATAAGAATTGTACCCATGATGATCAGAAACATCGTGGGGGGTAATGCTTCCGCCTCTTCATAACCGATGCCTTGCAGGCGTACAGCGAATAGAGAGGCCACCGCCGCGGCGACGATGCCTCGGGGCGCCATGGAAGATAAGAAGACTTTTTCCTTCCAGCTCAGATTGCTTTTTACGGTTGAAGCCCAAACCGCCGCTGGACGCACCAGAAACACCAGCAACAGCAAGAAAGCGAAACTTCCGGCATGGATGTGCTCCAGGTCTTTTACATCCAGACGGGCGGCGAGAACGATAAACATAGAGGAAAGCAGCAGTACGCGGAGGTCTTCTTTAAAGCCCACCAAGTTGCGTATCGACACCAGGCGCTGGTTGCCTAAATAGATCCCCATGATAGTGACGCTGAATAGACCGCTTTCATGCTGTATCAGGTTGGAGGCGGTAAACAGACACATGACCATCGCGAGGGTGAAAGTGTTGCCCAGAAACTCAGGTATCCAGTGATGACGTAGCGCTGTCGCCACCAACATCCCGGCAATCAAGCCCATCAAGCCGCCTACTACGACGGTCAGCAAAAAGCCGGATAAAAACAGGGTCGTCGCTTTGCCCACGCTGGTGGACACGACGGCCTCATACACCAATACGGTCAGAAGTGCGCCAATGGGGTCGTTGAGAATGCCTTCCCATTTCAGGATGGAGTTAACCTGACCTTTGGGGCGAATCAGCATCAACAAAGGCAGCACCACGGTGGGACCGGTGACGGTAAGAATCGCGCCGATCAGCAGAGCGAGAATCCAGGGAACGTCGAGAGTAAGCCAGGACAGGAAAAAGGCGAGAAACCAGGTAATCAGGATTCCCACGCTGACGAGGCTGCGAACAGCGGTTGAGCTGGTTTTGAGTTCCGCCAGTTTAAGGCTGAGTCCGCCTTCGAACAGGATGATGGCGACGGCGAAAGAAATAGCTGGAAACAGGAAGTCGCCGAAAATTTCGTCAGGGTTCAGTACGCCGGTCGTTGGGCCCAGAACTATACCGCTCAGCAATAACAACAGTATTGAAGGCAGTTTCAGTTTCCAGGCTATATACTGAGATGCGACGCCGAAAAACAGGATGGCGGCGAGGGCTACGACGACATGTTCGTTCAAAAGGGGAGCTCCGAACCGGAAGAGTTGAGGTTTAGCAGTCAGTTTTTCCGCTAAAGATAGCAGTTGATCCCTGGTGTGGCCAGCTTAAAGCCGATGCGGTGGTGGTTTGAACAACGCGCTGTCCGATGCTCTTGGTCGCTGCTGAATACGTAGGCGGGATGGATTATTGACGGGAACATATATAGAGTTGTCGCTGTCCCAAGGGCGGGCGGCGAATAGGCGACTGGACGTCAAAGTGTCAAAGTAAGGTTTTGCTACAATATCGATAGCGCTCTCAACGGTAGTAGGCAAACAGGGAGTTTAGGGGTTTGTGGGGTAAATTTAGTAAACGGCTGCGAAAGTATCCTTTAGGATCGAAGGTCGTGGCGAGCGTCCTGCTGTTCAGCACAGCCGTCGCCCTGGTCTCCACCGGCGTACAGTTGTGGCTGGATTACCGTGCGGAAGTGGCGGCGCTCAACACCAGGCTGGACGATGTCGCCAGTACGTTCGAACCGGGATTGGCGAATAGCCTGTGGAGCATCAATCACGATAACCTGGATGTGTTATTGCGGGGATTGCTGCGCCTGCCAGAAATTTACAACGTCTCCCTGGTCACCAACTACCAGGATGTGTTTACCGCTGGCACGCCGCCATCCGGTGAGCCTTCCTTCAGCAAGGTGTATCCCATCTATCAGCCGGGCATGGACAATTACTGGCTGGGAGATTTGACGCTCATCGCCACACTGGAGCCAATCCAGCACAAAATCTGGGACCGGCTGCTGATTATTCTGATTACCCAGAGCGTCAAAACCTTTGTCGTCGCTATTTTTTTCTTGTTGATCTTCTGGCTTTTGGTCAGTCGGCATCTGGAAAAGATGTCGCAATATTGCCGCCGGTTGGAGATTGATAACCCGACGGCGACATTAACCCTGGACCGCAAGCCGCCGTCCTCATCCGACGAGCTGAGTCAGGTGGTCACCGCCATCAATAATCTGCGTATTCGCATGCTGGAGCAGACGCGCATTCTGCGGCAGTCCGAGCAACGCTCTCAAGTCGAGCGCTCCCAGGCGGTAAAGGCGAATCAGAGCAAGAGCGTGTTTATCGCCAATATCAGCCACGAGCTGCGCACGCCGATGAACAACATTCTTGGCTATACCGGCCTATTGCTGGATGCCCCCGTTTCTCAGGAGCAACGTGAATATTTGCTGGCGGTGCAACAGAGTTCAGAGTCTTTGTTGACCCTGTTTAACGATATGCTGGACCTTTCCAAACTGGAAGCCGGCACGACGCAAGTGGATTTGGCGCCTACCGAATTGCGAGCATTGCTGCAGGCGGCGGTGGCGCGTGTTTCGGCGGTGTCGGAAGCCAAAGGCCTGAACGTTGAAACCTTTGTGGATGCAGGCCTGCCGACGCGGGTGCTGACGGATCGCAATATTCTGTTGCGCGTGCTGGAAAGTCTGCTCTCCGTTGCGATTACGGTCACGGTTAAAGGCCAGGTGGTGCTGCATGTGCATCCGGTGGCGTTTGACGAAGATCGGGTGCGCATACGATTTACCGTAGAAGACAGCAGCCCGGGAATCAGCCCCAATGAAATTGATACCTTGCTGTCCAACACCTTTGAAGCGCCGGTTTCGCAGGGGCTCAACGAAGTTGGCACAGGTTTGAGGCTAGCGTTGTGTAAACAGTTCGTGGAGTTGATGGGCGGCTCTTTCGGCATCGAAAGTGAGGAAGGTAAAGGCACGACCTACTGGGCGCAACTGTCCTGTCAGCGCGTGCAAAGTTATAGCCCTCAAATTCTCAATGAAGAAAATATTTTCAGAGAAAGCCGCATCCTCGTGGCGGACGCCAATGAGCTGAGTCTCAAGGCCACTCTGGATATTTTCTCCGAAGAATCCCTGCTGCATTGCGATATTGCTAAAACCTCCGAAGAGGTCAGGGCGCTGGTGAATCAGGCGGTGGACTCCAAAGCCCCTTACAACGCGATGATTCTGGACGAATTGCTGCCGGGTGATGACTTTATAGATCTGATTAAGTTCATCAAATCTTTGGACTTGCAGAAAAATGCGCCGATTTTGGCGCTGTCCTCACATCCGCAAAGAGAACATGTGTCTGAATTGAAGGGCGCGGGAGTATCCGGGTATCTCAGTAAGCTGGACAGAGAGTCGCACTTACGCGACGCCTTGTACTCGGTTTTGGTGGAGGAGCCGAATGAAACTTCGATTATCCTTTCTCCAAGCCTGATGACCTTTGAGGATCGCAGGGATTCAAGGCGTTCCGGGTTACGTGTTCTGCTGGTTGAGGACAATACCGTCAATCGCAATCTCGCCCGCAAGATGTTGGAGAAGTGCGGCTGCCGAGTGGACTTTGCTGAAAACGGCGAAATCGCCATCCAACAGCTAGGTTCAACCCATTTTGATCTGATATTCATGGACTGCTGGATGCCGGTCATGGATGGCTATGAGACGACCAAGCGTATTCGTGAGAGTGCCCAAAGCTTTTCTCATATCCCTATTGTGGCGCTCACGGCGAACGCCTTCCCCGGTGAAAAAGAGAAATGCATGCAGTGCGGGATGGACGACTTCCTGACCAAACCTATCCGTTTCGAAGAACTCAGCGCTATTGTTCGTCACTTTGAGGAAAAAGTGTTGGAACAGGCTTGATTGCTTCCTTTGTGACAGATTGTCGGATGATGCTGTTAAATTTTGAAAAATTAATCAAAAAAGTCACCGTAAGTGGGGGAGTCTGGTTGAAAAAGACTACATTTTCCCCTAAATCTTAAATTAAGGATTGTTGTCGCGCGTCAGAAGCTGTGTTCTATCGGCCTTCAGCTTCAAGCGTCAAGAAGTGGGAGCGGTATGGCAAAGGAGAAGCGCAGAGTTTTACACTGAACACGAACGCCAACGGATGAGCTGTAAGAAGGTCAATTTAACGCTGACATTGAATAGGCGATGTGCTTATGAACATGTTTGTGACTGGAGATACAGCGATGCGTCAGTTTATACGTCATCCTACAGATATCCCTATTCTGCTTGAAAAGAAACGCCCCTCCAAAGAAGACTCATACTCCGAATCTGGTGTTTGTACTGACACGATAATTCATAAGAGCCCCGCCACCGTGGGCGTCGGTTGTTGTCCCGCCGCGTCCTCACACTGTATGCAAAACATAAGTTGTGGTGGAGTTTGCTGTATGTCGCCAACGTCCTATGAGGTGGGAGAGAAGGTGATGGTGGTTATCGCTTTTGTACGCCCAACCTTTAGAACGCCAGCTCAGGTAATCTGGTGTAATGATGTAGGTAACGGTTTTGAAATAGGGTTGCGTTTCATGAGCGAAAAAGACGCATTTGCCGCTCGAATGGTGGAGCAGGTGTGCCACATTGAGCATTACAAACGGGAAGTGTTGGCGACGGAAGGTCGCCGTATGTCAGGGGAAGAGGCGGCGAGAGAGTGGATTGAAAAGCATGCGCCGGATTTCCCCGAGTTTGACTCAGGTCCGGAAGTGACTACTCATTAACTGCCAGGGGCGCGACAGCGCTGATAAGCGCGTAATCGTCATGGACACGCCAGGAAATATTCAGGTCGTATAAAGCCAAGCCATAGACTTTCGAGTCGGCTTGGCTTTTTTTATAACTGGGCCGCGGGTCCAGCCCAATGGTCTCAATAATCAGCTCTCGCAGGTTGGGATATTGAGGGCTTAATTGACGCAAGCTATGTTCTGCTTCTTCTGTAAAACGCACTTCTAAGCAAGGTTCCGGCTTCTCAACCGCATAGCCGCCTTCCGCCTCTATTGCGTCGACATAGGGGATATAAGGCTTTATGTCTAATACAGGAGCGCCATCCACAAAGTCGCCCCCTTCCACGCTGATTACCTGTAAACCCTCACGCTCCTTAACAGAGAGCAGGCGTACGGCGGAGAGTCCAATGGGATTGGGGCGAAATGGAGAGCGGGAGGCGAATACGCCGACTGACTTGTTGCCGCCGAGCCTCGGAGGGCGGACTTTCGGCTTCCAGCCTGCAGCGGCGGTTTTATGGAAATGAAACAGGACCCAAATATGGCTGAAAGCCGTCAGTCCCGACACGGCTTCTACGGAAGAAAACTCCTGTGTGAGCACGATTTCCGTGATGGCGTGTTTGATTAACCCGGGTTGGCGCGGCGCCCCGAACTTTTCCGGGAAGCAGGAGCGGATATGGCCAATGGGGCGGTAGATTAGATCTTCCATCGCTATGATTTACTCTGAGAAGATCATCTCAATTCCCAGCGTTAGCGACGGATTGGGTTTGAAGTTATCGTCTCTGGGAAACAGCAGTTCTGGCGTGCTCTCAAGGAATAGCCAGTCGCTATAAAGCCGTTGACGATAGGTGGTGTTTATAAAATAGGCGCTGGTGCGTGGGTTGGGGCGGCTTTCTCCCAGCCATCCCAATTGGTGATTCATCGCTCGCTTTTCGTCAATCTTTTGAGAAAGTGAAAAGACTTCCGCAAACTCCCAGCCGTCTCGATTATCCACCCACTGCGCTTCTGACTTGGAACGGAAGAACCAACGGTCTGAAATGGCGTTCTCAAAGTAGAAGGCGCTGGTGTGACCCCAGCCATCGGAATGGTAGTAATAAACCGATTCGTCTACCCGGAAGTCCCAGGTGTCAGAGAGCGCCCACTCTTTCTCCGCTTTCGCCCTGGCGAAGGGATCCAGTGGGATTTCCAGCTTGATACCCAGGTCGCCTTTGAACTTCCACTCTTTCAGGGCGGCAATTAAGCGAAAGAAGCCCGTACTGGTGGTGTTGGTGGTTTCATTTTCCTTTAACACCCGGTTCCGGTTTTTTTCCGCCAAAGTTTTGGTTTCATCCGGGTCGTTCTCGATCACCAGTTTGAACCGGTCCTGGGTATAAGGAAGGTCCAAACGAAACTTGAAGCGTGGTTCGGGATCAATCCCTTCTTCTTTTCGCCAAACACCAAACAAGCCAACTTTCAAGAAGCTGCCGTTGGCGCTCAGTTCAGCCTCTTTGCCGCCAAAAAAGCCGTCAATATTGCGTCCAAGCGAACCGATTCTATTTGACCAGGCGTTGCGTTGATCTACGATCCAGCTGAAGGAACGCTCAGTCATAGTTTCTTTTTCTGCGTTTTCCTCGTCTTCTATCGCTTGAACGCTCTCCTCGGCAGGGACGGAGGCTTTAGTTTCAATAGCTTCCTCTGTTTCCTTGGCATGAGAAAGGGAAGCGGATATGAATTGGAATGAGACGGCGGCAAGGGCCGCACAAAGGTATTTGTACGCGAACGTCACCGGCTAATACATCCTGGTATGTGAATAGGAAAGGTCGCAGAGGCTGGATATCAATGGGCGTCCTTGGGCCGATCGTCGCCGGCTTCAGACCACTTGTCTTTCTCCTCGGCTTCTGGAATTCGATACTCTTCGGACGCCCAGGCGCCCAGGTCGATCATTTGGCAGCGTTTGCTGCAGAATGGACGAAATTCATTTTCCTGAATCCATGGGACTTTCTTTCCACACGTCGGGCAATCCACTTTCAGGGATGTGCGCGTGGCTGAGGAGGTAGAAGATTTATCGATCATGCTGCGCCAGTTCTAAATAGTATTCGTGCAACTTGGCGACCTCCTGGTTCAGGTGGGCCAAGTCCTTATCGTTCAGGATGATATCATCCGCATGTTGGCGTTTATACTCTCTGCCGCTTTGAGTCGCAATAATCCGGCGGACCAAATCCTCGCTATTTTGATCTCGCGCCATCGCTCTGGCGATTTGTACTGGCTCAGGAACATCTATGACCAGTACGCGTTCCACCAGCTCGTGTTGCCGGGTTTCCAGCAACAAAGGAGATGCCAGGATGCAATAAGGCGACGCGCATGCACTTAACCAATTGCGTATGCGCTGATTGATGAGCGGGTGCAGCAGGCTCTCAAGCCATTTCTTCTGCTCAGGATCATGGAACACCAGCTTGCGAAGCGCTGCGCGATCCAGAGCTCCGCTCGGCGTGATCAAGGCGGAGCCGAAATGTTCTGCAATATGTTGCAGGGCTGGCTCGCCTGGCTCGACTACGTCGCGGGCGACTTGATCGGCGTCGATACAGGGAACGCCTAATTCGACAAACATGGCTGCTGCTGCGGACTTACCGCTGGCGATGCCGCCGGTAAGTCCGATGACTAATGAGTTATGTTGAGTAATCTGGTTCATGTAGGGAAAGATACTGCGACTAAGGCGCAGGATACATCCCCAAATAGGCGGATACGATATCATTTCCCCAGATCATCGCGATCCAGCCGGCGATTGCCAGATAGGGGCCAAAGGGGATCGGGATATTTTTATCTCTACCTAAGGTAATGATCATAGCCAGGCCAATAACGGCCCCAACCAGTGACGAAAGCAGAATAATGAGCGGGAGCATTTTCCAGCCCAACCATGCCCCAAGCGCGGCAAGCAGCTTGAAGTCGCCGTAACCCATGCCTTCCTTGCCAGTCAAAAGCCGGAATAAATGGTAAACCGACCACAAAGCCAAATAGCCAATCACTGCGCCAATCACGGCTTCTGACAGGGGAGCGAAAATACCCTGGATATTGATTAACAACCCCGCCCAAAGCAGAGGAAGCGTGAGGTCATCAGGAAGCAGCTGGGTGTCGAAGTCAATCAATGACAACGTAAGCAATGTCCAGCTTAAGCCAATAGCCGCCAGTCCCGCCCAACTCATCTTGAAATAGCAAACGGCAATAACCGCCAATAAAGCGGTAGCGATTTCCACCAGTGGGTAGCGTATCGAAATGCCAGTTTTACACGAGGAGCACTTGCCCCCAAGGAACAAATAACTGATTACAGGAATATTCTCCCAGGCTCTGATTTTATGCCCGCACTTAGGGCAGGTTGAGTCGGGTTTGGAGAGCGTGATCAGAGGCTCATCTATTTTAGGGCAGTCGCAGCCTGGAATTTCAGCGCACTGAGCGCGCCACTCCTGCTCCAGCATTTTCGGCTTCCGCAGAATCACGACATTCAAAAAGCTGCCGACAACCAAGCCGAAAACAATGACCGTGGTATAAAGCAGCGCAGGGTTATGATTGAATTGATTAAAGATTTCTAACATCGGTTATATAAGGGTACAGTTAAAAAAAGACCTCGCCGGTGCGAGGTCTTTTGAGGATAAGTATTTGATTAGACCACAGAGCCCAATTGGAATATGGGGAGGTACATGGCGATGATCAGTCCACCGACCAATACGCCAAGCACAGCCATGATCATTGGCTCCATGAGGGCCGTAAGGTTGTCGACTGCGTCATCGACTTCCGCCTCATAGTGATCGGCAACCTTCTCGAGCATGTCATCTAACGCGCCAGATTCCTCCCCTATTGAGGTTAGCTGAACCGCCATAGCAGGGAAGACTCCAGTGCCCTTCATGCTGTATTGCAGCTGGGTGCCGGAAGATACCTCGTCACGAATTTTGTTGACTGCCTTTCTGAATACCGAGTTACCGGTTGCGCCTGCGACTGACTCTAATGCATCAACTAAGGGTACGCCGGCAGCAAATGTGGTGGCTAAAACCCTTGCAAATCTGGCGACAGCGGATTTGTGTAAGATATCCCCCATAATAGGAAGCTTTAGAATGTACTTATCTAAAGCGTCTGCAAATGCTGGCGACCTTCTCTTTGCTTCCGTAAAGGCGACCACTACAGCTATCATTATACCAAGGACGATATACCATGAACTCTGTAGAGCCTCAGACATATTAATAACTACCTGAGTGAAGGCCGGAAGGTCTGCGCCGAAGCCTTGAAAGAGTTCTTGAAACTGAGGGACCACTTTTATTAGAAGAATACCGGTAACGATAACTGCCACGACTAGCACCGCGATTGGATAGGTCATAGCTTTCTTTACTTTTTTCTTCAGGGTTTCTGTTTTCTCCAGATAAGTTGCAATTCGATCCAGCATTGTTTCTAGAGCGCCAGACTTCTCGCCTGAGTCAACTAGGTTGCAGAATAGATCATCAAAATATTTGGGGTGTTTTTTTAAAGCCCCTGCGAAGCTATTGCCAGCAGCCACTTCGTTTTTAATGTCTAGTACTAGTTCCCTTAAAGAGGGGTGCTCTAACCCGTCTGCGACAATATCAAAAGACTGAACCAACGGAACGCCAGCTTTCATCATTGTGGCCATTTGTCTAGTAAAAATAGCGATGTCAAAGGGTGTGATCTTCTTGGTATGCTTCCCTAATATACTCTCAGCTTTTTTCTTTACTTTTATTGGGTTTATGCCTTGTTTTCGCAGCTGAGCTTTAACTACTGCGACATTGGAACCACTTACTTCCCCTTTTGTTTTATTTCCTTTTCGGTCGGTGCCTTCCCAAACGAAGGTAGAACTCTTACTTGCTGCCTGGGCCATAATTTAATCCTTCGTTACACGGTTTGCTTCTTCTAGGCTAGTTACGCCCTCAATCACTTTTCTTAGCGCTGACTGCCTAAGATTTCTAAAGCCTTCTTTTTGCGCCTGTTTTGCCAAATCTATCGAGCTAGCCTCATTCATAATTAATTCTTGCATTGCAGGAGTTATCCTCACCACTTCATAGATGCCAACACGCCCTTTGTAACCATCTTTGCATTTACCACAGCCCTTGGGGGTGTGCAATGCAAAGCCGGTTTCAATTTGTTGGTCTGTGAAACCCTCCGCCTTTAGCACATCTGTGGGGACAGTAATAACCTGTTTGCATTCAGGACAAAGTCGCCTCGCAAGTCGTTGTGCAATAATTAAACTCACAGACGTGGCAATGTTGAAAGCCGGTACGCCCATATTGCGGAGCCGAGTTAGTGTTTCGGGGGCGCTGTTTGTGTGTAGGGTGGAGAGAACTAAGTGGCCAGTCTGAGCAGCCTTTATGGCAATGGAGGCTGTATCCAAATCACGAATTTCTCCCACCATCACTACATCGGGGTCTTGCCTTAAAAAAGCTCTTAGGGCAGAAGAAAAGTCTAAGCCAACCCGTGTATTGACATTAACTTGGTTTATACCTTCAAGGTTTATCTCGACAGGGTCTTCGGCTGTTGAAATGTTACGTTCAGTAGTGTTTAGGATATTTAAGCCTGTATACAAAGAGACTGTCTTACCACTTCCTGTTGGCCCTGTAACTAGAATCATTCCTTGTGGTTGGGCAAGCGCATCCAAGTACATCTTTTTCTGGTCTTCTTCGTATCCTAGCGCGTCTATTCCAAGTTTGGCGCTACTAGGATCAAGAATCCGTAAAACAATTTTTTCACCCCATAATGTGGGCAAGGTGTTTACACGGAAGTCAATTGCTTTGGTTTTTGAGAGTTTCATTTTTATGCGTCCGTCTTGCGGAACACGCCGTTCAGATATATCAAGCTGTGACATAACTTTCAGTCGGGCCGATAGTTTGGCTGCTAATTTTATAGAAGGCTTAGAAACTTCGTTCAATATGCCATCTGTCCTAAATCTCACTCGATAGGTTTTCTCGTAAGGCTCAAAATGGATATCAGAGGCCCCGCCCTTAATAGCATCCAACAGCATTTTATTGATGTATTTAACAATAGGTGCGTCATCTTGTTCTGCGCCTCCTCCATCATCATCTGCATCAACATCATCGCCTGCTGATATATCAATATCGTCTAGGTCAGTGTCTCCCAGGTCCCCTAGAGGCTGTTCATGGGATTCCAAATATTTATCAATAAAGGTAGATAGCTTGTCTTCTTCTACAAGTATGGCGTCGGTACCTAGGCCCGTGTGAAACTTGATTTCGTCAAGCGCTTGTAAGTTGGTTGGGTCTGCCACAGCAAGGAATAGTCGATTCCCCCGCTTGAATACGGGCAGTGCGTGATGCTTTCTGATCAGCTTTTCATCAACTATTTTGTCCGGTATCTGTTCAATTGCTATGCTGGAAAGATCCAGCAGAGGGACGCCAAACTCAGCTGAAGCTGCGTAAGCCAATTGAGTTGAATTAGCAAGCCCTCGTTTTACGATATGGCTTACGAAAGGTTCTTTTGCTTTTTGTGCGCTTTGCTGGGCTTCTCTTGCGATGCTTTCATCTAGCAAGCCATCCTGCACAAAGCGTCGCGCCAATCCTGTAAGGGGAGGAGTGATTTGAGTGTTCATTGCTACTTTTCAAAAACAGTGCCAGTGTAAAAAGAATGTTCTTTCAAAAGTTTAGAAGTAATCCGGCAGCTTGGAAAGGTGTGCTTGAGATTTAGTTTGAGAGGTGACAAAGTTTGTCACCCATGGACCTAATTCGTCATTCCTGGGCGTGGGCTTAAAGGGCTAGTCCTTTTTTCTTTAGGGGGCTAAGTTACTGACAATTAACAGAGAAGCTAAAATGGAATTAAGTTGGCACAGGTTGTGCTTTGTGTCAGATAAGGCGGCGGACGAAGCGCTGAACCGAAAATTATCTGTCGAAAGACGATTAGGAGAATGTTACATGAAAAGCATGCAAAAAGGTTTCACCCTTATTGAATTGATGATCGTTGTTGCGATTATCGGTATTTTGGCGGCAGTGGCGATCCCTGCTTATCAAGATTACACTGTGCGCACTAAAGTTTCTGAAGGTTTGTCCTTGGCTGCTGGAGCCAAAGCCGCGGTTGCGGAAACTCGTTTGTCCTTGGGGCGCTATCCTACGGCAACTAATGCAAGCTATGCGCTGGCTCCTTCCACCAGTATTATTGGGAATAATGTCGGGAGAGTGGCTGTGGGCGCCAGCGGAGAGATTACTATCACTTACAGCAATGATAATGCGATTTCAGGTAAAACAATGGTTCTTGTCCCATCCTTGACGGGCGGTGGCATTAAATGGGCCTGTACACGCGGTAGTGTAGACGATAAGTATAAGCCAGCTAACTGTAGATAAGGCTGGTTGTTTAAAAAAAGGCCTCCAAATGGAGGTCTTTTTTATTTGTGCTATATTAGTTATTCAAAGTATGGAGTGGAGCTGGAAGGTATATTTAAGTTAAAGTTCATTCGCTTTCTCATTTGTTGGAGATTGTCTTCTGTTATAACGCTAGTAATGGAGTTGTTTCTGAAATGCTAAAACCATTACGGTTTCATGCTTTTTTTCTATTTGCATTAGTCATTTTTTTATTCTTGATAAGCTTCATATATTGGCCAGGGTTAAATGGCCCTTTTTTGTTCGATGATTATCCAAACTTGTCGCCTATGAACAACTATGGCGGGATAACTTCTTTCGATAATCTTCTTCGATTCCTATTTGAGACGCAGGGATCTTCTGGCCGTTTTATCAGCCTGCTCACTTTTGTCATGAATGACCAGGCTTGGCCTGCCTCACCTTTTTCCCTCAAATCCACCAACTTGGCGTTCCATCTAATCAATGCTTTACTCTTCGTGTTGGTTGTTAAGCAACTGTTGACTCTGGTAAATTTTTCCGGTGGCGAAAAGTATAGGTATTATATCGCATTGATTGTTGCACTGATTTGGGCGCTTCATCCAATTAATGTGTCTACGGTCCTGTATGCAATCCAAAGAATGGCGCAAATCTCAACGCTATTCTCACTGATTGCAATGTATGTAACGCTTAAGTTCTGTTCTGAAAGTGCTCTGCATAGTAACCTTTGGGCGTGGGTGAAATATTCATTCGTCTTTGGGTGTATAGTGGTTGTTGGCGTTTTTGCTAAAGAAAACACGTTTGTAACGCTATTTATAGCGGGGCTTTGTATAGCTGTCTTTGTTTCTAATGCAGAGGAACGGTGTCACTACCGGTCGCTTTGGTTGTTGATATTTGTATTTATCCCGTTGTTGCTTTTTTCTCTATTTTATTTTTACTTTTCGGCAGAAACGATGGGTGCTGCCTGGCTTCGCAGACCTTTTACCATGGACGAAAGGTTGATGAGCGAAATGAGAATCGTTGCTAGATATATATGGTTGATAATAAGTCCGACGTCCGTTGGAGGGGGGTTGTATCATGACGATTATGACATATCCAGGTCGTTTACAGCACCGTTATCAACATTTTATTGTTTTCTTCTGAATGTTTTTATTATTGCTATAGCTATTGTCTTTAAAAAGAATAGGCTTTTTTTTATAGGGGTGCTTTGGTTTTATATAGGGCACTCGCTTGAAAGTACCTTTGTTCCATTGGAATTATACTTTGAGCATAGAAACTATTTTCCCATGATGGGGCTTTTTATTGCTGTTCTGGGAATGATTCAACCTTTGCTCGGTATGCAGAGATTGAAGTGGTTTTTTGTTGGGGTGGCGCTTCTTCTTTTGCCGCTCCTTGGTTTTTTGACGCAGCAGCGAGTACTTCTCTGGGGAGATGAAGGAAGGCTGTTTTATACATGGAGTAAAGAAAAACCTACATCTAGCAGAGCTCGATCACAGTATGTTGGCTACTTGGTTAATCAAGGCTACTTCGACGAAGCTAAAAAAGAGGCCCTTGATATTAGGGAGAAAATACCTGATGAGTTATCTAGCTATATTTTAAATATTTATATCGAGTGTATTTCTGGAGAAACCATAGAGGAAATTAGTGTTGCTAATGCAATATCTGTGGCAAGGGTTTCTGGCTATGAAAACTCTAGCTATGTAATGCTTCGCTCACTCAGTAAGCGGAATCTTGTTGATGAGTGTGGCGGCTTTTCTAATGTTGACATTCTAAGGGTGTTTCAAAGCATTGGGGATAATCCTAAATATATGGCGGGTGGGTTGTACGCTAGTAACTATTACTATTATCTTGGTGAGCTTTACTCTCGGCTGAGACAGCTAAGCCCTGCTGTTATTAATTTGGATAAAGCCTATGAAGCTCGCCCGAATATTACTTTTCCCTTGATTCAGGCTCAATGGTTGGCAGATGCGGGTCTATTTAAAGATGCTTATAGATACTTGGATAAGGCGAGAGCTGCACCTCCTCAAACGAGATATATAAAAGTTAGTGATGATTCGCAGATTCATAATGTGGAAAAGTACATCGAGAATAGTAAGTCTCGCTGGGAAAAATAGCATCTTACGTTATGGGTATAAGGTAAAGGTTATTTATGTATAAAGATGCAAGAGTATGTGTTGTTGTTCCTTGTTATAACGAGGAAACTCAAATTGCAAAAGTAATAGAAACTATGCCTGGCTTTGTTGATGGTATTGTGGTTATAGATGATAAAAGTCAGGACTCAACGTGTAAGGTCGTTGACGCATTAGCCAAAGCAGACTCTAGGGTTGAGCTGATTCGCCATGAAGTAAATCAAGGCGTTGGTGGCGCGATAGCAACGGGATACAAGTACGCAAGAGATAACAAATACTCTGTGGCTGTAGTCATGGCTGGAGACGGGCAAATGCACCCAGAAGATCTACCAAGCATTTTGGATCCAGTGGTGGCGGGAGAAGTGGATTACTCCAAGGGAAATAGGCTTTTTTCTGGAGACGCGTGGGAGATGATTCCTCGTGTCCGATATTTAGGTAACTCCATGTTATCTTTGCTAACGAAGATTGCTTCTGGCTACTGGCACGTTGCTGATTCTCAATCTGGTTATACTGCCATAAACTTGAAGGCCCTTGAAACGATACACTGGGATGAGATGTATAAGACTTATGGGCAGCCGAACGATTTGTTGGTTCGTTTGAATGTGTATGGGTTTAGGGTGCGTGATGTTCCAATAAAGCCAGTCTATGGCATTGGGGAAAAATCGGGTATTAAGCCACTGAGAATGATACCTAGGCTTTCTTTGTTAATTACTAAGCTATTTTTCTTTAGATTGCTTCAGAAGTACATTATCCGCGACTTTCATCCCCTCGTTTTCTTTTACGCGCTTGGTCTTTTTCTGTTTCCTTTAGGTATGCTTTCTGGGGGGTATTTGTTTTTGTATCGAATATTTCTGGGATCAGTGGAGGCTACGAGTGCTTTATTTAGTGTTTTTTTGGTGATCATGGGACTCCAGTTTTTGCTGTTTGCCATGTGGTTCGATATGGAAGCTAATAAAGACTTGAAATAGATGGTTTCCTCTAGAATAGTGCGAAGGGCGGTTGCTCTTCTGAGAGGAGTGTTTACTCCTCTCGCGCTTATTTTTCTTGCTTTCTATATTGTGAAATATAGAGAGCAGCTTTGGCGGTCTGTTTCCCTTGTCTCTCTTGATGAGTTAGCTATAGCTGTGCTTCTAATTCTGGTTAGTCATTTGGTGGCGCCTATTGTCAGCCAAAGAATTTTGGCGATAAATGGAGTAAAGGTTAGTTATAAGAAAGTTTTATATATCCACCTCTCTCGTCTCCCTGCAAGATATTTGCCCGGCGGAATCTGGCAAACTGTCACAAAGTTACTGGATTATGATCGACTTGGAGTTGGCAAAACGGGGTTGCTGAATATATTTTTATTTGAAGTGCTAATTTCCGTTATCACCGCTTTAATTGTTGGTGGTGGACTTATACTTCTAAGTGATGGCGAACTTTTTTACTTCTTTACCTCCATTCTTGTGATAGTTGCCCTGCTTGGGTTTTGTCTTGTATTTGTTCTAAGGGGGAGTATTAAGCTTTCTTGGACTATAGTAAGCCTGTCTTTGTACTCTATTGTTTGGTTGGGGTATGGACTTTCGTTTGCTATTTATGCAAGCGAGGCGTTGGGTTCGGATTTTAGTCTTTTAATATTAGCTGGCTCATATCTCCTCTCCTGGGTTGTTGGTTTTTTGGCCTTTTTTGCTCCTCAGGGTATAGGCGTAACAGAGTACGTCTTGCAGCTACTGATTGCGTTCAAGGGAGAGTTGTCCTTGGTCTTAGTGTCCCTATTTGGATTTAGGCTTGTCGTGTTGGTTGGAGATATGCTCGGTTGGATATTTTCCTTTCTTTTGAAATGGACGGGCTTGCGTGAGGAAAAGGTATGAGAGTGACTATTGTGACGACATCTTATCCACTCTCGTCGACCTCAGTTAGCGGTATTTTTCTGAAAAATTTGGTGGACAGATTAGATGAGCTGTTAGATTGTTATGTCGTATGTCCTGCGGATAAGGACGAGTGCGATATAACGAAGGTGGCTCAAGTTCGCTATGCGCCGTCAAAATTTAGATTTTTGTTCCATTCTTCAGGAGGATTACCTTCTGCTATTTCGCGGCATAAGGTATTAGGACCTTTGCTTTTGGTTTCTTTCATAATGGGAACCTTTTTTTCCTGTATGAGAGCAGCCAGGGCTACAGATGTATACTTTGCAAATTGGGCGTTGATGGGGGTGGTGACAGGTATGGTAGCTAAGCTGCTTGGAAAACCTTTGGTTACTACTATACGAGGCTCGGATACATCTGGCGGTAGGCTTAATAATTCGATATTGAAATTATGCTTTAAGTGTTCTGATGCGATAGTCTTTGTAAGCCAAGGTTTAAAACTACGCTATGACAAAGAATATCCTGAATATTGTAATAAATTTCACTTTATCCCC
Source organism: Hahella sp. CR1 (assembly GCF_029813005.1). Lineage (NCBI taxonomy): Bacteria > Pseudomonadati > Pseudomonadota > Gammaproteobacteria > Oceanospirillales > Hahellaceae > Hahella > Hahella sp. CR1. Next base: position 83,111 of record NZ_JAPELK010000004.1, read on the forward strand.
AATGGTGTCTCTACTTTTGATGGCATCCCTGAAAGGAAGAAGGAGATGCAAATAATTACGGTTGGGAGTTTAATTCCTAGAAAGGATATTAAAGTGCAGCTGGAGGCAGCGAAGCTTCTGTTAGAGGAAGGGCTAGGCTTTAAGTGGCTTATAGTTGGAGGTGGTGAACAATTCGAATCGATAAGATCCTTTATTTCTCGTAACTCCATGGAGGATCATGTCGAGTTATTGGGCGAGTTGCCTCATCATGAAGTTCTAAGATTGTATTCTGAGTCGCAGATATTTGTCCTTTCTAGTCTTTTAGAGGGGCGTCCTAATGTAGTTGTTGAGGCGATGGCAGCAGGGTTGTGTGTAATCTCGACCGATATTCTTGCGGTTAAAGATGTAATCACAGATGGAGATAACGGCCTTTTATTTCCCTGTGGTGATGCGGTAATGTTGAAGGAACTGGTTTATAGAGTGGCATTGGATCAGGAGAGGCGGGAGCTCATTGCGGATAAGGCGGAGAAGTGGGTTGTGGAAGAAAATCTCACATGGCGTTCAGCAGCAGAAAAATACAACCTTCTGTTCAGGGCTGTTGGGGCTGACTGATGTGTGGCTTTTCATTTGGTTATAGCCTATCAATGCATGAGGTCGAAATGCGTACTAATATGGCGCATTCCCTTAATTTGTTAAAGGAAAGGGGGCCGGATCAAGCAGGTTGTGTGCTCAGGGATGGGGCTATTTTTGGGCATCGTCGCCTCTCTATAATAGATATACACTCAAGCTTACAGCCGCTGACCGATGAGACGGGTCGCTATACATTGGTATTCAATGGTGAAATATATAACTATAGAGAGTTGCGTGGGGGCCTAAAGGACACTTGGACCTTTAAAACAGATGGAGACACTGAAGTATTACTGGCAGGGCTTGTGCTTGAGGGCGTCTCGTTTCTAAAAAAAATGGAGGGGATGTGGGCCTTCTGTTTGTGGGACTCTAAATTACGCAAGCTGCTCATGTCTCGTGATAGGTTTGGCAAGAAGCCTTTATTCTTTTCAACAAATGGAAAGGAGCTGTGGGCCAGTTCGGAGCTGCCTGCCTTAAAGGCTCTAATTCCTTACAGCCTGTCTGAAAACCCAAAAAGCTTAGTGAGCTACCTTGAGTATGGGTTTTGCCCTGCTGGGAGTACGTTTTATAGCGAAATTGGTGAGGTTAAACCTTCTCATTACATGTGGTGGTCAGAGGGGGCGGGCATTTCTTCAATGGCCTATTGGAACCCTTTTGATCATAAAATGGGGGGGGCGTCTTATGATCTTAAAGATTTATTGGAAAGCTCGGTTTCTAAACGTTTGGTTGCTGACGTCGAAGTGGGAGCTTTTCTTTCGGGAGGGGTAGACTCTTCGATCATTTCTTCAATTGCGGCTCGACATCAAAAGATTAAGACTTTCTCTATAGGCTTTAGAGATCCATCTTATGATGAATCTAAGTACGCACAAAGCGTGTCAGCCTGGATTGGCTCTGAGCACCACGCTGAGTATTACGAGGAGAGTGCAATAGGGGATGTTGGTGATTTAACGCTGCGTCGCTTGGGGCAGCCATTTGCTGATGTGTCTTTGGTTCCTTCAATGCAGCTGTGCCGTTTAGCAAGTCGTTATGTAAAAGTGGCTTTGTCTGGTGATGGCGCGGATGAGTTATTCTCTGGTTATCAAAGATACCAGGGGGCTGCATTACTTCAGATATACTTTAAGGCTCCTGTGATTGTTAGAAAGGTGATAGAGAAGCTTGTCCGAAGCCTGCCTGAAACCTATGTCCATCATAGTGCAAGTCTCTTGAAAAAAGCTCAGTTGTTTATTGCGCAATCAGAAAGTTATGAAAAAGGGGGTTATGTTGCGCCCCGAAACTGGCGGCGTTCTGAGGTGTATGAGCTATTTGGTTTGGCCGGTGAAACTCACCTAGAAGGGGCGGAGTTCGATCTTATAAAGAGTCCTGATGATATATTGGAGATGATGCACAGGGACGCCTTTAATTACATGGTCCAGAATATACTGCGAAAAGTGGACGCAGCATCAATGGATTCATCTCTGGAGGTTCGGTGCCCATTTCTTGACTCTAAAGTTGCTGAGGCTGCACTTCAGGCGCCTCTTCATATGCATAGGGGCTTATTCGCGGGTAAAAAATGGCTTAAAAGTTCTTGTTATTCACTGATTCCCAAATTTGTGTGGAAGAGGCGAAAGCATGGTTTTTCTGTCCCGGTGGGTGAGTGGTTGTTGTCCTCTCAGGCTAGAGAGGTTCTATTATTTAGTGGGCATGATCTTAATCAGAAGAGTATTGATAGGTTGCTCGCAGAACACTCAAATGGCAAGGATCATAGTCAGCGCTTATGGGCTTTATACATGTATTTGTTGTGGAGGCTGAAGGGGTAATATGATAAGAGAAAAGATTATACTTGAGCGGACTAAAGGAAAAAAAGTATTAGATATAGGGAGTGTTGGGCAGTCAGACGAATATTGCTTGTGGGCAATTTTGAAGAAAAATGCTCGTAGTTTGACAGGGGTTGATCTACCCAATGCGACAACAGTACTTGCTGACAAGTTTGATGTTTCGCCTCAGGGCTATGAGCATAGTCAAGACGATAAAATTGTATATGATAATATGGAGACAGTTGATTTAGGTGATAAATATGAAGTTGCTGTTGCAGGGGATGTGATAGAGCATGTAAGCAACCCAGGGCTTTTTTTGGATAATATTAAACGACACTTGGAGGAAGATGGCGAGCTGATTATTACGACTCCTAATGCAAAATGGTTAACTGTGCTATTTAAGCCTAATGCAACTCATACTCTTTGGCATGATATTTATACACTGAGAGCTCTTTTGGAAAGGCATGGCTATAGTATTACGTACTGGCGCTATTATGTTGGTAATAAGCCTTACTATAATTTCTTTAAGCGATTGCTTGCGTGGCGACAGCAAATATTGGTAATAGCCAAGCCTATATAGACTGGCTTTGGACTTTTTCGGATACGGTAATTAACTTCTCTATAACCTTTACTTGGTCGTTATATGTTAGGTATGGGCCAAAAGGTAGGCTGGCCACAGATCGGGATGCAATATTGCTGGTGGGGTGAGTCTTGTTGAATTTTTGGCTGCTCATTAACTGTTCCGGTATTGTTCGAGGATAGTGGATAAATAGAGGCGTCTCATGCTGTCTCATGAGTTCTACTACCAAGTCCCTGTCTTTATGAATGAGAACCGTATATTGGCCAAATACATGGCTGTTTTCATCTCTTGTCATGGGAAGTGTTAATGACGATGCGCTCTTTAAGTGCTTATGATAGTTGGCTGCTTTTCCCTCGCGTAACAAAATTTCATCGTCTAGGATATTAAGTTTTTCTAGGAGTACTGCTGCCTGGATGGTATCTAAACGACCATTAATACCAAGCCGAGTGTGGTTATACCGCTCAGACTGGCCATGAACTCGAATTTGTCTCAATGCCTCAGCCAGGTCGTCGTCATCTGTAAAGCATGCTCCACCATCACCATAGCAGCCTAGAGGTTTGGTGGGAAAAAAGCTTGTGCAGCCAATTGTGGATAATGAGCACGACTTTCGGCCATGATGCGTAGCCCCAAAGCTTTGTGCAGCATCTTCGATTACTGGCAGGTTGTGTTTTTGAGCAATATCGTTGATGCTTTTGAAGTCTGCACATTGTCCATATAGGGACACGGGCATAATGGCTTTAGTTCTCTCCGTTATAGCAGACTCGATTTGGGATGCGTCAATATTATATGTTTTCGGATCTATATCTACGCATACAGGAGTTGCGCCTAAGAGCAGTATGACCTCTGCTGTTGCATAAAAGCTAAAGGCTGGAATAATAACTTCGTCATTCGGTTTTATTCCTAGCGCCATGAGTGACATTAGTAGTGCATCTGTACCGCTTGAGCAAGTTATGCAGTGCTTTACACCTACATAATCCGCAAGCCTCTCCTCTAGTTCATATACTTCTGGCCCCATAATAAACTGTCCATGCTCTAGCACACTTTGTATTCTTTTATTTACATTTTTCTTTATGTGCTGGTACTGCATCTGTAGGTCTATGAACTTCATCATATATGTTACTTTCGAGTAAGGGTGTCGGTATTAAGAGTGTAAGAAAAATTGGTTTTTGGGCAGGTGTACTCGCCGAAGCCTTCTAGAGGTAACGGAATTCTCTCACCGTATTCGCTCATCCATCCTATTTGCTTGGCGGGAACCCCTGCCATCAGAGCGTAATCCTTTACATTTTCCCTAATTACTGCGCCTGCTCCAATAAATGCGTACTTTCCGATGGTTACTCCACATACTATTGTGCAATTGGCTCCTAATGTGGCCCCTTGCTTTATATGGGTGGTTCTATATTCGTCCTTTCTGGAAATGGCCGAGCGAGGGTTGTAGACATTAGTGAATACCATGCTCGGACCGCAAAATACATCATCGTCCAGTTTCACACTGTCGTAGACTGAGACGTTGTTCTGTATTTTTACGTTGTTTCCTATGAGGGCCTTACCGCTAATGTACACATTTTGCCCTAGCGAGCAGTTTCGACCTATGTGAGCGCCGCTGCATACATGGGTCCAGTGCCAAATCTTTGTGCCTTCACCAATTATTGCGCCAGTATCAATTATAGCCGTGTCGTGTACGGTGACATTCATAGCTTATTCTTTGCAAAAGGGTGGGGGGATGAAGGAGAAGGGCGGCATTTGCTATTCCGAATGTCATGAACAATTTGTATGGCTGTTCGAGCGTCATCGATACCAAATCCACCACCAGAGAGAATGTCTTTATAACTCTCTGTGTGAAGGTCTGTAAACCCACCAGAAAACTCAATTTCTTCGCCGTCAACCGTTATTGAACGGTAGGTTCTTTGTCCATTGGATACACATTCTTCTGGTAGATCGTTCTCGTCAATGGATAAATACCACCTAACATTTGCATTCTCGTACTCTAGATAACCAGAAGCTTTCGTTGGAGAATATAAGTGAACTTCATTTCGTTGTACTTTACCGAAAAGCCAAAACAGCATGTCGAAAAAGTGTACACCGATGTTTGTTGCAATTCCGCCGGACTTTGACTCATCTCCTTTCCATGAAGAGAGATACCAGCTTCCACGTGATGTGACGTAAGTTAGATCGACCTGGTGCTTGTGGGGCTTTTTCTCTTTTTGAATGCTTTGCCTTAAGGTAAGTAAAGCTGGATGTAACCTAAGTTGTAAGATGTTATATACTTTTCTGCCGGTTACTTGCTCAATCTCCTGTAGGCCATCTAGATTCCACGGGTTCAATACTATTGGCTTTTCGCAAATGGCGTGGGCTCCAGAACGGAAGGCGAAGCGCACATGGGCGTCATGTAGATAGTTTGGCGAGCATATGGAGACGTAATCTAGGGACTCATTAGAAAGGGGGAGACGTCTTAGCTTTTCAATGTGTCGATCAAACCTTTCGAATTCTGTGAAGAAACGGGCCTCCGGAAAGTAAGAGTCGATAATTCCGACGGAGTCACTCTTATCTAGAGCAGCAATGAGCTTGTTGCCAGTATCCTTTATGGCCTTCATATGCCTTGGAGCAATGTATCCAGCTGCGCCAATTAAAGCGAAATTTTTAGGTTGGTCACTGTTCATGAGAGGTGCTTTCAATAACGTATTTGAATTTAAGGGATAATTTATTCTACATATACTTATTAAAACTTCTGTGCCAAATTGTATATGAGAAAGGAGGGGCTGTTTTTAGTAGTGCGGAGGCGGCCCCTCTTCTCCATCTTCAGGCAACAGCTCTCTCACGCTCTCAAGTTGTTCGCGCAGGTTACCCAGCTGGCTCTCCAGTTTTTCAATCCGCCTGTCTTGTTGGTAGATCGTGTCGTTGAGCGATGTGATCAGGTCGTCCAGGAAAGCAAGCTTGGTTTCCAGGTCGGTGACTCTTTGTTCCATTCGTTAGCCCTTAACCTCAGTCGAACGTCTGGTAGGAGCGGGCGGCCGAAAAATATAGGCCATAAGTCATAAAGTTGTACCCGCGTACTACGTAATATATGTCTCGATTTGCTATTATAAGGACTTCTTAGATGATTTCGATTCTAAATCATCGAGAGCAGAGCGTTCGGAGAAGCCTTTTTTATTTTGTCGGTCGCTTTTTAGTCTAGCTGGTTTTCTAAAGATTTCCGCCCGGGTCTATATGCTGACCGAACCGGCGCTCTGATGTTTAGGCTTGGTGGAGGGGGCTTTCGGTATCATCCATGCCGTATTCGGAATGATATGAAACACACTCGTAAGTCTCTCCATCTCAGCCATTGGGGTGTTTTTTGTTCCAAAATAATTATTTGTAGAGTTAATAAATGAAAGATAATAATTCAGTAAAAATGATGATTGCAGTGATTGCCGGTCTTATTCTTCCTATCGTGCTTGGCGTTGCGCTGAGTCTTTTCGGTATGCAGCCCACTTTTTCCTTCATGGCGGACGGCAGTGGATTAACGAGCCTCTTAACTTCTGGTGCAGGTATTGGCGTTTATTTGATCACAGCTGCGCTATTCATTCTGGCTGGCTTTTTGCCGGCGATATTGTCTGGAAGCTCGGAAGAGGCTTATGAGGAAGATAACGCTAATGACGAGCGCGAGTCGGGTATTGTTAAGTGGTTTAATCCGAATAAGGGATTTGGCTTTATTACGCGTGAAGGTGGCGATGACATATTTGTTCACTTCCGCTCAATTCGGGGAAGAGGTCATCGTTCTTTGCGTCAGGGACAGAAAGTAAGGTTTCGGACAGTAGAAGGGGATAAAGGCCTTCAGGCGGAGGATGTTTCTCCCGTTCGCTGATAGCTACTTTACAGGTAGACGTTAAAAGGGCGGTTTAACCGCCCTTTAATCTTTCCAGTTACACTGTTTCTCGCCGTGCTGATTAATTTTCCACCACAAATCAGGCGCATCTTCTTCCTCTTCTTCGATCCAGCCGCTTGCAGAGCAGCGCACCTCTTTATTGAGGGCTGAGAATGCGCTGCGAGCACAGTCCAGATCTGTTTCCCAGGGGGTGGAGGAGGAGTCGAACCAAACGCTTGTGAAGCGTTTGCCGGAAGCTTTTTCAACAACGATGACAGGAATGTCGGCTCCGTTATAGTTGGTGTGGATCTTGTGTGTGTTTCCCTCCACCAAGGGGGCTCCCTTAATCGTCAGATGTTTCTTTAGCCATTCGCATATATCTGGAAGATTTGTGTCCAGAATATAGATTTCGATATCGGGATAGCGGGGGGGATTTTGCATATATCAGGACTCTTTCCGGTTGCCACTGTCGTTGGCGAAATTGGATAAACGTATAATAAGTAAGCGAATATAGCCATACGCCGCCATTACTAGGCCTAAAATAAGCAGCGCAAGCACGATCAGGTTTAGCAGGTCTTGAGGCAGTGTGGCGGAGTGCGTCGCATTGGAGATCACCAGCGTCGCCATGGCGCATATTGCTGTGACGCCTCCGCACAGAAAGCACTGAAAAGCGCGCGCCTGATCGTAATCCCGTTTTCGCAATCGCTGCATCAGTCGCTTCATGATACTGGGATTGGGCGAGGTCATAGGCTCAGCTCCTGCCTGCTAATTATTGAGTCTACTTAGAGTCGACTACCAGTAATTCTTCCAGAATATGTTCATAAATGCTGCTGAGTTGGTCAATTTCGCTGACCAGAACCTGTTCATTTATGCGGTGTATGGTTGCATTGCAAGGCCCCAGCTCCACTACCTGTGCGCCGGTTGGTGCGATAAAGCGTCCATCTGACGTTCCGCCGCTGGTGGAAAGTGTCGTATCAGAGCCGCGAACATGTTTGATCGCTTTCTGAGTGGCTTCGATTAATGGCCCTTTGCTCGTCAGGAAGGGCTCGCCATATAGGCGCCATTCTATATCGTAGTCCAGGCCATGCTTTTGAAGAATCGCTTCACTTCTTTGCTTGATGATATCTGCGTTTAGTTCGGTCGAAAAACGCAGGTTAAACATGACGTTGAGTTCGCCCGGAATCACATTGGTGGCGCCGGTTCCGCCATTAATATTCGAGATCTGCAGACTAGTGGCGGGAAAGAAGTCATTGCCCTCGTCCCATTTTTCATTCGCTAACTCGGTCAGTGCTGGCGCGGCTTTGTGAATTGGGTTGTCGGCGAGATGAGGATAGGCGACATGTCCTTGAATTCCTTTCACTATGAGTGTTGCGCCAATGGAGCCACGACGACCGTTCTTAATGACGTCGCCAACAGTATGGGTGCTGGAAGGTTCGCCGACGATGCACCAATCGATGACTTCGCCTTTGTCGACCAGATACTCCACTACCTTAACCGTGCCGTTCACTGCATGGCCTTCTTCATCGCTGGTGATCAACCAGCCAATGGAGCCCCGATGGTTGGGGTGTTTTGCAACGAAGCGCTCGCAGGCGGTCATAAAGGCCGCCAGACTTCCCTTCATATCTGCGGCGCCTCTACCGTGTAGCACGCCATCTTTTACTTCGGCGGCGAAGGGAGGGTGCTCCCACTTTTCTTCCGGTCCTGTGGGTACGACATCGGTGTGGCCGGCGAAAACAACCAATGGGGCTTGAGAGCCGCGTTTGGCCCAAAAATTTTGCACCTCTCCGAAAGGGAGGTCCGTTATTTCAAATCCGATGGTTTGCAACCTCTGACTTAATAGGTCCTGGCAGCCTGCGTCATGAGGAGTGACGGAAGGGCGCCTGATAAGGTCCACCGCCAGTTCCAGAGTAGGGGAAAGGGAATCGGTCATGATGCGCTCAACGAGTAATGGGTTGCGATTGAAAATAAGGCGGACGACTGGGAGTCTGTCCGCCTTGCTGCATTTTATATCATTCGAGGGGAGGGGAGTCCCCTGCCGCATTGATATCAGTTATTCGCGTGCAACGCTTCGTTCAACTGAATCGCGGTTTTATTGGTGACGACTTCGATTCTGCCTGTTTCAGAGTTGCGGCGGAACAATAAGTCATTTTGGCCAGCTAGTTCACGGGCTTTGACGATTTTTGCAACTTCGCCTTTGTCATCCATTACCGCCACTTTAGAACCAGCGGTGATGTACAGGCCAGCCTCAACTTTGCAGCGGTCGCCCAGAGGAATGCCAATCCCGGCGTTGGCGCCGATTAATGAGTTCTTGCCGACTGAGATAATAATCGCTCCGCCGCCGGACAGTGTGCCCATTGTGGAGCAGCCGCCGCCAAGATCGGAGCCTTCGCCGATCATTACGCCTGCAGAGATGCGGCCTTCGATCATGGATGCGCCTTCGGTGCCAGCGTTAAAGTTGACGAAGCCTTCGTGCATGATGGTGGTGCCTTCGCCGACATAGGCGCCGAGCCTGACTCGGGCGGTATCAGCGATGCGTACGCCTTTGGGTGCTACGTAGTCAGTCATCTGCGGGAATTTGTCTACGGAAAATACGCGCAGGGTTTCACCATTGGCGCGAGCGCTCAGTTGACGTGACGAAAGTTCATCAATGTCGATAGCGCCCTGTGATGTCCAGGCTACATTGGGAAGTAGGGCGAAAATACCTTCCAGATTAATCCCATGGGGCTTCACAAAGCGATGGGATATCAATTGCAGCTTCAAATACACTTCGGGTGTGGAAGAAGCTTTGCCGTCTTCTTCAATCATGACGGCTACTGTCGGGCGTTTTGAGTCACGTAACGCCTTGGCGGTTTGCGCTTGTTCGGGCTGGTTTGCCTTGTCGAACGCAGCGGCCAGAGCTTCCAGCTTTTGAGCGTCAAGCTCCAGCGTCTGGTTGCCGCCGGCGTAGCCCAGTGAATCCTTCAACAGCTCTTTTACTTCTGCAGCGGGATTCCACAAGGGAGCGGCGAAATAGGTTTCAAGCCAGTCTCCTTTGCTGTTCTTGGCGCCTACGCCAATGCCAAATGCCAACATGATAGTACCTTCTTTGTTTAGTGTTTAATGTCTTGGAATGGTCTGTTGCTCCGGTGCCGGGAGACGGCAACTCGTTCAGGCGTATTTTTCCAGTTGGGATGGTGTGAAGCCTGTAATGATGTCTCCTGATGGCGTCTCGATTACCGGGCGTTTGATAACGGAGCTGTGCTCCGACAGTAATTCTTTTGTCTTGGCCCCTGATTCTATATCGGACTTATCTGAGTCCGAGAGTTTGCGCCAAGTGGTCCCTCTTTTGTTGACTAACGTTTCCACGCCCACTGCGTTAAGCCAGGCTTCCAGGTTGTCTTGGGGAACGCCGGACTTTTTAAAGTCGTGAAAAGTATATTCAATACTATTGGCTTCCAACCACTTTCGGGCTTTCTTTACGGTGTCGCAGTTGCTGATTCCGTACACTTTCAAACTCATTGGACCATTTCACCTGTTGTTTAACGGTTGTACCCGCTTTGAGTTGCGCGCTCGTAACGAGCTGTTCACAGTGATTCTATAAATGACTTGATGCGCTGGGCGGCCTCAATGCATTCATCCTCTGAGGCGACTAGCGCCATGCGGATGCGTCCTGCTCCTGGGTTGACGCCTTCCTGCTCACGCCCCAGAAAACGTCCGGGTAAAACGGTGAGATTTTTCTCCGCATAAAGACGTTGTGCAAAGATATCGTCAGGAATTGGCGTCTGCGCCCAGAAGTAAAAGGCGGCGTCAGGCATCTCAAGTGGCCAGCACGGAGCAAGTATCTCCTTGAAGCTATGAAATTTGCTTACATACTGGGCGCGATTTTGTCGTACATGTTCCTCGTCGCTCCAAAGTGCGATGGAGGCAAGCTGCGTCGGGATGGGCATTGAGCAGCCATGGTAAGTGCGGTAACGAAGAAACTCTCGAAGTATGTTCGCATCCCCTGCAACGAAACCTGACCTTAGTCCTGGAACGTTTGAGCGTTTTGACAGGCTGTGAAATACAACGCAACGACGGTAATCGTGTCTGCCCAATTTGGCGCAGGCTTCCAGCAAGCCAATGGGCGCGGCGGGCTCATCGAAATAAATCTCCGAGTAGCACTCGTCTGAGGCAATAATGAAATTGTACTCATCAGCCAGGGAGATCAGTTTCTGTAGTGTCTCAACAGGGAGAACACGACCGGTCGGGTTGCCAGGAGAGCAAAGAAACAGGAGCTGGCAGCGTCGCCAAATGGAGCTTGGGACGGAGTCAAAGTCCGGGATGAAACCATTGCTTGCGTCACAAGGCAAAAAATAGGGCTCTGCCCCAGCCAGGTAAGCGGCGCCTTCATATATTTGGTAAAACGGATTTGGGCTGACGACAAGGGCGTCCTGGGTAGGATCGATAACGGCCTGCGCAAAGGCGAACAGGGCCTCTCGAGTGCCATTGACTGGCAGTACTTGAGACTCCGGATCTATTCCTCCCGCCAGACTGAAGCGTTTCTCCAGCCAACTGGCGATGGCCTGGCGGAGCTCAGGCTCTCCTTTGGTCGTGGGATAGCGTGAAAGAGCGCTCATATTGTTCCGCAACACGTCCAGGGCAAACTCTGGCGGTGCGTGTTTGGGCTCGCCGATAGAAAGCGCTATATGGGGCAGATGCTCTGGCGGTTGGGCGGATTGCTTCAGCTGCGCCAGTTTTTCAAACGGGTACGGCTGTAGACGAGAAAGGTTTGGGTTCATATCTTTGTCGTTACTCCAGAGCCTGTCGTCAATCAGGGAGATGACTATAGTTCTTTACTGTTCTGTTGGTCCAATTGCCCGCAGATATCGTCGCGCAATGTTCGGCATAGCTCAGGGTCGCTCAAGGGAGCCCCATTAATATCTGTCAGAACGAAAACGTCTTCCACTCGCTCGCCAAGTGTTGCGATGCGGGCTGTGACGAGTTCGACCTCATGCTCCAGCAGAATGCTGCCGATACGGGCGAGCAGCCCTGGGCGGTCTGGAGTGATAATCTCCATGACCGTGCGTTGGTTAACGGTGTCATTGCTGAAAGTGACTTCAGTCGGAAAGTAAAAATGTTTCAGCTGTCGGGGCGTCCGCCGCTTGATGACATTAGGGTAGTGTTCGGGGTTGCTTAACTCCCTTTCCAAACGCTGGGAGATCTGCTTCTTGCTGACTGAGCCGCTTGTGTCCGCATCAGCGCTGCTGACCACAAATGAGCCAAGACTGAATCTGTCAGTGGCGCAGTTAATGCGGGCTTCGGCAATGTTCAGGCGTAGTTGTTCCAGCGTGGCGGTGGTGGCGGCGAATAAATCGTCGCGTGCCCGCTGATACACCATGATTTGCATGAACCCTTCCGCTTCACCGCCCTTGGCGTCGCGAATTAATACGAGTGGCTCGGTGGAGTGGCCATGCCGGATGATGGCGGCGGTCTGCCATGCTATCTCGCCGGTGGAGTCCTGCAAAAAATACTCTTCTTCCAGAGCGTCCCAGATGGCGTCGATATTGTCGTCGCCAAAATCCTGCGAGTGTAGTATCTCGCGGGCTTCGGTCTGGGTGTCCGCCACCCACTGACTGCGGTCGGGCGGCGTATCCAGGCCACGGCGGATTGCGCGTTTGGTTTCGCTGTAGAGCTGTCGCAAAAGAGCTGCGCGCCAAGTGTTCCATAATTTGGGGTTGGTGGCGCTGATGTCGCAAACGGTCAATGTATAGAGGTAGTCCAGATGTATTTGCGAGTCGATCTTGCTGGCGAACTCATGAATCACTTCAGGGTCTGATGGATCTTTGCGTTGCGCCGTCATCGACATCAACAAATGGTTGCGCACCAGCCACGCCACCAAGCTGGTGTCCCGCTGGCTGAGATGATGCCTTTTACAGAACGCCTCAACATCTTCTGCGCCCAGTTCCGAATGATCGCCGCCGCGTCCTTTGGCTATGTCGTGGTATATGCCGGCAATGTATAGAAGCTCAAGCTTGGGCAGTCGATACACCAGTCGGGTCGCCAATGGGTAATCTTTGACACTTTCGGGGTTGCGCAGGCGGATCATGTTGCGAATCACGTGAATGGTGTGCGCATCCACGGTGTAAATATGGAATAGGTCGTGCTGCATCTTGCCGACAATGCGACCAAATTCCGGGAGATACTTGCCTAGCACGCCATAGCGCTTCATGGACGAAAGTGTGCGATGCAGGGCGTGAGGTGTTTTTAAAATCTCCATGAATAGAGATGTGTTGGCCAGGTCGCTGCGGAACTTGTCGTCTATCAGGTGTCGGTGCGCTCTGATCGCACGGATGGTGTTGGCGCGAATACCTCTGACCTGAGGGCTTTGCGCCATCAGCAGAAAAACTTCCACTAAGGCGAAAGGTTGATAGGCGAAGGTCTGGTTGTTGATGGCCTCTATATAGTCATTGCGGATATGAAAGCGTCTGTTGAGCGGTACGATGACTTCCTCGTCATCGGCATGCAGGATAATTTCGTCGAAGTATTGCAGCACCACGTCGTTAAGTTCGCCTAGCGCCATGGCGTAGCGGTAGTACTCCTGCATCATCTGTTCGACGCCGAGTTCATCTTCGCGGTCAATATATCCCAATAGATTGGCCAGTGAGCGTTGATGGTCGAATAGCAGTCTGTTTTCGTTACGTCCCGCCAGCATCTGCAGGCCGTACCTTAGGCGCCAAAGATAGGCTTCGCCCTCGCGCAAAGTGCTGTACTCATCGGCTGTCAGGAAGTCGTAAGCTGCTTCGCTGTCGCTGCTTTCGTTACAGAAATGGCGTTTGGTGATCCAGCCGATAGTCTGAATATCACGCAGTGTGCCTGGGGATGTCTTGATGTTGGGCTCAAGATTATATTCGGTATCGCCGTACTTCTGATGCCTTTCCAGCTGCTCGTCGCGTTTGGCGCTGAAAAAACGTTGATCCGTCCAGGATTCATCTGAATAAGCGCGACGACTGAGCTGGCCCCGAAGCTCTGGCGTCCCCGCGAGTGTGCGAGTTTCCAGTAAGTTGGTGGCGATGGTGATATCTGTCGCCGCTTTGGCTATCGACTCCGATACCGTGCGGACGCTATGCCCAATATCGAGGTTGAGGTCCCACAGCAGGGTAATGAATCCCTCAATTGCTGGACCGAATTCGCTGATATCGGCGTCATCATCAAGCAGGATTAATAAATCAATGTCAGAGTGGGGGAGGAGCTCGTTGCGCCCATACCCACCGACCGCAAGAAGGCATATTTTATCTGGATCAGACCAGTCTGCGCCTAGCCACAAGGCTTTGAGCACCTGATCAATATAGGCGGCCCGGCCGGAAACCAGCTCTCTGATAGGGGCGCCGGATTTGAATTGTTCGTGCAGTCGCTCTGCGGCGCTCTGTAGAGATTGCTTCAGAAAGCCCAGGGAGGGCTTTCCTTCTCTTAGAAGCGTGGCGTAGGCGTCGGCGTCAAATATGAGACGCGGATCAAGCCTGATTGGCGGCGCTTCCGTTAATGCCTGGTCGCTTTGTTCAGTCATAAACCGGATTTATTGACTAGAAAGACTCTTCGCTACGCTTGGTAAGAACTTCGTATCCGTCTGCGGTCACCAGGATGGTGTGCTCCCACTGAGCTGAAAGCTTATGGTCCTTGGTGACGACTGTCCAGCCGTCAGGAAGCAGTTTGCAGTGGCGCTTGCCCTGGTTGATCATCGGTTCAATGGTAAAAGTCATGCCTTCTTTGATTACCATGCCTGTTCCGGGCGTGCCGTAGTGCATTACTTGCGGTTCTTCGTGAAATACCGCGCCGATACCATGGCCGCAATACTCCCTCACGACAGAATAATGCTGACTTTCCGCATATTGCTGGATGACATGGCCAATATCGCCAAGGCGAACCCCGGGCTTGACCAGCTCAATGCCCTTGTAAAGACATTCCTGGGTAACGCGCACCAGTCTCTCTGCGGCGATGGTGGGCTTGCCGACAAAAAACATCTTGCTGGTGTCGCCATGATAGCCCTCTTTTATTACGGTGATGTCTATATTAACGGTGTCGCCGTTTTTCAGTACTTTTTTGTCGCTGGGTATGCCGTGACAAATAACATGGTTGACTGAGGTGCAGATGGATTTGGGGAACCCCTTGTAGTTCAGCGGAGCAGGTATAGCCTGTTGGACTTCAGTGATATATTTATGGCAAATCTCGTCCAGCTCGCCGGTAGTGACTCCTGGTTTCACATGCTCTTCAATTATTTCAAGCACTTCAGCCGCAAGTCGGCCGGCGATGCGCATTTTTTCGATTTCTTCAGGGGTTTTGATGGTAACTTTCATGCTCGCTTCTGAGGGTTCCAACTGCCTACAAGGGCAAAGTGTGATTCTGTTGATTGTAAACGCTGCCGTATTGTAACCGGTTCGCAGAGTGAATAAAAATCCGAGTTCTTTGCTAGGCTATCGTTTTCCTGCGTGCTTCGGTCGTTGAGGGCTCTGCGCTGGAGAGGCGGAGGGTGATTTTGGTCTTTAAAAAAACGGGTGTTTGTGGTATAAAGCGCGCCGGATTGAAATGCATCCTGAAATCAGGGGCGTTGAAACCATAAAAAAACACACATGCGTCGACACATGTTTCGGGTGCCGCCCAGATGCGGTTGGAGCATGGGATGCATGGAGGTTAAACCCAAACATTTTAAAGAGTAAAAGATATGTCAGAAGTTTCAATGAGAGACCTGCTGAAGGCAGGCGTTCACTTCGGTCACCAGACTCGTTTCTGGAACCCCAAAATGCGCAAATATATCTTCGGTGCGCGTAACAAGATTCATATCATTAACTTGGAGCACACTGTACCTGCTCTGAATGATGCTCTGCGTTTCGTTTCCAATCTGGCTGAAAAGAAAAATAAAATTCTTTTCGTTGGCACTAAGCGTGCAGCCGGTAAGATCATTAAAGAAGAAGCGGATCGCGCCAGCATGCCTTATGTCAATCACCGCTGGTTGGGCGGCATGCTGACTAACTACAAAACCATCCGTCAATCCATCCGTCGCTACCGTGACCTGGAAACTCAGAGTCAAGACGGTACTTTCGACAAGCTGACCAAGAAAGAAGTGTTGATGCTGAATCGTGAGATGGACAAGCTGGAAAGAAGCATTGGCGGTATCAAAGATATGGGCGGTCTGCCTGACGCGCTTTTCGTGATCGACGTCGATCATGAGCGTATCGCTATCAAAGAAGCCAACAAGCTGGGCATTCCTGTTATCGGCGTAGTTGATACTAACAGCGATCCAGACGGCGTTGATTATGTTATTCCTGGTAACGACGACGCCATTCGCGCAATTCAAGTCTACGCCAAGGCTGTTGCTGACTCTTGCCTAGAAGGTCTGTCCTCTGCGGCGGGCAATGGCGATGAGTTCGTAGAAGTTAACGAAGCAGCTGCTTCCGCCGAAGAAGCTGCCGAAAAGTCAGAGTAATCTTAGGCATATAGAATGATTAAAAAGGGGACGATCTCCCCTTTTTTTTCAATTTTTCTGAACCTGACAAGTGAGGATTAAAAGATGGCGGCTATTTCAGCATCCATGGTAAAAGAACTGCGCGAGCGCACCGGTCTGGGCATGATGGAGTGCAAGAAGGCGCTTGTTGAGGCGGAAGGCGATATCGAGAAAGCGATTGAAGACCTTCGTAAAAGCAGCGGCATGAAGGCTGCTAAGAAAGCCGGCCGTGTATCCGCGGATGGCGTGGTTGCAGTTAAAGTCAGCGATGACAACAGCTATGCAGTTGTTGTTGAAGTGAATAGTGAAACTGACTTCGTTGCTCGTGACGAAAACTTCCTGGGCTTTGTTGGTGGCGTTGTTGGCGCAGCCTTTGACAAAAAGTCCGCTGACGTGGCGGCTCTGATGGAGTCTGGTCTGGAAGAGAAACGTCAGGCTCTGGTTCAGAAAATTGGTGAAAACATCAATGTTCGTCGTGCTTCTATGTTGTCTTCCGATGTGGTTGGCGCATATGTTCACGGCAACAACCGTATTGCTGTTCTGGTTGCTCTTAATGGCGGCAGCGCTGAACTGGCCAAAGATATTGCTATGCACATCGCGGCAGTGAACCCACAGTTCGTTTCTCGTGATGACGTTAGCGATGAAGTGATCGCTAAAGAGCGTGAAATTTACAAGGCGCAAGCTGACCAGAGCGGTAAGCCTGCAGAGATCGTCGACAAAATGGTTGACGGCCGCATCAACAAATTCCTGGCGGAAATTAGCTTGCTGGAGCAGGCTTTTGTTAAAGATCCTGACGTTAAAGTTGGCGATCTGGTGAAGAAAGCCGGCGCTCAGGTAGTTGCTATGGTGCGCTACGAAGTTGGTGAAGGTATTGAAAAAGAAGAAGTGGATTTCGCTGCAGAAGTTGCTGCTCAGCTGAAAGGCTAATTTCTTCTTTTTGTATGAATTTGTGGCGAGGGCGGTATACTCTGCTCTCGCCACATTAGTATCCGGAGGTTGTAAACAGCCTCTCAGCGTTTCTTCAACTTGCCAAGCTAGCGTGCAACACAGGTGAAACTACATATGCCCCCGTCTGCTCAAACTCAACCCAAATATAAGCGTGTACTGCTAAAACTCTCAGGTGAGGCGCTCATGGGAGAAGAAAACTTCGGAATAGATCCGAAAGTGCTCAATCGCATGGCGTTGGAAATTGGTCAGCTAATTGGTATAGGGGTTCAGGTCGGCCTGGTTATTGGGGGAGGGAATCTTTTCCGCGGTAAAGCGCTACAAGATGCAGGTATGGACAGAGTGACCGGCGACCATATGGGTATGCTGGCGACTGTAATGAATGCGCTGGCTATGAGGGATGCGCTGGAACGTTCCAATATCGCGACCCGTGTTATGTCCGCCATACCTATGAGCGGTGTTGTTGAGCATTATGATCGTCGCCGTGCTATTCGTGATTTAAAAGAAGGCGACGTGGTGATCTTCTGTGCTGGTACCGGCAACCCGTTTTTTACAACCGATTCCGCTGCCTGTCTGCGCGGTATTGAGATTGACGCGGACGTCGTCTTGAAGGCCACTAAAGTGGATGGCGTATACTCCGACGATCCTATGAAAGTGGCGGATGCAGTAAAATATGATCGACTCACCTATGATGAAGTGCTCGAGCGTAAGCTTGGAGTCATGGATCTAACAGCGATTTGTTTGTGTCGCGACCACGGTATGCCTGTGCGGGTATTTGATATGAATAAAGCTAGCGCGCTGATCAATATCGTGGTGGGTATGGAAGAAGGTACATTGATAGAGCGAGGGTAAAGCCATGATTAATGATATTAAGAAACAATCTGAACAAAAAATGAAAAAGTCCATGGAGGCGCTTGGTCATGCCTTCGCTAAGATCCGGACTGGTCGGGCTAACCCTGCGATTCTTGAATCGGTCATGGTTTCATACTACGGCTCTGACACGCCTTTGACCCAGGTCGCTAATGTGGTGGTTGAAGACGCCAGAACTCTGAGCGTAACGCCATGGGAAAAGAACATGGTGCCACAAATTGAAAAAGCCATTCTGAAGTCTGACCTGGGTCTTAACCCATCTACCGCTGGTACAGTCATTCGGGTGCCAATGCCTGCGTTGACGGAAGAGACTCGTAAGGAGTTGGTGAAGACGGCTCGCGGAGAGGCGGAAAACACCAGGGTGGCGATTCGTAATCTGCGTCGCGACGCTAACGCAGATATCAAAACACTGCTGAAAGACAAAGAAATTTCTGAAGACGAAGAGAAGCGCGGGCTGGACGATATCCAGAAGCTGACCGACAAGTATATTGCTGAGGTCGATCGCGTTCTTGCTGAAAAAGAAAAAGACCTGATGGCTGTATAAGTCATGAATGGCGGCTGGATGTTGGAGGGTTAAATGTCGACGGCTGATATTCCTTTGGTTGGAACCAGCAAACCTCGCCATGTGGCGATCATCATGGATGGTAATAATCGTTGGGCGAAGCAGCGTCGACTCCCTGGAGTTGCGGGTCACAAGGCTGGCGTTGATTCTGTGCGGGCCGTCGTTGAAACCTGCGCTCGTCACGGTGTGGAAGTGCTGACCCTGTTCGCCTTCAGTAGCGAAAACTGGCGTCGTCCCGAAGAAGAAGTGGGTGCGCTGATGCGCTTGTTTCTTGTCGCGCTGCAACGTGAGGTTCGTAAGCTTAATCGCAACAATATCCGGCTGCGAATCATTGGCGACCGTTCCAAATTTAACTCTACTCTGCAGCAACATATGCAGGACGCAGAAGGGTTAACCGCCGGTAACACAGGCATGACGCTGGCGATAGCGGCCAACTACGGCGGGCACTGGGATATTACTCAAGCGACCCGTCGTGTTGCTGAAAAAGTTGAGCGAGGCGAGCTTCGCACTGCTGATATTGATGATCACCTGATCCAGCAGTATGTCGAATTGGGTGATCTTCCTCCTCCAGATCTGTGTATCCGCACCGCGGGTGAGCAGAGAATCAGTAATTTCCTCTTATGGCAGCTTGCCTACACGGAACTGTATTTCGCGGATGTGTTCTGGCCAGATTTCCGTACTGAGCAGATGGAGTTGGCGTTAGCTGCATATAGCCACCGGAAAAGACGGTTTGGGCAAACTGACGACCAAGTTGATCGTCGCTTGGCGGAAGATGGCGGGTCTCAGGCTGAGCATTCTTCCTCTTTCGAATTCGCCACTAATCCAGCTGCAAAGCGTTAATTGTGCTAAAACAAAGAATAATCACCGCGTTGATTCTCCTGCCTTTATTTCTGGCGGGGGTGGCGCTGACCGATGTGTTCGGCTTTTCTCTTTTTATTGGGGCGATTGTTACCTTGGCGGCGTGGGAGTGGGCGCAGATCTGCGGTCTCATGTCTCAAACTTCCCGAGTGAGTTACGCAGCCATGACGGCGGTGGTCTTGCTGGCCTGTTCTCACTTGCCCGCCATGTTGATTCTCTCCATTGCGTTGCTTTGGTGGATAGGCGCATTGGCGATAGTTCTAACATACCCTGCATCTAAAGCTTTCTGGACGCCATCTATGACCCGGGCTGTCGCTGGGTTATTGATCCTGGTCCCGGCGTGGAAGGCGCTGGTGGCGATTCGCGGCGGGGTGTTTGTGCTTGAGCCTGGCTTCGACACAAAGTGGATAATCCTCTATATCTTTCTCATCGTTTGGTTTGCCGATGTTGGCGCTTATTTTGCTGGTAAGACTTTCGGTAAGAACAAGCTTGCCCCTCATGTCAGTCCTGGAAAATCATGGGAAGGCGCAGTGGGTGGGATGCTGGCTGTTTCGGTTTTGCCTTTCGCAATGAACTCGTTTTTGACTCTTACCTTACCTCAGCTTGTTGTGCTTTGGATGATGACCCTGTCAGCTGCGATTTTTTCCGTTGTGGGCGACTTGATAGAAAGTCTTGGTAAGCGCTTTGTTGGCCTGAAAGACAGCAGTCAAATTCTTCCAGGACATGGCGGTATTTTTGACCGCATTGACAGTGTTACGGCTGCGGCTCCTGTATTCCTAGTGCTAGCCATGTTTTCAGGCTGGATGCAGGGGTAGGTTTATGAAGCGAGTTACTGTTTTAGGAGCTACGGGCTCTATTGGGCGCAGCACCCTGGATGTGATGGCCCGTCATTCCGGTCGGTATGAGCTTTACGCCGCCACGGCTCACAGTAACCTGGACGAACTCCTTTCTATCTGCATTAAGCATCGGCCAAAATTCGCTATATTGGCGACTGATGCGGGCGCAGCGGATTTTAAGCAGCGCCTTCGTGACGCAGGCCTCTCTACTGAGGTTAGAGTGGGCGTTGAGGCTATGTGCGAGGCGTCGTCCGCTAAGGATGTTGATGTTGTCGTTGCCGCTATAGTCGGAGCGGCTGGATTGACTCCCACATTAGCGGCGGTGAACTCCGGAAAGCGTATACTGCTCGCCAACAAAGAGGCGCTGGTAATGACTGGTGGGCTGTTCATGGACGCTGTGAGAAAGCATGGCGCTGAACTCCTTCCTATTGATAGTGAGCATAATGCGATATACCAATGCCTGCCAGAGGCGGCGCAACGCTTAAACGATTCTGCATCACTTGCTGCACATGGGGTTACTCGTGTCCTATTGACTGCGTCCGGGGGCCCGTTTCGCCACTTTTCTCGGGAGCAATTACAACAGGTAACGCCGGTGCAGGCGTGTAAGCACCCGAACTGGTCTATGGGGCGTAAAATTTCAGTTGATTCCGCGAGCTTGATGAACAAGGGGTTGGAGTTGATCGAAGCATGTTGGTTATTCGATTTGGCTCCAGGCTCAGTTCAAGTACATTTGCATCCAGAGTCGATCATCCACTCCATGGTTGAGTATGTGGATGGTTCTATTTTGGCTCAGATGGGCAACCCGGATATGCGTACGCCTATCGCCTATGGGTTGGCGTGGCCGGAACGGGTTGACGCAGGTGTTGAGCCGTTAGATCTGTTTTCTATTGGGAAGCTGCATTTCGAAAAGCCGGATAAGGAGCGTTTTCCCTGTTTGAGGTTGGCTGAAGAAGCTTTTGCGCTTGGTGGAACTGCGCCGGCGGTAGTGAACGCTGCTAACGAGGTGGCGGTAGATGCGTTTCTTCAAGGCGGCATCCGGTTCGTCGATATTCCCGTTGTTATTGAGAAGAGTTTGCTGAAAGGTTCTATTGTGCGAGCGGATTCTGTCGAAACTGTAATTGAAGCTGACAGAGTAGCCCGTCAATATGCCTCGGAAGCCATTAATGAGTTGGCTGGCGGAGTTGTCATTCCGTAAGTCTCACTAGAAGGTCGCTCAGATACATTTACAATAGAGAGCATGGAATTTTTTCAAAAAGCTTTAGCGTTTATAGTTACATTGGGGGTGCTGGTCACCATCCATGAATTCGGTCACTTTTGGGTGGCGCGGCGCTGTGGCGTCAAAATTTTGCGGTTCTCCGTTGGCTTTGGATCTCCTCTGCTGACATGGCGGGATAAGCAAGGCACTGAATTTGTGATTGCAGCCTTACCTTTGGGCGGCTATGTCAAAATGCTGGATGAGAGGGAAGGTGATGTCTCCGATGAAGAAAGGCATCTGACTTTCAATCAGCAGGCGGTGGGCAAGCGTATAGCCATCGCGGCTGCAGGGCCCGTGGCGAACTTTATATTCGCTGTCTTCGCCTATTGGTGTATGTTTGTACTTGGTATCCAAACGCTGGCGCCAGTCGTAGGAAGCGTCTCTAACAACTCACCTGCGCAGCAGGCGGGGATTGTCGCGGGCGCGGAGCTGACCAGCGTTGATGGATCTCCAGTATATAGCTGGGGCGACGTCAACATGCAGTTGGTCGGGCGTCTTGGTGATACTGGCGCTATTGAATTCGGTTATCGCCTCCCTGACGAAAGTCTCCCTCACGACGCGACTGTGCCGATTAATGATTGGCTTATCGGAAAAGTTGAGCCTAACCCTGTATTGGAACTGGGAATGAGAAGCTTCGTTCCTGATGCGCCTGCGGTGGTTCACGGCGTGACTCAGGGCGGACGCGCTCAGCAAGGAGGGATGGAGCCTGGCGATAGAATAGTGGCGGTTGAAGGCCGCCCTGTCGGCAACTGGTCTGACTTTGTTCGTGAAATAAAAGCGTCTCCTGAAAAACAATTAACGTTGTCCCTGGAAAGAGCTGGTCGGTCGCTGGATATTAGCGTTCGCCCGGAGGCAAGGGAGCACAATGGTGAGACCTACGGCGTAATTGGGGCGGAGGCGAAAGCGACTGAATGGCCGCCTGGAATGCTGCGCGACGTGAAGTATTCGCCATTTGTAGCGGTAGGCAAGGCGCTGGAAGAGACCTTGGATATGTCTCTACTGACGTTGACCGCGCTGAAAAAAATCGTAACCGGACGGATTTCGGTCGAAAATCTTGGCGGGCCTCTTACCATTGCTTCGGCTGCCGGAATCTCTGCTAAATCCGGTTTGGAGGCGTTTCTTGGCTTTCTTGCATATTTAAGTATTAGTCTGGGTATCCTGAATTTGTTGCCAATACCGGTATTGGATGGCGGGCATTTATTGTATTATTTTGTCGAACTTATTCGGGGCAAACCCTTATCTGAAGAAAAACAACAGCTTGGGATAAAAGTCGGGATGGCCCTCATTGCTTTCGTAATGTTGTTAGCGTTCTATAACGACCTCTCCAAATTGTAGTAAATAATGCTGAATCTTCGGCTCCCATCACGTGTGTTGATTACATGAGAGTATTGCTTTTTATCTTTGTTTGGCTCACGGCCGCTTTTTCTTACGCTGCAGATGATCAATTCGACATTTCCGATATTCGAGTGGATGGTTTGCAACGAGTGTCCGCTGGAAGCGTCTTTACCGCGTTCCCTGTCAATGTGGGAGAGAGCGTTGACTCAAAGAAGCTTGCGGACGCTACCCGCTCGCTTTTTAAGACGGGACTGTTTACCGATATCAAGCTGAGCCGGGAAGGCGATGTGCTGATCATCAATGTGACTGAGCGTCCATCGATCAGCAAGATTGAAGTTGAGGGAAATAAAAACCTACCCACCGAAGATTTAATGGAAGGCCTTAAGTCCGCCAAGCTTTCGGAAGGGGAGGTGTTTCAACGCTCGACGCTGGAGCGTATTGAGCTGGAAATTTTGCGCAGCTATGTCGCGCAGGGGCGCTACAATGCTTCTGTGAAAGCGGAAGTGGAGGAGTTGCCCCGTAACCGCGTGCAGTTGAATATCAAAATCAAGGAAGGTCCGGTTTCAGCCATCCAGCATATTAATTTTGTCGGTAATAACGCCTTTTCGGATGACGAGTTGCGCGATCTTATGCAGCTCAAGTTAACTGGGTTTTGGGCGTCGATTTTCAGCAGTGATAAGTACTCCAAGCAGAAATTGAATGGCGACTTGGAGCGTATTCGCTCACATTACCTGGATAATGGATACATCAAGTTCAGTATCGAATCTACTCAGGTCTCCGTTTCTCCAGATAAAGAGCAAGTGTTCATCACGGTTAACGTGAATGAAGGGCCTCAGTACAAAATTCGCGACATTGCTTTAAAGGGCGACTTGAAAGTCGAAGAAGAAGAGTTACGCAAGCTGATTGTAGTGAAGCCTGGCGATACATTCTCCCGTCAGCTTCTTACGGTAACGTCGGACATCATTTCCAAACGTCTGGGGAACGATGGTTATACATTCGCGAGTGTGAATGCTATTCCTGAACCGCACGACGATAATACCGCTTCGGTTACCTTTTATGTTGAGCCAGGCCGTCGTACGTATGTGCGCCGAGTCAACTTCAGCGGCAACACTTCAACCAGCGATGAGGTGCTGCGTCAGGAAATGGTGCAGATGGAGTCTGCGGCGGCTTCGACAGACTTAATCGAAGCGTCCAAATCAAGGCTGGAGCGTTTAGGGTTCTTCAAAACCGTTACTGTGGAAACGCCTCTGGTTCCTGGAACCAACGATCAGATAGACGTGAACTATTCTGTGGAAGAGCAGCCTACCGGTAGCCTTTCCGCAAGTTTGGGTTACTCGCAGGATGGCGGCGCGACTGTCGGCGCCAGTGTGGCGGAGAAGAACTTCCTGGGAACCGGCCGTCGGGTGTCATTCGGAGTTAACAAAAGCAAGAGCGTTCAGAGCGCCAACTTCTCATACACTAACCCATATTATACCGTTGATGGGGTAAGCAGAGGCTTCAGTCTGTTTTACAAGGAAACAGACTATGACGATGATGACAATGATGTCGCCGCATATTTGAAAGACAGCATGGGCGGCTCCGTTAACTTCGGTTATCCAATTGATAGATTCTCAAGGCTGACCTTTAGCTCAGGCTATACTCACACCCGTATTAAGCTGCCCAAGTACCCTGTTCAGGAAATCTCTGATTTCACTAATGAATTTGGCTCTAGCTACAGCTTCTTTGATTTGTCCGCTGGGTGGAGTCGCTCCACTCTAAACAAAGGGTTATTCCCAACTTCAGGTAACTCGCAGTCTTTCTCAGTGAAGGTCACGTTACCAGAGTTGAGTGACTACAATTTCTACAAGTTGAACTACAACAACACCCAATACTTCCCATTGTCAGAAGACCAGGAGTGGGCGCTTAAGTTAAGGGCTGACTTGGGGTATGGCGATGGGTATGGCGACAATGATCGCTTGCCGTTTTTTGAGCATTACTATGCTGGCGGATTTGGATCTATACGCGGCTTCAAGGCCAATACGCTAGGACCAAAGAGTACGCCGCATCCTAGTAATCCGGACAGAGATCAGGATCCCTTTGGCGGTAATGTACAGGTTGAGTCTAGCCTTGAGTTGATAGTGCCTTTTATCTTTGTAAAAGACCGCTCCCAGATCCGTAGTGTGGTGTTTTTGGATGGCGGAAATGTGTTCGACACAGCTAGGGGATACGATCCCTCCTTCGATGAGCTTCGTTTTTCTGCTGGCGTCGCGATGACGTGGGTAACGCCTATCGGTCCTTTGTCCTTCAGTCTCGGAAGAGCCCTGAACGACAAGGAAGGCGATAAAACCCAATTCTTCCAGTTCTTGCTGGGGCAAACGTTCTAAAGAACGAAATGATTTTTCCTGGTGCGTCGTCTAGTACGCGCACAGGATTTTTCTGGTCTTTGCGGCAATAACCAAGGTAGTGAAGGCTTGGCGGTGTTAGCCAAGTTACGCAGAACTCTATAAACTCTGCGTCCTCACTGGTGGTTTCCAGTCAGCCGATAGAGATAAATGTTTAAGTTTAAGGAGCCCAATATGAAATTGATTCGAATTGCCGCTTTGGCGTTGGCGTTAGTAAGCACAGGATACGCTGGAATGGTGAGTGCGGCTCAGAAAGTGGCGGTAGTTGACTTGCGTACGGCGTTGCTTTCTTCTCAAGCGGCCAAAAAGTTTGGCGAGAATCTTAAGAAAGATTTTGCTGACGAAGAAGCCAGATTAAGAGAAGTTGGCGAGCAGGCGCAGAAAATGCAGGAGCGCTTGAAAAAAGACTCCGCCATCATGAGTGAAACTGAGCGCACTAAGCTTAATGCAGAGCTGGAAGAAAAAGCGCAGGAATTCAATTTTCTGAAAAACAAATATCAATCTGCGATCTCTAAGCGGGAAGAACTGTTTTTGCAGGAATCCAAGCCCAAGGTTGACGACGCGCTGAAGAAAATAGCGGAAAAAGAGAAAGTGGATGTCATCTTACCCAGCAAATTGGCGGTGTACGCTAATCCTTCTCTGGATTTGACTGCAAAGTTGATCGAAGCGCTTAACAGCGCCAAATAAGTTTCAGAGGCTGGAGTTCATGGGTAAGACAGACCTTTCATATACGCTGGCGGATATCGCTTCTCGGATTGGCGCTGAGCTGCGGGGCGATGGCTCAATAGAAGTGAAAGGGCTGGCGACGTTGCAAAAGGCTCAGGCTGGACAGATCAGTTTTTTGGCTAACAAGAACTATCTAAAGCATTTGAAAGATACTTGCGCATCCGCCGTCATCATTCCATCCAGCCTCGCTGATCAGTGTTCGACCAATGTACTGATGATGGAAAACTCATACTTCGGGTATGCTCTTTGTAGTCAGTTATTTGCCCCTCAATGGTCGAGTATGAGGGGGGTATCTCCCTCCGCCGCTGTATCAGAAAGCGCCAAGCTTGGCGACGGCGTGACCATTGGAGCGAATGCAGTCATTGAGGATGACGCGGAGATAGGCGATGGGGCGGTTGTTGGCCCCGGGTGTTATATCGGCGCGGGTTCTGTCGTTGGGGCGAATACTCAGCTCCGTCCCAATGTTACTGTCTACCACGGCGTGAGTATTGGTGCGAGAGTGCTTATCCATAGCGGCGCTGTTATTGGCTCGGATGGCTTTGGTTTTGCTCCTAATAGGGGAGACTGGGCCAAAATCGCCCAGCTTGGTGGTGTTGTTATTGGCGACGATGTTGAAATAGGCGCCAATACAACGATCGACCGCGGCGCATTGGATGATACGGTCATCGAAACCGGGGCGAAGTTGGACAACCAGATACAAATCGCCCACAACGTCAGAGTTGGCGCATATACTGTTATTGCGGCCTGTGTAGGCGTTTCGGGAAGCTCGTCGATAGGCAAGCATTGCATGATCGGTGGCGGCGTAGGCATTGCCGGCCATCTGGAAATAGCGGATCAGGTGCAAATTACGGGAATGACATTGGTGACTCATAATATTAAAGAGCCAGGAGTTTATTCTTCTGGCACTGCGGTTGAGCCCAATGCCTCGTGGCGAAAAAATGTGGCCCGTTTCCGACAGTTGGATCAGTTGGCGCGTAGGGTCAGGGTGCTGGAACAGGGCGGCCGCCGAAAGTCCGATGCGGATTGAAAGCGAACTGTAAAGGATCGAGAATCCGGGCCAACGGCTCTGTATAATCGATATTCATAAACTTATCCGGCATTGTGCAATCATGTTGTTGAGGCTTTCCAAATATGGAAATTAATGAAATTAAAGAATACTTACCTCACAGATACCCATTCCTGTTAGTGGACCGGGTGCTGGAGATTAAGCCGGGCGAGTTTATTGCTGGTGTGAAGAACATCACTTACAACGAACCGCAATTTACTGGTCACTTCCCTGATCACCCTATTATGCCTGGCGTGCTTATTATTGAGGCAATGGCTCAGGTGGCCGGAATTCTTGGGTTTGTCACCACAGGCAAAAAACCTGCGGACGGTTATACCTACTATTTGGCCGGGACGGATAAAGTGCGCTTTAAAAAGCCTGTCGTTCCAGGAGATCAATTGCGTCTAGAAGCGGAAATTGTGACTGACAAGCGTGGCATATGGAAATTCGCCTGCCGGGCGCTGGTTGATGGAAATGTCGTTTGCAGCGCGGAAATTTTAACTGCTGAGAGAAGGCTTTAATGTCCATTCACCCTCAGGCGATTGTTGAACAGGGAGCCAAAATCGCCGCTGATGCGGAGATTGGGCCATGGAGTTATATCGGAGCCGATGTTGAAATTGGCTCTGGGACAGTGGTCAATTCTCACGTAGTGATCAAAGGCCCCACAAAGATAGGAAAGAACAACCGTATCTTCCAATTCGCCAGCGTGGGGGAGGAATGCCAGGACAAAAAATACAATGGCGAGCCTACCGTTTTAGAGATCGGCGACAATAACGTCATCCGTGAGAGCTGCACGATTCATCGAGGGACGGTGCAAGATCTCGGCGCTACCAAGATTGGCAGTAATAACCTTTTCATGGCGTACGTTCATGTCGCTCATGACTGTGTGGTTGGGGATAACTGTATTCTGGCGAATATGACGACCCTCGCAGGGCATGTGTATATTGGCGATTGGGCGATTCTCGGCGGCGGAACCATGGTGCACCAGTTTTGCAAGATTGGTGAGCACAGCATGTGCGCTGGCGGCAGTATCGTTTTGAAGGATATCCCTGCTTATATCATGGCGGGAGGACAATCCGCTAAGGCTCATGGTCTGAATGTCGAGGGATTGAAGCGTCGCGGCTTCTCCAGTGAGATAATCCTGGAGTTGCGCCGTGCTTATAAGACGCTGTACCGACAAGGTTTAACGCTTGAGCAAGCAATAGAGAAGCTTAAAGAGCCAGCCGAGGAGTTTGCCGAAGTAGGCGTCTTCCTACGCAGCGTACAATCTTCTGCCCGAGGCATCGTTAGATAATCTCCTAAAATGACGCCCATATCACAACGACCGATTCGCATCGGCATTGTCGCCGGAGAGGCTTCCGGCGACTTGTTGGGGGCGGGCCTGATGCAAGAATTAAAGGCCCTATACCCTCAGGCGACTTTCGAAGGTATCGGCGGTGAGCGGATGCTGAAAGAAGGATTTTACACCTTCTTTCAAATGGAGCGCCTTTCAATTATGGGATTGGTGGAGGTGCTTGGCAGGCTGCCGGAATTATTGGCTATGCGCCGCCGCATAGTTGAGCACTTTACCGCGAACCCTCCCGATCTTTTTCTTGGTATTGACTCCCCAGATTTCACTATCGGCATCGAATTAAAGCTGCGTCAGGTGGGAATTAAGACCGCTCACTACGTTAGCCCTTCTGTGTGGGCCTGGCGACAGAATCGTGTCTTCAAAATCGCCAAAGCAGTTGATCTGATGCTGACGCTGTTGCCTTTCGAGGCACGCTTTTACCGCGAGCACAATGTGCCGGTAAAATTTGTTGGGCATCCTTTGGCGGAAATTATTCCGCTTCATCCCGATAAAGTGGCAATGCGCCATGAACTTGGTATTGATGCGTCGGGTGAAGTTGTCGCTGTGTTGCCCGGCTCTAGAGGCGGTGAGGTCTCTCGCTTGGGGCCCACTTTTATTGAAACCATTGCTTGGCTGCATCAACGACGCCCTGATGTTCGATTTCTGATTCCCGCCGCCAATCAAGCTCGAAGAGTGCAAATAGAGCAACAGCTGCAATCTCATGGCGGCCGACTACCTGTTACTCTGATTGATCAGCAATCACGTGAATGCATGATGGCTGCGGACGCTATACTGCTGGCCTCAGGAACAGCGACGCTTGAAGCGATGTTGGTGAAGCGCCCGATGGTAGTGGCCTATAAGCTTGCGACGCTCAGCTACTGGATTATGCGGCGCTTACTGAAAGCAAAGTATATCTCTTTACCGAATCTGCTGGCGGATAGAGCTTTGGTCCCTGAGCTGATTCAACACGACGCCACGCCTTCCAAGCTGGGAGGCGCGTTACTGAAAGAGCTGGACGTGGAGCGGCGAAGAAGTCTTGAAGGCGAGTTTGAAGGATTGCACAAGCTCATACGGCAAAACGCTAGTGTGGTCGCGGCGCAGGCCATTGCAGAGTTAATTGAAAAAGGGCGTGCCGAGGCTCAAGGCGCCAAAGAAGGACAATAACATGAGTAATTCGCAGATTGGTCTGTTCGATCAGGAAACTGGCGAGCTTGTAGCTGGCGTCGACGAGGTTGGCAGGGGGCCTTTGGCTGGCCCTGTCGTGGCGGCGGCGGTCATATTAAATCCAGAAAAGCCTATCGAAGGCCTGAATGACTCTAAAAAACTAAGTCATCGTCAGCGGGTTGCGTTGTCACAGGAAATCAGAGAAAAAGCGCTGGCGTGGGCGACGGGGTGGGCTACTGTCGAAGAGATTGATCAAATTAATATCTTGCAGGCTTCGTTGCTGGCGATGCAGCGCGCCGTAGCAGGCTTGCAGGTTACGCCGGATTTGGCTCTGATAGACGGTAACAAAATCCCCAAGTTGGAGATGCCAGCGGAAGCGATTGTTAAAGGCGATAGCAAAGTGGCGGCCATTGCGGCGGCTTCTATACTAGCTAAAGTAGAGCGTGACGAAGAGCTGGATAGATTAGACGCAATTTTCCCCGGGTACGGGCTGGCGGGGCATAAAGGTTATCCAACGGCTCAGCATTTATCCGCGTTGAAGGAGCTGGGGGTGACGGAAATACATCGGCGCAGCTATAAGCCGGTGCAGCAGTTATTGCAAGGTGACTAAAGTGGCTAGGCATATCGTTAGAAATCTTCCCATGAGCGGCATAGCCGTTGCGCTGCTATTCTGCTTTGGCGCGTCTGCGCAGGCGGAAATCTATAAATGGGTCGATGAGCATGGCGAAGTACATTTCAGCGATACGCGCCAGCATAAGGACGCCAAAGTCATCAAAGTTCAGCCCAATGTTTCAGATGCGCAAAAGCGCGATGCGGAGCAGGTCGGACAGCGTTACCAGCGTATTTATGAGCAGTATAAAGTTGAGGAAGCCGCGCGGGTCGCTCATGAAAAAGAGCGTGCGGCTCAAAAAGCCAAATTAGATAATTACTGTGCGGAGCTTAGAAAGGATATCAATCAGATTGACCAGGGATACGCCTTTGCGCGCATTAAAGATGACGGCACGCCTGAGTATGTCTCTGACGAAGAAATTGCTCAGCGGCGCAGTAAGTTGCAGGCGTTATATCAGGAAAAGTGTGCGCCGTAGCATTCGTTAAAAAGAAAAGAGGGCTTGAAGCCCTCTTTTTTTATGTCTGAAGCTGGACGCTAATTTGGATCAGCGCGCCAGATCTTTAAGTTTGCCCTTGACGCCTTTCCAGTCATCCGCATCAGCAGGCGCGTCTTTTTTCTCCGTGATATTCGGCCAGACGCGACACAGCTCTTCATTCAGCGCGATAAATTCCTTTTGATCTTCCGGCAACTCATCCTCGGAAAAAATGGCTTCGGCCGGGCACTCTGGCTCACACAACGCGCAGTCGATGCATTCGTCTGGATCGATGACGAGGAAGTTAGGACCCTCGTAGAAGCAGTCCACCGGGCACACTTCGACGCAATCGGTGTATTTGCACTTGATGCAATTTTCGGTAACAACAAAAGTCATGGTCTGATCCCTTATTATGAAACTCTGCGCGATTGCTCAGTGACCGTTGGGCCGCGCGATTTAGTATTGTAGAAAACCCTTTCGGCGCAAGCAACCCGAGGCGCTCTTGCAACGCCCGGGATACCTGAGTTTTCAGGTGTTCTTACTTATCGATTTCAGCTCATACAGCATATTTAATGCATCTCGCGGAGAAAGAGAATCCACGTCGAGTTTTTGCAGACGGGTCTCCACCTCGCTAGGCTCGGTTCGAGCGAACAAATCGTCCTGAAGCGATGGCGCAGGAGCCGTCAACGCGGGCTTGGCCCCGCCGCTTTCCAGCTGTTTCAATTGCTTTTGCGCCTGGTTGATAACCTGCGGCGGCACTCCCGCCAGTTGCGCCACCTGTATTCCGTAGCTCTTGCTCGCTGGGCCTTCGTGTACGGTATGCAGGAAGACAATGCTGTCATTGTGCTCCGTAGCGGTCAGGTGCACGTTGGCGACATTTGTGTGTGTCTTGGGTAGCGCAGTCAGTTCGAAGTAGTGTGTGGCGAACAGGGTAAAGGCCTGAATTTCCTGAGCTAAGTGCTCAGCGCAGGCCCAGGCCAGTGAGAGTCCGTCAAAGGTGCTGGTGCCGCGGCCGACTTCATCCATCAAGACCAGACTCTGGCGGGTCGCGTAATGCAGGATGTTGGCGGTTTCAGTCATCTCCACCATAAACGTGGAGCGTCCGCCGGCGATGTCGTCGGAGGAGCCCATACGGGTGAATACGCGATCTATCGGGCCGATGACAACTTGAGCGGCGGGCACAAAGCTGCCGCAGTAAGCCAGGATGACGATGCATGCAGTCTGGCGCATGTAGGTGGACTTACCACCCATGTTAGGGCCGGTAATGATCAGCATGCGATGTTTGTCCTGCAGATCCAGATCGTTGGGGACGAACGGCTCCTGACTGACTTGCTCAACAACTGGATGACGGCCGCCTTCGATATGCAGCATATGCTCGTCTGTCAGCTCCGGGCAGACCAGATTCAGCGTCAGCGCTCTTTCCGCAAAGTTGGACAGCACATCCAGTTCTGATAGGGCGCGAGCGCTGTCCTGAAGGGGAGCGAGCTGTTCTGCGATGGTTTCCAGAATCTGGTCATAAAGCATCTTTTCCCGGCTCAATGCACGGCTCTTGGCGCTAAGCGCTTTATCTTCAAAAGTTTTCAGCTCGGGAGTAATAAAGCGTTCAGCGTTTTTCAGTGTCTGGCGTCGAATGTAATCTGCGGGCGCCTGGTCGGATTGTGTGCGACTCAGCTCGATGAAGTAACCATGAACGCGGTTATAGCCCACTTTTAAAGAGGATAGCTGCGTGCGTTCTTTTTCGCGTTTTTCAATTTCCAGCAGATAGTCGCCTGCGTTTTCGCTGATTCCGCGCAATTCGTCCAGCTCTTCATCGAAACCCTGGCAAAGCACGCCGCCATCGCGAATAACGACAGGAGGGTTTTCTTCTATGGCGCGGGTGAGAAGGTCTGCGATGTCTGGAAACTCACTGATTTGTTTGGCCAGACGATGCAGGTGAGCGTCACTTAGCTCCTCCATCTGCTTTTGCAAATCAGGCAGGAGCGTCAGCGTATCCCGCAAGCGGGCGAGATCACGAGGGCGCGCTGAGCGTAACGCGACTCGAGACAGAATGCGTTCGCTATCGCCAATCTGTTTGAGCGTTTCGTGTAATGCTTCGAACTGATAGCCTTCCAACAGCTCTTTAATTGCGTTTTGACGCTGACGCACCTCTTCCTGGCTGCGCAATGGACGATTCAGCCAACGACGCAACATACGGCTGCCCATGGCGGTGGCGGACTTGTCCATGACCCATGCCAGCGTGTGCCGGGAATCTCCCGCCAGATTAACGTCAATTTCAAGGTTTCTGCGGCTGGCGGCGTCAAGAATGATGGAGTCTTCGCGCCGCTCCCGAATCATTGTGCGAATATGGGGAAGCTGAGAGCGCTGCGTCTCTTGGGCATACTGAAACAGGCAGCCGGCGGCTTCTATGGCGACGCTCATGCCTTCGCAATCGAATCCAGCCAGGTCTTTAGTGCGAAACTGCTGGCATAGCAGGCGCTGGGCCGTTTCCTGTTCAAAGTACCAGGGGGGCTGCTTTTGCACGCCTGTGTAGTTTTCCAATAGCGTCAGAAAAGGGAACTGTTCGCTGACCAGAATCTCAGCGGGTCGCAGGCGTTGCAGTTCACTGGCTAACGCTTCGGCTCCGCGCACTTCCTGGATCAAAAAGCGACCGCCGGCGATATCCAGCGTGGCCAGGCCGAATAAATCCTTATAAGCGCTTATCGCTAATAGTAAGTTGTCCGACTTCTCTTCTAGAAAGGCTTCATCGCTGAGCGTGCCCGGCGTGACGACTCTGACGACCTTGCGTTCTACAGGCCCTTTGCTGGTGGCCGGGTCGCCAACCTGCTCGCAGATGACGACGGATTCGCCAAGACGAACCAAGCGGCCGATATATCCCTCTGCGGCATGGAAGGGAACGCCCGCCATGGGAATGGGCTGTCCGCCGGACTGGCCTCTCTGAGTCAAGGTGATATCCAGCAGCTCCGCGGCGCGGCGGGCGTCTTCGTAGAACAGCTCATAGAAGTCGCCCATTCTATAGAATACGAGCTGATGAGGATGTTTCGCCTTGATGCCAAGATACTGTTGCATCATTGGCGTGTGTTGGGGTTTGATTGCGGATTCAATAGCGGACATGACAGAACAAAAGGATTGTGTAATTTTATGAATGAAGGCGGGATTGTAAGGGAAAGCCATGGCCTTAATAAAGGAGGCCGATCATTGTCCCGGAGCGTAATGCGCGCCCTTCCTGTATTTAAATTGGGGTTGATGGTGACGGAATGAACGATGAGATCAAGAGTCTGGCGGCGCGTTTAGGCGTAATCCTGAGTGAGAGGAGCCTGAAGGTGACGACAGCGGAATCTTGTACCGGCGGTGGAATCGCCTATGCGATTACCTCCGTTGCGGGTAGTTCGAATTGGTTTGAGGAAGGCGTGGTCACATACTCCAATGACGCCAAGCAGTCGCGCTTACAAGTGTCGTCGGAGGCCCTGATGCGATATGGCGCAGTTAGCGAAGAGGTTGTGAAAGAGATGACGCTTGGCGCCTTGCAGCTAGCGCAAGCGCAGCTTGCTATCGCTGTGAGCGGAATAGCGGGCCCTGGAGGCGGAACCGCAGAGAAGCCCGTTGGGCTGGTCTGGGTTGCATGGAGATTTCGGGACCTGGTTGTGGCGCGGAGCTTTCATTTTTCTGGAGACAGGGAGCAGGTGCGGCTGCAATCCGTTGCTGAGGGATTGCGGGGGGCGATAGCGATGCTGGAAAGCAATTTGTAGAAAATTTAAGCGTGACTTTGTCCGTCGGCTTGTGGAATAATGCTGTCAATTTATACAGTAATTCTGGGTTGGAATAACAACTCGTACCGGTTAAATGAAATAAAGGGTGTTTAAGAATGGATGACAATCGTAAGAAGGCGTTGACGGCCGCTTTATCACAAATTGAGCGTCAGTTTGGTAAAGGCGCAGTTATGCGGATGGGCGAGCAGCCGAGAGAAATTATTCCTTCCGTTTCTACTGGCTCGCTTGGACTGGATATCGCACTTGGCATAGGCGGCCTGCCATACGGACGTATTGTCGAGATCTATGGACCTGAGAGTTCCGGTAAAACCACTTTGACTTTGCAGGTGATCGCAGAAGCGCAGCGTCAGGGCAAGACCTGTGCGTTCGTTGATGCTGAGCATGCGCTGGACCCTATTTACGCAGAGAAGCTTGGCGTTAATATCGATCAATTGCTGGTTTCTCAGCCCGATACGGGCGAGCAGGCTCTGGAAATCGCCGATATGCTCGTACGCTCCGGCGCGGTTGACGTCATCATTATCGACTCCGTTGCTGCACTAACGCCGAAAGCGGAGATCGAAGGCGAAATGGGAGATTCCCATGTTGGTCTGCAAGCCCGTTTGATGTCTCAGGCGCTGAGAAAGTTGACCGGCAGCGTTAAGCAAGCGAATTGCTTGATGATCTTCATTAACCAGATTCGTATGAAAATCGGTGTAATGTTCGGATCGCCAGAGACCACTACTGGCGGTAACGCGCTTAAGTTCTATGCTTCCGTCCGTCTTGATATTCGCCGCGTCGGCTCTGTGAAAGAGGGGGAAGAAGTCGTTGGTAACGAGACTCGCGTGAAAGTGGTGAAAAACAAAGTGTCTCCTCCTTTTAGACAGGCGGATTTTCAGATCATGTACGGACGTGGTATTTACCGCACCGGAGAGATTATCGATCTGGGCGTGAAGGAAGGCTTTGTTGATAAGTCTGGCGCATGGTATAGCTACAAAGGCGACAAGATCGGTCAAGGTAAAGCGAACTCCTCAAGATATCTGGAAGAGCACCCTGAGATTGCGATAGAAATCGAAACTGCGATCAGAGATAAATTGATGCCGAAGATGCCAGCCAAAGAGAAAGAAGCGCCCGTCGCTCCAGTTGAGGCTGAATAAGGCCAGATCTTCCTAGAGCGTATTTGCTCAATACAAAATATAAGGGCGGCCTTTTAGCCGCCCTTATTGCGTTTCCTTGTCCATATTCCTTCTCTCTATTTTTCCGTATCGAGTATTGTCCTTGGTCGGATGGGTTGTTGATAGGCGTTAAAGGATCTTCTTGGTCATAATCTTGGAAGGTTCGCTTTCCATCCCGTTTATATCCAGAACCGTGACAGCGAAATAGTGAACGCCTTTTTCCAGGTTGGAAAACGCATACTCAAATTGCTGGTCCCCAACTTCGACGTATTTCCAGTCATTGTCTGATTCATGCTGGTGGTACACGCGGTAGCCTTCTAATTCATATAGCTCGATTTCGCTGCCGTCTTCACGAGTATAAGGTGGTTCCCAGATGATAAACGCACTACGGGCGTAGTTCGTTGATTGCTTCGCTGCGGCGATTTGGGGAGTATTCCCGTCGATACTGGAAGAGTCGCTCCCAGATCCTCCACCACCGCCACACCCGGTTAAGACAGCGCTTGCCAGAGTGAAGCTAAAAATAGCGGTGATGGATCTACAATTTGATTTGGCGCGGTGAAAAATACTTTTTAAGTATGAAAGGGCTTTGACCTCAAAGTTAACTTGATTCAAATCATTCCCCTATTAGTAGAGTTAGAGTTATAAGTTGACGTTATAAACAGATAACGCCCCGCGCTCTTAGTCAGGATTCGTGCCAATAATGACGGGATGTTGGTAATTTGTTTAAAAAACAAAGAGTTATGCTTTTTGTTTATCTCTTTCTGGATTTGGACTATTGTGAAAAGGGTTGCCTTTTTCTTACCAGAACGCCGGTATTTGAAATTATTGTTATAAATTTCAAATAGTTAGATTGTCTGCAATTGGCGACAGTGATTGTAGAATCGAAAATATAACTTGAGCTGTTGTGGAGAGGGAGAACGAATATGAAGTGGGTCGTATTGCTAGCTATCGTGGTCGCGGTCGTGATTTGGGTGGTTAATAGTCGGAAACGAAACCCTGTGAGCGATCCTGAAGTCAAAGAGCTTGACCAGAAGCGTTATTACGTGACGCCACCTAAGCCGGGTGACCTAGAACCCGAGGATAAAAGCGGCACGCAATACTAATTTGGCGGAAGGTTTTAAAACGGTAATGGCCAGCTGCTTTTAGTCAGTGCGGCCATGACGACATAGGCGAACGCCATATAAGCGCCAAGTCCGAACAGGATGCGAGTCCCTTTTGTCTTGCCTCTCTTGAGCGCGAACACGCCTAACGCAATATAAATGATTAACCCCACCACTTTTGCGGTGAGCCATCCATTATAGAAAGGGTATTGCTGGAGCTTGAGTGCGAGTCCTATGGCGCTCAGGAGTAGCACTGTGTCGATAATGTGTGGAAGAATTTTGCTTAACTTACGCTGCAAGAGCGAACTTTCCAGAATCATCCATATAAAGCGCAGGGTAAAGGACGCAAAGGTTAGCGCAACGCAGGTCATATGAATGTGTTTGAGCAGCATGTAGCTCATGACGGGCTCCTTTCACAGCTTCTTTTTATTTCGGTTTGTTTGAACGACGGCCGCCTATTAGAAATTCTTTCCTTAAAAACTTAAAGTGTTAGTCAGCATTTCTTTATCTATTGCGCGTTACGCGCAGCCTTCATTAGGTGGTTTCTGAACGATGAGTGACAACATAAACATCGATGTGACAACGGACGACTTTGATCTTGGAGAAGAAACGCGTCGATTGACGGATGGCGACACCAGTGTCGGCGCGGTTTGCAGTTTTGTCGGCCTAGTGCGTGACTTCAGTGATAAGCCTGATGTGAAAGGACTTTATCTGGAGCACTATCCGGCCATGACGGAAAAGTCACTGCTTAAAATTGCAGAAGAAGCTTCTCAGCGCTGGGATTTGAATGGGGTGAGAGTCATCCATCGAGTGGGCGAGCTTTGGGCGGGAGATCAGATTGTCTTGGTGGTGGCCGCCAGCGCTCATCGTGGTGATGCTTTCGCCGCCTGTGAGTTCATCATGGATTATTTAAAGGTGCAGGCGCCATTCTGGAAGAAGGAACTGACGGCAGAAGGGGAGCACTGGGTGGAGGCCAAGGAAAGCGATCAGGCCAGGGCGGGAGAATGGAGTTCTGAGTCTGAATAACTTCGATAGTTTGAGACGAAACGAGCAGTGGGCGTACTTCTGTTACTGTTCTTGGGACTTGTCCAGATTCGCCAGTTCTTCCAGTGTATTGATGTTATAGAACATCTCCGGGCAGTCGCTGAAGTCGATTTGTTGCAAGGGGCGTGAATCCAGCCAGCGTTTGACGCTACGTCCCTCGCTCTGTAGATAGCGAAGAATATCTTCAAAACTGCTGGCGGGAAGCAGGCAGTGCAGATACTGCAATCGCTCTCCATCCCAGGCGATGTTTATCAGGTTGTCGCGTCTGCCGGTAAACATGCGAAGTGCGTATTCAGGTCTGAGAAGTGGCGTATCGCAGGGGCTGATCAATAGCCACTCTTTACTCATATAGGGGGGGGCGGAGTAGATGCCCGCCAGAGGGCCGGCAAACTCTCCCCAGTCATCGGAAAAGACAAAAGGCGTCATGCGCTGATACTGCGCCTTGTTGCGATTACAACTGATTAAAACCCGTTCGCAGGTTTTGGCGAATGTGGAGTGTATGTGTTGGGCGAGAGGCTGGCCGCGCCAGGATAGCAGCCCTTTGTCATTGCCGCCCGCGCGCTGTCCCTTGCCGCCAGCGAGAATCAGTCCGTCGCAGTCCAGCATGGTCAACGGCTCAGTCATGAAGCCCTTGAGCGACAGGCTTCCTGTGCTTTGCTGAATAAGCCTTCAATACGGGACAAAGCATTATCAACTTCTCTGGAATAATCTCTGCTGGAGGCGCAGTAAGCGAATTGGATGCCGTATCTGAAGCCATGCTCATGTTCGCGGCAGTTAACAATCTGCGCCTGAATGCCATTTTCAGCAATGTAGCGGCCTCGGAAACAAAGTTCAATCTTCTCGCCCAGACGAAATTTCTGACTACTGTGAAACGCCATACCATAGCGGTTAAAGTCTATGCAGTTAACGACGATACGAGTTTTGGAGCGGCTGAACAGGCCTGATAAACAAACCATTGCTGTCATGGCTGTTGTGGTGTGCCGTACTTTGATGCGGCGTTCTGATTGGGAGGGAAAAGTCACTTCCTGCATGATCTTATGCTGAGTCTGTATCTTTTGGGTAATAGCGTTAAGCCCGATGGATTCCCTTTATCGGGCTGCTTATTTTATTAATTGGATTTGGATAATAAATGCTCAGCTTCGTGTTTTGTGAGCTGGCGCAACCCGTGTGGTTGATGGCGAGGGTCTAAACCGCAGTATTCACCAGTCTTCCTGTTCTATTCTCCAGCTCTTCCGGCTGCCCGTCTCGCGCCCCGAGCAGTTTGGGGGTGCGTCGCTCTCGCCTTTTGCGGCGTTCTTGGCCGTCGTAGTCGTTTTCATCGCTGCGCCGACGATCAGGGCGCATGCGGCGATCATGCAGCTCGCCTTCTGTCAGGGGCGCCTGCGCCGGCGTGGACTCGACTTGAGCGGCCTGCTTCAGGGAAGCCGAGCTGGGGGGGGGAGGCCTGTTTCTGGCGTCATTAATGTACATGTCTGGATTTCCTCTAACAGGTTGTCTTTCATTTTTTCAATCATTCCCTATTGTTGTATTAACTCGCCTTGAATTGTTGCGTTTGGCCCTGTTTCCGGCCGGCGTCGCCGTAACCGGAGTTACGCTAAACTTATAACGGCGGGTGTAGGAAAAACTTTAGCTCGCCTGATCAATCGTCAGCGCTTTTGTAGGTCTTCTAGCGTTGGCGGGCGTGGCGGAGAGCATCTTGGATAATTGTGTAAAAGCGGTTTTGTGCTAAAGCCGATTTGGTTAAACTTGACCCTTTTTTGGGAAGTCGCAGGTGAGCCGGCGTGGCGAGCAGCGATCTATACACGCATTTTGACGCCCCGATTTAGCTCGGGCGGAGTCTATGACTAAGAAAAAGCCCCTACCAATCCAATCGCTCTACAAACCCTGTCTGACAAAAGATTTTAAATTCAGCAGCACCCGCGCGCTGGAGCCGCTGGAAGGCATTCTTGGGCAGAATCGCGCCCAGGAGGCGGTGCAGTTCGCCATATCCATGGCGGATGCCGGCTACAACATATACGCCATTGGCCGCAACGGTCTGGGTAAGCGGACGATGATCATGCGCTTCCTGGAGAAAAAACGTTCCGATGCGGTCGCCAGCGACTGGTGCTACGTCAACAACTTTGACGATGTGCGCTCGCCCAAAGTGCTGCGTCTTCCCGCCGGGCTGGGAATGCCGTTAAAGAAAGATTTGGAACAACTGTTGGTGCGCCTGCAAAAGGGCATTCCGCAGGCGTTTGACAATGAGTCTTACTATGAGCGCGCAGAGCAGATTAAAAACGAGCTGAGTCAGAAGCAGGAAAAATCGCTTAGTCGCATCGCCAACGCGGCCAAAAAACAGCAAATCAGCCTGACTGTGACAACGCCTGGCGGTTATCGTCTGGTGGCGACGGACGGCGAGAAACCATACAGCGCGGACACGTTTGCGGAACTCCCGGAAGCTCGCCAACAGGAGTTTGAAGACGCGATCAACAAGCTGGAGAAAAAGCTCCGCACGGTGCTGCGTCGACTCAGCCAGTGGGAACAGGAATATGCGGATAAACAGCAGGCGCTGAATGAAGAGATTGCGCTGGCGGTTTCTCAGCACTTGATCGATAACCTGAAGAAAAAGTATCGCGAGCACACAGAAGTCGTTGAGCATCTGGAACAAATTCAGGCGGATTTGCTGAAAAACGTTGAGATTTTTCTGGACGACGGCGAAGAACAGGCGGCTCTGGCTGCGGCCACCATGGATAACAAACTGCCCAGACGCTACCAGGTGAACGTGATGGTGCATCACGACGCCAATGGCAATGCGCCGATCGTCGTGGAAGACAACCCAAACTACTTCAACCTGTTTGGGGCGGTGGAGAACGTCACTTATAAAGGCACGGTATTTACCGACTTTACCCTGATCCGTCCCGGCGCTCTTCATCGCGCTAATGGCGGCTATCTCCTCATGGACGCCGTCAAAGTACTTGAGCAGCCTTTTGTCTGGGATGCAATCAAGCGCACGCTGCGTTCAGGCAATGTGGTCATGAATGCGCTGGAGAAAGAGATCACGCTGTCCGGTACGATTTCTCTGGAACCGGAGCCAATGCCGCTGGAAGTGAAAATCGTGCTGTTCGGCGACAGAGATACATACCTGTTGCTGCAGCAGTATGATCCAGACTTCGGCGAACTGTTCAAGGTGACGGCGGACTTTGAAAGTGAGATTTCGCGCACCCCTGAAACTCAAATGCACTATGCCCGTTTTATTACCAGCCTGGTGCGCGAAAAGGGGCTGATGCCTTGTGATCGCTACGCGGTGATGAGAATCCTGGAGCATAGCGCTCGCGTCGCGGAAGATCAGAACCGGTTGTCTTTGCACGCGGCGGATATCGCTAATCTGTTGCGTGAGAGTAACTACTGGGCCAACGACGCCAAAGCGAAAATGATCCATTCAGAGCATGTGGACAAAGCGCTGCGCAGCGCGGAATATCGCTCCAGTCGAATTCGTGATCAAGTGTTCGACAGCATCCGCGATGGCACTACACTGATTTCCACAGTTGGAGAGAAAGTGGGCCAAATCAATGCGTTGTCGGTGTTGAGTACGGGCGATCATGAGTTTGGCGTGCCGAGCCGGGTGACTGCGACCACGCATTATGGCGATGGCGAAGTGATCGATATCGAGCGCGACGTTAAGCTGGCCGGCGCTATTCACTCTAAGGGCATGATGATCCTGTCTGCGTATCTGGCTTCTATTTTCGGTAAGAATGGTCCGATCAGAATTTCCGCCAGTATCGCCTTTGAGCAGTCTTACAGCGAAGTCGATGGCGACAGTGCTTCCATGGCGGAGTTTTGCGCGATCATCTCTTCGATTGCCGATGCGCCAATCAGGCAGAACATTGCAATTACCGGCTCGATGAACCAGTTCGGCGATTCTCAACCGGTTGGCGGGGTCAACGAGAAGATTGAAGGCTTCTTCGAAACCTGCTGCATCAAAGGGCTGAGTGGGGAGCAGGGCGTGATTATTCCCGCTTCCAACGAGCACAATCTGATGCTGAACAAGCGTGTGCTGGACGCCTGCAAGGAGAAGAAATTCTTCATTTATTCCGTCAGGAATGTAGGAGAGGCGCTGGAGATTTTGACTGGCCTGCGCGTTGGACAGCCAAACGAAAAAGGCGTCTATAGCCGCAATACGTTATTTGGCATGGTTCAGCAGAAGCTCAAGCAACTGAAAATTGCGGAGAGACGTCACTAGGGCGTCCCTCCGTACTATCCATAGTATCCGTACTACGTACTAAAAGGCGTGCGGCGTCTCTGGCCGCATGCCTCAACTCTGAGCTTTAACTGGCTTCACAACTGTCCCCAAAGGAAGTCGCGCGCCGCAATGGCTGCAAAAACGAGCTTCTGCTTCATGTAAATCTTTTTCACAGGAACGACAGGCCAGACTCAGGTAGTTGTTGCGCAATACGTTGGAAAGTTCTGCGGTAAAAATACCTGTTGGCACGGCGATGATAGCGTAACCCATCACCATGACCATCGCCGCCATGCCTTGGCCAAGGTCTGTCCTTGGAGCGATATCTCCATATCCCACGGTGGTGAGAGTAACGATAGCCCAATAGATACTACGCGGAATGCTGGTGTAACCATTAGCGGGGCCCTCTATCAGATACATCATGCAGCCGAACAATGTGACCAGCACCAGGATGGAAAACAGAAACACCGTAACTTTTTGCCGGCTTTGGCGAATCGCGTGCAACAGCAGGTTGGCCTGAGAAACGTACTTCGCCAGCCGCAGGATACGAAACACCCTCAGAACTCTAAGCACCCTGATGACCAGCAGATAGTGCGCGCCGCCCACGAACAAACTCAAATAGGTGGGGAGGATGGAGAGCAGGTCGACGATGCCATAAAAGCTGAAAATATACCGAATGGGTTTGTCTACACAGTAGATTCGCAGCAGGTACTCAGCTGTGAACAGGATTGTGAAAAGCCACTCAACGGCCACGAACCAGTCGCCGTATTTCATGCGCAGCTCACTGACGCTGTCCAGCATCACGGTCAGCACGCTGATAAGAATGCCGCCGATCAACGCTATGTCAAAGGCTTTGCCGGCCGGGGTGTCAGCGTGAAAAATAATGATATAAAGCTGCCTGCGCAGCTTGTCGTTAATAGACATGTTTTTCTCGAAACTGGTTTAACGGATAACCACGCCGCAGATTCTAATTCATCATTGAGGATGCGCAACCGTTTACTGGTGAGCTGCGACGGTCATCAGGGTTGGGGACTCCATCAGACGGCGAGAATATTTCGATAAGTCAGATTCAATCGCGGACCCACTGGCGTTTTGGTTTTGGGAAGTTGGTGGCGCCAGTGGCGCTGCATGTCTCCTGACATGATCAGCAGCGAATTGTGCATCAGCTCTATCGCCAGGGTTTGGCCGCCTCGTTTGGGCTTGATCTGAAATTTACGTGTTGCGCCAAAAGAAAAAGAAGCAATGATGGGAGTGGGCCCCAGCTCAGGCTCATCATCCGCATGCCAGGAAACGCTGTCCTGGCCATCCCGATACAGGTTACACAGCGCACAGTTGAACTCCGTGGAGGCGTGTTCAGAAGCGATATAACGCAACTGTTGCAGCAGTGGAGAGAATGGAGTGGGACTCAGGCGCAGACCAGAATAAGCATAATGGCAGTGCGCTTCTCCATACCAGGCCTGCAGGCGCGGGATGGGAATAGTGCGGCCTTGGATGCGCAGGCTGTCCTGGCGCCAGGCCAGGTGCTGGGTCAAGTCCTCCATAACAGAGGCTGCGTCAGCGTCCGTCAGTACTGGATGAATGAGGGTGAGCGCGCCATTAACTATCGCAATAGGCTCAATTTGGAGGTCTGGATGCTGGCGTAACTGCATGCGTTCTAGTTAATCCTTACGGGTTGGCGTCGGGGGCCCCAGTTGCCGGGATGTGATTCAAATACAC
Source organism: Hahella sp. CR1 (assembly GCF_029813005.1). Lineage (NCBI taxonomy): Bacteria > Pseudomonadati > Pseudomonadota > Gammaproteobacteria > Oceanospirillales > Hahellaceae > Hahella > Hahella sp. CR1. The sequence goes on from NZ_JAPELK010000004.1 coordinate 126,768, forward strand.
CCGGTAAGACGGCTCCACAATGGGCGCATTCCCCGTGCTTATTTAAACCCCATTTACCGAGGCGATACCAGTCGCGTTCTATCAGTAACTCTCCACAGCTGGCGCACCACGTGCTGCCGCCTTGGCTATCATGAACATTGCCGGTATATGCATAGCGTACGCCGTTTTTCATGGCGATATCCCGGGCGCGAGTGAGCGTTTCCGGGGGTGTGTGGGGGGTGTCCCGCATTTTCCAATCTGGATGGAAGGCGGAGAAATGCATGGGAATGTCTGGGCCGAGGTGTTCCACCACCCATTGGGTCATGTTCTCCAATTCTTGAGAGGAGTCATTTTCATCTGGAATCAGTAACGTGGTGATTTCGAACCAAACTGATGTCTCCTGCTTCAGGTAGATCAGTGTGTCTAAAACCTCCGCCAGGTGCGCACCGCAAATTTTATGGTAGAAGCGTTCCGTGAAGGCTTTCAGGTCAACATTGGCGGCGTCCATGTAGCGATAAAATTCCTTGCGGGGCTCCGGGCACATAAAGCCGGCCGTCACGGCGACAGACTTGACGCCGACCTCATGACAGGCTTGGGCCACATCAATTGCGTATTCGTGAAAAATCACGGGGTCGTTATAAGTGAAGGCGATGCTGCGGCAGCCGTAATGCAGGGCTGACTCGGCTAGTTGTTGCGGCATGGCGGTGGCCGCGAGAGTATCCATTTCTCTGGATTTGCTCATGTCCCAGTTTTGACAGAATTTACAGGCGAGATTGCAACCGGCGGTGCCAAAAGACAGCACGGGCGTGCCCGGCAGAAAGTGATTCAACGGTTTTTTTTCTATAGGGTCGATGCAAAACCCGCTGGAGCGACCGTAGCTGGTGAGCACGATGGCGTCATTCTCTCGCGCTCTCACAAAGCATAAGCCTTGCTGTCCTTCATGTAGTTTGCAGGCGCGAGGGCAGATATCGCACTGAATGCGGCCATCATCCAGTTGATGCCAATAGCGAGTGGGGTGATTTGGGGGCGGTTGGAGTTGGGCCATCATTAAAATCAGGTTAGAAACGCCTGCCTCCGCTTACATTTGTCGGCTATCGGGCGGATAAACGGTTTTACCCGCTTCCACTAACGGCTATGATAATGAGAATACCACAAAGTGGTTCGCCATTTGTTTTGCGCGCGGTCTTATCGTTAAAAATGATGTTAATCAGACTACTGCGAAGCCTTCCGCATTGGATGCTTCTTCTTTCTCTTACTCTCTGCGCCCGTGTTTGGGCGGCGTCTCCTATTGAACTCAAGGGTGACTTAACCCAGGGTGGTCTGGTCGTTGGCCAAATCGCTGCTGATGCTCAGGTCTGGTATGACGACCATAAGCTTGAACTGACGAAAGATGGTCATTTCGTGTTTGGTTTTGAGCGCGATGACGAATTAAGCCATAGCCTGAAGGTCCGTTTGGTGGATGGACAGGAGTGGACGCAGCCCGTCACTATCTCCGCCAGAGATTACGACATACAGTATATCGAGGGCATTCCTAAGAAGATGATGGAGCCCGACCCGAACGATTTGAAGCGCATTCGGGAGGAAAACGCTCAAGTAGCCCGTGCGCGGGGACGTGATTCCCGACTAAACTATTTTTTACAGGGATTTATTTCTCCTGCGAAAGGGCCGATTACGGGAGTGTATGGCAGTCAGCGTTATTTCAACGGCGAGCCGCGTCGTCCGCACTACGGTTTGGATATCGCTGCGCCGCGAGGCGCTTCCGTGATTGCGCCAGCCTCGGGAGAAGTAACGCTCACGCACCCGGATATGTTTTTTTCAGGGGGAACCCTGGTGATCGATCACGGTTATGGCGTGTCTTCCACCTTTATTCATCTGGATAAGATTCTGGTGAAAGTGGGCGACAAAGTGGAACAGGGACAGGAAATCGCCAAAGTCGGTTCTACCGGGCGGGCCACAGGGCCGCATCTGGACTGGCGGATAAACTGGTTTCAGACCAGGCTCGATCCGGCGTTGTTGCTGGCGTCGGAACCTAAAATGATGAGCAACAAGAACCTGCAAGAAAAATAGGTAATTAGCCAAGATGAATGTAATGAACCAGATAGTCTATGTGGTCGAGGACGACGAAGCTGTTCGCGACTCTCTGCTGCTCCTGTTGCGGGCGGAAGGTTACAGTACCAAAGGGTATTCCAGCGCCCAAAGCTTCCTGGAAGAGGAAGTCGCCGATCTGAATGGCTGTCTGGTTCTGGACATCCGTATGCCTGGCATGACAGGCATGGAGCTGCACAAAAAGCTGCTTGAGCTCGGGTGCGCCCTGCCAGTGATATTCGTAACCGGGCATGGCGATGTGGCTATGGCTGTGGAGGCGATGAAGCTGGGAGCTGTGGACTTTGTGCAGAAGCCGTACCGAGAAGAAGATTTGTTGGAGAAGGTGAAAGGCGCTTTGGCGATGGACGCTGAACAGAAAGAAGCGCTGCGTCACAAAGAGAAGTTGCGTCAGAAGATAGAGTCTTTGACTCCGCGCGAGCTGGAAATCATGGAAATGATGATTGAAGGCAACGCTAATAAAGTAATCGCCATTGAACTGAACATCAGCCAGAGAACCGTGGAAATCCACCGCTCCCGTGTCATGCAGAAGATGGGAACGCATTCTCTGGCGCAGTTGGTGCAGATGGTGCTGGCCGCAAGAAGCTGATTTCTGCGGCATCCGCCGCAGCTTTCCCTGGGGTGAAAGTCGCCTCGAGTCTGTAAGGGTTATCGCGTATTAAACGGGATGATACGGCTGTCTATAGTCGCAAGTTCCGGCATTTTTCTCGGTGGAGCATGGCGACGGTAGATAACAAAGCAGTATCCAAGCTATCCAGACAGGACCAGATTCTGCTGGTGGATGATAATCCGGCTAACCTGAAAATCCTTTACGAAACGCTGGATGGCCGCGGCTATAAGCTGTTAGTGGCGGATAGCGGCGAAAAAGCGCTTAGCATCGTTCGTAAATCCCACCCTGACTTGATTCTTCTTGATGTCATGATGCCTGGCATGGATGGCTTCGAGGTGTGTCGCACCTTGAAGCAGGACCCGGCCACTGCATCCTCTTCGATTATTTTTCTTTCTGCGCTGGATGACACGGACTCCAAAGTGATGGGCTTCGATGCCGGCGGCGTGGACTACATTTCCAAACCGTTCCAGGTCAAAGAGGTGATCGCAAGGGTGGAGACCCACCTGAAGATCCATCGCCTGGAGCAGCAACTGGAAGCCCGTAATCGCGAGCTGCAGATTGACAAGGCGAGTATCCTGTCCGCCATGAGCGAGGGTATATATGGGCTGAGTCGTCGTGGTGAAATCATTTTCGCCAACTCGGCGGCGGGACGCATGAATGCGTGCGACGAAGACAGCCTTCTCGGGCGTTCGTTCGTGCAATTGCATTTCAGTCAGGCGGAAAACCCTGAGGGTGAAAATGCATTCGATTTGGATCGGATGACCGAGCGTCTACAGCGCGTATTAAGTAAAAATGAGGCGTTACGCATCGGAAACGCTTTGTTTACGCGTCCAGATGGCTCTGTCTATCCCGTCGCCTTTACGGTTACGCCGACGGCGCGGGACGATCATGCCACTCATGCCGTTGTGGTATTTCATGACACGACGGATGAGATTAAGCAGGCTGAAGAGCTGGAGGCTGCGCGGCAAAGCGCCGAAGCGCAACGTTCCCAGCTCGCGCATATCTCTCGCTTGAGTATGATGGGAGAGATGGCGGCGGGCATCGCTCATGAAGTGAATCAGCCTCTTACCGCCATCGTCAATTACATCCGTGTCGCCAACCGTATTGCTAAGGCGGAGCAGTTGGACAAGGCGCTGATGGACGAAACGCTGAAGAAGATAGAAAGTCAGTGCCTACGCGCCAGTCAGGTTATTCAGCATATTCGCGATTTCGTTAAGAAGCCTTTGCAGGGCAAAGAGATGTTGTCCGCCAACACGCTTGCGAGAGACATCCTCGAGTTGGCGGAAATAGAAGCCAAAGAGCACGGCATTGAGTTGCGCGCGAATATAGAGCCCTCATTACCGGAACTCTACATTGAGCCGGTGCAGGTGCAACAGGTGGCCTTGAATCTGTTACGTAACGGCATGGAGGCGATGGGGCACGCGAATATGCGCGGCGCTGTTAAGTTCAAAGTCGCTCAGGCCAATGGCAAGGGGATTTTGTTCGAAGTGACGGACGAAGGACCTGGCGTCGCAGAAGAGCATCAGAACAACTTGTTCAGCCCTTTCTTCACCACGAAAAAGTCAGGGATGGGGATCGGTCTGACGTTATGTCAGTCCATCATTCATTCTCATGGCGGCGAAATTGGCTTCAGGCCGGGAGAAAGCGGCGGCAGCACTTTTTATTTTACGCTGCCGGTGCGCAACAAGCCGGTGGGCAAGCGGGATCAACCCGCTGAATCAGCTCAGTAACATTGCAGGCAAAGGCCTGACTAACAGCCCTGCGCGTTGACCGGGCCCTACCTTGGAGTTAGGGAAGACAATACGCACAGGGCTGCCGGAAACAACGTACTCCGTCTCCTCATCCTTCCAAACTGAATAACCCACCTCCAGCTCAGTGAAGTTGGGGGTATCTTCCGCAATGTTTAGCTGGAAGTTCTTGCCTGTATTAATGATTTCGTCAACGACCTGATACTGCTCAGGCAGCTTTCCGCTATGGGATTTGATTGCGGCGTCGTCACCGGCGATTAACGCCAGAAGCTGGTCTTTAAGATTGGCGAGTCCCGCTAGGTCGTTTTCACCAAATGGATGCACTTTGCCCAGCTCCACTGTGAAACTCTCTGCGGCGTACTCTGCTGCGCTCCAACCTGAAAATGTCGCGGCCGGTTTGTTTTGCAGCAGGACGGCTTCCACTCCGCTAGCGGCTAGCAGCTTCAGTTGTAGAGTGGGGCACTGTCGGGCTGGCAGGAATGGATAAACGGCGAACTTTTCGATTTGCGAGCCCCGAATTGCTGTGTGCAGGTCGTAGTGCCAACAGGTCTCTCCAGCAGGGACAAAGTCTTGTACCTGTGCGATGAGTTCCGCCGCCCGATTGGGCTCATATCCGGGACCTGTGGTGGCGCTTTCCTTGAAAAGGCGATTGAGATTGATATCAATAAAGCGCTCCTGCGCTCTCATGGCGGGAGGATTTCCGAGGAGAAAAAGACACTCTCTGCGCACAGGATGAACTCCCTCCAATAGCTCGGAAACGATTTCGTTCACGATTTCTATTGGCGCAGTCTCGTTGCCGTGCACGCCTGCGGAAAAGACCAGCTTGGGTCCGACGGGAGAAGAGGGGGCGCAGGTTAGCGCGCCGTGGCCGGTGAGGCGGAACACCACACCGTTATTTTCTACGACTTCCCTTTCTTGCGCCGCTTCCCGCCCCTCAGGGATGTCAGCCAGCGTGGCGGATAAGAAGTCCTTGTGAGGGGCGAATAAAGCGCTCATAGACAAATCAGCTTCCTACAGGTCTCAAGTGGGCCATGAGCTTGTGTTCCAGACGCTTGAAGATATAAATGATGGTGAAGGTCAGGCACAGGTAAATCATGGCGACAAAGGTGAAGGCCTCGAAAGGCGCATAGTACTTGGAATAGATGTAACGGGCGGCGCCAGTGAGGTCGATAATCGTCACTACGCTGGCGATGGCGCTGGCGTGCAACATGAAGATGACTTCGTTGCTATACGCTGGCAGGGCCCGGCGGAAGGCGTTAGGCAGAATGATGCGACGCATGCTTAACCACCAGGACATGCCGTAAGCCTTGGCGGCTTCGATTTCCCCCTGGGGGGTTTGCTGAATGGCGCCGCGAATGATTTCTGTTGTGTACGCAGCGGTGTTCAGAATGAAGGCGAGCAAGGCCGGGTAAAACGCGTTGGCCAGCAAGGGCCAGATGAAAGAGTCTTTCACGCCGGGAAGCGCAGGCAAGCCGTAATAGATCAGGTAAAGCTGAATCAGCAGTGGCGTGCCTCTAAATATATAGGTATAGAGCCAGATAGGTTTGCTTACCCAGGGGTTCTTGCTGGTGCGCAATATGCCTAGTGGAATGGCGATAACCAGGCCAATCAGCAGTGACAGGAAGACCAGTTGCACGGTGACCGTCAAGCCATCCCCGTAGTACTCCAGAGTGCCGACGTTGAAAATTTTATTCTGGTTGAGCCAGGTGGTAAGGGTCTCGATCACTGGGAAGCTCTCCTGGAATCAACATGGTAGTGAGTTTCCAGCTTTTTGAAGAAAAACTCGGAAATGGAAGTCAGCGCCAGGAATATTAAAAGCACAGGAATAAAGAACATGAATGGCGCTTGCAGTGCGGCGGAAGCCTGATGGGCGGCTCGCACCATATCCTCCATGCCAATGACGGAAACCAGCGCAGTGGTTTTCAGCATAACCAGCCAGTTGTTGCCCAGACCGGGAAGGGCGTGACGCATCATCTGCGGAAACATAATACGTTTGAAAATCTGCCAGCGATTCATTCCGTAGGCCAGACCAGCTTCAACTTGGCCGCGTTCGACGGCGAGGAAAGCGCCGCGAAATGTTTCTGACATATAGGCGCCAAAAATAAAACCTATGGTCAACACGCCGGCGACGAAGGCGTTGATGTTGATGTAGGTGTCAATTTCAAACTGGTCGTAAAGCCAGTCTGAAAGGCTGTTCATCATTATCTGGCCGCCATAAAAGATCAGCAGCATCAGAACCAGATCGGGCACGCCCCTGATCACGGTGGTGTAAGCGGTGCCTACTGCTTTGGAAATCGGGTTTCTGGATAGTTTTGCGGTTGCGCCCAACAATCCCAACAGCAAGGCGAGCAATAGAGAGAGTATGGCTACTTCTATGGTAACCAGTGATCCTTTGAGGATAGTGGGGCCGTAACCTTTCAGATCTAACATAAAATCGCCTGATCGATTGATGGTAAGGGGAGGCCGGAGCCTCCCTTAAGATGCTTACTTGCCGTAAACGTCGATTTCGAAGTACTTGTCGTTGATTTTCTTGTACACGCCGTTGCCACGGATTTTCTTGATGGCGGCGTTGAATTTGTTAGCCAGGTCGGTATCGCGCTTACGCACAGCGACGCCAGCGCCTTCGCCGAAGATACGGACGGGTTCAGTGATCATGGGGCCGGCGAATTCGAATTCTTTGCCCGCTTCTTTCTTCAGGAAGCCGCCATCGGCAGCCAGTGCGTCAACGAACAGCAGGTCCAGACGGCCAGCTTTCATATCCAGGTAAGCTTCGTCCTGGCCAGCGTAACGCTTGATGTTGACGACGTCTTTCAGTTCTTCGCTGACATAGGTGTCCTGAATGGTGCCGCGCTGAACGCCAACGGATTTGCCTTTCAGCTGATTCATGTCGGAAGGATCAATGCCCGCGCCTTTCTTGGCTACCCAGCCGGAAGGCGTGTTGTAGTATTTGTCGGTGAACAGAACTTTTTCACGACGCTCTTCGGTGATGGACATGGATGACAGGATGGCGTCGTACTTACGAGCCAGCAGTGCAGGGATGATGCCGTCCCAATCTTGCACTACCCATTCACATTTCGCTTTCATTTCCGCGCACAGCGCATTGCCGATTTCGATATCGAAGCCTTCCAGTTCGCCAGCGGCGTTTTTGGAGGCGAAGGGAGGATAGGTTGCGTCAACGCCGATACGGATTTCTTTCCAGTCTTTAGCTTGGGCTGACGAAAAAGCCAGTACGGACACCAAGGTAATGAGTAACTTTTTCATGAAATTTCCTCAACATTTATTATCAGACTGATGGCTTGGCCACCGTTTTCTAAACCCCATTTTCTGCGAAAGTGCAGCGATGAACCGAAGGACGTCGCGCACGGTTTAATTGGCCCTGTATAGGATTAATACTTCGGAGCCAAAAACTGTCGAACCCGCTCGGAATCCGGGTTGTTGAATACTTTATCAGGAGAGCCTTGCTCCTCGATTTTGCCTTGGTGCAGAAACACCACTTGGCTGGAAACGTCGCGGGCGAAGGCCATCTCGTGGGTCACCACAATCATGGTGCGGCCTTCTTCCGCCAGTGAACGCATGACTTTCAACACCTCGCCGACCAACTCTGGGTCAAGTGCGGAGGTGGGCTCGTCAAACAGCATGACGTCTGGCTCCATCGCCAGCGCTCTGGCGATAGCGGCGCGCTGTTGCTGTCCGCCGGACATTTGTGCGGGATAGTAATTGCGGCGCTCCCAGATACCAACCTTCTGAAGATAGCGTTCTGCGCTTTCCAGGGCTTCTTTTTTGGGGACGCCGAGCACATGAATGGGCGCTTCAACGATGTTTTCCAGCACGGTCATGTGCGACCAGAGGTTGAAACTTTGAAATACCATGGACAGTCGGGACCGCATGCGTTCCACCTGCTTGATGTCCGCAGGCTTCCGTTCTCCATTTCGACTGGTGGTGAAGGTGATTTGTTCGCCGTGAACTTCTATTTCACCTGAGGTAGGGATTTCAAGCAGGTTGATGCATCTTAAAAAAGTACTTTTGCCTGAACCTGACGAACCAATCATTGAGATTACGTCACCTTTTACGGCTCTAAGCGAAACCCCTTTCAAGACTTCCAGGTCATTAAACTTCTTATGTACGTCTGTGACTACCAGGGGGGCTTTTTCAGCCATGTAAACCTCCGGTTGAGAGTGGGCGATGCCGACAAATCGACTTAATAATAGTAGTTAGCTCCGGCTACCACCTATTCTTTGCATGTTGTGAGAATAGAATGTGGCATTTGAGCCTTTCATGCCAGGGTAGTCTCTTAGAAGCTACTCATCTAGGACTTCGCTAAGGGATAGGCGAGTGGCGAGGAAATCATCGAGGTAGGACATACAGATCCCAATAAGTAGCGAGCTGCAGAAGCGTACGCAAATGTGTTGGGAATGTTCTGTAACCATCATATGAGCCAGACCGCTTTAACTTCTATTTGATCCATAGTGCTTGCTCGTGCACAGGATACTTTCTTGTTTTTAGAACTGAGTCTTGTTGTTCTGTCTGTTGTTATTATCACAAATCACGCTTTTTGAACTAGCGGTTCCTCCGTATTCCATCCGAAAAGAATTTTAATGTCAACCAAGCTCTGATTGCGGAAATTACCTATAGATTCGTCGTTAAATTTTTAAATCGCTCTTGTTTTGGAGTTTGTTGATTTCTGTATGTTTTTGTTTTTATGGCATATTTCAGAGCGCCGTCGAGCGCCCGAATATTTTCGTTAAATTGGCGTTTCGACGGTGTAATCGGACAAATGGGGGATTGTTGAAAAGTCAGGATGACTGGAAAAAGTGGTGAAAGAGGAGAATCTACTTCTTTTTTTTCTTTTCGGAGGGCTTGGCGGGGACATAAACGACTCTGCTCAAAGAGAAGCGATCATGCCAGCTCAGTTTCTCTTTGTCCCAAAGAACCCAGAGATATCCCAATCCAAGACAAACGGCGGAGGCGGCGGCGCCAAAGAAGCGCAGCAGGCACTGACTCCAGTTCACCTTGAATCCGTCCGGATTTTGAATACGAATTCGCCAGACCTGCATGCCGAGAGTCTGTCCTATGCGTCGCCAGAAGTAGGCGAAAAAGAAGAAAGTAGCCAGAAACAGGCTGCTGGAAAGCAGTGGGTCGCCGATGTTTTTACCTGCGTCAGCCTCCATCTGCATCGCTTCAGAACCGATAACCATTCCGCGTAGAAGCATATAAATCATGGTGGTCACCATCCATACTGCAATCAGTAAAATGGCGTCATAAAACATGGCTGCGAGGCGGCGCCACAAAGGGGCGGGTTGGAGTTGCGCGGGGTCTTCCGGAAAGCGATTCGATAGCATAAAAATGAGGACTCTCAAGGCGACTGAAAACTGCGGCGGGACTATACCACAGGTGACTTTTTCTGTCCCGGCGCGATCAAATGGAAAGTATGTGGCACAGTGCGGTGACGCCCGTCAGTCTTCCCGCCAGTTGCGGCAGATTGCGGCGAGACATGGCGCTTTGCATTTGCAGCAGTCGATACACGAGGAGCAGGGCGAAAACGAGCGAGCCTGTCATCCACAGTGGAGAGTTTAAGTGGCCCAATGAAATCAAAGCGATATACCCGGCGGCGGTTAATCCCAGGAGAGACAGAAACGCCAATTTGGCGCGGGGTAACCCTAATATAGATGAAAGCGTGCGATCGCCATGGCGCAGATCTTTTTCTATATCCCGAATTTCATTCGCCATTAACACCAGGGAGATTAGGGGGCCGAAGGCGATTGAGTCCAAAAGCAGCGTTTGCGACCAAGCTCCTGTAGCGCTGAATCCCGCGCCAGTAATCAGAAGCGGGCCCATCAATACGAATACCAATATTAACCCCAAGCCTCGGCGTTTCAGGTTAAAGGGCTCAATGGTGTACGCCAGGCAGCCCGTAAAGCCGGCTATGGCCAGTAAGGCGATTGCCGGCCCTCTCATAAACATAATGACGCTTCCTAAAATCGCAGCGAAGGCGAAACACGCCATTCCCAGGGCGAAATTGTGACGAATGGCGTGAATTTGGTCGGAGCTCAGGCGCAGTTCGGGCTGGCGTTGATCGCTCCAGTCATTGATGAGGTTTACTCCGCACTGCGCCAACAATGTAGCGGTGAAAGTCAGTGTAGAGAGTAGTGTTGAGAAGTTGGCGTCAGGGTAAGTGCGGGCGAAAGCGATACTACAGCAGGCGACGGCGATGATCAGGGAGAATGGCCGTAATGCTGAGGCGAATCTGTATTTGTTGGTCGTCGGGGAAGCTGCGGCTGTCATAGCTGTTGGATAATCAAATGGTTACCTGCAAGCATAACCAAAAATTCCTAGAAATTAACTTTTAATAATGCAAAGTCGCTAAAGAAAACGCGGGATCTGACGCTAACTATATTGCCCTCGTTGAAAATGGCTTTACGGGGAGGGCGTAAACAGGTTTGGGGGAGGGCGTTTAAATGCACTTTGCAATGCCGGCGATAAATAATCTGCTTTCTGGTTCTCATCATGGTTCTGGCTCTGAAGCGTCTGAGAAGATGCGTCATGGCAAGGGCGCGGGCGGCAATGTCGCTGCATATGATTTCAGTTACTCCAGCACAGAAGTTTCCTATAGCCAAAGCGGCGGCGGTCGGGATTTTTCCGTTCGAGTTTTTGAAGCCAGGATGTCTGGGCGTCTCGCCAGCTTTGGGGTAAAACCCGCCAATGATTCTTATCAACCACAAGTTCCCACTCCCCAAGATGTCGCTAACAAAGTTCTGGGCTTTGTAGAAAAGAGAATTGAAAACGCCGCCCGTAACGGCGCTTCGCCGGAAGATCTGGAAAGCCTGTTTGCTCAAGCCGCTGAAGGCGTTGATCGCGGATACGCAGAAGCGATGGAGGAATTGGACGCTCGCGGCTTGATCACGGATGAGCTGCAAGAAGATATCGATTCAGGTTATCAGCTGATTCAGGATGGCTTGGCGGGACTGCGTGAGCGTTATCTGTCTTCAGACAGCCCCACTGACCCTCAGCCTCAAACGCAAGAACCTGATGTGGTCTATGTGCCGCCGGGATACGGCGAGCCGGATGTTATCTATGTGCCTGATGGGTATGGCGAGCCAGATGTCATTTACGTTCCAGATGGGTATAACGGCTCTCAGGGCTCAAATTCAGATTCTGACGCCGGCCCTTCTCAGACTGGCGGCGATGCGCCATCGCGTCTTGGCGGTATTGCTGAAGCGTTGTCCGCCAGACGGTCATCTCTTTATGCCGCGAATGTAGGTATAAACGTGCAGACTCAGGATGGCGATAACGTGCGCATTCGCATGGTGGAAGCATCAGGCTCACAAACCTCGCTGAATTATCGTCGCGGCGAAAATGGCGAAGCCATGCAGTTCTCCAGTAACAGCTTCAGAATCGGCTCTTTTGAATTCTCCGTTGACGGCGAGCTGGACGAGGGCGAATTGAATGCGCTGGCGGATATGCTGCAGCAAGTTGAAGGGATTGCAGCCTCTTTCTTCGGCGGCGATATGGACGCAGCCTTTTCCGCAGCAATGGATATGAATGTAGATGGCAGTGAAATCGCCAATTACGCCATCAACATGCGCAGCCTGCAGTATGAGCGTGTGGATACCGCTTATCGCCGTACTGAAGGTGCTGGCGACGCCTTCCAGTCTTTGGCGAAACACCGTGATATGTTGGCGGATTCCCTGAATAAAGCGTCTATGTTCGCTGACCCGGCGCGTCTGGTGCATGAGTTCCTGAGTCAGATGCTGCAAACCCGTCAGGACGAAGCGCCCGCCTATCAGACACAGTACGTGGACTTCGCGAAAGAGTTGCTGGAGCGCATGTCCGCCTAAGCGAAATTCGCCTTTTACTACGGCGCAGTTTAACCAAGCTGCGCCGTTTGCGTTTTAAGCCCCCCACCGTTCATCTCTATATGTAAAATTGCGCATTCCATAATCTACAGGGCCGTTTTTTACCCCGCAGGTTCTATGGTAGAGTACGCAGCTCAGCCTTTTGCGCGCAATTCAGTCATCGCGCGGGTCTCACTATCGAAATCACCCAGAACGGAACAGGTATGAAGAGTTCAGAAATACGCAGCGCCTTTTTAAAGTATTTTCAGCGTAACGGGCACGAAGTTGTCGCCAGTAGTTCGCTGGTTCCGGCGGATGATCCTACATTGCTGTTCACTAACGCCGGTATGAATCAGTTCAAAGACGTGTTTCTGGGCAAGGATAAGCGTAATTATGACCGGGCGACCACTTCGCAAAAGTGCGTGCGCGCAGGCGGCAAGCACAACGACCTGGAGAATGTCGGGTATACCGCTCGTCACCACACATTCTTCGAGATGCTGGGCAACTTCAGCTTTGGCGACTACTTCAAGCGCGAAGCGATCAATTACGCATGGGAATTCTTGACGTCATCGGACTGGCTCAATATCGACAAGAGCAAGTTGACCGTGACGGTTTACGCCTCCGATGATGAATCCTACGATATCTGGGCGAATGAAATTGGCGTGCCGAAAGAGCGCATTATACGCATCGGCGATAACAAGGGCGCGCCCTATGCGTCGGACAACTTCTGGCAGATGGGCGACACCGGCCCCTGCGGCCCATGTACCGAAATTTTCTACGACCACGGACCGCACATCGCGGGAGGGCCTCCTGGCAGCCCGGATGAAGATGGCGACCGCTTCATTGAAATCTGGAACGTGGTTTTCATGCAGTTCAATCGCACCGCTGATGGCGAGATGGATCCGCTTCCCAAGCCGTCTGTGGACACAGGGATGGGCCTTGAGCGCATCTCTGCCTTGATGCAAGGCGTGCACTCCAACTACGAGATTGATCTTTTCCAGGAGTTGTTGGCCGAAGCTTCCAAGGTGCTCGGCGGCGCGTCTACTGAGGAGCCAGCGCTGCGGGTTATCGCTGACCATATTCGTTCCAGCTCGTTCCTGATCGCTGATGGCGTGTTGCCTGAGAATGTAGGTCGTGGTTCTGTGCTACGCCGTATTATTCGCAGGGCTGCTCGTTACGGTAATAAAGTCGGAGCAACCGAACCATTTCTATATAAATTAGTTGGCAAGCTGGTAGATCTGATGGGCGACGCTTATCCAGAGTTAACAGCTTCACAGAGTAAGATTGAAAGGGCCTTGCAAATGGAAGAAGAGCAGTTTGCAAGGACATTGGGCAGAGGCTTGCGCCTTTTGGAGCAAGAGCTCAAGCAGCTTAAAGGAACGACTATTCCCGGTACGACCATTTTTACTCTCTATGATACCTATGGATTTCCTGTAGAGCTGACCAACGACATTGCTCGTGAAAGAGGTTTGTCGATGGATATGGCTGCTTATGAAGAAAAAATGAGTGAGCAGCAAGATATGGGGAAAAGAGGGCATGGGTTTACAGTCGACTATAACGCAGGACTGCAAATTGAGCATTCCACTGAATTCACGGGCTATACCGAGCTTGCTGGCAGCTATAAGGTGCTGGCCTTGTTCGCCGGTGCAGATAAGTCTGACGCCCTGACTGCTGGTCAGCAAGGCGTAGTCGTGTTGGATAAGACGCCGTTTTATGCAGAGTCGGGCGGTCAGGTGGGCGATACCGGCGTGTTGAAAACCGATACCGGTGTTTTTATCGTTAAAGACACCAAAAAAGAAGGTTCGGCGATTGTGCATATTGGCGCGGTCTCTGAAGGTGAGATCAAAGCGGATCAAACCGCAACGGCGGAAGTGGATCGTCACAAGCGTAAAGCCACGGCTCTCAATCACTCTGCTACGCACTTATTACATGCCGCTTTACGTAAAGTATTGGGAGATCATGTCGCACAGAAAGGCTCCTTGGTGGACCCTGAGCGTTTGCGTTTTGACTTTGCGCACTTTGAGCCGATGACGCAGGAGCAGATTCGTCAGGTGGAATCCATCGTTAATGCGCAGATTCGCGCCAATACGCCGGTTTCAACGGAAGTTATGGGAATGGACGCTGCGCGTGAGCGTGGCGCTATGGCGCTGTTCGGTGAGAAGTATGGCGATACCGTGCGTGTTCTGGCGATGGGCGAAAGCGACTTCTCCATCGAACTGTGCGGCGGCACTCACGTCGAGCGCACTGGCGATATCGGTATGTTTGTCGTTACCAGCGAAGCGGGAACAGCCGCTGGCGTGCGTCGTATTGAGGCGTTGACGGGGCAACCGGCGGAGAACTGGGTGCAGTCCGGTGACGCATTGTTGCGTGATATCGCCGCGCTGGTTAAAGGCAATCGCGAAACAGCGGCGGATAAAGTGCGCGCTCTGATTGAACGGTCCCGTCAATTAGAGAAAGAAGTGGATCAGGTTAAAGCCAAACTGGCTAGTTCCGCGGGCAGCGATCTGGCTGCTTCTGCGGTAGAGGTAAAAGGCCTCAAAGTGCTTGCCGCCAAGTTAGATGGCGTTGATCGCAAGGCGTTGATGGATACCGTCGATCAATTGAAAAACAAGTTGGGGCAAGCGGTTGTGCTGCTGGCGTCTGTTGAAGACGGTAAGCCATCCATGATTGCAGGTGTAACTAAGGCAGAGTCAGCCAAAGTGAAGGCTGGAGACTTGGTGAAAATGATCGCTGATCAGATTGGTGGTAAAGGCGGTGGGCGTCCAGATATGGCGCAAGGTGGTGGAGGTGACGTGGATAAGCTTGATGCGGCGTTAGCCTCTGTTAATGCGTGGGTGGAAGAGCAACTGGGTTAATTCCGCGCATTCGAAAGACGAAGGCAGGGAGAAAATGCGGGCGCGCCTAGGCGACGCCCTGAGCAAAGGGAAGTGTGTGACGAAAAAATGTAATTACTAAGACGGAAAGATAGAAACATTATGGCCCTACTGGTTCAAAAGTTCGGAGGCACTTCTGTCGGTAGCGTGGAGCGTATCGAGAAGGTCGCGGACAAAGTAAAAAAGTTTAGAGAAGAAGGTCATGACTTGGTGGTGGTGGTGTCGGCGATGTCCGGCGAAACCAACCGGCTGATCGGGCTGGCTAAGGACATAATGGATGAGCCGACTCCAAGAGAGTTGGACGTTCTGGTCTCCACCGGCGAGCAAGTGACTATAGCGCTGCTTTGTATGGCGCTGCACAAGCGCGGCTGCGAAGCGCGTTCATATACTGGCGGACAGGTCCGCATTCTTACGGATAACGCCCACACTAAGGCCCGCATCCTTGAAATTGACGAAAACAATATTCGCGCTGATCTGGATGCAGGTCGTGTGGTTGTCGTCGCGGGCTTCCAGGGCGAAGACGAGAGCGGCAATATCACCACGCTTGGCCGCGGCGGCTCGGATACCACCGGCGTTGCTCTGGCGGCGGCGTTAAAGGCGGATGAGTGCCAGATTTATACCGACGTGGATGGCGTTTACACCACTGATCCGCGCGTCGTGGACAGCGCGCGCAGACTCGACAGCATTACCTTTGAGGAAATGCTGGAAATGGCAAGCCTGGGCTCCAAAGTTTTGCAAATACGCTCGGTGGAGTTCGCCGGCAAATATAACGTTCCCTTACGTGTCCTTTCATCGTTTGAAGACGGTCCGGGCACGCTGATAACAACAGAGGATGATGAGAATATGGAGCAACCCATAGTATCGGGCATAGCTTTCAACCGCGATGAAGCCAAACTGACTGTATCCGGCGTGCCGGATATCCCTGGCGTGGCGTCAAAGATCCTTAAGCCGATCAGCGACGCTAACATTGAGGTGGATATGATCGTGCAGAACGTGGGTGAGGATAATCACACCGACTTCACTTTCACTGTGCACCGCAATGACTTCAACAAGGCCAAAGCGATCCTTGAGAAGCTCTGTAAGGAGCTTGAGGCCAGAGAGGTGAAGGGGGATAGCAAGATCGCCAAAGTCTCCATCGTCGGCGTTGGCATGCGCTCTCATGCAGGCGTCGCCACCACGATGTTTGAGGCGCTTTCCAAAGAAGGCATCAACATCCAAATGATCTCCACGTCAGAGATCAAAGTTTCTGTCGTGATCGATGAAAAATATCTGGAATTGGCGGTTAGAAGCCTGCACGGCGCTTTCGAATTGAGCGAAAAACCGGCGTAATTTTGGATAAAACATTGGCTTTTGCCTGGAAATAACTAAAATAGGCGACCTGTGTGATGCAGGTCGCACGTAAATATAGAAAAAGATCAACCGGAATCCGCAATTTCTTAACGACGGTTATTAACCGTCCTTTTAAAAATCGGATTCTCGATAATAATAAAAAAGTGCAGTAGGTTGACGAAGGGCTTGTAGAGCGCAGTAAATCTACAAGTAATCGACAATTAGGTCATTTTTTGGAATAGGTCGTTCTTTAAGGAGAATAAGATGCTAATCTTAACCCGCCGTGTAGGCGAAACTCTGATGGTTGGTGATGATGTAACCGTTACCGTTCTGGGGGTGAAGGGTAATCAGGTGCGTATCGGCGTTAATGCGCCGAAAGAAGTAGCTGTACACCGCGAAGAAATTTATCAGCGTATCCAGCGTGAGAAGTCTGCTCAGGCTGGCGAGTCGGACCATCAGGACGATTAATTGACGGTACCACAAACTTTTTTTGAATAAGGACTATCATTCTTAAAATTTTGTGGTACTATACGCCCCGCTTTTGCGGAGAGATGGCCGAGAGGCTGAAGGCGCGCCCCTGCTAAGGGCGTATGGGGGAAACCTCATCGAGGGTTCGAATCCCTCTCTCTCCGCCACTTTAAGTTTTTGATGCGCGCTCGTAGCTCAGCTGGATAGAGTACCTGGCTACGAACCAGGCGGTCGGAGGTTCGAATCCTCCCGAGCGCGCCATTTAAAAACCTTAAGTTGTCAATTTGTTGCGCGCTCGTAGCTCAGCTGGATAGAGTACCTGGCTACGAACCAGGCGGTCGGAGGTTCGAATCCTCCCGAGCGCGCCATCTCTTAACTGTTTTTGCAGTATCTAAAACAGTAGATGTTAGAGAAGCTAATCGCGGCTTCAAAATAAGATGTCTACGAACCAAGTTTCTTAGTTTTCGATCCAGTTCAATTCCTTCTCGTCAATGCCGTTTTTCTTCACCGGCGCATCATTGTTTTTCAAGCTATGGTGTTGAGTTCTCAGTTTTTTTAGGATTTTTCGTCAATAGGGGAAAACCGAAGTTTTACGGTTGCGCACCCCTGGTTTTATCGGTATCTTACGCAAGATTTGCCGCCGAGAAGCGGCCCTGCGTTTGTTCTTTAAGCACATGGAATGCCTCTTCGTTGGCGTCTTCATGCTGGTATATCAAAGACAGGTATCGATCATATGAATGAGCTTTTTCAGCAGGCGGTCACCCTGATGGTAGCGGGAATGGGATTCGTATTCGTATTCCTGGCTATACTGGTCGGCGCAACCAATTTGATGTCGAAAGTCGTCAATCGCCTTGCGCCGGAAATTCAGGTAGTCCCCCCTCCCACCGCAGGCAATCCCACGCCGCCTCCGAATAACAATAACGACACGATGGCTGTTATCGCAGCCGCAATCGCTAAACACCGTTCACGCCACAAGAAGTGAACGCAAGGAAATTCGCGAGAGTAAACGAAAGGCTAATAACCCATGACAACAACGAAAAAACCACTAGGTATTACGGACGTAATATTGCGTGATGCGCATCAGTCGCTGCTGGCCACGCGCATGCGTTTAGACGACATGCTCCCCATTGCCGAGAAGCTTGATCAAGTCGGCTATTGGTCCATTGAGTCCTGGGGCGGGGCGACTTTCGACTCCTGTATCCGCTATCTGGGGGAAGATCCATGGGAACGCATTCGCGAATTGAAAAAAGTGATGCCAAACACGCCTCAGCAAATGTTGTTGCGTGGGCAAAACCTGCTGGGTTATAGACATTACGCTGACGATGTTGTCGAACGCTTTGTAGACCGCGCTGCGGCTAACGGCGTTGACGTATTCCGTGTCTTCGACGCGATGAACGATCCTCGAAACCTCGAGACCGCGATCAAAGCGGTGCTGAAAGTCGGCAAACACGCGCAGGGCACCTTGTCCTACACCGTCAGTCCCGTGCATACCATTGATATGTGGGTGGAGCTGGCCAAGAAAATTGAGAGCATGGGCGCGAACTCTATCGCCATCAAAGACATGGCGGGCCTGTTGAAGCCCTACGTGGCGTTTGAGTTGGTCAGCCGTCTGAAGAAAGAATGCTCCGTGCCTATTCATATGCATTGTCACGCCACTACTGGCATGTCCACGGCTACAGCGCTTAAAGCGGCGGAAGCGGGCATCGACAATGTAGACACCGCCATCTCTTCCATGAGCATGACCTACGGCCATTCTCCCACTGAGGCGCTGGTCGCAATTCTGGAGGAGACAGATCGCGATACAGGTTTGAATATCAATCTTCTGGAAGAAATCGCCGGCTACTTCAGAGAAGTGCGTAAGAAATACGTCAAGTTTGAAGGCAGCCTGAGAGGCGTGGACTCCCGCATCCTGGTGGCGCAGGTTCCTGGCGGTATGCTTACCAACATGGAAAACCAGCTGCGTGAACAGGGCGCTATCGACAAGCTGGACGCTGTGCTGGAAGAGATTCCACGCGTGCGCAAAGACCTCGGTTTTATTCCCCTGGTGACGCCCACGTCGCAAATCGTCGGCACTCAGGCGGTACTGAATGTACTGACGGGCGAGCGCTATAAATCCATCGCCAAAGAAACGGCTGGCGTGTTGAAAGGGGAGTATGGTTCAGCGCCGGCTCCGTTCAATGCTGAACTGCAGGCCAGGGTCTTGGAAGGCGCTCAGCCTATCACCTGTCGCCCCGCCGACCTGATAGAACCTGAAATGGATAAATTGACGGATGAGCTGAAGAAGCTGGCGTCCGAGAAAGGCGTGAAGTTGGCGGCGCAAGCAGTCGACGATGTGCTGACCTATGCGCTGTTCCCGCAAGTGGGCCTGAAATTCCTGGAGAATCGTGGCAACCCTGCGGCGTTTGAGCCGATTCCCAGCGCTGACGACCTCAAGCCTGCCGCCCCCGCAGCCAAAACTACGGCGCCTGCAGGCGGCCCAGAGGTGTACACCATCGTTGTTAACGGTCAGACCTATGTGGCGCAAGTATCAGAAGGCGGCGATATTACTCAGGTCGCGCCTGTCGGAGCGGCTCCGGCCCCTGTTTCCGCAGCGCCGGCACCTGCGCCGACTGGCGGAGGCGAGCCTATTCCTGCGCCATTGGGCGGAACTATCCTGCGTCTGGTCGTACAGGCGGGACAAACCGTTCAGGAAGGCGACGTGCTGCTATACCTGGAAGCGATGAAGATGGAGACGGAAATCCGTGCGCCGAAAGCCGGACATGTCGCCAGCATCGATGTCAAAGTGGGCGATGCGGTCTCGGTCGGCCAGTCTCTGTTGAAACTGGCTTAAGAGGTAGCGTTGTATGAACGGATTGTCCCAGCTGGTATACGGCAGCGGCCTGTATAACCTGGAATGGGGGCAGGCGGTCATGATGGCCATCTGCCTGGGTTTGCTGTTCCTAGCGATACGCAAAGGTTTTGAGCCTTTGCTTCTGCTGCCGATTGGTTTCGGCGGTTTGTTGGCGAATATTCCTGAAGCCGGTCTGGCGATGTCGGCGGTTGAGAACGCGATTCACCTGGGCTCTCCCGAACAGCTGGCCAACTTGGCGGCGGCGTTGAATATTCCTTTTGACGTCACGCAGGCGGTGACGCCGGAGATCCGGCACGAGTTCATCGTGGCCTACAAGGGCGCCCATGCAGCGATGTATCAGGCGGTCTCTTTTGCTGCGCAGGACATGGGCTTCACCAGCGGCATGCTGTATCAGTTCTTCAATGTCGCCATTATGAGCGGCGTGGCGCCTCTGCTTATCTTTATGGGCGTTGGCGCGATGACTGACTTTGGCCCGTTGCTGGCGAATCCGAAGACGCTGATGCTCGGCGCTGCGGCGCAGTTCGGTATTTTCGGTACGGTGCTTGGCGCTGCGGCGCTGGACGCTTCCGGCATGATTCCTTTCTCCATCAAAGAAGCAGCGGCGATTGGCATCATTGGCGGCGCCGACGGCCCGACCTCCATTTATGTAGCGACGCTGTTGGCCCCTCATTTATTGGGCGCTATTGCGGTCGCGGCGTACTCTTACATGGCTTTGGTGCCGTTGATTCAGCCGCCGATCATGAAAGCGCTGACCAACGACGCAGAGCGTAAGATCAAGATGGAGCAGCTGCGTCACGTAACCAAGGCGGAGAAAATCGTTTTCCCGATTATCCTGCTGGTTCTGGTCGCCATGTTCCTGCCAGACGCAGCGCCGCTGTTGGGCATGTTCTGCTTCGGCAACCTGATGCGTGAGTGTGGCGTGGTGGATCGCTTGAGCGATACTTCGCAAAATGCGCTCATCAACATCGTCACCATCATTCTGGGTCTTTCCGTGGGCAGTAAGTTGTCCGCTGACAAGTTCCTGGACGTGCAGACGCTGGGCATCCTGGTGTTGGGCATGCTGGCGTTCTGCGTGGGCACTGCGTCAGGGGTTTTGATGGCGAAGCTGATGAATAAGCTCCCCGGAACCCAGGTCAACCCGCTGATTGGGTCTGCTGGCGTGTCCGCCGTTCCGATGGCTGCGCGAGTGTCCAATAAGGTTGGTCTGGAGGCGAACCCGCAAAACTTCCTGCTGATGCACGCGATGGGGCCGAATGTGGCTGGCGTTATCGGATCAGCGGTAGCGGCGGGCGTTATGATCAAGTTTTTGAGCTGATTTGGCCTCACTGAGTTTCCGGCGCGCCGAATAAAAATAAGACCCGCGCCGGAAAATCTCATGTCGGAATGCTACACTAGCCCGAGATGGCGTATCTCAATCCAGCATAGGGCGAAGCCTAAATGTCGCAGTTGGAAAAGCTAGCGGAACAGATCGAGCAACTGGCCTCACAGTCTAAGTGGGACGAATTGATTGCGTTGGAACCCGCTTTACGTGACGTGGTGCAAGAAACCGTCGCGCAGACCAGCGAAGACGATAAACCTCGACTTATCGCCACACTGACTCGATTACGCAGCATATACGCCAACGCGGTTCAACACGCCGGCTCCAATCGTTCAGAGTCCGCCCAGGAACTCACCAGCGTCCGTCGTAGTTTGAAAGCGGCGCAGTCCTATCTCAACACGTCCAAGTTTTAACCTTCCTGTTCAGCGGCTGTCTATTTTCAATCGCGCTGGCGACAATTTTTTGAACGGTTTTTATTCAGATATCGAAATTCGACTATTTGCGTCATTTATTTGACCACTCCCGGAAAGCGTACTTTAATTCTTGGGAAAGAAAAGGTTACTCCTCGCAATATGGAACCGGGTGACCGAGATGGAGGCTCAGGACATTTCAACAAATGTAGTACTGAGGTTACATGACAAGCAAAGACAGCACTGTCCTCTTGGTCTGCGATGACGATGCGCGTAGACAGGCCATAGAAGTGATACTGGCGTTTCTGGGCGAGCCTGCTCTGGCCACGGATGCGGATAACTGGGTAAAAGCGTGTAAAGACGCCTCATTGAGCGCTATGGACATGGCTGTGGCGTTGATGGACGCCAGCGTGACGCAGGTGGAAGATTTTCTCGTCAAGCTGGAAGAATGGGACCCGGGCCTGCCTGTGCTGATGTTGGGGGAGCGTGACCTGTCTGAAGTTGACGAAGACCTGCGTCGCAAGATCATTGTCCAGCTCGAAGAGCTGCCTCACTACAACAAGTTCATGGATAGTCTGTATCGCGCGCAAGTCTATCGCGAACAGTACGCGGCCAAGAGCGGCCGCGGCAAACAACGGGAAATCCTGTTGTTTCGCAGTCTGGTCGGCACCAGCCGTAGCGTGCAGAAAGTGCGTGAATTAATGTCCCAGGTGGCGGACAAAGAAGTCAGCGTGCTGATCACTGGCGAATCCGGCACTGGTAAAGAAGTGGTCGCGCGTAACCTGCATTACAACTCCCATCGTCGCAACCAGCCTTTTGTTCCTGTTAACTGCGGCGCGATCCCTGCGGAACTTCTGGAAAGTGAACTTTTCGGTCATGAAAAGGGCGCGTTTACTGGCGCTATCACCTCTCGCGTCGGACGCTTTGAACTGGCGCAGGGCGGTACTTTGTTTCTGGATGAAATCGGCGATATGCCGTTGCACATGCAGGTCAAGATTTTAAGAGTACTGCAAGAGCGCACCTATGAACGGGTTGGCAGCAGCAAAACGCTGGAGGCGGATGTGCGTATCATCGCCGCTACCCACAAACATCTTGAGGATATGATCGAGCGGGGCGACTTCCGGGAAGACCTCTACTATCGCCTCAACGTTTTTCCCATCGAAATGCCGCCCTTGCGGGAGAGAGCGGAAGACGTGCCGCTGCTGATCAATGAATTGATCTCCCGCATGGAGAAAGAAAAACGCGGCTCCATCCGTTTTAACTCTGCGGCGATCTTGAGCCTGTGCCGCCATGAATGGCCTGGCAATGTCAGAGAGCTGGCGAATCTGGTGGAGCGGTTGGCGATCATGCACCCCTACGGCGTGATTGGCGTGCAGGAGCTGCCGCTGAAATTCCGTCATGTTGAGGATATCGAGCAGGGCATGGAAGACCTGGATGAGGGCTACTCAGGGGAGCCTGGTCTGGTGGGGCTTAATTCCCCGGCGGTGCTGCCGGTGAATGGACTGGACTTGAAAGAGTATCTCGCCAACTTGGAAAAGAGCCTGATCAAACAGGCCTTGGATGATTCCGGCGGCGTCGTCGCCCGTGCGGCGGAACGTTTGCATATTCGCCGTACCACGTTGGTGGAAAAAGTACGTAAGTACAATCTCAACGCTGACGAGTAGCGCGAACTTCCTTTCCTATAAATTCTGATTTCATTTCCTGTTGAGTCTGGCGTTGTCCGGGCTTTGTCGTTTTAACTTCTGGCGCTTCATGCTTATCAATAAACCAGCCTGGTTAGGAGCATGGACGCCTCACGCAAACCCTGGCGCGAAAGCCGTTGGCTCGTCAATTTTTCGGCGTGGCGCTTAGTCCTTTTGTCCTAACTGCATGAAACTGCGGCGTTAATCAGGGCTGGCACAGAAAATGATTGATTACGGTTAAGACAGGTTTTTCGTCAATGTTCCAGCGATACGGACAAGTGATCGGAGAGGCAATATGAGTGTACCGAAAATTTTGTCGCCGGCGGATCAAGAGCAGCCGGTAGCGGTGATCCACCATTTGGCCCCCAAACATACCGGGTTTGACGACGGCGCTTATGCAGCGTCCGCAGACCCGGGTTTGGACCGGGCGATGAGCATGTTCGGCGCCATCGCAGATCAGATTTCCCAAACCTATCAGGATCTCAGCGGACGGGTAAATCGTCTGGCCAATGAGCTGGACTCCGTCAGCCTGAATCGCCAGAGAGAGCACGAAGACAAAGCGCGCATCGCCAATCGTCTGAAGACTTTATTGCAGGCGTTGCCGGTGGGCATCGTTGTGCTGGATGCGAGAGGTTCCGTGCAGGAGTGCAATCCCGCTGCGGTGGACCTGTTGGGCGAGCCTTTACATGGAGAGCGTTGGGTGGAAATTATCCAGCGCTGCTTTGCGCCCAAGGCGGACGATGGACACGAGGTGTCATTGAAAGACGGTCGTCGCCTGAGCATTCAAACCTGCTCGCTGGAGAACGCTCCGGGCCAGTTGATTGTGTTGTCTGATCTCACTGAAACCCGTGAGTTGCAATCTCGTTTGTCCCGCAGTGAGCGTCTGTCTTCCATGGGCAGAATGGTGGCGTCTCTGGCGCATCAAATTCGCACGCCACTGTCTGCCGCCATGCTGTATGCGGGGCATCTCTCTCAGCCTGAGCTGGACGGCTCCCTGCGGGTGAAATGCGCGCAGAAACTGATGTCCCGGCTTACTCATCTGGAGCAGCAAGTACGCGACATGTTGATTTTCGCCAAAGGCGACGCGCCTCTGGCGCAACGCATTACCTGCGCAGAATTATTCTCTGAAATTCAGGCGGCGGCGGAGCCTGAAGCGCAACGCAAGCAGGTTCCCGTGCAATGGAGCATCGACTGCGGCGAACGGGAAATCCTGTGCAATAAAGACGCTTTGGTCGGCGCAGTATTGAACCTCTTCAATAACGCGCTGGAAGCGGTAAAAGGCGTGGATCAGCCTCAGGTGGAAGTGAATCTGAGCGCTCCGGGGCAGGGATTCATCTGCCTGGAAGTGCGTGATAACGGCGTCGGCTTTGACCCTGAAGACGGTCACCGTCTGCTGGAGGCGTTCTATACCACCAAATCCCACGGCACCGGTCTTGGCCTGGCGGTGGCGCAAGGCGTGGCGCAGGCGCACCACGGGCGCTTTTTCATCACCTCCGGCGGTCCGGGTCTGGGCGCTCGGGCCATTCTGACCTTGCCAGCGCGTCACTCCGCCTGACTCACGAATCTTTGAAGGAGACATGCCATGAATAAACCGACCCTGCTGATAGTGGAAGACGATCTGGAGTTACTGGACGCGCTCACCACTACGCTGGAAATGAACGGGTATGACTATATCGGCGTTGATTCCGCCAGAGAAGCCTTGAGCGTTCTGGAGCAGCGCGCCGTAGATATGATTATCAGCGACGTCAACATGCCGGGCATGAACGGCTTTGAGTTGATGCTGGAAGTACGGCGTCAATATCCCGGCGTCCCGGTCGTGCTGATGACGGCATATGGACAGATCAGCCAGGCGGTGGCGGCCATGCAAAGCGGCGCGGCGGACTATCTGGTCAAACCGTTTGAGCCGCAAACGCTGTTGGACACCATTGAAAAATACATGGGCGGCGCCGGCGGTGACTCCAACGCCGACGAGCCGGTGGCGGTGGACGGCGCCAGCAAGCGCATATTCCAGTTGGCGCAGCGCGTGGCGATGACAGACTCCACTGTGCTGATTTCCGGCGAAAGCGGCACCGGGAAAGAAGTGCTGGCGCGTTATATCCATCGTAAATCCGCCCGTAAGAATGCGCCTTTCGTGGCGATCAACTGCGCGGCCATTCCAGAAAACATGCTGGAAGCGATTTTATTTGGGCATGAGAAGGGCGCTTTTACCGGCGCCTACGCGAGCATGCCGGGCAAATTTGAACAGGCGGACGGCGGCACCATTCTGCTGGATGAAATTTCCGAGATGGACCTGGGCCTGCAAGCCAAACTGTTGCGTGTCTTGCAGGAGCGGGAAGTAGAGCGTATTGGCGGACGCAAGAGCATTCGTCTTGATGTGCGCGTGCTGGCGACCACCAACCGGGACCTGAAAACCTACGTGCAGGAAGGCCGTTTCCGGGAAGACCTCTATTACCGCTTGTCCGTGTTTCCAATTCACTGGCGGCCGCTGCGCGAGCGTCGCGCGGACATCGTGCCTTTGGCGGAGCACCTGCTGGCGAACCATGCGCAGAAAATGAAACTCTCTTTCGTGCGTTTCGACGATGGCGCGCGTCAGGCGCTGTACAACCATGACTGGCCGGGCAACGTGCGCGAACTGGATAACGCCATTCAACGCGCCCTGATTCTGCAGCAAAACGGTCAGATCACCGCCGCGGATGTGTGCCTGGAAGGCGTCAGTATGGACAGCCTGGCCGCGCCCTTTGCGCCGGGGATGGCGATGTCAGAGCCAATGGACGAAATGGAGGACGTGGATGACGTCAGCGGATTGGGGCAGGAGATGCGCATGCGCGAATTTCAGATCATTCTCGACACGCTGAAAAGCGAGGGCGGACGCCGCAATAAAGTGGCGGAGAAGCTGGGCATTTCACCGCGCACGTTGCGCTACAAAATCGCCCGTATGCGTGAGTCCGGCATCGACATCGACGAACAAATGGCGCGGGCTTGCTAACGTCGTGGTCAGCATGGCGAAAGCGCTGAAACTGGTATGTTTTCTGCAGAACTAGTTTAAACGAAACGGCTTTCGACGACATTTTGACAAGACGTTTCGATAGCTTGGGAATGTGGAGGCGGTTATGACAAATCGGGTCGATATCAACAATGTGCTGGCGGATATCCGTAACCTGCGCGCGCAGATGCGGCAGTCAGCGCGCGTCGAGCAGGAACTGTCCGCTGAGCAGTTGAAGCCCACCCGCAAGCCTGAAGAAGTTCCCGAGTTCAGCCAGATGCTCAAGCAGGCGGTGGACAACGTCAACGACCTGCAGAAAACCTCGTCAGACCTCAGAACCGCCTATGAGCAGGGCGACCCGCAAGCGGATCTGACCAAGGTGATGATCGCCTCGCAGAAATCGTCGGTGGCCTTTCAGGCGCTGACCCAGGTGCGCAACAAGGTGGTCCAGGCCTACGAAGACATCATGAAAATGCCTATCTGATCGGCTCAGTCATTCTAATAAAGCAGTAAACAAGTATCGAGGTGGACAATGGCTAGCGTTCCCGCACAGGTCGACGCCCAGGGCGGACAGAATAACGACGTGGATCTGGTGGAAAACCGCAGCGATATGATGCTGGGGTTCAATCGTTTATCCCTGCTGCGTCAATTGGTGTTGATGGTGGGCGTCGCCGCCAGCATCGCGATGGGAGCGGCCATCATCCTGTGGGCCAATGAACCCGCTTATCAGCCGCTGTATCCGGACATGAGCGTGTACGACAGCTCGGAAGTCTCGGACATCCTCAATCAGAGCAATATTCACTTCAAAGTAGAACCCAAGTCCGGCGCCCTGTTGGTGGCTGCGGAAGATGTGAGCGTCGCCAGAATGCGTCTGGCCGCCGCAGGCGTGACCCAGGACAGAACCATGGGTTACGAGCTGCTCGACAAAGATCAGGGACTCGGCACCAGTCAGTTCATGGAGTCCACCCGCTATCGTCGTGGTCTGGAAGGTGAGTTATCACGCACTATCTCCAGTCTGCGTAATGTGAAAAGCGCCAGGGTTCATTTGGCGATACCCAAACAAAGCGTGTTTGTGCGCGACAAGCGAAAACCATCCGCCTCCGTTCTGGTGGAGCTGACCGGGTCGCGCAGTCTGCATCAGGATCAGGTGGAAGCCATCGTTAATCTGGTGGCCGGCAGCGTGCCGGAGATGGACCAGCGAGACGTCACGGTGGTGGACCAGCGAGGTAATCTGCTGTCACAGAACAATTTGACCGAAGACGACTTGAGAACCTCCCGTGAATTCCAGTATGCGCGCCGTATGGAAGAAGTGCTGACCGGTCGGGTGAACAGTATTCTGGAGCCGATATTGGGGCCAGGACGCTTCCGCGCGGAAGTTTCTGCGGACGTGGATTTCACTGCCGTGGAGCAGGCGCAGGAAACCTTCAATCCAGACCCTCAGGCTGTGCGCAGCGAGCAGGAGATTGGCGAGCAGCGTATCGCCGGCAGCAATCAGGGAGTTCCCGGCGCTCTATCCAATCAGCCTCCAGGCGTGGCCAGCGTGCCGGAGCAGGCGGGCGTCGCTGGCGCCGCCGCCAATGCAACCGCCAATAGTCAGGCCACGGATATCCGCAAACAGACTGTGCGTAACTACGAAGTGGACCGCACCGTCAGCTACACTAAACAGCATCAGGGTAAAGTCCAGCGTCTCACCGTGGCGGTAGTCGTGGACGACTTGCGTCGGGTCGGTACTGACGGAAAAGTTACTACTGAGGCCTGGCCGGAAGCGGAGCTGCAACGACTGACCGTCCTGGTGCGGGATGCGGTGGGTTACTCCGCCGCTCGTGGCGACAGCGTCAACGTCATCAATACGCCTTTCATGGCGGAGGAAGTCGAGATTGGCGACTATGAAGCGCCGCTGTGGGAGCAGCCCTGGATACGTGAACTGATCAAATGGGGCGTGGCCTTCCTGATCGTCTTGATACTGGTGTTTGGAGTCATTCGCCCAACCTTCAAGAACCTCTCCAGTGGCGGCTCTGACGCCAAGAATCTGGCGCTGGCCGGCGATGAAGATGGGTTGGCTGAGCTGGAAAGTCTGGGCTCTGGCGTAGGTGAGGGAGAAAGTGTAGGCTTAAACGCAGCGGGCGATTTTTTATTGCCCGGCTCCTCTGAGGGATATGAGAAAAAGATTAACGCGCTCAAAGGACTGATTGCTGAAGATCCGGGTCGAGTGGCCCAGGTTGTTCGCCAATGGGTAATGGCTGATGAGTGACGAGAAAGGTGAGAAAAAACCGGTACGCAAAGTCTCCCGCGTGGAATCGGCGGCGATTTTGCTCATGTCTCTCGGCGAAGCGGACGCCGCTCAGATTCTAAAACACATGGGCCCCAAGGAAGTGCAGCGTGTGGGCGCGCAAATGGCGCAATTGCAGAACGTGACTCAGGATGTTGTCGAACACGTCACCACTGAATTTCTTGAAGCCGTCGGCGGCCAGACCGGTCTGGGCATCGGCGCCGACGACTATATTCGCACTATGCTCACCCAGGCCTTGGGTGAGGACAAAGCCGCCAGCCTGATCGACCGTATCCTTCTGGGCGGCAACACGACTGGCCTGGATACGCTAAAGTGGATGGAAGCGCGGGCGGTATCAGACATCATTCGCTACGAACACCCCCAGATCCAAGCCATCGTCATCTCCTATCTTGATCCTGACCAGTCCGCGGAAGTGCTATCCAATTTCGATGAAAAAGTGCGTCTGGACATCATCATGCGGGTGGCGGCTCTGGAAACGATTCAACCCCAGGCGCTGCAGGAGCTTAACAATATTCTGGAGAAGCAGTTCTCCGGCGGCTCTTCAGCGCAAACCAGCAGGATCGGCGGCGTCAAACGCGCTGCGGATATCATGAACTTTATGGACTCCAGCCTCGAGGCGCCGTTGATGGAATCCATCAAGGATGTGGACGCTGACCTGGGCAGTCAGATCGAAGATCTCATGTTTGTGTTCGACAACCTCAAGGATGTGGACGATCGCGGCATTCAATCCCTGTTGCGTGAGGTGTCGTCCGATAACCTGATTCTGGCGTTGAAAGGCGCGGAAGAGGATTTGCAGGAAAAGATCTTCCGCAATATGTCGAAACGGGCGGCGGAGCTGCTGCGCGACGATCTGGAGGCGCGGGGCCCCGTTCGCATCAGCGAGGTGGAAGCGGCGCAGAAAGAAATTCTCACTATCGCGCGGCGCATGGCCGAAGCCGGCGAAATCATGCTGGGCGGCGGCGGCGAAGAAATGCTGTAAGCCCGTCGCCTGTGCAACGCCACACTAACAGAGCCAGCCGATGAAAGACCAACCCGAAACCATCCCCAAGGAAAAACTGACGGCCTACGAGCGTTGGGAATTACCGGTTATGGGGGAACAGCAGGAAACGCCCAAGATCAAACCGCCTACGGCGGCGGAACTGGAGAACATTCGTCAGAGCGCTTATCAGGAAGGACTTGAACAAGGCAAAGAAGAAGGCTTTCAGAAAGGCTTTGAACAAGGCCATGCTGAAGGTAAACGCAAAGGCGAGCAACAAGGCCTGGAGCAGGGTCGCAAGACCGGCGAAAGCGAGGCGGTGAAGTCCAAGAGCGCCGCCATCGACCAAGCCTTGAGCCACTTCGAAGAGCTGGCGACGGAACTGGAAGCGCCGATTCGCAAACATCAGGATGAGGTGGAAGAGGCGCTGCTCAATCTGGTGCTGGCGATCTCCCGGGCGGTGGTGTTCCGTGAATTGAAAGTGGACCGCTCGCAAATTCTGCGCGTGCTGCAGGAGGCCCTGGCGGCGCTGCCCAACACAGAAGAGCTGGTCACCATCTATCTGCATCCGCAGGACCTGGCGTTCGCCAAAGAACACTTGCCGCCGGAAAGAGGAACCCGTTATCAGGCGGACCCCGCTTTGATGGAAGGCGGGTGCCGTGTGGAGACCCGTCATACGTTGCTGGACTTCACCGTTGAAAAACGATTCCAGACCACCGTGCAGCAAATGCTGTCCCGTCATAGCGACGATGTTTCTTTGCAGGAAACCAAAGACTTCACTGATCAGATGGGAGAGATGAGCGACTTGCACCGGGACTTGCTGGAGAAAAACGCGGAAGCGCCGCCGCCAGTCCCCGAAGCGCATACTGAACCGTCTAAGACCGAGGAGATAGAGGCCGACAAGCTGCATCACGCGCCGTCAGAGGCCCAGGAAACGCCGGAGGGCGACGATGAGTCTGGTTGAGCGGCTACGCAACTACGAGCGTTTCGTGCCGGCTCAGGCGCGTCCTGAGCTGAATGGTCGCCTGACCCGCGTGGTGGGACTCACCCTGGAGGCGGTCGGCTGTCCGATGACTTTGGGAGAACGCTGCCTGATCGAAGTGCGCGGCGGTCGCATGGTCGAGGCGGAAGTCGTTGGCTTCTCCGATGAACGGGTCTACCTGATGCCGCTGGCGGCGGTGGAAGGCCTGCAACCCGGCGCCAAAGTGAAGCCGATGTCCGGAGTGGGGCGTATTGGCGTGGGCGCCTGTCTGTTGGGGCGCGTGCTGGATGGCGCTGGCGAGCCACTGGATGGTCGCGGCCCTTTGCAGGCGGAGCATCACGTTGAATTGTTCGGTGCGCCGATCAACCCTTTGCACCGTGCGCCGATCCGGGAAAAACTCGATGTCGGCATTCGCGCCATCAACTCACTGCTAACCGTAGGAATTGGTCAGCGCCTGGGATTGTTCGCAGGCAGCGGCGTGGGCAAGAGTATGCTGCTCGGCATGATGACCCGCTTCACGACGGCGGACATCATTGTGGTGGGGCTGGTGGGAGAGCGTGGCCGTGAGGTGAAAGAATTCATTGAAGATATTCTTGGCGAAGAAGGGCTGCGTCGCGCGGTGGTCGTGGCGTCACCCGCCGACGACTCGCCATTGATGCGCTTGCGCGCAGCGGTTCTGACTACGCGCATCGCCGAGTATTTTCGCGACTTGGGCAAGAACGTGCTGTTGCTGATGGACAGTCTGACGCGCTACGCCCAGGCGCAACGGGAAATCGCCCTGGCGGTGGGCGAGCCTCCCGCCACCAAAGGTTATCCCCCTTCCGTGTTCGCCAAACTGCCGCAACTGGTGGAGCGGGCGGGCAACGGCAAACCCGGCGGCGGTTCCATCACCGCGTTCTACACGGTGCTGACGGAAGGCGATGACCAACAGGACCCCATCGCCGACGCCGCGCGTGCGATTCTGGACGGCCATATCGTACTGAACCGACGTCTGGCGGAGGAGGGGCATTATCCCGCCATTGATATCGAGGCTTCCATCAGCCGGGTCATGCCTCAGGTGACGACGCCGGACTACTTGCAAAGGGCGCAGCGCTTCAAGCAGTTATACGCCCGCTACCAGCAGACGCGGGACCTGATCAGCGTCGGCGCCTACGTGCCCGGCTCCGATAAAGAAACCGATTATGCGATCGAAAGATTTCCCCACATGCGCAAATTTTTACAGCAAAGTCTGCGGGAACGCGCTACGCTGAATGATAGCGCACAAGGGTTGAATCAATTGTTCACCCCGGCTCCGGCGCAAGGCGCCGCGCCCAGAGCCCCGGCGAAACCATAAGGTTACTCCACTTTAGTTCAGGTGCTTTAACGTGGCGGAGAAAAAGAAGTCGCAAAGGTTGTCGCTGGTGCTTGATCTGGCGGAGCGGGACGAGGAAAACGAGCGCAAGAAAATGGGCGAGATCCGACGCAGAGTGGAGCAGGCGGAAGGCAAGCTGGAGCAACTGGTCGCCTATCAGCGTGATTATCAGGATGAATTAAGGGGTACTCAAAACGGCGTACGTTCAGTGCGTCATATCCAAACCTATCATGTCTTCATCAGCAGGCTGGGCTCGGCTATCGAGCAGCAGCAACAGCAGTTATTGCTGTTGAAACAGCAGTTGTCGCAACAAACGGACGTGTGGCGGGCGGCGTATCAGAAAAAAAATAACATGCAGGACTTTATTGATCGCTGCAAAAAAGAGGAAGCCTATTACGAGGACAAGAAGCAACAGCGCAACCTGGACGATGCTGTCGGTCGACGCGCCTATCACAACAGACATTAAGATACGGTAGAAAAAGTTTTTTGGTTTTAGCGAGTTAGCTGAAACAGGCGGAAAATGTGCCTGAAAGTCAGTTTTTGGCTGTGGATAAATAGTGGCCAAGTGAATGAAAACTGGAAATTTAGTAAAAATCAGCTATTGATGAATTAGTAAGAATATGAGTATTGAAATTCACTGCGTACTATTCGTAATATCCTGAATTTCAAATAAAAAGAACACAGAATGGATCTAACCGATCCTGATGGTTTGATTAGGGGAGCGCCAACAGAAGGAGGCAATATGTCTATAACGACAAGCCGCTCTGACGATAATGCCGAACTGACTATTCGCATTAAAGGGCGATTTGATTTCAGTTCCCACCAGGAATTCAGGGATGCTTACGAAAACCCTGAGGGACCGTTCGAGCAGTACAAGATCGATATGACGGAGACGACGTATCTGGATAGCTCCGCCTTGGGGATGCTGTTGTTATTGCGGGATTATGCAGGCGGCGACAACGCTAAAATCTGCATCACGAACTGCAACAATGATGTCAGGAAGATATTGACGATTTCCAATTTTGAACAATTGTTTGTTATTCAATAAAGCGCCCGCAGTTTTCGGGCGCCTGAAACGGACTTTCCGCCATTTATGCGCCTTTCGGGTATTGCTATGAAACAATCCCTGGACTCAGAAATGGCCTCGTCCGTTCTCGGGTCCCAGAAAACGCTGAAAATTCTCATCGCCGACGACAATCAGTCGGATCGCATGATCCTGCAGAATATCGTCAAAAAGCAGGGACATGATACGGCGACGGCGGTGGATGGCGTCGACGCTATCGAGAAATTCTCCGAGTTCCGGCCGGACATTGTCCTGCTGGATGCCTTGATGCCCCGCATGGACGGCTTTGAGGCGGCGCGGAAAATCAAGTTGCTGGCCGGCGAAGACTTGATTCCCATTATTTTTCTCACCTCTCTCAGCGACGCGGAATCGCTCGCCAAATGCCTTGAGGCGGGCGGCGACGACTTTCTGTCAAAACCCTATAACCGCATTATCCTGCAAGCCAAGATCAACGCTTTCAACCGCATGCGGATCATGCATAAAACCCTGTTGCGGCAACGGGACCAGATCGCGGAACACAACGACCATATGGTGCGTGAGCAGCAGGTCGCCAAAACCGTGTTCGACAACGTGGCCCATGTGGGCTGCCTCGGCGCCAACAACATCAAACATTTGCTTTCGCCTCTGGCGGTTTTTAACGGCGACGTGTTGTTAGCCTGTCAGAAACCGTCCGGCGGCATGCACGTGCTGTTGGGAGATTTCACCGGCCATGGCTTGCCCGCGGCGATCGGCGCCATGCCGCTGGCGGAGATCTTCTATGGCATGACCAGCAAAGGCTATGCGCTGGGAGATATCCTCCGGGAAGTGAATCAGAAGCTGCGTAAAATCCTGCCGGTGGGCTTTTTCTGCTGCGCCTGTATGGCGGAGCTGAACTTCGAGCAGGAAGAAATCGAGATCTGGATCGGCGGTTTGCCGGATTGTTACCTGGTGCAGGGCGATCAGTTGCTCAAGGTCGCCTCCAACCGTTTACCCCTTGGCATTCTCAAAGGCGAAGCCTTCGACGCGCGCACCTATCGTTTTGAAATGAAGCATGGCGATCGGGTGTATTTGTGGTCGGACGGCATTGTCGAAGCGACCAACGCGAAGGGGGAGATGTTTGGCGAAAAACGTCTGCAGCAAGTCTTTGAGGATAATCTGCAGGAGCCGAACCTGTTTGAAAAAATCCGCCGCTCCGTGGTCGATTTCATGGGAGAGGGCGGTCCCAGCGACGATCTGACGCTGGTGGAGCTGACCATGATGCCGGAGAAGGAGCTGGGGATAGAGAACAACTATCTCACCAATACCGGCCTCAAAGGTCCGCAGCACTGGCGCATGGCCTATGAACTGTGCAGCGATTCCCTGGCGGTGTTTGACCCGGTGCCGCTGCTGTTGCAAATCGTCATGGAAGTGCCCGGCCTGCGCACGCGCAATGGCGAGATGTTCACCATTCTCAGCGAACTCTACACCAATGCTCTGGAGCATGGCGTGCTGGGCCTGCACTCCAAGCTCAAGGCCAGCCCGGATGGATTTGCGGAGTACTACCGTCTGCGCGAGGAGCGTATTCGTCAGCTGGATGGTCATTTCGTGAAGGTGGACGTGCGTCATAAAGGCGCGCTCGCCGGTGGCGTATTGACGATTCGCGTGGAAGACAGTGGAAAAGGCTTTGATTATCAGAAACTCGACGGTAAATTACCGGGTCCGACCTGTTATAGTGGTCGTGGCACAGCCCTGCTGCTCTCCATGTGCAGCCGCGTGGAGTACTTCGGTCAGGGCAACATCGTTGAAGTGGATTATGAGTGGCAAGCTTGAATATGAGTTCGAACGATCTGTCTCACCTTGATATGGGCGCCCTGGCGGAACTGCGGGAAGTAATGGAAGACGACTTTCAGATATTGGTGGAGACCTTTATCGGAGATACAATCGAACGTATGCGCGCCATTCGCGCGACGCTGGACTGCAATGACCCGGACGCATTCAGTCGCGGCTGTCACAGCATCAAAGGCAGCGCTACCAATCTGGGCTTGCCGGCGCTGTCCGAACTGTGTCGGCAAGGCGAGTTGATCGGCAAGTTCAAGCAAATGGAGAAAGCGCGGGAAGTGTTTGACTCCATCGAGCAGGAATTTGAAGTCGTACAGTCTTTATTACGGGAACAGGTGTAGCAGGCGCTGCATCGTCCCCGCCGGCGGTGTGAGTCGGTTGTTTGCGTTGAAATATCCCGCGTTTATTTTTTCCTCCTCTCTATCTTCTCTAAAAGGCTTTGATCCCGCTCTGGCGTAACTTGGCCTGATCTGTGCATTTATCCCTCAAAACAATGGTTTTGCCGCTTTCGCGACAGCGATTGCCGCGTTGGCGCTGGTGAGACCCGTTGCATCCGCAGGTAAGTTGTAACTTGGATTTGAGGACAGTAAATGGACAGCTCAGTGGCATTTATTGATATACCCAAAGTCGCGCCGAAATCGACTCCGAAGCCGTCAGGCAATCAGAGGGATGAGGCTAACGCTATGAATGATAAGGATGATCGCTTCTCTGAGGTGCTGGATCGGGAAGTCGCGGACAAGACAGACAAAGTGGATAAGAAAGACGTCAAAGCGGAAAAAGGCGATGAGAAAAAAGCGCCTGATGACGATAAGACATCGGAGGATGCAGTGGCTGTCGCCCAAGCAGCGCTGACGGATATAGATCAGACCGCGCCGCAGAGCGGAGTGAAATTGCCGTCAGGAGAGCAAACCTCAGTGGAAGGCGATGAAGAATCCATCAAGGCGATGGCCTTGGCTGAATTGTCGGGGGATAAAGAGGAAGGGGCGGATCCTACCGGACAAAATGCGCTGACGCCTCTGGCGCGGGCGGTGCACGACGCCGTTGATGGCGTTGATGGAGTCGAGGGCGATGAAGAGAAGGTGGGGGACAAAAAGGGCGGCGAACTGATCAAACTGACACAGGCGCTTGCCGCAAACGGCAATGGCGGCGAACAGGAAGCTGGCGCCGATGGCGAGACGCTGGACGCCGCGCTGCTGAAGCTGGCGGAGTCGCAGAGCGCGGCCAAGCCCAATGCCTTGCACGGAGTCGCCGCCAATATCCGAGCGGAATTCAAAGTCGATGCGGCCGCGCCGCCTTATGTCACTACACTGCAGCAACCGGTGCAGGGAGACGATTGGGGCGAGGGCATGGCGCAGAAAGTGGTCTGGTTCGTGGGACAGAAGATTCAATCCGCCAGCGTGCATCTGAATCCGCCGGAGTTGGGCCCCATCGAAATGAAAATTCATGTGCAGAAAGACCAGGCCCATGTACAGATTCAAAGCCCTCACGCCATCGTACGCGACATGGCGGAAGGCACGGCGCACCGGCTTCGGGAATTGCTGGCGGAGCAAGGCTTGCAGTTATCCCAGTTTGACGTCTCCAGTCAGCAGCAACAGACGGGAACCGGTAGCGGTCAGGAATCCGGCGGCGCCGATGGCGGACTGTTTGCCGGCGAAGGGGATGAAGACGGCGCAACTGTGGCGGGAATTGAGCAGGCGCTGGCCACGGATCGCATGGTGGATTATTACGTCTGATGGTTTTTCACTGAAAAATCAAAGGAATGAACTACACTTATCGACAAGGAGGCGGCGGCTTCCCCAGTGACCTGTTTATCTGTCGATGGTGGAAACTAAGTTATGGCGAAAGACAATAGTGGAGAAGGCGGCGAGGAGTCCGGCAAATCAGGCGGCATGAGCAAGAAGCTGCTCATTATCATCGTACTGATTCTGGTGATCGCCATTGGGGCCAGTGTGGGAGTGACCATGATGCTGCTCAAGTCTTCTCCCGATGAGGGCGGTGGAGATACTCCTGCTGAGGGCGGCGAACCTGCCGCGCCGGTGAAGGCGGAGGCTATCTATTACGACATGCGTCCGCCGCTGGTGGTCACTTTCGACTACAAAGGCAAACAACGATTCCTGCAGGCGAGCATCAGTCTGCTGACGCGTAACCAAGGCGTGCTGGACGGGGTGGAGTTGCACATGCCGGTGATTCGCAACCGCCTGATCAACCTGTACAGCGGCAAGGATTTCGAGGGCGTACAGACGGACCAGGGCCGGCAGGATCTGCTGTCGGAGTCGAAGGAAGTCATCAATACCGCCTTGAAGGAACAGGGCGTGAATGGAGAAATTGAGCAGGTGCTGTTCACCAATTTCGTGTTGCAGTAACCGCGGGCGCGATGTATCGAATCGCTGAGCTGAAACGCTGTCAGACCTGCAGGCGGGGCTTGTTATAGGCCCGTCTCAGGTGATAGAACTAGATGCATAACATTTCCTGTTAGACCCTGGGTCAAGGTGTAGGGCTGTGCAAGATTTATTATCTCAAGACGAAATTGATGCGCTCTTACATGGCGTGGACGATGGCGACGTCGACACCGAGGAGGATGTCGATGCGGCGGGGGTGCGCAGTTACGACCTGACCAGCCAGGACCGCATTGTCCGCGGTCGCATGCCGACCCTGGAGATGATCAACGAACGCTTCGCCCGCTATACCCGCATCAGTCTTTTCAACCTGTTGCGCCGCAATGCGGACGTGGCCTCCGGCGGCGTTCAGATCCTGAAGTTCGGGGAATATATTCATACGCTTTACGTGCCCACCAGTCTTAATCTGGTGAAGATTCGCCCCTTGCGCGGCACCGGCCTGTTTATCCTGGACGCCAAGCTGGTGTTCAAGCTGGTGGACAACTTTTTCGGCGGCGACGGCCGTCACGCCAAGATCGAAGGACGGGAATTCACGCCGACGGAAATCCGTATCGTACAGATGGTGCTGGAGCAGGTGTTCCATGACATGAAGGAAGCCTGGAATGCGGTGATGAAGGTGGACTTCGAATACGTCAACTCAGAAGTTAACCCGGCCATGGCGAACATCGTCAGTCCCAGCGAAGTGGTGGTGGTGAGCACTTTCCACATTGAACTGGACGGCGGCGGCGGAGACATGCACGTGGCCATGCCGTACTCCATGATCGAGCCCATTCGCGAAGTGCTCGACGCGGGCGTACAGAGCGACGTCGACGATGTCG
Source organism: Hahella sp. CR1 (assembly GCF_029813005.1). Taxonomy (NCBI): domain Bacteria; kingdom Pseudomonadati; phylum Pseudomonadota; class Gammaproteobacteria; order Oceanospirillales; family Hahellaceae; genus Hahella; species Hahella sp. CR1. The sequence goes on from NZ_JAPELK010000004.1 coordinate 164,627, forward strand.
ACGAACGCTGGATCAGCGCTTTACAGCAGGACATCCTGGAAGCCAGGGTGCCGCTTAATGCCGCCGTGGTCAGACAAAAGATTTCTTTGCGCTCTCTGTCGAGGCTGAAGCCCGGAGACGTGATTCCGGTGGAGATGCCGGAAACCATTACGGTGACAGCGAACGGCGTGCCGATATTCATCGCCAAGGTAGGGCAGTGCAACGGCAATCTGGCGCTCAAGATTGTAGATAAGATTAAGCGGTCGGCGGCGACGCCGACGAAGGAGGCGCAATGGCTGAAGACGACGACAATAAAGAAAACGATTTAGACGATACGAAGTCTGAAGAAGAAGCGCTGGCGGACGAGTGGGCTGCTGCGCTGGGTGAACAGGAAGCGACTGAAGCTGAAGGCGACAGAGAGGATGAATGGGCCGCCGCGATGGCGGAGGCTGAGAGTGCGGAGGCGAAAGGAAAAGCCGCTGATGACGACATCCGCGCCGCGTCGTTCGAAACCTTTGACGAGACGCTCCCAACCAGCGCGCCGGGGGCGCCGGATCTGGATGTGATTCTGGATATTCCGGTCACCATTTCCATGGAAGTCGGCAATACCCAGATCGCCATTCGCAACCTGCTGCAGCTCAACCAGGGGTCGGTGATCGAGCTGGACCGTCTGGCCGGGGAGCCTTTGGACGTGTTGGTCAACGGCACATTGATCGCCCATGGCGAGGTGGTGATGGTCAACGAAAAATTCGGCATTCGTCTGACGGACGTCATCAGTCCTTCCGAACGCATCAAGAAGCTGCGGGGGTAGGGTTGAAACGTACTGGACTTAACTTAACTGCGCTAGGCGTCGCCATGACCACGACCCTGTGGTTGTGGGCGCCGGGACTGGCGCGGGCGGCGGAGGAAGCCGCCGCCAAGAAACCGGTGGCGGGCGTGGAGGCGGGACAGCTGCTGCAAGTCGGCGGCGCGCTGGTGCTGGTGCTGGCGCTGATCGGCGGAGCCGCCTGGATGATGCGCCGCTTCACCGGTCTGGCCCCGCAACAACATCAACATCTGAAAATGCTGGCGGTGTTGCCCGTGGGGACCCGTGAGCGCATCGCGTTATTGCAGGTCGGCGATCGTCAAATAATCGTCGGCATTACTCAACATCAAATCACCAACCTGCTCACATTGGACGAGCCGCTAGAACTGTCGCCACATAGCGGCGAGTTTGCACGGAAGTTGCAGAGCCTTTTGCGTCGTACTGAAAACGAAGCAAAAGGCGAAGCGAATGGCGCGCAATAGGGTCCTGCGGTTAACTTACCTGATCTTGTTTTTGATGCTTCCTGGAGTCGCCTGGTCGGCCCAGGACGCTATCTTGCCAGCAGTCAAGCTGGTGACCAACCCGGACGGCACGCAGGAATATTCCGTCACCCTGCAAATTCTCGCGCTGATGACGGCGCTGACCTTTATCCCCGCTTTCCTGATGATGATGACGTCTTTCACCCGCATCATCATTGTTTTCTCCATCCTGCGTCAGGCGCTGGGGCTGCAACAAGCGCCTTCCAACCAGATTCTGGTGGGCATCGCACTGTTCCTGACTTTTTTCATCATGGGGCCGACGTTTAAGCAGGCCAATGAAATGGCGCTGCAGCCTTATCTCGCCGAGAAACTGACAGCGCAGGAAGCGGTGGCCAAGGCCAGCGAACCTTTCCGCGAGTTCATGCTGCGTCAGACCCGCGAGAGCGATCTGGGTTTGTTTATTCGACTGGCGGGGGATGAGAACAAATACGCTAACCCGGAAGAAGTGCCGTTCACGATTCTGATGCCGGCGTTTGTCACTAGTGAGCTGAAAACCGCATTTCAGATCGGCTTTCTGATTTTTATTCCCTTTCTGATTATCGACATGGTGGTGGCCAGCGTTTTGATGGCCATGGGGATGATGATGCTATCGCCGATCATCATCTCGCTGCCGTTCAAAATCATGCTGTTCGTACTGGTGGATGGATGGGCCCTGATCATGGGCACTCTGGCCGCCAGTTTCGGGGTTTAGCCCGGTCAACCGAGGAGAACGCTTATGACGCCTGAAGTGGTGCTGGATATTTTTCGCGAGGCCTTATGGTTGATCGTCACGCTGGTGACGCTGATCGTGGCGCCGAGTCTGGTGGTCGGTCTGATCGTCAGCGTTTTTCAGGCGGCGACGCAGATTAACGAACAGACCCTGAGCTTCCTGCCTCGTCTGCTGGTGACCTTGATCGTGATCATTATCGCCGGCCCCTGGATGCTGACGCAGTTGATGGAGTACACCGACATGCTCATCACCAGCATCCCTGACGTCATCGGTTAGGGAGCCGTACGGTGTTTGAGTGGACGGACGAACAGATCGGCGCCTGGATGGGCATGCATCTGTGGCCATTGTTTCGCATCTCCAGCTTCATGATGACGACGCCGATTCTGGGCACGCAAATCGTGCCTGCCCGCGTACGGCTGACGCTGGCGCTGCTGATGACGATTCTGATCGTGCCCTCGTTGCCGCCAGTCCCGGAAGTAGACCCGCTATCCGTCAGCTCGGTGGCGATCATTATTCAGCAAGTGCTGATCGGGCTGGCCATGGGCTTCGCCGTGCTGCTGCTGTTCCAGTTGTTCGTAGTGACCGGTCAAATGGTGGCGATGAACATGGGATTGGGCTTCGCGTCCATGGTGGACCCGACCAACGGCATCACCGTGACCGCATTGAGCCAGTTTTATCTGATGTTGGTGACCCTGTTGTTTCTCGCCATGGGCGGCCATTTGGTGATGTTCGAGGCGGTGGTGGAAAGCTTCCGCTTTTTACCCATCTCGGCGCAGGAGGTGGACGCATGGTCCTGGTGGTATCTGGCCTCGCGCATCAGTTGGATGTTCGCCAGCGCGTTGATGATCGCCTTGCCGGCGGTGACCGCGCTGCTGATCGTGAATATTTCCTTTGGCGTAATGACCCGGGCGGCGCCGCAAATGAATATTTTTTCCATCGGCTTTCCGATGACGGTGCTGTTTGGTCTGGTGGTGTTCTGGATCAGCATTGGCGGCATCATGCCCCAGTTCACCGTGTTGAGTGAGAACACCTTTGATTTCATGCAGGTCATGCTGCAGCCGACGCCGCCCTGATAAGGCGGCGCTGGCCCAGGACAGAAGACGATTGCGCAGGACGCCTGAACCCGAAGTAAAACGAGTGTGACGGACGATGGCCGACAACGACACCAGTCAGGAAAAAACCGAAGAACCCACCCCCCGAAAGATTGAGAAAGCCCGGGAGGAGGGACAGATTCCCCGTTCCCGCGAGCTGAACACCACGGCGGTGTTGCTGGCGGGAGCGGTTGGTCTTCTGGTGTTTGGAACGACTATCGCCAAGGCGCTGGAAGGTGTCTTTCGCGCCAGCTTTACGTTAACCCGGGAAGAAGTGTTTGATGCCCATCAGCCGATGATTCATCTCGGCATGGCGGCGTTGGATATGGCGATCGCTCTGGCGCCCTTCATGCTGGTGCTGCTGGTTGCGTCTCTGCTGGGGCCTATTGCGTTAGGCGGCTGGATGATGAGCGGCAAAGCGGCGGCGCCGAAATTCAGTCGCATCAACCCGCTGGAAGGCCTGAAGCGGATGTTTTCGCTGAAGTCCCTGATGGAGTTGATCAAAGGCATCGCCAAGACGCTGGTGGTGGGCGGTGTGGCGCTCATAATTCTGAATCACTCCATACCGGATCTGTTGGCGATGGGAGCGGAGGATACGACAGTGAGCATGGCCCATGCCTGCAAGTTGCTGGCGTGGAGTTTCCTGTTTCTGGCCAGCTCCATGATCCTGATCGCCATGGTGGACGTGCCTTTTCAGATCTACGACCACCAGAAGAATCTGCGTATGACCATGCAAGAGATCAAGGACGAATACAAGGACACGGAAGGCAAGCCGGAAGTGAAGCGACGGGTGCGGGAAGTGCAATACGAGATGAGCCGCCGTCGCATGCTGCAGGATGTGCCCAAGGCGGATGTGGTCATCACCAACCCGACTCACTACTCCGTGGCGCTGAAGTATGACGCCAAGAAAATGGCGGCCCCCATCGTGCTGGCCAAAGGCGCAGATCACATGGCCATGAAAATCCGTGAAATCGCCAGGGCGCACAAGGTTGAGCTGGTCTCGGCGCCGCCTTTGACCCGCTCCATCTACCACCACTCGGAAGTGGGGGACGAAATTCCTTCCGGTCTGTATCTCGCCGTAGCGCAGGTGCTGGCGTATGTCTTTCAACTGCGTCGTTATCGCGGCGGCTACGGTAAGAAGCCCCAGGGCATGCCTGACTTCAAGATACCTTCCCATCTGCGCCGGGATCAGTGAGTTGCGTTAACCGCTGTCCGGCGTCGCTTTTCCATAGAGCGGCACAGTTCCTGCAGACACACTAGGGAAACGGTTTTTTCCGTCAACCTTTTGTCGTTTGGAGTGTTATGGAACGAGCTGCCGCGATCAACAACCTGAAGGCCCTGACCCACGGCAACCTGGGTATCCCGGTGCTTCTGATGGTGTTGTTGGGCATGATGACGTTGCCGGTGCCGCCGTTCCTGCTCGACGTCTTCTTTACCTTCAATATCGCCTTATCGCTAGTCATTCTGCTGGTGTGCGTGTACGCCATGCGTCCCATGGAGTTCGCCATATTCCCGACTGTGCTGCTGGTGGCGACCTTATTGCGTCTGGCTCTGAACGTCGCTTCCACACGTGTGGTGCTGCTGGAAGGTCATGAAGGCGGCGATGCGGCGGGTAAAGTTATCCAGTCTTTCGGTGAAGTGCTGATCGGCGGCAACTACGCCGTTGGTCTGGTGGTGTTCGCCATTCTGATGATTATCAACTTCGTGGTGGTCACCAAAGGCGCGGGACGCGTCTCTGAAGTGAGCGCACGCTTTACCTTGGACGCCATGCCTGGCAAGCAGATGGCGATCGATGCGGATCTGAATGCAGGCATTATCAACCAGGACGAAGCCAAAGCGCGTCGGGCGGAAGTGTCTCAAGAGGCTGATTTCTACGGGTCCATGGACGGCGCCAGTAAATTCGTTCGCGGCGACGCCGTCGCAGGTCTGCTGATTCTGGCTATCAACCTGATCGGCGGTCTCGCCATCGGCATCATGCAGCACGATCTGGAGTTTAACGACGCCGTTCAGAAATATGCGCTGCTGACGATCGGTGACGGTCTGGTGGCGCAGATTCCTTCACTGCTGCTCAGCACCGCGGCGGCCATCATGGTCACCCGCGTCAGCACTCAGCAGGATATGTCCAGCCAGGTCATCAACCAGTTGTTTGGCTCCCCCCGGGCGCTGGCCATTGTCGCCGTCGTTATGTTCATCATGGGCGTAATTCCAGGCATGCCGCACATGGCGTTTCTGGGGTTGGCGTCGGTGTTTGGCGCGGCGGCGTATTTCATGTGGAAACGCCAGCAGCAGTCGGAAGTGGTGGACGAAGGCGTCACGCCTGCGCCCAGACGCCCAGGCGCGCCGCCGCAACCCGGCGGCGGACCCGCACTGGCGCCTGGCGAGAGCGCGCCGGCGGTGCGTGGACCCGAGACCAAAGAACTGGGCTGGGACGACGTGGCCAGCGTGGATATCGTTGGTCTGGAAGTGGGTTACCGCCTGATTCCACTGGTGGACAAGTCGCAAGGCGGACAGTTGCTGGCCCGTATCAAGGGCGTGCGTAAAAAACTGTCGCAGGAACTGGGCTTTCTCATGCCCTCCGTGCACATCCGCGACAACCTGGATTTAATGCCGAACTTTTACCGCATCACCCTGATGGGGGTCACTATCGCGGAAGCGGAAATTCATCCGGATCGGGAAATGGCCATCAATCCCGGTCAGGTCTTCGGCAAGCTGGACGGCATTCAGACCAAAGACCCGGCTTTTGGCCTGGAGGCGGTGTGGATTGATCCGTCCCAGAAAGAACAGGCGCAGACGCTGGGCTACACCGTGGTGGATTCCAGCACCGTCGTGGCGACGCACCTGAATCAGGTGCTCAGCCGTCACGCCTATGAACTAATCGGCCATGAAGAAGTGCAACAGTGGCTGGAGCAGCTGGGCAAGAAGGCGGCGAAACTGGCGGAAGAGCTGGTTCCCAACACCGTTTCGCTCAGCACCCTGTTGAAGGTGCTGCAGAATCTGTTGCAGGAAGATGTGCCGGTGCGGGATATGCGCAGCATTGCGGAGGCCATCGTCAACTTTACGCCGAAGACTCAGGACGCCGGTATTTTGACGGCGGCGGTGAGGGCGTCGCTGCGTCGTCTGATCGTCCAGAACATAGTAGGGGCGGAGCCTGAGCTGCCTGTTATCACTCTGGACCCAGGGTTGGAACAATTACTGCTTAAATCTATGCAACAAGCGCAACAGGCCGGCGGCATGGATGACATCGGTCTGATTTTGGAGCCGAGCATGATGGAAAAACTGCAACGCTCGCTGGCGGAAGCAGCGCAGCGTCAGGAAATGCTCGGTAAAGCGGCGGTCTTGCTGGTGTCCAACAGCCTGCGTCCGGTTCTGGCGCGGTTCATCAGACTCAGCGTGGAGCGCATGCATGTCCTGGCTTATCAGGAAGTGCCGGACAACAAACAAATCACCATCGTGGCGACAATCAGTGGGTAATCCCGTGCGGGCTCGTGGAGCCGGGAGACTAACATTATGAAAGTGAAACGTTTTTTTGCAGCGTCAATGCAACAGGCTTTAAAGGATATCCGTGAAGATCTCGGCGCGGACGCCGTCATTCTGTCCACCAGTAAAACGGGGGATGGCGTGGAGGTGATCTGTGCGCTGGATTATAACGAGGACGATCAGCGCAGCAGCATGCCTGAGCAGGAAGGCCCACGCCCGACGCCCTCTGCGGTGGCCCGGGAGACGGCGGATCGCCACCGTCGCCTGGAGGATGAAATGTCGCGGGTGCGCGACCGGCTGGAAACGCTGAAAAGCAACGCCAGGCCCAAAGCGGAGCCTGCGCCGGCTTTTGCCGCTGCAGAACCGGCGGCGACGGCTTCCCGGCAAATCGGCGCCGGAGAGCCGGAAACCTCACGTATGCTGGCGGAAATGCGCGAAGAGATCATGCAGCTTAAAAGCATCATGCGTCAGCCTGTCGCCGCCGCGCATCCGGAAGAAAATCCCGGCCATCGCGAGCTGATCGAGCGCATGCAGGAAATGGGTATCTTCCGTGAGCTGCAAAACGCGCTCACCGCCAAGGCGGACCCGCGTAAAGGCGCGCAAGAACAATGGCGCAACCTGATGGCGCGTCTGGCGCATGGTTTGAAGGCGGAAAATGAAGAACTGATTCATCAGCGCGGAGTCTGCGCGCTGCTGGGGCCGACCGGCTCCGGCAAAACCACCACCCTCGCCAAACTGGCGGCGCGTTTCGTGGTTCACTACGGCGCCGAAAAACTGGCGCTGGTCACCACCGATCGTTTCCGGGTGGCCAGTCAGCAGCAATTGCAGTCCTTTGGACGCTTGCTGAATGTGCCGGTGTACGTGGTGGATGAAGAGAACAGCCTGGACGATCTGCTTGACCGTCTCGCCAACAAACGTCTGGTGCTGGTGGACACCGCCGGATTGACGCCCCAGGACCCGAATTGGGAGCGTCAGCAGAAAGACCTGAAAGTGACTCGTCACCGCATCAGAAATTATCTTGTATTGTCGGCAGTTAACCAACCGCAGGTCATGAAATCCACCTATCATTACTATAAGATGTTGGGGCTTTCCGGCTGTATCATGACCAAACTGGATGAAGCGTTCAGTCTGGGTGAAGTGTTGAGCATGGCCATCCTGAACCGGCTTCCGGTCGCCTATGTCACCGACGGACAGAAAATACCCGATGACATTCATCCGGCGAAAGCGCATGCCCTGGTGGCGCGCGCGGACGCTTTGTGGCGGCGGACCCGGCGGGAGACCGAACAAACTAATAACACCAGTCGCTTCGCTGCGGAACTGGTGGTCTAAACTATTGAGTGCGGGGTCAACGCCGCGCCGTCTAATAACAGGAGATATCTACCGGTATGAGTAAAGTACATCCGGTTCAAGTTATTGCAGTCACCGGAGGAAAGGGGGGTGTCGGCAAGAGCAATGTTTCCATAAATCTGTCCCTCGCGTTAGCGGACCTGGGACGTCGCGTCGTGCTGCTGGATGCGGACCTCGGACTGGCGAATATTGATGTGTTGCTCGGCGTCACCGCCTCGCGCAATATCGGGGATGTGCTGGCGGGGGATTGCACCCTGCGGGAAGTCATGATCGAAGGGCCGGGGGGGATAAAGATCGTCCCGGCGTCATCCGGCACCCAGCATCTTACTCATCTGTCTCCTCTTGAACATGCGGGTCTGATCAACGCCTTCAGCGACATCAGCGACGACCTGGACGTGCTGGTGATCGACACGGCGGCGGGTATCTCCGAACAAGTGCTTTCCTTCGTGCGCGCGGCCCAGGAAGCCCTGGTGGTGGTGTGCGACGAGCCCACCTCCATTACTGACGCCTATGCCGTCATCAAACTGCTCAACAAGAACCACGATATGTACCGTTTTCGGGTGCTCGCCAACATGGTTCGCTCCGAGCAGGAAGGGCGGCATTTGTTCGGTAAATTATCCAAGGTCACCGAACGCTTTTTGGAAGTTGCGCTACAATATGTAGGAAGCATTCCATTCGACGAAGCCGTACGCAAATCGGTGCAACGGCAACGTCCTGTGTACGAAGCCTATCCGCGCGCCAAAGCGTCGTTGGCGTACCGCCAGCTGGCGCAAAAAGTGGACAACTGGCCTTTGCCGACGGCGCCGAGAGGCAATTTGGAATTCTTTGTGGAGCGTCTGGTGCACAGTTAGACACGTGCCGGACGGAATGCGAGGGCTCGCCCGGCGGCTATATCCCGGGCGCTTGCGATAAGGCGTGATGGCTGCGCCGGACATATCCTCAAACACCCATGAGAACGTTTTTGTTGAAATCATCCGGTTTATTGCAGGCCTTGCGCGCAAATTCATGTCATTGGCGAACACTTATATGATGTATAGCGAGACGCGGGCGGAGCGCGCCGACACTTTGGTCAGGCAATACGCGCCTCTGGTCAAGCGCATCGCGCATCACCTGATCGCCCGTCTGCCCGCCAGCGTGCAGGTGGATGATTTGATTCAGGCGGGCATGATCGGACTGCTGGAAGCCGCGCAGAAATATGACGCCAGCAAAGGCGCCAAATTCGAAACCTATGCAGGCATCCGCATTCGCGGCGCCATGGTGGACGAAATTCGTAAAGGCGATTGGGTGCCGCGCTCCGTGCACCGCAACGCCCGCAATATCGCGGACGCGATACACACTATTGAAGCCCGCACCGGCCGAGACGCGTCGGATGCGGAAGTGGCGGCAGAGCTGGGCATACCCCTGGAGCAATACCACGCCAGCCTGCGCGACGCCAGTTCGGGGAAGCTGTTCAGCCTGGAAGAGCTGGGCGTTCACGGGGAGGGCGGCTCTGACGACGAAACGTTAACCACCGACAATCCCCTCAGCGACATCGAACAAAACGCCTTTCTGGAAAAATTGAGCGCCGCGATAGACGGTTTGCCGGAACGGGAGAAGCTGGTGCTGTCTCTCTACTATGACGAAGAACTCAACCTCAAGGAAATCGGCCAGGTGCTCTCAGTCAGCGAGTCCCGGGTCAGTCAGATTCATTCCCAGGCGACCTTGCGACTGCGATCCCGTCTCTCAGACTGGAAAAACAGCTAAATCAAGCCATTGCCTGCGCAGGTTAATGTTTTTTCGAAATCAGCATCCTGCGGTCATGTTTTCTAAAACAACTTGTATCAAAAAACTGGATAGTACGGCGCGACCAGCTAGACTTACTCAGTAGAGTAATGAAATCAAAGGGTTTCCAGCGTCGCCATTGTGGAGGTTACATTGGACAAGAACATGAAAATCCTCGTTGTAGATGACTTTTCAACAATGAGGCGGATTATTAAAAACCTGCTTCGGGATTTGGGCTTCACCAATACCGATGAAGCGGATGACGGGTCCACCGCGCTGCCGATGTTAAAAACCGGGAAGTTTGATTTTCTGGTCACTGACTGGAATATGCCCGGAATGACGGGAATCGAATTACTCCAGGCTGTTCGCGCTGATGATAGTCTGAAAAACCTGCCGGTGCTCATGGTGACGGCGGAAGCCAAACGGGATCAGATTGTCGCAGCGGCGCAGGCGGGTGTTAACGGGTATGTGGTGAAGCCGTTTACTGCGGCCGTGCTGAAGGAAAAGATAGAGAAAATCTTCGAGCGGATCGACTCATAATAAAACCGCAGGAATTACTATGACCAATGAACAGCAGCCACCATCCTCCTCCCAAGAGGAAATTGAGACGCGCTTGAGCGAGCAGGCGGCGAGCTTGATGGAGCACGTTAGTAAGGGGGACTTTGGCGAAGCGTTGCGGGTAATTTCCGACCTTAATGACACTCGGGACCGTACGCTGTACCACGAAGTGGGCAAGTTGACCCGTTCGTTGCACGAAGCCATACGCAATTTCAATATCGACATGGGCAATGTGAGGATGAATCAGGAGGAGGAGCTGTCGAAAATCGCTGACGCCTCTGATCGCCTTTCCTATGTGGTCGATATGACCAACAAAGCCGCCAACAAGACCATGGATATGGTGGAAGCGAGCATGCCTGTGGCGATAGAGATGAAGCAGGAGGCCCATGAGCTGAAGGAAGCCTGGGGACGACTGCGCCGTCGGGAAATGGACCCCTCTGAGTTCCGTGAGCTGTATAAGCGCATTGATAAGTTTTTGGTGGATCTGGCCGCTAACAGCGACAAGGTGTACACCAATCTGTCGGAAATATTATTGGCTCAGGACTTTCAGGATCTCACGGGACAGGTCATCAACAAGGTTACCGGTCTGGTCAAGGAAGTAGAAGTGAATCTGGTCAAGCTGGTCGCCATGGCGGGCAAGGTTGACCGCATAACAGGCATTCAGCATGAGATGAAAGCCGAAGAAGAGTCTATTACAAAAGGGCACGGCCCGCAGATCCAGACCGAAGGACGCTCAGATGTCGTCGCCAGCCAGGACGACGTGGACGACCTTCTTTCCAGCCTTGGTTTCTGAGGAGCACATGAATGGGGTTTGAAGCGGACGAAGAAATCCTGCAGGACTTTCTAGTCGAAGCGGGAGAAATTCTTGAACAGCTCTCAGAGCAGTTGGTGGAACTGGAGCAGAACCCGGACGACCGCGATCTGCTGAACGCCATTTTCCGTGGGTTCCACACCGTCAAAGGCGGCGCCGGTTTCCTTCAGTTGGACGCCCTGGTGGAATGCTGCCACGTGGCGGAAAACGTCTTTGACCTGTTGCGAAACGGCCAGCTCGGCGTCGACTCCGAATTGATGGATGTCGTGCTGCAGACGCTGGACGCCGTCAACGAAATGTTTTCCCAGGTGAAAATGCGGGAAGAACTGACCCCCGCCGCGCCCGAACTCATGGCTGCCCTGGAGCGACTGGCCAGCGGCGAGTCCGCTGCTGTGGCGGAAGAGGCTGACGAGCCCGCCGAAGAAGCCGTGGAAGAGCACGAAGAAGACGCGGCTGAAGAAGTTGAAGAGCCTGTGGCGTCGGCGGAAGGCGATATCACCGACGACGAATTCGAGAATCTGCTCAACGCCCTGGACGATGAAGACGGCGGCGAGAAAGCGGAGGCGTCGGAGTCGAAAGGCGAAGGCGATGAAATCACCGAAGACGAGTTCGAGAAACTGTTGGATCAACTGCATGGTCCCGGTAAGTTTGGAGGTCCCCAGGAAGGCAAACCCGCCAAGGCTGCTCCCGAACCCGCTCCGGTTCCTCAGGAAGAAGCGGCTGAAGCCGTGTCCGCCGGCGATGGTGATGAAATCACCGACGATGAATTTGAAGCCTTGCTGGATGAACTGCACGGCAAAGGCAAGTTTGACGGCGCCGTCTCTGACGGGACTGAGCAGAAGAAAGCCCCCGCTGCGGATAAGAAAGGCAAACCTGCGGCAAAAGCCGAGCCTGAAAAGCCTGCAAAGAAAGTAGAGAAAAAAGAGGAAGCCGCCGCTGGCGACTCGGAACTGATTACCGACGACGAATTCGAAAAACTGCTGGACGAGTTACACGGCTCCGGCAAGGGACCTAGTCCTACCGGCGGCGCCAAGCCCGCCGCGGCGAAACCGGCGGAAAAGGCGGCTGTGAAAAAAGAGCCCGCCAAGAAGGAGCCGGTCAAGAAAGAACCGCCCAAAGTCGTCAAGCCCGCGCCAGCTCCAGCCCGCGCCGAGCCGGACGAAGAACGGCGTCAGCCTGCGGCGAGCGCCGCCGCTGGAAAAGACGCCCAGGCCAGCATCGCGACGGAAACCACGGTGCGGGTGGACACCAAACGCCTCGACGACATCATGAACATGGTCGGCGAACTAGTGCTGGTGCGTAACCGTCTTAAGCGTTTAGGCGAAGAGTTCGCCGACGAGAACATGAGCAAAGCCGTGTCCAATCTGGACGTGGTTACCAGCGACTTGCAATCCGCCGTCATGCAGACGCGGATGCAGCCCATCAAGAAAGTATTTGGCCGTTTCCCCCGCGTGGTGAGGGATCTGGCGCGCAACCTGCGCAAAGAAGTCAATCTGGTGTTGCGTGGGGAAGACACCGACCTGGATAAGAACCTGGTCGAAGCTCTGTCCGACCCACTGGTCCACTTGGTGCGTAACGCAGTGGACCACGGTATCGAATCTCCCGAAGCGCGCGAGCAAAAAGGCAAACCGCGGGTAGGGCGCGTGGTGCTGGCGGCGGAGCAGGAAGGCGATCATATTCTGCTGTCCATCGAAGACGACGGCGCGGGTATGGACCCGGTGGTGTTGCGTCAGAAAGCAGTGGAAAAAGGCATCTACGACGTGGACGCCGCGGAGCGTCTCACCGACAACGAGGCGTATAACCTGATATTCGCGCCGGGCTTCTCCACCAAGACGGAAATATCCGATGTGTCCGGGCGTGGCGTCGGGATGGATGTGGTCAAAACCAAGATCACCCAGTTGAACGGCACTATCCATATTGAATCAGAGTTGGGGCGCGGTTCGCGCATTGTAATCAAAGTGCCGTTGACCCTCGCCATCATGCCGACCTTGATGGTGATGCTGGGAGATCAGGCGTTCGCTTTCCCATTGGTGAGCGTGGTGGAAATATTCCACCTTGACCTGACCCAGACTAATATCGTTGATGGGCAGGAATGTATTGTGGTGCGCGAGAATGTGTTCCCGCTGTTCCACATCAAACGCTGGCTGGTGAAAGGCGCGCAATTCGAACCTACGGAAGAGAATGGTCATGTGGTGATTGTCTCTGTCGGCACCAAGCGCGTGGGCTTTGTGGTCGATCAGCTGGTCGGCCAGGAAGAGGTGGTCATTAAACCCTTGGGCAAAATGCTGCACGGCACGCCGGGAATGGCCGGCGCCACTATCACCGGAGACGGGCGCATTGCGCTGATACTGGACATTCCCAGCATGCTTGGACGCTACGCCAAGTCCAGCAAAGTATACGGTCGGCCGACGTTCAGGAAGAGTCAGTTGGTGGCGGACTCGGATGAAACGGAGCCCGCGGCTTCCGCAGGCTGAGCGCCTGTCATAAGGCGCAGCGGCGGAGTGATTTCCAAAAACGGGAGACCGATGAATGGCCTTAAAGGTCCTGGTAGTAGATGATTCGGGATTTTTCAGACGTCGCCTTTGCGAGATCCTGAACTCCATCAGCGATGTCGATGTCGTCGGCACGGCCAGCAATGGCCGCGAAGGCGTGGACATGGCGCTTAAACTGAAGCCCGACGTCATCACCATGGACTACGAGATGCCGGTCATGGACGGCATTACTGCGGTTAGGGAAATCATGCGGACTCAGCCCACGCCGGTCTTGATGTTTTCCTCTCTTACCTACGAAGGCGCACGAGTGACCTTTGACGCCCTGGAAGCCGGCGCGGTGGATTTTCTACCGAAGAGCTTCGAGGCGATGTCCGGCGACGCCTCCAAGATCAAACGCCTGCTGCACGACCGCATTAAAGAAGTTTCGCGAGCCAAATATCGTATGTCCGGGGCCTCCGCTCCAGCGCCGGAACCGGCCAAACCTGCGCCGCCGACGCCTGTACGCGAGCCGCCCAAGCCCGCCGCGCCGACGCCGCGCGCCGTGGAACCACGCGCCAAGGCGCCGCCGGCCAAACCGGAACCGAAGGTAGAGCCAAAACCGGAAGTGAAGGTGGCGAAAACCCGACGCACGCCGCGTCAGGACTATAAAGTGGTGCTGATCGGCACTTCCACTGGCGGTCCGGTGGCGCTGCAAAAAATTCTCACCCGCTTACCGGGCGCGTTCCCTGCGCCGCTGGTGCTGGTGCAGCATATGCCGGCCTCTTTCACGCCGGCGTTTGCTGAACGTCTGAATCGTCTGTCGCAACTGTCCGTCAAACAGGCGGAGAACGGCGAGATCCTCAAGCCCGGATGGGCCTACATCGCCCCCGGAGGCAAACAGACTTTGATTGAACGCGTTGGTGCTCAGGCTCGGGTCAAAATTCTCGACGGCGACGAGCGCTTGCACTACAAACCCTGCGTGGACGTCACTTTCGGCTCCTGCGCCAAGATGTTTCCCGGCAAAGTACTGGGCGTCATCTTGACCGGCATGGGCGCGGACGGCCGCGAAGGTTGTCGCATGCTGAAAGAGAGTGGTTCTGTGGTCTGGTCTCAGGATGAAGCGACCAGTGTGATTTACGGTATGCCGATGGCGGTGGCCACCGCCGGTCTGTCGGATGAAGTCTTAGCCCTGGATGAATTTGCGCCGCGGTTGATTGACGGTGTCGGATAATGGACTTACTCAGCATCGTGGGCGTCCTGATCGCCCTGGTGGCGATCATCGGCGGCAACCTGATCGAAGGCGGCGATGTTTCCTCCTTACTGAATCTGCCGGCGGCGCTGATCGTCATTGGCGGCACGTTCGGCGCTATCGTGCTGCAGCACTCCGGCAAGGTGTTGAAGCGTTCCTTTAAGCAGTTTCTCTGGGTTTTTCTCCCTCCCTATCTTAGCTTTGAAGACGACATCCAGAAGGTCATCTCCTGGAGCATGGTGGCGCGCAAGGAAGGGCTGTTGGGATTGGAGTCCGTAGCGGAAAAAGAGCGCGATCCGTTTTCCCGCAAAGGGCTGCAACTGCTGGTGGACGGCGCTGAGCCGGAATCCATCCGCAGCATCATGGAACTGGAGCTTAACAGCCGCGAGCAGCGTGATCTGGACGCCAGCAAAGTCTATGAAGCTATGGGCGGCTACGCGCCTACATTGGGGATTCTCGGCGCCGTGCTTGGGTTGATTCAGGTCATGAGCCATTTGGAGGACCCTTCCATGTTAGGGCCCGGCATCGCCACGGCCTTTGTCGCCACTATCTACGGGGTCGCGCTGGCCAACCTGTTCTACTTTCCCATCGCCAATAAATTGAAAGGCATTGTGCACGAGCAATCGCTGCTGCGGGAAATGATGATCGAAGGCATCGTCGCTATCGCCGAAGGAGAGAATCCCAAAGCAATAGAATTGAAGCTGAAAGGGTTTCTGTAATGAAGCCTGTTGTTACCCCTTCATGTCGATAAGCGGGAGTCGCCAGTTATGAGAAAGCGCCGCCGCAACCGGGAAGAATCCCATAACCACGAACGCTGGCTGGTGTCCTATGCGGACTTCATCACCCTGCTGTTCGCGTTTTTCGTGGTGATGTATTCGGTTTCCTCCGTCAACGAGGGCAAGTACAAAGTCCTGTCTGAAACGTTGGAAGGGGTGTTCAACGCCACGCAACGCAGCCTTAACCCTATTCAGGTTGGACAGCAGACAGCGGCGCCTCCGCAAAGTGAATCGCCTGCGATACAGCCTTTCGACAGTCCGGAAAGCCAGCCCGGCGAAACCACGGAAGAGCAGGAAGGGGAGCGCTTGCGGGAAATCGCCAATCGGTTTAACTACCGGCTAAAAGGGTTGATTGGACAAGGCATGGTGTCCATCAACGAGAATGACAACTGGATCGAGCTGTCCCTGCGTAACAATCTGCTGTTCAACAGTGGCGACGCCGTGCCGGTGGACGCTGCGTTCAATCTGATCGACGGCATCGCCGGCATCCTCAAAGACTACCCCAACGCCATTCTGGTGGAGGGCTTCACTGACAACGTGCCTATTCGCAGCTCGATTTATCCTTCCAACTGGGAGCTTTCCTCGGCGCGTTCTGCGGCGGTGGCGCGCTTGCTGATTATCGGCGGCGTTGACCCAAGACGTCTGGCGGCGGTGGGATACGGCGAATATCAGCCGGTCGCCCGTAACGATACCACCGAGGGGCGGCAAAGAAACCGTCGAGTGGTTTTGTTGGTGGCCAAGGACGCCAAAGTGCGTCTCACCATGCGGCGCTGACCAGGTCAGGGCAGACGCGCAGTTTTCCCGCCAATTGACGGTTTATCCTGCTGAAACAGGCCGCGAGATCCCGGCGTTGGCATATATCGTGCTGTCCCACCATGGCGAAACAGGGAGAGACGGATTGCGGCGCTGATTTGCCGACGTTGCGCATAAGGATTGTCATTAATGTCCGTCACTGTGAGCTTCTATACTGTCATTAGGAACTCTGTTGCGACATGACGAATATGCGCCGCAGAGACGCTGTGACGCGCTGTCGTCACCTATCTGAACATCAACGCGGGGAGTATCGACCGTGCGAATCTGGACCGTCGCGAATCAAAAAGGAGGCGTGGGTAAAACCACCACCGCCGTCGCCCTCGGCGGGATTCTGGCGCAACAAGGCAAGCGGGTGCTGTTGCTGGACCTTGATCCGCACGGCTCGCTGACGTCTTATTTTAAATATGACCCGGACAGTATCCGCGGCAGCGTATACGACTTATTCATGCATGAGGGCAAAGTGCCGGCGGATTTGCCGCGCACTCTGATCCGCGACACCAGCCACCCCAATCTTAAGCTGTTGCCGGCGTCTACGGCGCAAGCCACGCTGGAGCGGAAAATGGTGGGTGTGGAAGGCATGGGATTAATCATTTCCAAGGCGCTGGCGCACTTGTGGGACGACTTCGATTACGCCTTTCTGGATAACACGCCGGTGCTTGGCGTATTGCTCATCAATGCGCTGGCGGCCTGCCAGCATATTCTGATTCCGGTGCAGACGGAATTTCTGGCGCTGAAGGGGCTGGAACGCATGCTGCACACCCTTGGCATGGTGATGAAGAGTCAGAAGAATCCGCTTTCCTATACTGTCATTCCCACGATGTTCGACCGTCGCACGCAGGCGTCGGTGCAGACCTTCCGCACGCTGCGACATCAGTATGGCGATGTGGTCTGGCGCTATGCGATTCCCGTGGACACCAAATTCCGCGACGCCAGCCGGGCGGGCGTGATTCCTTCCATGTACGACGCCGCCACCCATGGCGTGCGCGGCTATGAAAAACTGTTGCATGACCTGTTGGAAGCCAACGTGGGGTTCAATCCGCCGACTCAGGCCCAGGCGGGCGGCGCGGCTTAACTAAAGGGCGGCGGAGGTCGCCGCAGGCATTAAAGGATATTTGTTGAGTAATGGCAGATAAGCAGTTCGCCGATCCTGATAACTACGATAAGGCAGTCCTCGATTACATTGACGACCTGCTGCGCCCCCCTGCGCCTGAGCCGAAGCCGGCGCCAGACAAGGATAACGAGCCTTCTGACGTTGATTTGTCGGCGCAGGAGGACAAGTCCGTCACTACGGCTGCGTCTGCGGCGGAGTCTGACCTCAAAGAGGCCTCAAACCAGACCGGTGTGCGTAAGCAACCCTCGACCACAGTGAATGACCCACAGCAGGCTCAGTCACAACCCACAAAACCGCAACCAACGAAATCGCCGCCGGAGATGCCTGAGACCGAACGCGCTATAGCCGCACCGCGTCATAAAGCGGTTTCGCCAGGGAAGGAGGTGGACATGAACACGGCGGAGAAAGAAAGCGCCTCGACGCATTCCGCAGCGGAGGCGTTACTGGAACAAGGGCGCATGACTCTGGCGCGCCAACGTATGCTCGCCCGGCAGGCGGAGCAGGCGCGTCTGGCTTTGCAGGAACCGCCCAGGCTGGTGATGCCGATGCCCAAGGTGGCTCCGCCGTCGCCAGCGCCAGTGGAGACGGAAAAAAAACCGTCGGTGGCGGAGCGAAGCGCGGCGTTACGGGAGAAGTTAAAGCAATGGCGTGTCTCGGAATCGACAGAAGAAGAGCCGGAACCGCAGTCGCTGGCGCGTCAAAAAGTTGAAGCGAGGCGTCAAGAACGTGACGCGCCGACGGCGGTGGAGCCGGAAGTAGCGCAGCAGGAGGAGGTTGACGTTGAGGCTGGCTCCGGCGGCGCGCCGGATGGATGGGCCGCTAACGGCAGGCCGGTGTGGGCGCAGGAGCGTTTCGAGTGCCTTCTGTTTAACGTGGCGGGTCTGAAATTGGCGGTGCCGCTGATTTCTCTTGGCGGCGTGCATGCGATGGATCATGAAACCACGCCGCTGTTCGGTATGCCCTCCTGGTTCGTCGGGCTGATACCTGTAGCAGGAATGAATGTGAGAGTTGTGGATACAGCGCAATGGGTCATGCCTGACCGCTATAAGTCGCAATACCGCGAAAATATCCGCTACATCATTCGCTTGCATGATTCTGAGTGGGGGCTTGGCTGCGATTTCATCGCGGAAGCATTTACTCTGGACCCGGATCAAGTGCGCTGGCGCAGCGAACGTTCTAAGCGTCCATGGCTGGCCGGCACAGTGGTGACGCATATGTGTGCGCTGCTGGATGTGGATGGACTGGAGCAACAATTGAATCAGTCGTCCGCCAAAGCTGGCAAAAAAAGCTGACGCGGAGCCGACGACGGACCTGGGGCGGTTGGCAAAATCGGCTGGCATAGATCCTGCGTTGTTCTATATTAATTAAGTACAAACGCTAGAAATTTGACGCTCAGCGTCGGGAGAAAGAGGTTAAACGCTATGGCATCCTATTCAGGGCAGGGCCAAAGTTCAGAAGATCCGATTCTGCAATACGTGACCTTCAAGTTGGATCATGAAACTTACGGCATCAATGTTATGCAGATCCAGGAGGTGTTGCGCTATACGGAAATCGCCCCGGTGCCTGGCGCGCCGGACTACGTTCTCGGCATCATCAATCTGCGCGGCAATGTCGTCACGGTCATCGACACCCGCAAGCGGTTTGGCTTGTCGGAAGCGGAGGTGAGCGATCACACCCGGATTGTGGTGATAGAGGTGGATAATCAAGTCGTGGGCATTCTGGTGGACTCTGTGGCGGAAGTGGTTTATCTGCGGCAGTCGGAAATGGAAACCGCTCCAAATGTCGGCAACGAGGAAAGCGCCAAGTTCATTCAAGGCGTCTGCAACAAGAATGGAGAACTGATTATTCTGGTTGAATTCGAAAAAATGATGTCAGAAGAAGAGTGGTCCGAGGTGGCGTCCTTGTGATCAGTCTCACCCAATAAGCTGGCGCGGGAGGATAAGTTATGAATCCGCAATTCATGAGTTGGGAGCTGCTTGTGTCCCTGTGTTTCGGGCTGGTCGTCGCCATTGCCTGTTTCACTCTCTGTCGGATGCAGGCCAAGCGCATTGTACGTCTGGAAATCGAGGTCGGGCAGATGCGGGATAAGCTCAATATGCTCTCCGACAGTGGCATTGGCGTGGGCCGAAAGGTGGTTTCCATTGATCAGCGTCTGAAAGCCGCTGAACTCAAGCAAAAAGAACTGCAAACCATGGATGTGCAAAAGGTGTCTTACAATGAAGCGGCCCGCCTGTTGTCGTTGGGCGCGGAAGTGGAGGATTTGGTGAAAGCCTGCGGCCTGACCAGGGCGGAGGCGGATCTGATTAAAGCGCTGCATTCCAGCCAGACTGGAGCGCAGAGACCGGCTCGGCATTGACCCGAACCGATTCCGCCTGACCGGAGGGCGGACGAACAGGTTTATCTATTAAAACGCAAACCCGGCTGTGGCGCTGTCGCCGCAGCCGGGTTTGTCGTTATAGAGTCTCTTTGGTTTCTTTTTCTTGTTTCAATAACGCCACCGCCAGTTTGACGTCCTCGGACAGTGAGCTGTCCTCGCCTTTCTTATGCACCGGCAACACCATGAAATGAACGCTGCCGTCTGCGTTGGTCACACTGGTGGCGATGATGGCGTCGCCCTCAGTCGCTGCGCCGTAGTAATCTGCGATAATATCCGACGGCTTCTCCGTCAGACCGCCAAGCCGTTCTGCTTCTGTATTGTCGAAAAGAAGAATCTCGCCGGACTGGGAAAGCTTCTGCAGCAGCCTTTCTGTTTGCGGATCGAACGGGAAATTACTGGTGTCGACATAGCGTAACCCTTCCGCTTCGATAAAGTCGTACAGCTCTGCGCTAAGCGATGTGGACGCCTGCGATACCCAGGGGCCTGTGTCCTGAACCGGCTCTTCCACCTCGGGAGCCGCTTCGGCCTCCGCCTGTTGCGTGGCTTCCTCCATAAATTCGGGAGACACGCTCGTCAGCGTTGCGTCCTGGTTGTCCGCCTGGATTTCCGTCGCCGTGGTTTGCGGTGCGGAGTTCGCGTCAGCGTCGTCGCCGCTTGTGTGGTAGAGAAAAACGCCCGCCGCCAGACATAAGGGCGCGCCCCATAAAACCAATTTTTTTACTGACATAATGATCACCTTCTACTTGTCATGTCCGCTGGAAGTGGCTCCCCTTGGGGGAGCCGTCAGCCTGATGGGGTCCGTTAGTGGTACAGGCCGTCCTTCCATGAGATAGACACGACGCGATTGGCTTTGGTCCACTCGCTGTAGTCGTGGTAGCCCTTCCAGCTGAAATTGGAGTGGAAAGAGCACCAGTCGCGAGCGAAGTGGTAATGAGTCTTCTGCCAGTTCGCTTCCAGCTTCAAGCGCGTGTAGTCGACGCCGTCGTTCAAATCGTATTTGCGGTACAGCACCACCGCTTCCGGTTTGAAGTCTGACGTCATCACTGTCGGCAATTCGCTGGTCGGGATGAGGTTGTTGATGCCACAGCCCCAGAACAGATAAGTCCATGCGTAAAGCAGGTTATCTTTCGGCGGCGTGCGGTGTTTGATGGTCTGGCTGACGATATTCCAGGTCACGCCTTCGTTGCCCTGGTCAAAATCGGTCACCGTCTTGAACTCGTCCTGATTGTAGGTAATCCGTGTGCTCCAGGAGACGCCGCCATTAATGCTTGGCGATTCCTCGTTAAGCGTAAAGCCCAGGTTGAAGTCCGTTGATTCGCTCACCTGAGCGCTGGAGATAGTGTTGGAGGGAGCGTGACTCAGGTGGCGCAGTCTGGAGCCGTCCTGATATCCCACTTTTAGCTGGAACGCCGTCGGCACCGTATAACGGTAGTCCGCGCTGGTTCCTGACTCATACAGAGTCTGACGGGAAGGCACGTTGGTCATATCGAACCCCGAGCCTCCGTTGAGCACCAGTTTTACTTCCTTGATCCCTTCAGGATAGTGCGACTGGTTCCAGGCGTTTTGTACGGTGTAAACGAGCCGGATACGTTTGCTCCTGGCGTCGCTGTCATCCAATTCGTACAAAGTGCTGGTGTAAGATTGAATAGTGTCTCCCGCATGGGCGAGGCCGGCTGTGAGACACAGTCCGGTTAACACTTTTGCATACAGCTTTGCGGTTCTCATACTTATTTTACCTCGCGTCAGCTTTTACTATTTTTGTTGTTGGCCTATGCAGATTGAATTAAGAAAAATCAAAAAGAACAGGCTTCTGTATCGTATAAGTAGGTTTTTTGACCTGCAATTGGCTCATGATAAGTTGTCATGTTGAGCCCTGATGATGGCGCGAAAAGATAACCCTTAAACTAACCGCCAAAGGCGAAATAAGCGCGGAAACGACGTTTTTGAGAGAAGGGAATAAGGCTCTACGCCATGTGTGGCATGGTATTTGGCCGCTTAACTATTGCGTGAAGAGAAAGGGCGGCGTGAGTGCGCCGCCCCTGAAGAAAGCTGAACGTTATTTGGTCTCTTCTGGCGCCGTGTTGGGTGTGGCGGCGGTATCCGCTTTTTTCGCACGAGGAGTTTTGGCGCTACTTGGTTTTTTGGGCGCTGCTGCTTTAGCAGGTTTGCTCGCAGAGGTCTTGGCCGCGCCGGCTTTGGTCGCTGGAGTTTTACGCGCAGGACTTTTAGCGGGCGTTTTCTTGGCGGCTGGCTTTTTGGCTGTGGTGGTCGCTGCTGTTGAACCCGTTTTCTTGGCGGTGGTTTTTGCCGCCGCGGGTTTGCTGGCGGGCGCTTTTTTCGCCGCTGGCTTGCGGGTGGCGGTTTTGGTTGTAGAGGCTTTTTTCGCGGTGGACGTTTTCGCTGGCGCTTTTGCCGTCAACGCCGCAACCGGCGCGGGTTTTTTGAGTGAGGCCAGGCCCAGACGGTCCATGAACTGTTCCTGCAGCGCATTGATTTCGTTGACCACTTTCTGATATTCAGCCTGGATTTTCTTGAGTTCTTTTTCTCGCAGCTCTTCCAGTTCTTTAATCAGTTTCATCACCGGCTCTTTAATCTGCTTTTGAATTTCTTCCGCTTGCTTATAGAAATCCGCAAGAATCGCCTGTATCTGCTCAGTGGCTTTATGCAGTTCTTTGGAAACCACATCTCCTAACTTTTCGATGTTCTTTTTGACGATGCCCTTCTCTTTTTTTGCCATTGTGTTACTCCAGTGTGATAAGCCAAGCGTTATATATTTTTCGTTGAAACCGGCAGGCAGTCGATGCATCCGGAATCCCTTTCGCGACAGGTTATTTCTCTATCGTTCAGCACAAGAAATAACCTGATAATGTCCTGCAACTATTATGGGAAATATTTGAATATTCAACCTAATTCCGGGACTAATCGCTGTTTTTTTGACCTTTAACGACGCTCATAACAAATTTCTCTATCTCGGTGATGATAAAGACGCTGGAGCCCACGAGGGCGATGGCGAGCCAATCCGACAGCGATAAGGCGGTGGAACTGAACAGGCGTTGCATCGGCGGCGCATAGGTGAAAAGCAGTTGGAAAAGAAGCAGGATGGTGACGGAGTAGAGCGCCATCCGGTTGCTGGTTAGCTGGCGCCAGGAGGTGATGTTTTCCATGAGCATACGTGTATTGAAAAGATAAAAAATTTCAAACATCACCAGCGTATTCACCGCCACCGTACGCGCGTGTTCCAGAGATGCGCCGGCGGATTGGGTCCATCCAAACAGACCGAAAGATCCGAGCACCATAATCAATGACACACTGAGCACCCGCCATAACAGCAGCGGGTCGAGCAGCGACTCGCCGGGCCGTCGGGGAGGGCGCGCCATGATATTGCGCTCCGCCGGTTCGAAAGACAGCGCCAACGCCAGGGTCACGGCGGTGATCATGTTGATCCAGAGAATCTGCACTGGCGTAATTGGCATGGCGACGCCGAGCACGACGGCGGCGAGTATCATCAAGGCTTCGCCGCAACTGGTAGGCAACACAAAGACAATTGCCTTTTTGAAGTTGTCGAAGATGCGGCGGCCTTCCTCCACGGCGGCGGTGATCGTGGAGAAGTTGTCGTCCAGCAGAATAATCTGAGCGGCCTCCTTGGCGACCTCGGTGCCCTGACGTCCCATGGCGACACCGATGCCCGCCCGCTTCAGCGCAGGCGCATCGTTGACCCCATCGCCAGTCATGGCCACGATTTCTCCCGACTGTTGCAACGCTTCCACCAGCCGCAATTTGTGCAATGGCGTGGTGCGGGCGAAGATGTTGCAACGCTGCGCCGCCGCTTTCAACGCTTCGTCATCCAGGTTGTCGATGTCTGCGCCAGTGATGACGCCATCACCGACTGGAAGACGAATGGATTCAGCGATGGCCTGCGCGGTTTTAGGGTTATCGCCAGTGATCATTTTGACCACGATGCCCGCCTGCAAGGTTTTCTCCAGCGCAGGAGCGGTCTCCTCCCGTGGTGGATCGATCATCGCGACGGCGCCGAGAAACTGGATGTGCGCCAGCGGTAATTGGGTAGGCAGTGCGGCAATGGCGTCCGGCGTCGCGATGTAAGCGAAGGCCAGCAGGCGTTGTCCTTGCGCAGCGCGTTGATTGAAGCGCATGTTCCAGCGCTGAGTTTCTTCTTCGGACAGCGTTGTCGAACAGAGTTGCAGAACTCTTTCCGGGGCGCCTTTAATGCAGATGAAGTGGCTGCCGTTACTATCGTGGTGGAGCGTCGCCATGAACAGGTTGTCGGCGCTAAACGGCAGCACATCCAGCCTGGGGTGGTCTTTGCGGGCTTGCGCGCTGTCCCAGCCGGCTTTGGCGGCGAAGGTCACCAGAGCCGCCTCAGTAGGGTCTCCCTGAGGCGTCCAGATATCATCCTGTTTATGAATGTCGGCGTCGTTACAGAGCAACGCCGTCAGACTCAGTCGCGCCAGTTCGGGGTGACTCTGCGCGCTGACCAGACGCTCATCGAAGGTGATTTCTCCATGTGGATCGTAGCCGGCCCCGGAAACATCCATGCTGTTTTCGCCGGCATCGAGACTGACCACTGTCATTTCATTCTTCGTCAGAGTGCCGGTCTTATCGGTGCAGATAACGGTTACGGCCCCCAGTGTCTCCACCGCAGGCATCCGTCGTACGATCGCGTTGCGCTTCGCCATCATCTGGACGCCGAGGGCCAGTGTGATCGTGAGGATCGCAGGGAGACCTTCCGGGATCGCCGCGACGGCCAATCCCACCGCCGCCAGGAACATGTCCGCTGCGCTGTAGTCGCGTAACCAGTACCCCGTCATGAAACACACGATAGAAAGCAAAAGAATCCACCAGGATAGTTTTGCGCTGAATTCCGCCATCTGTTTCAGCAATGGCGTTTCAATTGCGTTGACTTGGCGTAGCAGAGCGCTGATCTTGCCGAACTCTGTTATTTCCCCAGTGGCGACTACCACGCCATGTCCCTGGCCGCGAGTCACCAGGGAACCCGCATACGCCATGCAGGTGCGACCGGCCAGTTCCGTATCCGGCGGGGTAGGCTGCGTTTGTTTGCTAACCGCTTCCGACTCGCCTGTTAGCACGGCTTCACTGATATGCAGATCGCTGGTCTGGATGAGGCGCATGTCGGCGGGAGCGCGATCGCCAGCTTGCAGGAGCACGATGTCGCCAGGAACCAGGACGCTGGCCGGGAGAGATTGCAGACGCCCGTCCCGGCGCACACTGACGGTAAAGGTCACCATGCGCCTGATAGCCTGTAAGGCCTTTTCGGCGCGACCTTCTTGTAGGTAGCCTATCAGCCCATTAATGATCACCACCATCAAGATCACACTGGCGTCCAGCCAATGACGCATGATCAGGGTAATGGCGGCGGACAGCAGCAGGACGTAAATGAGCGGGTTGTTGAACTGGCGCAGCAGCCTTTGCCAGGCGCTTTCCCCTGACTGTTCCGCGATGATGTTTTCGCCATGACGGCGCAATCGCTCTTCCGCCTCGCTGGAGCTAAGGCCGTCTGTACTGGTCTTCATGGCGGCCAGTGTTTTCTCGATGGGCGATGCATGCCAGCAGTCCGGTGGCGTCACATGCGGGAGGCCGGAAATGATCTCGCCTGGAGCAGGCGAGGGGCGTTGAGGAATATGAAGTCCGTTCACAGTATCGCCTTAATCAGTCAATGCGTAGAGATCAAAATTTGCGCCGAGACAGAGCGAACAATTTTTTTCATCGATCGCTGGAGTAGCTTATACAGGCTGATAGCCATGTATGACGGCGTTGTGTCAGTCACTATGCATAGAGCGGGCTGGCGAATACCTGTCAGGGATCAAATTTTCCCATAAGTATGGGATTGTTACCTTTGTCATCCTTCCCTACAATTGGCGGCGAAATCACTTCGTCAGCGAGGAAACCATGCGCCAGGAAACGTCCGCTCTGATCGACGAGATATATCAATTGACCTTGGATATGAGCAAGTATTCTCCCGAGTTGGAGAAAGATAAAGCCGAACTGGAGTCGAAGCAGGAAGAGGTTCGGATTTTATGGGAGCAGCTTGCAGAGTTGGTTTGCGCCGAGCACGTTTGATCCACGTCGGCTGAATTAAATCATCTCAGGTTGAAAAATTAGGGCGGTGAAGACCGCCCTCAAAACGCTATGGTTACATGACCTAACGTAATGTGGCTTTAGCGGTTGTCAGAACAGTTTGTCAGTTTGACCCCCGTTGCAGGGTATTTCACACATAAACCCTGAGAGCGCCAACTAGGGAAATCCCCAGTTGCACTTGAGCAGCTCAGTGGTTTAAGCCGCTACCGCCTTTTACATCATTCATCTTGTTGTGTATAGCTGGTCCCGCCCAAATTGAACATGCCGATGTCTTTACAGCCGTTGTTCGGGAAAAAGAAGAACCCCATGCGCTCTTTGCGGCCATCGTCGAAGCTGAAGTCAGCCTGATATCCTGTCAGGCGGTAAACACCTGAATGCTGTGTGTCGCTTTTGGCGACCATCGTCTGACTGACGCCGCCAGCGGATTTATTCAGTTCGAAGCGACCATTACGATGCAAGGTGATGTCCCTCGCGATAAACACTTGGCTACTAAGTCCGCTGACGCTCTGCGCGCCAAATGTTCCTAACATTTTCCAGGTTCCTTCCAGGGTTTCGTCAGCGTCGGCGGGGAAGACGGGATAAATATCTTCCGGCTTGATTTCCCGGGGCTTCCCGTTCGGGAGTTGAAACAGGTATCCCGTCCCTTGCGCTCGCCAATGCCCCCAGTCTTGCTTCCGAGCCTGTTTGCAGGCGGGTATGTCGAGATCTGTGATCGCCGCGTCCATGTCCCGATACAGCTCGCCGTTTTTGAATAAAGTGTAAGGCTGAAAATGGATCAACATCATGCTGCCGTTGTAGCGGTGCTCACGGACGGCGAAGATTTTTTCTACGTCGCTGCTATCAGGGCCGGCGTCAGTAGAAATGCAGGACAAAGCGCTTTGTGAAAGCAGGACGGGATGCGCAGACTGTGGCTGTATTGTTTGATTATATCCGGGTGAATTGGTTGGCGGTTGTTTATGAGAGGCGTCTGTAATGGCCGCGTACAGTTCAGGGTGCATTCGCACTGGATTGAAACGATCGTCCTGAAGCACGTCTGAGTATGTATCACAGAGTAAGTCTTGATGCTCAGTCAGCTTTGCGCGCAATTTCTCCTCTACCTGCAACAGACTGCCGTCAATGGCTGGAGTGCGCTGTTTCAGGCTGTTTACGGATGCTTCAATCAGGTCCGCCTGATTTCGCTTACGCCAGGATTGGTAATGCGACGAGTTGGCCTTGACACCACAAAGGCGGCGCAGAATGTCCATGGTTAGCACGGGGGTATAAAGCGTCATCACGGTTTTCACGCTGGGAGGCGTCGACGCAAAAGCAGAATAGGCCCCAGGCGGGCTGCTCAGAAACAGAAGCACGCCGAGCAGCATCGAAAAAGGAGCGGATTCGGCGTGGCCCCTGATGTTAATTCTTGTCGAAGTCATTGAACCTGACTGGAGCATCATCAAGTAGTGGGCTGGTAAAGCTAACTAATTGAAGGGCAATAGATAAACTAGGGTTTCTCCCAGGTGTTTTCCTTTTGATTAAATCGTTTACCGTAATGCCTCGCATCAAAGCTCTGGCGTGTCGGCGAATGTAATTGAGGTGAGCTGTTTTTGTTGTCGCTGCGTTTCGATTGCAACTCTTCGCCGGGTTAGCGTCAGCCTAATGAGGAGAATTTAAATGAGAGTTCCTGGAATTCTATATTCCATTTTTTTACCGTTGTTGTGTCTTTGGGGGCATACCGCTAAAGCGTCCGGTGATGCACTGGATGATATCGCCGGCTCAATGAACTCCGCGTTTGAAATGGCGCTGAGTGAGACTGACAATACGGCTTCAGCCTCTGGCGGCGATAATGGGGCTGTGCCTGAAAAGGGCGCTTTCTTCACCCCATCAAAAGAAGTCAGTGCTGAGATTAAAGAAAAAATGATCACAGAAATGCTGAAAAAAGTTCCCGCCGATAAAGAGGCTGAACTGCGTGCGGCATTCGCCGAGATCGACATCATGCAGTTGATGGGCGATGCGGTGAAGAAAGACGGTTATCAGGCTAATGATCTGGCTCTGGCCATGGCGGCCTGGGTCACCACATCCTTTAGCATTCTCAACGATCAGGAAACCAACGACGCTGAAGATCGAGCAGTATGGAAGCAGTTTCGACAGGTAATTGCGACAAATCCTTCACTTGCCGGACTATCCGATCGGGATAAGCAAGTTACGGCGGAGACGCTGTACTGGTATTCCGCATTCGCCGCCAACGACTATCAGCAAGCCAAAGCGGGGACACCCGGGTGGAAGCTGGATGAGGTCAAAGACTATGTGAAACGTGATCTCAAAGCGCGCAAAATTCATCCCGAGCTGGTTACGATTTCCGCTGAAGGCGGTTTGGTTGCTCGTAAGTAATTTCGCCGTGCAGGGACGCACAGCCTTCTGTTCTTTTACTCATAGCCCAAAGATAACCGGACTAGATCCTGTACGTTACGAGCCCCCAATTTGCTCGCCATGTTGGCGCGATGCAGTTCCACGGTTTTCACGCTAATGCCAAGGATATCTGCAATGGTTTTATTCAGTTTTCCGGCGCACACATGGGTCAACACCTGGCGTTCCCTGGGGGATAAGCGCCCCAGTTTTTCCTTGGCCGCCTGTGGGTTGCGCAATGCGGACCCGGGTTCTGAAATAGCGCTTTTCACGGTTTCCACCAGAATGGAATTTTCGAAAGGCTTTTCCAGAAAGTTCGCTGCGCCCATGCGCATGGCGCTGACGGCTAAAGTGACGTCTGCGTGTCCGGTTATGAGAACGACGGGAATGGAAATACGACGTGCGCGTAGTTCCTCCATCAGCTCCAATCCATTAATGTCAGGCATGCGTAGATCGGTCACGACACATTTGTCGCTCAATGGAATGCCTGCGTTTTCCAGTTGCTGAAGTCTCGCCAAAAGGCCTGTGGCCCGGTTGAAGTCTTCTACCTGCAAGCCGGCCGCCTCCAGCATCCAGACGGTGGAGCGGCGGAAGTCTTCGTTATCGTCTACTAATAAAATTTGTGCTGCGTTCATGCTTGTCTCTTCGAAAAGATGTATCCACAAAAATAATCTGCAGGGCCGCGTTTCTAGCGACTTGCCGTCACTTAGTCAGGAGGGCGTACAGGCGTCTTAGTTGCGGCTAAAGGCAAAGTGAAAGAGAAAACAGAGCCGCCATCGGGGTTATCGTTAAACTCCAGCGTTCCGTGATGAAGCTCGATAAAGGACTTGCTGATAGCGAGACCTGCACCCATGCCATCAGGTTTGGTCGTGAAGAAGGGAGTGAACAGGCGATTGCGGAAATGTTGGGGAATGCCGCAGCCTTTATCTGTCACGCTGACTTTAACCCGGTCCTGGGAAATGACTTGGGCGTCCACAATGAGTTCACGTTCTTGGATTGGCGTGTCGCGCATGGCGTCCAGCGCGTTGCGAATCAAATTTCCCAGGGTTTGCTCGATCATGATTCTATCCACGCAGACATTAGGTAGGTCCGTCGCTATCAGCAGGCGGGTCTTTACTTGGCGTCGATGAGTTTCGAGTTGAAGAAGCTCCAGCACGCCGCTGGCCAACTGACGCAAAGAAATTTCATCTGCGCGCGGCTCTCTCGACGTTACGAATTTACGTATGCGGGCAACCACGGCCGCCGCCTGATGAGCCTGCCGAATAGCAAGCTGCACGGCTTCTTCCGGCTTATCGACGCCAGTATGCTTTTCAAGCAGTAGCTTGGCGGCGTTAAGGTAATTGAGAATTGCGCCGATGGGCTGATTCAGTTCATGGGTCAAGGCTGTCGCCATCTCGCCAATCGACATACTTTTGGAGGCTTGCTGCAACTGGGCGTGCATGTCTTCAGGTCTTAGCAGCAGTAGCGACGGCTCTTCCACTTTCTGTACTGATAACAATAATCTCACGCCTTCGGCATCATGAAACGGCGCGCTATTTAGCGTATAAAAAACGCCGGTTTCCGGGTAATGCGCTTGCAGCGAAAACGCGTCGCCTTTTAAGTGCGCCTCTTTGCTTTCAACAGGTTGAAACAGCTGCAGGAATGAGTCGCGATGCGACGTCAGACGAGATTGCGTTTTTTTGTCGCCACTAAACTCACGTAGAAACAACGTGTTGCAGGCGATAAATTCACCTTGGCGAGAATGCACGGCGGCAGGATAGGGGAGGGCGTTCAAGAGTGGATATTTTGCACCGCCATGGGAGGCGTTGGCGGCTTTGGATTCCTTGTACGCAATGATGTCAGGCTGATACGCATTGGCTGCAAGCCTGTTTTTTAACATAAGCATCTTTCTGTCCTCCCTGCACTGTCAGATACCTGGATTAAACCTCGCATTCCCTAATTCTGATGAGCGAGAATGCCGCTTAATCCGAACGTCAAACTGGCGGTTATCCTAAATGCCTTGCGCGACGAGGCGCAATCATATATTCGGACTATTACCATTTGGTTATCTCTTGTGTTTGCAATAAAAATCTACTCATTGAGCCTTTATTTTCATATGGTTACTGTGTTTGGATGAATCTTGTGTGACGCTCTTGACCTGATCTTAAAACTGTATGAATATACAGAGGCTAATTTTAGGAGGCGACAAAATGGCCGTAGTGACCCTGTATATGAGTGACAGAGACCCATCACAACAGATGTTTAAATCCAAGAAAGAAGCTGACGATCATGACAAAAAGCTTGAGCTCGCCGAAGGCGTGTCTCATTTCCTGGCGCAACGCCTGACTTCTTTGAATGAAGGTTTGGCGGAAGAAATTGGCATGCTGGTCGCTAATCACAAGGAAGCGTTCGCAACAGCGTTCAAAGGCAAGGTTGACGTCTTGTTTGAAGAGTCGCCAGAGCCTGCTCCCAGCGCAGAAGAAGAGACTAAAGAGAGCGCCAAGGTTAAAGACAGCGGCAAAGTGCGGGCGATAGCCGGCAAGGGCTGATGAGAAGGGACGTAGTCAGCGTCCCTTGGATGTAAACAGTCTAAAGCTGAATGTTTTGCGTCACCACCGCCGGTGTTTGTTGCATGATGATGTCGCCTGCGCGAATGGAGGCTGTCACCACGCTTTGGCGGCGCAAGACTTCATAGTCGTCAGGTCCGTCCAGCAGGATGAAGTTGGCGGGTTTGCCGACTTCTACGCCGTAACGGTCCTGAATGTTCAGCACTTTGGCGCTGTTATGACTGATCAGGTCCAGCGCATTGCGGTAGTCGTCATAGCCCATCATATGGCATATGTGCAGCGCGAAGTCCAAAGTGCGCAGCAGATTGCCATTGCCCAGGGAGTACCATGGGTCCTGAATGGAGTCTTGGCCGAGGCCGACATTGAGACCCGCTTCTAACAGCTCCTTCACTCGAGTGACGCCGCGACGTTTGGGAAAGTTGTCGAACCTGCCTTGCAAATGAATGCTTTCTGTTGGGCAAGATACAAAGTTTATCTGTGACATTTTCAGCAGGCGAAACAGGCGACTGCAATAGGCGTTATCGTATGAGTGCATCGCCGTGGTATGGCTGGCGGTTACCCGGTGGCCCATATCGCGCTTCAAAGCTTCCGCCGCCAGTACTTCCAGGAACCTGGAGCCGGGATCGTCTATTTCATCGCAGTGCACGTCGACAAGGCGGTCGTATTTTTCCGCCAGATCCATAAGGATTTTGACTGACTCCACGCCATAGTCGCGGGTGAACTCGAAATGAGGAATGCCGCCAACCACATCGACGCCCATCTCGACGGCTTTTTCCATCAATTGAACGCCATTGGGATAGGAAAGAATGCCTTCCTGTGGAAACGCCACCAGCTGCAGCTCAATCCAGGGCGCTACTTCCTGTTTGATCTCAAGCAGGGCTTCCAGCGCCGTCAATGTTGGATCGGTGACATCTACATGAGAGCGTACGGCCTGCACGCCGTATTGGGTCAGCATTTTCAGGGTGCGGCGCGTACGCTGCTTAACGTCTTCATGGGTCACCATGGCTTTGCGCTCAGACCAGCGCTCTATGCCCTCAAATAATGTGCCGCTCATGTTCCAACTAGGCTCGCCCGCGGTGCCTGTCGCGTCCAGATGGATATGGGGCTCTACAAAGGGGGCGCTGACAAGACGCTCGCCAGCGTCCAGCAAAATTTCCACGTCCGACTGCGGAAGCTCCGCCATGGGCAATATGGCGCTGATCTGGCCCTGGTTAATCTGAATGGCGTATAAACCGTCCTGGCCGCGTAAACGGACGTTGGTGACGTATTTCATTGAGGGACTCACCTGATTATTTATTCTGAAGCGGACATTTTCCGTAAATGACCTGCAACTGTCGACAGCTTCCAGCAATATCAGGTGTTAGCAATATCAAATGACAGGCGTGAGAGGTTGTAATGATGGGACGTCTGAGAGGGACAAAAAAAGGGCCCTGATGCAGGGCCCAATGGGGTATAGAGTTAGACGGCTTCCCTTTGATTGCTGTCGGAGGTGATCTGAGCATGTCTGCCCACCGTCGACAACAGCGCCTGGAGGGTGGCGGTGGTGGTGTCTTCCGCCAAAGCGGCGGCGCTGAATGGCGCGCCGTTGATCATGACTTTGATGCAGGCGAGGGCGTTGGCGTCGGTGCCCTCGCCAAGCGCGAATTCATCGTAAGCCTCTACGGCGATGCTGATGCGGTAGCGACTCTCCAACGCGGCGGCCACCGCCTCCACGCCGCCATGACCTTGGCCGCGGATGCCAGAGATAATGGCGTCGTCGCCGAATTCAATTTGCACCTGTACGGCTTCGTCAGTTCTATGCATATCGTAGGTGCGCAACCGCCATCCTTTGGGCGTGCTCAGATAGCGTTCCTCAAACAAGCGGTGAATGGTGCGGGAGTCAATTTCACCGCCTTCGGACTCCGCTTCATGCTGCACGACTTTGGCGAATTCGATCTGCAACCAGCGCGGCAGACTGATGTTGTAATCGCGCTCCAGCACATGAGCGACGCCGCCTTTGCCGGACTGGCTGTTAATGCGAACCACTTCTTCGTAGCGTCTGCCCAGGTCGAAAGGATCGATAGGCAGGTACGCGACGTTCCAGATGTCGTCCTCTTTACGTTTATGCAGACACTTGCGAATCGCATCCTGGTGGCTGCCTGAGAACGCGGTGAAGACCAGATCGCCGGCGTAAGGATGGCGCGGGTGTGTGCTGATCTCAGTGCAAGCTTCGACGGTATCGATAATCTCGGACATATCGGACAGATCCAGCATGGGATCAATGCCCTGGGAATACAGGTTCATGGCCATGGTGACCAGATCCATGTTGCCGGTGCGCTCACCGTTGCCCAGCAGGGTTCCCTCGACTCTGTCAGCGCCAGCCATTACCGCCAGTTCAGCCGCCGCTACGCCGCAGCCACGGTCGTTGTGAGTGTGTACGCTGACAATAACGTGTTCCCGTTGATGGATGTTGTCGCACATCCATTCGATCTGGTCGGCGAATACGTTAGGCGTCGCCATCTCAACCGTCGCGGGAAGGTTGATGATGACTTTGCGGCCGTTTTCCGGGCGCCATACAGCGTTCACGGCGTTGACGACTTCGACGGCGAAATCCAGCTCTGTGCCAGTAAAGCTCTCCGGTGAGTACTCAAAACTCCACTGGGTTTCTGGATGCTTTTCAGCATGCGCCAGCACTTCCTGGGCTCCGCGTACCGCAATGGCTTTGATGCCTTCGCGGTCTAACCCGAATACCTGTTCGCGCTGTACGGTGGAGGTGGAGTTATAAACATGAACGATCGCTTGTTTGACGCCCTGCAGCGCTTCATAAGTACGTGCGATCAGCTCGGGACGCGCCTGAGTCAGCACCTGAATAGTGACGTCGTCCGGAATGCGATTTTCTTCAATCAGCTTGCGGCAGAAATCAAAGTCAGGCTGGCTGGCAGCGGGGAAGCCGATTTCGATTTCCTTAAACCCACATTTCACCAGGAGGTCGAACAGTCGCTGCTTTTGACTAACGTTCATTGGCTTGATCAAAGCCTGGTTGCCGTCGCGCAGGTCAACTGCGCACCAGATGGGCGCTTGTTCGATAACCTGATCCGGCCAGCGGCGGTCCGCCTTACGGATAGGAGTGAATGGACGATATTTGCGGTGGTCGAAAGCCATGGAAATCAGCCTCGTAAGTCTTCCTGTTCGAATTGAGCGGGCGTTAGTGTGTCCCGCATCCATTTAGGTTTTGAGCGCAATGGCTCTGGTTCGCTTGAGCTTGTGGCCCGTTATGCCGCCTCGCCTTGTGAGCCAGGCCGGCTGACGTCTCGTAATAAGGTGAGTGCGCCTTAAAGAGATGTGCAGTCAGGAAAGCAATAATACCGAGAATGGCGCGCAATGAGTTTGCGTTGTTGATTTGATTTTAATAAAAATTGATAGATAATTTTAAAAATAAACATTTTTGTGAAATTAAATATCCAAATGAAAGAGAAGCTTGTCAAAATCGATCGAATTGATCGCAAAATCTTGGAATGTCTGCAAAAGGATGGCGGGTTATCCAACCAGGAATTAGCGGAAAAAGTGGGATTATCGCCGTCGCCTTGTCTGCGTCGCGTGCGTGCTCTTGAAGAGGCGGGCATTATTCTGCGTCGGGTGACTTTATTGGAGCGCAAGAAGCTGGGGCTGTCTTTGACGGTGATTATCCAGATCAGCATGGATCGCCATACGCCGGAACGCTTTGAAGAGTTTGAAAATCAGGTTAAAGAGTCCCCGGAAGTTCAGGAATGCTATTTGATAACCGGGCAGGAGGCCGACTACATGCTGAAGGTGGTGGTGCCGGACATGGATGCATACCAGGTGTTCCTTTTGAACAAGATCACCCGTATTCCTGGGGTAAGCGGAGTGCACTCCAGCTTTGTGCTGCGCAGGGTGGTGGATAACACGGAATTGCCGCTGGGCTATTTATAGAACCTCCGTTTAAGATTCGCTCACGAAAAAGTTTCTCGGCTAATACGCATGGCTTATTAATCATTCTGTTTTACACTAATAGTTAGCTAGCTAATTAATTTGAATCCTCTAACAAGCGGAATATCATGAGCGAGTTATTTTCCTTCACATTGGCGCGTCTGAACCGACGCTGGCGCAAATTGCTGGATGATCGGCTCAGTGATTTGGGGCTGACTCAATCACGCTGGGTGACGCTGCTTTATCTGCAAAGGCTGGGCGGCGACCTGACTCAGAAAGAGTTGGCGAACGCTCTGTCCATTGAATCGCCGACACTGGTGCGGCTGCTGCACGGCCTGGAAGAGTCCGGTTTGGTGACCCGCACCGGGTGTGGGCAGGATGGACGGGCCAAGCGCATTCGCCTGACTCCTGCGGCGGAAGGCTATCTTGAAACGGTGAATGAACGCGCCGCCGCATTGCGGAGCGAGATGCTTGCCGGCGTTTCGCCGCAGGATCTCGAACTGTGCCTGCAGGTTTTTGCACGGATAGAAAAGAATGCATCGGAAATAAACTGACCGCCGCGCAGGCGCATCCATGCGCCTGATTATTACCATGCCAATATCTTCGCCATGTTAATAGCGCTTGCAAGGGGATTCCGAAGACTGATTACGGAGCATTTACATGTCTGATACGTTGTTGCAGGCTCTCTTTGATCGTCATGGACCCGCCTATCGCTGGCTGGCCATGCTCACTGTCATGATGGGGACGGTCTCCGCCGTATTGACGTCGACTATCGTCAATGTGGCCTTGCCGGACATCATGAACCACTTTTCCATAGGTCAGGGCGTCGCCCACTGGCTTTCCACCGGCTTTCTCGCCGCCATGACTACAACCATGCTGACCACCGCCTGGCTGACGCAACGCTTTGGACTGCGTCACGCGTTGGGTTTCGCCATGTTGCTGTTCGCGGGCGCTTCTGTGCTGGGCGGCTTGGGGTCGAATGCGGAGGCTGTGATCCTGGCGCGGGTGCTACAGGGCGCCGCCGCAGGTATGTTGCAGCCGATTGCGATGCATGTGTTGTTCAGGGTATTTCCCCGCAATGAGCGTGGACGCGCTATTGGCATATATGGCATGGGCGTGATTCTGGCTCCAGCCTTGGGGCCGGTGTTGGGCGGCGTCATCGTGGATCAGCTCGACTGGCGTTATATCTTCTTTGCGCCGTTGCCTATTACCATGGCGGGATTTCTGATGGCGCTACGCTACATGCCTCACAGGGAGCCGGAGGTTGAGCAGCACGGCTTTGATTGGACCAGCTTCTTTTATCTCTGCCTGTTTATCGGGTGCGCGCTGGATGGACTGACCCGGTTGCAACACGGCCTCGTGCAACCCCTCTGGCAGTCTGTGGGAGCCCTGCTGGCGGTGTGCTCGCTCATTTTGTTCGTACGGCGGCAGCGACATAGCCGAAGCCCTTTGCTGGAGCTTGCGTTGCTGCGCGTCCCAAGCTTTCGCAGCGCATTTCTGGTGGCGTTAGGGCTGGGCATGGCCCTGTTCGGCTCTACCTACATCATTCCTCTTTTTGTTCAAACTGCGTTGAACTATAGCGCGACGGAGGCGGGCATGATGATGGCGCCGGCCGGCATTGCGCTGGGCATACTGTTTCCCTTCAGCGGACGGGCGGCGGATAAAGGCGCGCCTCATCGGCTGGTGATCGCGGGGCTGGCTTTGTTTGCCGGAGCCAGTCTGCTGTGGGTGTTTATTGGCCTTGCGCCGTCGTTTTTCTATCTGGCTGCGCTGGTGTTGGTGGGACGTGTTGGACTGGCGTTGATGATGCCGGCGCTCAGCACCGGCGGTTTGGTGGAAGTCAGCGATGCGCAGCTGGGGCAGGCGTCGGGGATGATTAACTTCGCCAGACAATTTGGCGGCGCGATGGGCATCAATATCCTGGCGGTCATGCTGGAATGGGGAAGTGAAGCGGGCGATGGGCGTCACGTCGCATCCATGCTGAGCTACACCGAAGCCTTTGTTCTGCTGGGCGTTATCGCCATCGCGGCTTTGTGGCCGGCGGCGCGCATCGGAAAGACAGACGCCTCGGTGCAAGCCGCGCCGGAAAGCGCCTGAACAGGCCTAGGCGCCGATCAAGGCCTGCCCGCACACTCTTATGGTCGCGCCAGTGATTCCATAGGCCCCAGGCGTGGCGAGAAATGCGATCAGCGCCGCGACGTCTTCGGGTTGACCGCCTTGTGACAATGAGTTCAGGCGGCGACCGGCTTCCCGCATCATGAGGGGCATTTGCGCCGTCATATCGGTTTCAATAAAAGCGGGCGCGACGGCGTTTACTGTTACCCCTTTGGAGGCCAGCCGAGGCGCCAGCGCCGCCACGTAACCAATCAGCGCCGCTTTACTGGCCGCATAGTTGGTCTGCCCAAAATTGCCTGCGACGCCGCTGATAGATGACAGGCAGATAATGCGCCCCATACCCCGTAACGCTTTTGCGTTCAGCAGAGCGTCGTTGATGGCGACGACAGCCCGAAAATTAACATCCAGCACGCTGCGCCAAGTCTCTTCCGACATCTTCGCCAGGGTTTTGTCTCGAGTGATTCCGGCGTTGTGCACGATAATGTCGATACCGCCATATTGCTCCAGAAAGTATTGCGCCAAGGTTTGCGGAGCATCCGGGACGGTAATGTCCATGGGCAGTGGAACGCCGTTAATATCAGCGGCGAAGCTTGTCAGGACCCTGCTGGCGGAAGGGAGGTCCAGACACACCACCGTTGCGCCTTCCTCTGCGAGCCGGCGTGCGGTCGCCGCGCCGATGCCTCGGGACGCGCCTGTCACCAGGGCGACTTTGTTCTGCAGTGGTCGGTAGGGTGTTGACAGCGCCTGAGAAGACAGCGCTTTCACCGCGGCGCTAAGCCTGATCGCCTGACCGTCCACGTAGGCGCTATTTGGGGAACAGAAAAACGCGAGCGGCCCTGTCAGGCGATCTTCCTGACCAGGCTCCAGATAAAGCAAATTGGCGGTGGCCCCGCGCTTACCCAACTCTT
This sequence comes from Hahella sp. CR1, assembly GCF_029813005.1. NCBI lineage: Bacteria > Pseudomonadati > Pseudomonadota > Gammaproteobacteria > Oceanospirillales > Hahellaceae > Hahella > Hahella sp. CR1. The sequence goes on from NZ_JAPELK010000004.1 coordinate 202,493, forward strand.
TGCCTAGAGAGCGGGTGAATCCTTCTACCGCTTTGGCGCATGCCGCCGCCACTGGGTCGTCCATTTGCTCGGGCGTTGACGCCAACAAAAGTGCGCGTCCGTGGCGGGGAAATTGCGCCATCAGGGGATGGAAGAAACGGTATAGCGCATCCAGATCCTCACTGCTGCGGCAGCCGGTGGCGTCGAATAGGGCGATGATCGGCGCCGCTTCGCTTGTCTGCATATCCTCGTATATCTGCGCGCCAAGTGCCTGTAGTCGGGCGCGTACGATATCCAGGGCTCCACTTTCGGTGACGCCGCCGATCAGCGCAGTAGCGCCTTGCAGGGGACTGTCGGGGATCGCCTGCGTGGAGCGCTGAAGAGCAACCGGTGCGGGCAGTCCCAGTTTCTTTAGCAGTTTGTAAGCGCCTGGATGAGTGGCGAGCGTGAGCAGTAGATCGGACATGACGATTTCCTTTTTCGTAATGACGGAGTGGGCGACTCTTATTCTGCGTAGATTTAAAAGTGGCGGCGAAAACGCTCTTTTCTTCACAGAAAATCGGCGTACGGCGGCTAAAGCCTATATTCTTCGCCGCAACAAGGCTAGGATATAACTCCTTTTCATGTCAGTAAGGGCAGTGCATTGAATCAGGAGCAGAAACTTGAGTCTGTCGCGACCAGAACGCCACAGGGACGCAAGGCGGTTATCTCGCGGGAAGATGTAATTTCAGCTGCATTGAAGCTGGCCGGGCCGCATCGCAGCGTGTCCACGTTAAGTCTGCGTGAAGTCGCCCGGGAAGCGGGCATTGCGCCCAACAGTTTTTACCGGCATTTCAGAGATATTGATGAATTGGCGGTGGCGCTGATAGAACGCGCCGGAACCTCTCTCAGGAAAATCATTGGTGAAGCCCGCAATCGCGCGCGCTCGGACACCAGTGTGGTGCGCTCTTCCGTCGAGGCCTTTGTCGAGCAGCTGAGCGCCGATGAAAAGTTTCTGCATATCTTGCTTAGGGAAGGCAACGTCGGTTCCGACGCATTTAAATACGCGGTAGAACGCCAACTGTGCTTCTTTGAAGAAGAGCTTTGCGTAGATTTAGTGCGCCTCGCTAAATCCAAAGGCACGGGCATCATGCAACCGGAGCTGGTGTCCAAGGCGGTCACCCGGTTGGTGTTCGCGGTGGCCGCCACCGCACTGGATCTCCCTATCGAAAAGCATGCCGAGATCAGCGATCAACTGGAGCGTATGATCCGAATGATTATCGTTGGCTCGCAAGTCCTGGCGGAAATCGAACCAAATCCCGCCGTCGTCGCCACGGAATTGGCCAGCGTGAGGGCGTCTCTGGAGCGTCCTGAACTCTGAGTGGGGGCGCTTAATGCGCTTCCGCTGTCCTCAGTTCCAGCTTTAACCAATCCTGCCCGTCCCGGCGTCCGTCGTCGATAGCGTTGAAATAGCGTTTGTAGAACGTCAGTAGTTTGTCCGGGGAGGGAACGGGGCCGCCGTCTTCATGTTCTATGCGCATCGCGGTGGTGACCAGTTTTCTGATGTCCGGCGCTTGTCTGCGAATAACCTCCAATAGCCACCTCATTTCCGCAAATGCGTTGCCAAGACCCTTGGGTCGTTGCAGGCGCCGATACAGAATGATCGTCAGCACGTCTTCTTCCTGGCGATAGGTGATTTCGGCATGTTGAAAACAAGCGGTTTCGCCAATGGGGCGGGTTCCAGGCAAGAGGGAGTATGGGCGTGTAGGGATGCCCTCGCGGGCCAGTATATTCGAGAGCGGATACATATCGTCACCTTCGGCGGTTCAGGTTAACCCTGTTATTGTTGTTGGGTAACCGTTGCGCTACGAAGGTTGCGGCGATTAATTCGACGTCTCACTGATACGTGGTGCTGAGACGCAGTCAGGGGCGATTTTTATATTTATTAACTTATCTATCTACTTATTCATGCACGTCTGTGGGGCGAAGTTGGGCATATTGGGCCCTAGTCCACCGTAGGGACTGAATCCCTCCTGTCTGATATCGCATTTGGGTGGGCAATGGTCGCTTTTCATGGCGGTTTTCATCGCGATTTTGCGGTATTCCTGGCTCGCCACCACATGGCCTTTGCTGAGCAGTATTTCGCTGTGCAGCTCGTACAGCCGGGCGCCCAGCTCATGCTGGTGATAGCGTTCTGTCAAAATCTCCGCACAGTTCAGGGCGTGAAGAGCATCTTCAGTGCGACCGAGCTGATAATACATCTCCGCCAGTATGCGCCAATCATGGCTGGCGTCGCGCTCATCGGAACAGTGATCGATGGCGGACAGAATGGCTTTGACGCCTTTATCCGTCTCTCCCAGTGACTTCAGCGCCAACGCCAGCATGCGATAGGTTTTACATTTGCACTTGGCGTCCTGTAGAAACGGCTCTGCGAGCAGAAGCAGCTGTTTGGCCTGTTTGAAGTGCTGATCCTGAATCAGCCGCTCCGCCGCCGCCAACAATTCCGGCAATGCCTGATCGCTGCCGGATTTAGCGAGATGGATAGCGTACTGCACCGGGTCGCGATCACGAATCCACTCCGCCGCCATGGCGTGACGTTCGCGGCGAACCTGTTCCGGCATGGACTGGTAGACGGCTTCCCGCAACAGATTGTGAGTGAAGAACCAGCGTTCGCCATGGGGATGCAGAACACCCAGGCTAAGTAGCGTCGCGAAACGCTCCAGGGGGCCGTTCATCAGCTCTTCCAACTGCGGTTGCGTAAACCCATCCTGGCTGACGGAAATCAGCTCCAGCGCGCACTTGAGTCGGGCGGACAAGCGCTCGGTTTTGGCGGCGATAATATTGGTGATGCTAAAGGGCAATTCGTCGCCCAAATGCTCGTGATTGAGTAAATCGATTAAGAATGACGGATGCCCCTGCGCCTTTAAAACACAGTGCTCCCGCCACTCCTCGCTGGCTGCGCCATGGCCGTGCGCCAGCTCTCTCGCCTGAGGTTGCGTGAGAGGGAACAGCCGGATGGTTTTGACGTCATGCTGGTCGAAGCCGGCGATGAAATCTGTGTAGCTGCTGGTGATCAGCAAGAGCGGACAGTAAGGCGTCAGGTTCGCCAAAGCCTCTAGAGTGAGGCGCATGTCCTCGTCAAGCTGATGTATCTCTTCTATCACCACGACCAGCTCCCGTTGCCCCAGCAGCGCAATCAACAGGGTCTCAAGGGCCTGTTGGCAACTCTTCTGGAACAGGTAAGGCGACATGCTCGCCACCATCCAGTCGTTGGGATGCGGGTCGTTGCGTTTGACTCCGAACAGGTGATAGATGAACGGATACCAATGGCTATCGATACAGAAGTTGACCAACAGGTTCAGCAGCTTGTTTTCGTCCACCTCCTGTAAGTTCGCCAGTCGGCGGATCAACTCTGCGCCTGGATGCAGCTTGGACTTGTCATCACAGGTGTTGCGCAGAATGACGCGGCTGAGATTCTGTTTGGCGGCGTCTTCCACGAAGGCCAACGCCAAGTGGGTTTTGCCGATGCCCGCCACGCCGCTGATATTGCACCAGGCGCCTTCGCCCTCTGCTTTTAGCTGGGTCAGCAGGGACTGGAAATACGCCCGTTCCTGATCACGACCGATAGTATGCAACACTGGCGGCGCGGATTCGGTCAGCGCATACCATGGTCCGGGCGCGTAGGCTGGATTGGATTTATAGACAAAGCTGTATTCCAGGCGACTGCAATGAAACAACTCGCTGTGCACCAGGACCACGCCGGACAATTGCTGCTTGGCGAAGCGCTCAATGCCAAGGCGTTCGCTCATCGGCAGGCGCGCCTGACAGTGCAGGGCGCCGTGATGGCTGAATTCGGCCTGGATGGGCTTCACCAACGCGACGATATCGGGATGGCGTCGGGCGATGGCGCGGATGACCCGCATCGCATAAGCGGTTGGTTTCTGGTGGGCGTTTGCGGCGCCCAGCAGTAGCACATGGAATGACGGTGAAGAATAGTGCACGGCGACGTCCAGCTCATCCATCATGGGAGCGAGACTTCTGAGGTCCAACTCGCCCGCCAGACATAACCCAAGCACTTTCCTGTGAATGGGGGTGGCTACGGGATCAATACTCTCACGCTGAACCACCGCTGGCGCTTCTGTAGGGGAGGCGGGCGTCTCTGGCTCAGAGGCGTCTTCCATCACGATCAGCTCTTCCACTGGCACGTTGTAGAAGCGTGACAGGTTATGAGCCGTGCGCAGCAATACATAGCGCTGCAATTCCGCCCGTTTCAGGGAAGAAACGGATACGTAAAGTCTCTGCTGTTGGCATTCGTCAGCGACCTGTTCCTGACTCAGTCCCAGGCCTTGTCTAAGCTCCAACAAGCGGTTTCGATGCAAACGGACCCTGCCGGGTCTGCAACTCTGGCGCATATTGTTATCCTTTACTACGTTGAGCGCTGACGACTGCTGTTCGGTCTCTCTCCGAATCACCTCAAACGCTTCCTGTTTTTGTGAGCTTGAAATTCCCATACATCATTGTTTTTCAGGGACTTTTATCCTGGCTTCCGAGCTTTTTATGAATACGCTTTCATTCGGAAGTTATCAGGGTAAGCGACACGAGAACAACAAAAACGTCATTGACTTTTCAGCTGTTCTCTTTCAATAAAAACTATCAATATTTTTCAGAGTTGCGCCTCGAAATGCGCCTGTATGAGGCGCTGATAACGCTTAGCTTTCCGCTATTTTTTTCTATCTGTTTTACAGAAGGCGGAATGTGGCTGTTCCAGTGTAAAGCGACGCGAGTAATAGAGTTCCAGACATCAACGTCGCACAGAGATCGTATGAATGCGCTCCCTGTTATAGTTCGAAACAACAGACCTTCTTTGTGTAACGAAACCTAACAGTACATCAAGTTACTTAGGATACAAAAGGCGAAAAATACGTTTTTATACGAAGTCGGCCTTACATTCCGTTACAAAGCCATAGGATTATCCCTCAGAGAGATTATTTAAATGCTTAATTTGGCCTATGCAAATAGTCCACTGGTTAGGCCTGTTAAGCCTATCGTACTAACCATTTATCTATACGGCCCAGAAACTTCGCGGGGTTACACGTTACTTAAGAAATATATTAATAATATGGCGGTAATGTTTTTTCTTATTCAATTACAAAAAGTTAAAAGCATGCCGGTTTTAATTGAAGTTTGGTTTCGCCGATATGTTCTCTAACTCTGACCGGCAGTCATTTATATCTTTGCGCGCGTATATCCGATTAAGTTCATTATGTCAGGTTCACTTTTTATTGATTAAATGAACCGTCAGTGTCAGATCGGTTCAGTTCAAGGGTTCAGATGCATCTGCGCCGAATCTGACGCTTATCTGAAACTGGTTCAAAAGGCCGTGTGACCGACCATCGTTTCCATCAACCCCCCGTCAACAAAAGGAATGGGAACGATGGAAATAAAATACGATGAGACCAATCAGTTAGTTAGTCAGGCCAGAAGCGGTTGCCCGAATTCATTGGATATGCTTTTTCGTGAACAGCGTCCCAAATTGCACAGATTTATTCGTAACCGGGTATCGCGCCAGGAGGATATCGAAGATCTGGTGCAGGATACGTTCCTTTGGGCGCAACAAGGGCTCAGTTCTTTTGAAGGCAAATCCCGCTTCTCCACCTGGATTTTGGGCATCGCCAACAATCTGATCCGCAATCACTACAACCGCTCTCCTGAGTACAAATATGACTTTGTTTCCGATGATGTGCTGGATCAGGCTCACAATGAATCCGACACGCCGGAGGCCAGTCTGCAGCAGGAGCATCGCATCAAGCAGCTGGAGTACAGCATCCGCATGCTGCCGAAAGACGTTCAGCAGATTGTTGAGTGGGTGGCGATTGAAAACTACCCCTATCAACGTGTCGCAGATGAACTGGGCATTACTGTTCCCAGTGTGAAAAGCCGTCTGTTCCGGGCGCGCACGTCGCTGAAGGAGTCAGTCATGCCGCTGATGTAAGCGCTACGTCAAGGGCGCAGAGTGATCCTGCGATCATGGGCGCGGGATCACTCCGTAAGACTTAACTCAATTTCTTGACTGCTTTTTCATAATCTTTCTGCACGCCATCCTTGAAGTCGTAAAGGAACTGGCGGAATGTGCTCAAGGCTTCCTTTTTCAGATCGTCTGCTGTCGCAGATGAGCCTTCCTGCGGTCCCTGAGCCATTTTTTCGCATGCGACAAAGAATTCATCCCGCGCCTTTTCGGCCTTTTCCATATGTTCTTTTAGCGCGTGAGGCTGACAGGTTGCGAATAGCTCATCCACCTGTTTTCGCACCTTGCTGGAGGGATTCGCCATATTGGTCAACATGGTGTCCATGTGTCCATCAAACTTTTTCGTGAGCTCTTCCCAGCCATCGCCCGTGCGAGGCGTTTCCGCTATGGTCTTACGGCTTACCAGGCCGTCAAACTGGGTTTTGAAGTAATTGAGGTTGTCTTTACCAATGAACTCTTTGATGGGGCGTTCGTGGGTTGCGGCGACGCTGCCGCCTACCTCCAGAGTTACCGTGTCTGTAGGAATCGTCGCTTTACCGCCGACCTTCAGCTCGCCACCGACCAGCACCCTCCCGAAACTCATGCCGCCGTCTTTCAGTTCAAAGTAGGCTGAAACTGTGGCGGCTCCAGAACCCGTCGCTGCGCCTGAAGCTGATTCCGCCGCGTTGGAAAGTATCTCCGTGACTTCCGCGTCTTCTAATCCTGGCGCCTTTTTACTGGCGAGCTCTTTGATTTTCTCAATAGCATCCGGGCTTACGCTGCCCTTGATGGTGATTTTTATGTCGTGAAAAGCGCCGTTGTAGTTGATATTTGCGTTATTGCGCATTTTACGACGGGTATGCTCAATGGTGGCTGTCGCAGTTGAGGCGATGTCCAGGGTGAGGGTGGTTTTGTGGCTTCTTTCCTTAGGCTGGCTGTACTCCAGCGCACGAATTTGCGCGAAGTCGTTTTTGCTGAACTTCATTTGCGGCGTTTCAAGGTGTTTGCTGATGGTTTCAAACGCCATGATTGCTTCCGGCGCCTCTTCACGCGCCTTCGCCAGCGTGGTTTCTGGCGCTTCTCCCGCTTCCTCTCGATAGGTTTTGACGAACTCGTTGAAAATATTGGCGTGGCGAACGGTCAAGCCTTCCACCAGAGACGCTCTGCCTTTTACGCCGACTTCTTTCTCCATCTCTCTTTTGATTGCAGATTCAAGATGCTTGGGGCCCATGCCAACTACTTTGCGCAGATTATGCTCTACGCGCCCGAAGCCTTTGGTCAACGTATCATGTGAGCGTGTGTTCCCTTCGTACTGCAGTAATTTGTCAAAGTTTTCCAGGGCCATATCTTTGAGCTGGTCGCGAACCAGATCGATCGCAGGCCGCTCCTCGGAGCTTGCAATAGAACTGGTTTCGCTGATGACGGAAGAGCTGCCCTGGCTGGCGGTGTAAAAGGATTCTCCGCTTACAACGGTTGGACTGCGATTGACGATTACTTCGTTGTCGCTCAGCGCATCCATCGAGTTCAGCGACTCCGAACTGGCTCTGCCGGAAAGGCTGCCCGGGGAAGGGGGCTCCTGCATCGCCGTATGAAAGCTTTCTTCGGAGGCGGCGGAAGGGCTGCGATTCAGAGACCTTCCGAATAATTCGAGATTTTCTGCGGTGAGAGGCAGAGCGTTGACCGGGTTTTGAGTGTGAGTTTCTTCTGAGGTTGTGGAAGCGTTTTCAATATGGGATATGTGTTCTTTAAGCGCGCCAAGTCGCTCAAAAAAGTCATCCTGGGCGCGATGTTCAAACTTTTCCGTACGGGATTTGAGTAGATCCTCGTCTTCCATCATCTTTTTGGTTAGCGAGGTCTCTCCTTTGACATGAATATGAGTATGTTTGTGTTCATAACTGACTTTCACATCCGCGGCCTTGAATCCAAGCTTACCGAAACCGCCGTAGGAAAGAGAATTGACTTTGTAAGCCGCAGAGGCGGGTATGCTGCGCGGTTCCGGCAGGGCGAGCTCGACTGATCCGTTACGCCAGTCTCGCAACTCGTCTAAATTGGACGCGCCTTCGCCGTGAGCTCTCAGGAAGTCCTGCAATTTCAGCTTCATTTGATCGCTTTGAGTGAGAATATCGCTATCGCTGGCCACGGCTTTCTTGAGCGCTTTGGCTGACTTCGCCGCCCCAGGAGAACTCAGAGTGAGATCCAGCACGCTGTTAGTGAAGTGATCGACAAAGTCGCTGACGTTATCGAACCCTCTGCCTGAGGTGCGGGACAGATTGACTGTCGCCCCGACGGATGGACCCGCCTCGATGATTGGCAGCTTGATTTCAAATCCGAACTTGCCTGCATCGGTTCTCTCCCGCAGCACGCCAAGCGCTTGTGAGGTTTGCGCTGTCTCTTTGTGACTGAGGTTGACTGTTGCTTTGAGCGGCGTGTGCAGAATATTCACGCCCAGATCCATTTCCACCGCCAGATTGTTGCTGGCGCCGGAATTGTTGAGGTATTTCAGTTTATCCAGCACCTCTTCTTTTATTTTTTCGCGCTCCTGCTGGACGATGCGGTTGGCGACATGTTTGGCGAGAGGCTTGGTGACCTCGGCGGTTTCTACGCTGAACCTGGAGGGTATGAGTTGGTTGACCTCCTTTAACGCGAAGTTCATCTGATTCAACGCCTCCAGATGATCCGTGGCGGTCTGGATTTCCCGGGGAGGGTTGAACTTCTCGTTAAAGACCCTGAGTTGCGACTCATCAAGTTTACTGGTCAAGATGTCCTGTAACGCTTGCGTGAGTTTGCCGATTTCTTTGGGCGTGGAGAGATCCAGACCTGGGTCTGGCGTTTTGCCCATGAATTCTTGCAGATTAAGCTTTTCGAAAAGGTTCTTAACAATGGCTTCATTGCCGGCGGAGGACTTTGGTTGCTCCAGTACTTCTGCGAGATTTTTTCGCTCCAGGTCCTGAATGATAATTTCGCTGTAGCGTTCTATTTTGGCCTGCGGGTAGCCGGTCAGTTTTAGGTCATGATTTTCCGCCCAGGCCTTGAACTTCTCCGGCGTCGTTAGCGTCGGCGCAGATTCGGGAGACGCGGGGCGGATGTTGTTTTCCCCGAGCCGCCCTGGGACTGAGTGAGTATTTTGCGATGATATCTGCTCAGGTACGACATTTTGGGGGACGGATGCGGAGGGACGGTTGACTTCCATTTCCTGCTCCTTTAACCCTGAATCCACTGATTGTTGACCTGAGAGTCATCGCCAACCTGCTTGCGCGGGGGCGTTGGTTCAGGGCCTTTTTCCGCGAAGGCTTTCACCGTTTCAATATGTTGGAGGAGGCGTTGGCTCAACACACCGGGAAGCGCAATAACGCTGAACGGATACTTGTCCATCAACCAGAGCCAGCCGGAATCGTTGTCCAGAGAGAGGGTTCCTCCCTCCGTTCCCTGCCAGAACAAATTTGCGCCCAGCAACATTTTCAATAGGGCGTTCTGCTTTTGTAGCGTCTCAGGTTCTTCGCTGTCGTCTGGGAGTTTGAACAGAGGGGAAAAAATGATCAGATGCTCGTCCGCCGCATGCCACTGCAGATTCACAACCAGGGTGTCGTTGACTTCCAGGGAGAGGTAACCGTGTTCGTCCAGTTGCAGTGAATCTTCTAACTGCAGCTGTTTCGCCAGGTCGGCGATCAGAGTATCGATATTCATAAAAGCGGCCTTTCGCAAGTAATGCCGGACCGCTGTTGCATCAAATACCTGCGGACCCGACCTGTCGTGGGTTAGATATTCCGTTTGGAGTTACAACTGCTTCCGCAAGGTGAGTAACCACTGCGCCGGTGAAGTTGCGCAGAGATCAGGAAAAAGTGGTCGTGTAAAAATTTTCGCAACCGTTCGCAATTAGCCGTTACCAATCCGATAGACCTAAGGCATCAGGCGAAACGGGACGGAACTATGAGCACGACACTCAACAAACTGATTGCAGAGTTTGCGAAGAAATACGGCATGCCGGATCTGGAGCAGACTCCGGAAGGCCATTTTGAATGGTATGTGGACGCCAATCCTGTGCGGTTTTTTGAGTCCGCCGGCAAGATCTACGTCGCCGCCCAGGTGCGCAAGCTACCGGATGAAAAGCGAGAGCGCGGCGAGTGCGTCAGAACCGCATTGAAGGCGGCGCTGGCCAATGCCGACTCCCATCGTGAATCCCTCTATATCGACGTCAATCAGGATGCGTTGTGTCTGTATCGCTGTATGGCGTCGAAAGAATTGTCCCTGTTCGATTTTGAAAAACTGCTGGAGTCTTTCATGCACGCATTGGATTGCATGACTGAGATCACTGGCGCTATTGGCGGCTACGCTCGCCGAGATATTCCTGTACTGGCCCCGCATACCCGGTTCTGAATGGAATGACTTCGGAATAATCAGGCGCATGGATGCGCCTGCGCGGCGGCCAGCCGCGGGAGACAAGGCCTGTCGTTGTAGACAAATAAAAGGAAGCTATTTGTCTTCCTGAAAAACAGTAGCTAAAGACATTGATGGAAGTAAGGCATGAAATTTAAAGGCTTAATCGCTCTGTTGCTGACATTGGTTTGCTCCGGCGCATTCGCCGCCGAACCCCGCTGGAACAATTCGCCTTATGAGTTGTACGCCAACGGTGAATCGCTGACGGATGTATTGAAGAACTTCGCCGCCAGTTACGGTATTCCGGTAACGGTTAGCTCCCGCATCGCGGGGACGGTTAATGGCAGCTTCAAAGGGGAGTCGCCGCGTCAGTTCCTGGACATCTTGGGCAAGTCCTTTGAGTTTGAGTGGTACTACGACGGCTCGACGCTGCACTTTTTCCGCGGCGATGAGATCGTCAGCCGCATCATCACGCTGACCAACATCAAAACGTCGCAACTACGCAGTGCGGTGGAGAAAGTCGGCATCTGGGACGAACGCTTCAGTTGGAAGGAAATGCCGGACAAAGGCATGGTCTATATCTCCGGCCCGTCCTCCATGGTGGACCTGATTCAGGAAACCGCCTCCGTGCTGGAAAGCCAGGTGGTGACCATGCCCCGTCGCGATCAGTACTCCATGCAGATGTTCCGCCTGCGCTACGCCACGGCGGCGGATCGCGTGCAAAGCTATCGCGGTAAAGAGGTGGTGGTTCCCGGTATGGCTTCAGTGCTGCGGGGCGCGTTGGCCGCAGGGCAGGGTAAAAGCGGAGAAACCAGCATTGGCGGGCCTGTTGGCGTTCTGGAAGGTAAGAGAACATCCAGTCCGGTGACTTCGGATATGCCCGGAACCGGCGAGCGCGCCTGGGTGGAGGCGGATGGCCGCACTAACTCCATCATCGTGTACGACCGTCTGGAGCGCATGCCCATGTACAAGGCGCTGGTGCGCAATCTGGATCAGCCCTCTGAACAGGTGGAAGTGAATGTCTCCATTATCAGCGTCAGCGCCACCAACCTGAAAGAGCTGGGAGTGAGCTGGCAGGCCCGCGATCGGAAGCTGGGTGAATTCGGCTACGGCGGCATCGACAAGCAGACTCCTGCGCCGGGCAAAAACCAACTGGCGATCCTGGGTGGCGCCGACGCGACCTTCTCCACGGTCTTGGATTCCGGCCTGGATTACTTCATCGCCAAGGTGAACGCTTTGGTGGAGGACGGCGATGCGCAGGTGGTGTCGAGGCCATCGGTAGTCACCAGCGAGCATTTGGAGGCGGTTCTGGACGATAGCACTACCTTCCATGTGCGCGTGCAGGGGAATGAACAGGTCGATCTGTTTCCTGTCACGGTGGGCTCGGTCCTGCGTGTGACGCCGCATATTCAGCGTGGCGAGGAACAGAAAGGCATCAACCTGGAAGTCACTATCGAAGACGGTCAGCAAACCGGCGAAGAAGTGGATCGCATTCCCGTTATCAAGACCAGCAGCATCAATACGCAAACCGTGGTGGGGCTGGGGCAGAGTCTGCTGATCGGCGGCTTCTTCCAGGATTATGAGAGCGAGTCCGTCGGCGGCGTGCCGTTGCTCAAGGATATCCCGCTGTTGGGCATGCTGTTTCGCACTACGAACCATAACCGCAAGAAGATGGTCAAGCTGTTCCTGATGACGCCGAAGGTCATTGATATCCCTACCGGCGGACTGGCTTCTAACGGTCGCAAGATCTACGGCTACGCCTTCCAGGTGGGCAGCTCCAACAAAGAGGGTGCGGTGGCGATTCGTGAGTACTTCGACTCGCGTGGTTTCCCTACTCAGATGGAAGTCGAGAAAAACGGAGAAAAGCCAATTTATTCCGTCGCCATCGGAAACTATTCCCGCTGCGATGACACTCAAAGAGTAGCGAAGGCGTTCCCTGATGCACTAAAAGGCGACGCAAACATGATCAACAGCTGCCATCCGCTGACCCGTTAACGCAACGGGTCAGCGGAGCGGCGAAATGAATGAGCGATTCAACGGTTAAGTGACTGCAAGCAGTGAACTGACCGGCAACAGGTAAATAACTGGTAAGAGCGCGTATGTCTGACTGGAAGCTGAAAATTCTCTCCGGAGCTCACGCAGGAAGCGAACTGGATCTGGTCGTCGGCAAGTATGTGTGTGGCGGCGACGATAACGATGATCTGGTGTTTCAGGAGCCTAACCTGCTCGCGGCGCACTTTTCACTGCAAGTCGAAGAACAGCAAATACGCCTGACTCTGCTGCAGGAGGGTAGCCGCTTGTTACTGAATGGCGAAGTGTCCGAGCAACGAGATTTGGTGGTGGAAGAAGTGACTCCGGTCGCTGTCGATGACTTCCAGTTCGCCGTCGCCAACGGTCCGGCGGAATGGCCGCAACCGGTGGTCCCCGCAGCGCCAGCGGCGCAGCCTAAGCCCGCGTCTGGCGCAGCTGCTGCGGATGCTCCCGCCAGTGCGCCAACAACGCCGCTGCCCAGCCGCAGCTGGTCGGAAACCTTCAATCGCATGAAGGTGGGGCTGGGCGTGATGGGCGCCTGCGCCGGTCTGCTGATGATGCTGGCGGTAGGCTCCATGTCCAATGCGGAGAAATCCAAAGAAGGCGTTGTCGCCGCTGACCGCGCCAACCTGCAAAGCGAGTTATCGCAAACACTGGGATTGCCCAATGTGAAAGTGCTCGCGCTTGCGGATGGGATGAGCTGGTTGGTGGAAGGCTACGTGAACGACGCCGGAGAGTTAAATCGCCTGGCGCGCTGGCTGGAGTCTAAAAATCTGCAGGCCACGCTCAAGGTGAAAGTGACCGATGAGCTGATTAAAGGCGCCGAAATTGCGCTGACCGCCCTTGGATACTCCAACGTGTCTGTGTTCAAGGGGGACCGCCCCGGCTTTCTGGTGCTGAAAGGCAATGTGGACGATGACGTCGCGTGGAAAAAGAACCGCGGTCGTCTGCAGGTGGATGTGCCTGGCGTGATCGGGTTCGAAGATATGGTCACTGCGGACACCAAGATGGCGCTGGCGCCGTTGCCCAATCTGGTGGTGAAAGGCATTTACATGGGCAAAACCCCGTTCTTCGTACTCAGCAACGGGGAGAAGTACTTCGTCGGCAGCCAGCTTAATTACGGCTATCGGGTGGAGGAAATCACCCCCCATATGTTGCAGCTCCGCAGAGGAGACAAACTGATCCAATATCGATTAGGAGTGGACTAGGCATGTTAAATCCGATGTTAAGAAATCAACCCGTAGACACCGAAATCAATGCGGAAAATATCAGTAAGGACTCCGGCGGAGTCATGCTGAGAAACGTGATCAACGAGTTAACCAATGCGTCCGCCAGCGTGCGGCGCAAACTGAATTCCGGTCTGAATCAGGACGACTTCAAACGGCACAATGCTTTTAAGGAAAGCATTGATCGCGCCATCGTCGTGCTGGAGCAGACCTGGTCCAAACTTCAGCGTTAGGCGACTGATCCGCCACGTGTTGAAGACGGCCTGAAAACTAAGGAAGGCCAATTGTTTATTAATTTTTAAGAGGAACTGAATATGGCAGACGTAAGTAGCTTGGGTGGAATGACCTTGGACGGCGCAGGTGGAATTGACGTTCCATCAAGTCCAGATGCAATGCTGGACATGATGAAAGGCATGTACGAAGAAGCGGAAAAGAACGCTCTGAAAAGAGAACTGATGTCGCTGATTCACAAGCTGATCATGGACGCCATCAAGAAAATCGGTCAGGCGGCTTAATAGCCACTCGATTGCTCGGGCCCGGCTTTATTTTGGGCCCGGTTATCCCCGCCGCAGGCTTTCTGGTGAGAGCGGCGGCGGGAATATCAGGAACACTGAGAGGATTTGCTTATGTTATATCCTGAAAATCTCATCAAGCGGGTGTCGGAAATCGGCGTCCTGGCTTGTGAGCAGGGCAGGTTACAGGACGCTGAAGTGATTTTCGGCGGCGTGGCGGCGATCGCCGACGATGTAACCAGTCATACTGCCGCAGGGCTGGGTATGGCGGCGACCAAGATCGCCGGCGGCGACTTTGAAAGCGGCGTCAAGCTGTTGTCCGATAATCTGGCCGCGCTGGATTATGAAAACATGGACGCGCTGGCGTTGCTGGTATTCGCCATGAAACGGTCTGGACGCGAGCGGGATGCGGAAGACCTGATACCTCGCCTGACCTCCAATCCTGACTTCAAAGGCTCCCTGGCGGAAGAAATTCTGCTGGCGGCTGAGGGGTAAGCAATGGACGCAGCAATAGCCGCCGTCGCGCCGGATCAGGCGCTTCAGAAAGACTTTGCGCAGCCGGTCAGCTCCGGCGCCAACGCTCATGAAATCGCCCGCTTTACTGAGGTGATGGAAGCGGGGCGCCCGCACGCGGCAAGCAATGTGCAGGTGGTGCATCAAACCTATGCGACGCAGAACGCGGAAAAACCGTTCATCAGCTTAGGCGACACCATTCTGAACAAGCTGCAGGCCATGGGGAAAGGCTATCAGGAGCGTATTCATGCGTTGGAGCAACGTATGAATCAGCCTGTCAGCTCGCCGGCGGAAGCCAACAAGCTGTTCTTTGAAGTCAGTCAGATTTCCATTCAACAGCAGATGGCGTTGGCGGTGACCAGTAAGGTCAACAAGAATGCGGAAAGCCTGTTAAGAGCGCAATAGACTGAAGGGTATGCTATGAAAAAGCGACAGATTTGGCGGTCCGGACTGTGTTTGCTGTTACTGCTGCTGGGCGGTTGTAAAACCGAGCTGTACAGCGGTTTGAGCCAGCAGGAAGGCAATGAGATGTATGCGATTCTCCGTTCCACGGGCTTTAACGTGGAGATGGAAGTGCTCGGCGCCGGTAAAGACCAGAACGTGCGTCTGAAGCTGCCCGAGCAGCAGGTGGCTCGCGCCATCAGCGTGTTGCAGAGACAGGGTTATCCTAAGCAGCATTTCGCCACCATGGGGGATATTTTTGCTAAAGACGGCCTGATTTCTTCGCCCACTGAAGAGAAAGCGCGCTTCATCTACGCCATTTCCCAGGAGTTGTCGCACACATTGTCGAACATCGACGGCGTGTTGGTGGCGAGGGTGCATGTGGTGATGCAGGAGGGGGATAAGTTCGACAAGAATCCCAAGCCCAGCACCGCCTCGGTATTTATCAAATACGTCGAGGATGCGCCGATCGAAACCCTGACGCCGAAGATTAAAGCGCTGGTCTCCAACAGTATTCTCGGCCTGGAATATGACCAAGTCTCCGTCGCTTTGTTTCCATCGAGCCTGAAGCGGATTACGTCTCCTGAGGAAGTCTCCAATGGCGGCATGATGTATCTGTGGGCGGGTATCGGCGCGCTGCTGGTGCTGCTGCTTGTCGGCGCCTTGTACTACGCGGTGAGAGCGGGTTGGATTCCACGTAAAATCCAGACTCCGGCCATCCAGAAACTGGCATGATCGACCTTATTCCCACCTCGGCCCGCTACCGTAACCTGATGTTGCGACAGGTCCACGATTTTTATCGCTACCCGGCGGACTATCTGGATTCCAGCTGGCTGAGCGACGACCCGCATTGGGAAGCGATTGAGCGACTGTGGCGGCGACCGGACAGCCGCAAGATTATGTCCGACTATATTCTGCAGCGTTGCGGGCTGGCTAAAACCATGGATTGCGACTTCGCCGCCTCTTATCAGAGACTGCCACTGCTGGCGGGGGAGGCATTGCAACGCATGATCATGCTTGGGGGCGCTTTAGCCTACTCGGCGCGCATCCCGAAACGCGCGGAAGCGGTGGCGACGCCGACGGAACTGCATCGCTTCGCGGTGTCGAAAGCGCCGTTTCTGGCCAGAAATGCGCCGACCTTTTGTATTGATCTCGGGATTGCGGACTGGATGGATCAGGAAGCAGTGTCCCAGGGGCTGCGCTCCGCAGGCCTGAATATGCTGGCCTGCGCGCTGAACGGCGCTCCCCAATCCGTCGTCAAACGCCTGGCGTTGAAATTGCCTCATGCTATTAGCGACATGTGCGACGCGGCATTCATGCGACAGGCTGCGCCGGAGCAGATCCAGGAAGCGCAACGCCTCATGCTTAAACTCTACCGGGAGATTGACCCATCATGCTTTCTGTTATTCGATTGAACGACTCCCAGGCTGACTTTGGCCCCGCAGGCGTACTCAAGTCAGAGGATTATCGCCAGCTAAGAGATGCTGAGCAGACCATACTTGAGGCGCGGCATTCGGCTGACATGATTATGCAGCAGGCGCGGGAAGCCTATGAGGAAGAGAAAAAGCGAGGCTTCGAGGAAGGCCTGCGCGAAGCGCGTCATAAACAAGTGGAGCTGATGCTCGCCAACGCCGCGCAAATCATTCACTCCTATCAGGAAATCGAGCAGACGCTGACCAATCTGGTGATTGAATCCGTGCGCAAGATCCTCAACGAATTCGACAAAGAAGAGCTTGCCTATCAGGTCGTGCGTAAAGCGCTCTATCACATTGGCGAAGGCGCACAGGTGACGGTCAAGATCGCCACCGACGTGGCGGCGCCGGTGCGCGCCAAGATCAAGGAGGCGCTGGAGTTCTATCCAGGCCTGGAAAAATTTGAAGTCATCGCAGACCCCAATCTGGGCGACGGCGATTGTCAGATCGAAAGCAACTTCGGCGTCATCCGCGCCAATGTGGACGACCAAATGGAAGCTCTGACTCAGGCGATGAACAGTCGGATATTGGAAAGTCAGACTTGCTGATTTTTACTACAAATTTATTTTTAGTAAATTGTACCTTTATTTGAAAGTGTCTAATGTTAAATAGACATAGTTGACGACTTCAATCGAGAGGTAGAGCTGATGTGGCCCTTCAAGTAATACACATTGATAGCGTTCCTGATAACTTGCTGGTTAACCTTGAAAGGAGAGATGTGGCTTTATGGCTATACGGAATAAAAATAGAGCCAGAAAATATAAAATCATATATAGCTTTTCTTGGTCTCCCTTGGAGGATGATATTCTCTGAGTCGCTAAGTCAAGAGTTGATAAAAGCGGTTGAGGCCGCGTCACAATCTAGCGACTCTATGTCTCGACGGCGGGGGCATATACAAATAATAGATAGTGACCCTTCTAGAATCGAGCTGCCCCAACGCTGTTTGCCTTTCTATCTATTGAATGGTAGAGATTTAGAAAAAGATAGGTTGGACTTTAGCGGAAGTCTGCGACGTCTTAATATGATGAATGAATTGAGACGGTCAGGAGTCAGAGATGTCTTGATATTATCTGGGAGTGAAAGCATTCCTTTAGGTTTAAGTGAACTTTGGGGTGATGGGTTCCGAGCGCATCTTACAATCTCTGCTACAGAAATAGAAGGACTGGCTAGCGAGTTAGAGAGCTTTGCTGAGCTAAATGCAGTGAATTTTGTTCAGCAAAAAATACAGCACATTGTTAATGATGTTATTAATAGATACAGCACAACCTATCCTGATGAACGGATCATGGTCCGTTTTAGGGATGCAAATGGGATATTTCATAATATTGACGTGACAGAAGCTGATGATCCTGAGCGTCCTGTTTTTAGTCAGTACCAGTTCATACAAGAGAGAGATCTATCTCCACTAATTCCTCAAGACCTGTCGGAAAAGGATTTTATTGACTTTTTTCGTAGTTCAGAAACTTCATGGCGGCCATATGCAGCAGGGCTTCCTTGGTTACGTGACTTAACGAGCGGGAAGAATCTCTTTGAGTGTCTTAAAAGGTTGAATACAGCAGGCGCAGAGGAGAATTGTATTGCATATATAGCCTCGGAGCCTGGCGCGGGAGGAACGACAGTTGCCCGTATGCTAGCTTGGAATTGTGCCAGAGAAGGCTTTCCTACATTAATTGCTAAAACGTTACCATTACCTCCTGATGCTTTATCTATTGTGAATTTTTTAAATAGAGTTTACCTTTTATTTGACGATCAAGTTGATGGCTCTCAGGCTTCCTCTGATGACTTATCAGAAAAGGCTAGAAGAAATGAGTCTGCTTCACGTAGATATGAAACTCCAATATTGCTGGTTTTTGATAGCTTGCATTGGCAGTCGAGAGATGGTGAACTAACTCGCTTTAGAAATGAGCTAGAAAAGTCAGGTAGACCAGTTTGTATGCTTATAGTTAAAAGTGTACCCATTGGGCTGATTTTTCATAATTCGTCAATATTTAAAAAGGTTACTGAGTTAAACCATTCGTTGAGCTTGGATGAAGCCCAAGATCTCGGACGACATCTCAATAAATTTTTGCGTCATTATGGAAAGGAAAGGAAAGACTGGCAATGGATGCAATTTCATAAAGAACACACGGTTAGATATCTGGACGGTGTTTCAGCATTTTGGGTAGTTCTTTCATTTTGGATACAAGGACAATATGATTTGTCTGAGTCTATTCAGCAATGGATGTATAATAATTTTAAGAAAGTTGATTTGGATTTAAGTTTAAGGAAATCGATATTATACATCGCTGCGTTAAGCACCGAGAGGTTGCCCCTTCCTGAAGAGCTTCTACCTGAATCTAAAAATAAATGGCCAACGGGGCATTTGTTGGAGGATTTTCGTTCTGAGCTAACATCTTTAGGTTTGGTTTTCCTTAGATCTGAAGGGAAAAAATACTGGGCTTTAGCTCATGACGTATTAGGGCGATTTTTGTTTAATGCTATTTTTTATGATAACACTATGAAGGCCAAGTTGGGGCTTGGGCCTGCTAAGGAAGCTGAGCATCTTCGCCTTCATATACTTGAGGAAATATCTAAAAACCATTCCCTTGGAGACTATGACTTGCGTCCAATTGCGGATGAGTTTGCCACTACTATTTTTAAAATTGATCCTGATCATGGAAGGGGTAGCTTTACATTATATTGGAGGGAAGTATTGTCGGCTCTTGACCATATGCCCCAATCGTTAAGAGATGCTAGTAGAGTTTTTCGACACCATGTTGCAGTTTCTAGGCGGCGAATTGCTAAACTTAATGGGAACGTTTATGAAGTTTCCCAGGAGGAAAAAGTTAAACTGCTAGAGCGGGCCGTTGAAGATATAAATTATGCTTTGGATTGTATTGAGTATAAGCCAGGATCTGAACCAGATGTTAACTTGCTTAATTCATTGGCAAATGCATATTTTGATCTAGCCAAACTAGAGTATGATGGAAAAGGCAGTAAGGAAAAGATAGTTGAGCTCAGAGGGCTTGCTAATGAGGCAACGAGGAAAGCCTATGAGGCTAGCCCAACTAGCCCTTTTGTTGTAGAGACCTACGTAAAAAGCTTATTAGCAGAAGCTCAGGGGACTAATACTGAAAGAGCTGTAGGGTATTGTGTAGAGGTACTAGGCATACTTTTTTCGGCTATATCTTCGACAGATAGCGATTATCGTAACCCGCAATTAGGTGCCCTGGCTGATGAGGCCATTGATATGTTGTTTAAAAATAGCAATGTTATTGAGTTTTCTGGTGAGCCAAATAAGCCAATAGAAGTACTTTTTAAGACATGGGTTGAGTTAACAAAAGATAGTGATTTTTCTGATGGTCTTGTGCTTGGCGATGTGCCAAAAGATAGAAGAGAGAGAGCTATTGAAATACTTAGTCATCCTGCTGGAATGGGCAACATGAAGGTGATTAGATTAAGTTATGATTTGATATGCATTGACCAACCAGGATCTTTTCAAAAGCAATTGGAGCTTGTTGAGCAGCTACAAGGCATTGGTTACCGTATTACCCCTCAGTTGCAGCTAGAATATGCTATACTTTTGTTTTTGAATAACAGACCTTTAGAAGGTGATAAAATTTTTTCAAACTTGAGAAGTATGTGGAAGGAAAGTGAATATTTTGTTCAAGTTCCTAGCCGCTTACATTGGTTGAAACAAGATGGGCTCTCTAAGAGAAAGGTGGTTCATGCTACTTCAGGTTCCGACTATGCGAATAAAGCAATGGCGCGGGTATCTGAGTTTCAAAATATACTTGTTCCTTTAAGACCTGAGGAGTTTAGCTATAGAGAGATTAGACCAGGAATGAAATTTACATGTTATGTCTCATTTGGGCATAATGGCCCATTTTTAAGGCCCGCTACTACTAATGCAGGGAAAGATGGGTGATATGTAAATGCATCCTGACTCGGTTGCCTCATATGGTGATTCGATTGGTATTACTATAAAGCCTAAAACAGTTATAGTTGAAGGCACGTCTGATGTGGAGTTGCTCAATTTTGCGGCGAAATTAGAGTTTAATTCGAGTGGTACTGATTTACTTGGTGAAGAGTTAGCTATAGTGGCTGCAGGAACAGGGGATCGTGGGGGTGTAAGCGGAGTGGTCAGAGAATTAATATGTTTTAGAGGATTGGCTCGAACTTCTTTAAGAAGTGATGGGGTTCCTAAATATAGATTTATGGGGCTGTTTGATAATGACCATGCTGGTAGGCAAGCAGTTAAATCTATTTGCAGAATTGATAGTGGAGTTGTCGAATATAAAGATGTTATCCGTCTTTTTCCTGTTATGCCACTGCAAGCTAATCTTGACCCAACAACAGTGAAAAACTCCTTCGAAAGAGCTAACGAAAAGTATCGTGCGTTAGATTGGGAGTTAGAAGACCTTATCCCTGCTAGTATTTTGAGCGCTTTTTTTGACGAGTATCCCAGCGCATGCATGCGTTCTATAGAGAAGCTTGGTTTTACTCATCGCGACTATACTAGGGATGGGAAGGCCTTGCTTCACCGCTATATAAAAGAATATGCAGTTATAAAAGATTTGGAATTAGTTGTGTCTTTGCTTAAATTTATTAGGAATATTATGAATGTAAGATGAGATTTTGTGTGGGTAAACGGATTTTTTTGTAATAATGAAAAATAATTTAAGCGTTTCTGCACTTACTGACTATCCCTGCTGCAATAATCATAAATATCCGCACATGTTCCGAGCGTACAGGGTTGTATAACCTGCCGGCGATTGCGCCTGCGTTGTTTTCCACTTAATGCAATGGTTTGTTATGGAAATCAGGATTGATGATCTAAGCGGCCCTGAAGTGGCTGAGTTGTTACAGGAACATCTTCGGGGAATGGCGGAGAATTCGCCGCCGGAGAGCATACATGCGTTGGATCTGTCGGGTCTCAAAAAGCCCGAGATCACCTTCTGGACTGTCTGGGACGGCGCTGAGTTGATGGGGTGCGGCGCACTCAAAGAGCTGGACGCTGGGCACGGTGAGTTGAAGTCCATGCGCACGGCGACCGCGCACCTTCGCAAAGGCGTCGCTTCGCATTTATTGCGTCATATTCTGGAAGAAGCGCGTCAGCGTAATTACCGTCGCCTAAGCCTGGAAACCGGCTCCATGGCGGCCTTTCAACCCGCCCACCAGCTCTACGCAAACTATGGTTTTACTTTGTGCGGCCCATTTGCGGACTACATCGAAGACCCCAATAGTCTGTTCATGACTATCGAGTTGTAGGCGAAGCCGAGCCGTTGTAATAGCGGCTCGTTCTCTACCTGAGCGGCGGACGATGATGTTCGCCTCTCACATGAGCCATTAAGGCGTTTCCAATAAGTGCTGAGCCAGATCTGCGATCAGCCGGTAAGAATCTTTGGAATAGCCGCCGCTGGTCATAATGACCGTTGGAATCTTGTGTGTGGCCAGCATGTCCAGAACGAAATGGTCCCGCGCTTTCACCCCGTTATAATCAACGCTCAGGCCACCGAGTTTGTCGCCTTTCAATATATCCGTCCCTGCATTGTAAAAGGCCAGCTTGGGCAGTTTGACATGGGCAAAGAGGCGGGGGAGTTCTTCTCTTAGGATATCCAGGTAGCCCTCGGTTTCCGTGCCGGCTCGCAAGGGAAGCATAAACGGAAACCTATCAGGATCGCCGGGATGTAGCCCCGGATACGTCTGAAAGTTATACATATCAAAGTTGTGGACCATTGCGTCGGAGGCGATGTAGCTTTCGAATCCGTTACCCCGGTGCGCGTCCAGATCGATCATCAGCACCTCGTCGGCGCTGCCCAGGCGCTTTTCCGCTCGCAGCAATTGGATCGCCAGCGCCGCATCCGAGAAGAAACAAAAGCCCTCGCCATGATCTCTGAAGGCATGGTGGAAGCCGCCTCCCAAGTTGAAAACAATAGTCTGGTCATCAATGGCTGTGCGAGCGGCGGCGAGGGTTCCCGCCACGGCGTATTTGGCGGGAATGAGCAGGCCCTTTTGTAATAGCGAGGCGGGCAGCCATTTCACCAGTGAACTTTCCACCACTCGGCTGATGGCGGCTGAGTGACTCAGGGACGCAAGATATTCGTGAGAGTGCGCAAGCTCCAGTGTTTCCAGTGAAACCGGCGCGTCGATCTGGAGCCGGTATTTGGCGAGCTCGTCCCCGAAGCGTTGCAGCAGGACGCCCCAGGCCCGACTGTATTTTTTGACGTCAAATGGATGCAGCGCCGCTATGCCCGGGAGGTGGAAATCGTAGTGCGGCGAATAAGCGAGCAGTGCATTCACGAGTAAAAGGAGCATTCTTGTTGGTCTTGGGCGCTCATTCTACCGCCCAGACAGCCAAGCGTCGCTCATTCTTCTTTCATATATTTTTCCAGCAAATACTCGCCCATTTCCTCGCGTGTTTGCGCCAGGGCGTTCCAGAGTGTTTCAGAATCCTGGCTGCGTTCATCGTAGAATTTGTGTGAGATGACCAAATACCAATCGGAGACCAGGAAGGGCTCCGGCAGCGTGGTGATGGCGTCGCTGAGCCCCATGTTTCTCGCCAGCGTGCGGCCGATGGCCTGGTCGATGACGTAGCCGTCGAGTCGGTTGCGGGTGAGCAGTTCAAAGCCGGTTTCCGGCGTCGGGTTGCTGGGCGCCAGAATTCCCATTACCTCCAGTTTTTGATAGGCGACGTAGCCTACCGGCGCGGAGACGCCGTATTTAACGCCCTGGAAGATCCCATCGGTGTACTGGAGCTTGCTGTTATTGGGGACGAAGATGGGATAGATGGAGCTCCACAGGCGTCGGCTGGCGTCCAGCTCCCCATTGATGTATGGATAGACGCCCCAGGCTTCCCTTTCTTTTAGCCATATTGCTGCGAAGAGCGCATCCAGGCGGTTTTCTTCCAGATCGCGAATGCAGCGCTTCCAGGGGCGTCGATAAAACTTATACAGCAAGCCGACTCGTTCGGCGGCGTTATGGATCAGCTCAGGTAGAACGCCAGCCCGGTCGCGCAAGGCGTCCGCATCGGAAAGAGAATAGGGAGGCATGGGATCTGATTCATAACAGATCCGGATTGGCGGCGGCTCCGCCAGTGCGGTTGGCGTCCACAATCCTTGTAACAGCAGCAGACCAATAGCCAGGACGGTGGACTTGGGCATGACGCAGCTACATCAGTGAGGTTGGTAAATTAAGTTTAGAAGGAATCCTGCAAAGCGCCCAATGGATAGGGCGCTAAAATGTGCATTCAGCGGTTTTAGGGGGCCTCTGAAAAACTGCCTGCGGCGTTTTTTCGCCGGCTTTTCCTTGCGCTGGCGGCCTCGGCAACGTTTTTCAGAGGTTTCTTAGCTATTGTGGAAATCAGCGTCGCTGTTTCTGCTGATCGAGGCTGTCCACCCACTGCAGCACCGCCGCAACGGCTTCGAACAGATCAGGAGGCACGTAGTCGTTGACCTGAGCCCGTTTCCACAGACCACGGGCGAGCGGCACGTTTTCCATCATGGGAATGCCTTCTTCTTCTGCGATCTTGCGGATGACTTTTGCCATTTGATCCGCGCCTTTCACGATGACTTTGGGCACGTCCTCCACGCCTTTTTCATAATAAATGCCGACCGCCAAGTGGGTGGGGTTGGTGACGATGGCGGAGCACTTCTTCACCTGAGCTGGGACGGAGGTGTTCATCATTTCCCGGTGAATCTGTTTGCGCTTGCCCTTGATTTCCGGGCTGCCCTCCATCTGTTTGTACTCCCGCTTGACCTCGTCCTTACTCATTTTCTGCTGTTTGATAAACTGTTGCTTCTGAATGAAGAAATCCGCCGCTGCGAGAGCGATGAAAGTAATGGCGGAATACAGAATGAGCTGCTTCAGTAGCGTCCCGACAAAGTTTGGGATGCACTCGACTTCACAGTAGTGCAGCCGGGCGGAGTCATTGAGGTTTTCCTTGATCAGCATATAGACCAGATAGGACAACACACCCACTTTGATCAGCGATTTGATGAACTCGATCAGGTTTTTGACGGAGAAGATTTTCTTGAAGCCTTCAACCGGATTGAGCTTCTTGAGGTCAGGCTTCAGTGACTCTACGGCGAACAACGCGCCTACTTGCAGAAAGTTGGCCAGAATTGCGGAGACCATGACCACACCGATGGGCATTAGCGTCAGATAAATCAGCTCATGCAGCACATTGTCGACCACCATGGGCAGCGCCTCCAGAAATGGCCTGTCCATGTATTGCGCGGGCAGTTCGATCAGAATGCTCAAGTGCGAGAGATAGGTGTCGGAGGTGGCCAGCAACAACAGAAACATCGCGCAGATAGTGGCGGTGGACACCACGTCTTTACTATGGGCGACCTGGCCTTTTTTACGGGCGTCGCGGAGCTTTTTGGGGGTGGGCTTTTCGGTCTTTTCATCGCTCATGCGTCATGACCCCCATAGCACGTTGAGCTGCTTGAACAGGTCAAAGGTGCGCAGATAGCGCTCGTCGAAAATGCGCATCAACACGCCCACATAGAAAGTGAGCATCACCATGCACACCAGGCTTTTTACCGGCATGGACAGGAAGAAAACGTTTAGCTGGGGGGCGAAGCGGCTGACCAGGCCGAGGCCGAACTCCGCCAGAAACATACAGGCGATCAGTGGGGCGGCGAACAACACGACGATACTCATGAAGTAATCCAGCTGGGCGAAGAAAAAGCCCGCTGCCGACAGCTCGATCCTTGGGAAAAATGAGAAGATCGGCCAGGCGTGATAGCTGGCGTAAATAGCGCCCATCAGGGTGAGGAAGTTGCCTCCCAGGAAAAACAGGGTGGTGAAGGTCTGTACGAACAGAATGCCGACAGGGGAGGCTTGAGAACCAGTCAGCGGGTTCATGGCGCTGGCCATGGTGGAGCCGCGCTGGTTGTCGATAAAGAACCCCACCGCCTCCAGCGCCCAGAACGGCAGCGCCGCCAGCCAGCCCAGGCAGAATCCAATGATCATTTCCTTGAAAATAATAAGCGCATACATCAGCGGCGCCATGGTTTCCGGCTTGTAGCCTTCGTCCACCACGGGGAACAGAAACAGGGACAGACTGAGCACCACGCCGTTGCGGATCAATGTGCCGCCGAAGAAGCTTTTGCTCAGGAACGGCATGACTGACATGGCCGCCAGCAGACGCGGCACGGTGAACATGAACAGCGTCAGCGTGTCGCTCATCAAATGGGTCATCATGAGGGGCCGATCAACTCGATGTGGTCAAGGATGTTCATGGAAAAGTGGTAGATTTCAATGCCCAGCCAGCGCGCGGTGAGCATGATGGTGATAGATACCGCGATCAGCTTGATGGCGAAGGAGAGGGTCTGATCCTGAATCTGGGTCAACGACTGCACCAGACTCACCAGCGTGCCCACCACCGCTGCGACGATGACGGTGGGCATTGACAGCACCAGCACCAACATCAGCAGCTGACTGGCGTAATGAATGACTTCCGCTTCGCTCATTGGTAACTCAACACCAGGCCATGGGTTAATCGGGTCCAGCCGTCCAGAAGCACGAACAGGAGTAATTTAAAGGGCAGCGAGATCGTCATCGGCGACACCATCATCATCCCCATGGCCAGCAGGATGTTGGAGACGATCAAGTCGATGGCGATAAAGGGCAGATACAGCAGAAAGCCGATTTCAAAGGCGGATTTCAACTCGCTGATGGTGAATGAAGGCACCAGCACCAGCATGCTGTTGGTGTCCAGGCGCGCTGCGTACTCTTTGGGCCACAGGGTCGCCGCACTTTCCATGAAGAAGCCGCGCTCCTTTTCCGAAGAGTGTTTGGTCAGAAAGTCGGACATGGGCTCGATGGCGCTGTTAGCCAGTTCCTTGAGCGACTCCGCATGGCTCAGGTCAAAGCCTTTTTCTTTCACGGTGTCCGCAATCTGATAGCCCACCGGCGCCATGATGTAGATCGACAACACAATGGCCAGCCCGTACAACGCCATGTTCGGTGGAATCTGCTGTATGCCGAGAGCGTTGCGCAGCAGACTGAACACCACGGCGAGCTTGATAAAGGAAGTGGTCATGATGGCGATGAACGGGATCAGCGACAG
This sequence comes from Hahella sp. CR1, assembly GCF_029813005.1. NCBI lineage: Bacteria > Pseudomonadati > Pseudomonadota > Gammaproteobacteria > Oceanospirillales > Hahellaceae > Hahella > Hahella sp. CR1. Next base: position 229,081 of record NZ_JAPELK010000004.1, read on the forward strand.
CAGGACCAGTGTCCCGATAAGAGGAATCGCCTGTATATCAGTCATGCCCGCCGACCTCGCTGTCGCCGGTCAACCGTACTACGCGCGCCCCCAGACGCCCATCGATTTCCACCAGCTCGCAGCGGGCTACGGTTTGTCCGTTCACTTTCATCGCCACCGGCGCTTCCAGGCTCAGGCCGAGATCAAAGGCGGCGCCTTCGGTCATTTGCGACAGCTCGGCCAGAGTCAGATTGAGAGAGCCGAGATGAAACTCCAGCTTCAATTCCAGGTTGCCCAGGTCGGATGGGGCGTCGAGAGGTTCGGAAATGTGTTGTGTTTCTGAAGTCATGGGCGTCACCAGTACTAATTTGTGATCATCTAAGCGGGCGCGGCAGGCGCCGTATCCAGGCAGGCGCAGCGTCACCAGATCTGCGGACGCGCCTGGCGGCAGCATCAGCACGTCTCCGGGCTCCAGGCCTTTGAAGTCATTGAGAGACATCCGACGTTCCGCCAGCAGCAATTGCGCCGACGCCGTTGGCGTGATCGGCGCTGGCGCTGGTTCAGCGGGCAGGGTGGCGAGCAATGCGGCGATGCGCTCGGCAAGATGCGGTGGCGGCGTCAGCAGCCCCAGTCCGGTATTGCCGGCGGCGCTTATTTGCATGCCGATGCGGACGCCAGCCAGAACCATGGTGCTGTCCTGGCTGATCTCATCCAGTTCCAGCTCAGTCTGTAAGACAGAGGAAAGCGCCTGCAGAGGGCCATTCAGTTGCGCCGCCAGTAAGGCTGATAGAAGGGCCTCCGGATAGATGGCGGCGTCCTGATGCTCACCCAGCAGCGCGCTGATGGCGCGGATGTCCAAATGCAGATGACCGCGACGCCCCTCGGCGTAAAAGGCGATGCTGGCGTAAGTCTCCAGCATCTCCAGTCGGCGCAGATTGAACTGGGCGGTATGCTCAGGCAATTGCGCCGCAAACGGGCGGCGGCGGGCGCAGATCAGGTTATCCAGATTCACCTGCGTTCGCCCCAGCCGGGGTAGCTTCAGCGACTTAATCATTGCTGCTGGCCTTTGGCGCGGCGCACTGGCGCCTTACCGTACGGGCTGGCTTTTTTGCTTTCTTGAATCCTGACCTCGAATCGTTCATTGGGCAGCTTGCTCCTCAGGGATGTGCTCATCTCTCCTTTTAGTGACACCAGGAAGGCCTGAGTTTCAGGATTAGGAGTATTAAAGCTCAGCTGAATGTCGCCATGTTTGCGCATAATGGCGATCTCCGTGCCTTTCAGCGGTCCGGAACTCAGCATCAAACGCAACTCTTCCGGCTGTCCAGAGCCTGGTTTGCTGACCAGAACGCGACTCACGATCTGATCGACGATCTTCTGCATTTCCGCCACTTTCTCCTGCGTGGAGACCTTGCTGGTCTCCGTTGCGCTGGTGTTGGCGACGGGGTCGCGGGATTGGTTCTGTTGCGCCGGCTGCACCTGGAAGCTTTCCACCTGCCCTTCGCGACGCTCCTGTGGTTGCTCCGTTTTCTCTTTGTTTTTCTGCGGCGTCGAGGGCTTCTCGCGGCGCTCCTGATGATCGGAGGAGGCGGAGCCCTTGCTCGTCACTTTGTTGGCGAGAGGGCTGCCTGGACGCTGAAACTCGCCGGCGTGCAGCTCAGGTTTGCCTGTTTCCACTTTGCTGTTAACGCCGCCTTCCTGTCTCTTCGGCCCCGTTTTGCCATCCGCCTGAAGCGCATTGACGTCGATGGGGGGGGGCTTGGAGTAGGGCGTCGGTTGAGTCTTGCTGGCGTGCTCAGTGGTAAGTCCGGGCTGATCCGTTTTCTGACTTACCTGAGGAGGATCGGACGCTGTCGCTTTATGAGATATAGCGCCCTCTGCGCCCGGGACTGCCGTTTTTATAACGGATGACTGGCGCTCGGATGAATTGGGATCGCCCTGTTGAGCCCCCGACTTCGCGGTGGGTTCAAGCGCTTGGCCTGCTTTATCCACCTTCTTCGGCGTTGACGTCGAGTGCTCAGAGGGACCGTTTACAGGCTGGCGTGTTGAGCTTTTGTTTTGCGGCAGCTCGGATTTGTCATGGGATTGAGGCTTGCTTTGCCCATCCGGATTGGCCTGTGATGACGCCTGTTGTGGACGGATATGATCGACCTTGTCTTGAGTTTCAGCTTTAGATTGAAGATCGCCTTTTGCCGGCGTATCAGTCTTGTTCTCTGACTTCGGTTGAGCAGGCTCTGACTTATTCGTTACTTCTGGCTTGGGCTGGGTATCCGCTTTGTTTTCCGGCTTTGGTTGAGCGGGATCGCGATTAGGCTGTATTGGGTCAGTTTTAGCCTGTGGATCGATTTTAGGCGATGTGTTCTCGGGCTTTGTCTGAGCCGGCTCCGACTTGTTCGTCACTTCAGGCTTAGGCTGAGTGTCTGCTTTGTTTTCCTGCTTCGGTTGAGCAGGATCGCGGTTAGGTTGAGTGGGCTCAGTTTTAGCCTGGACATCCGTTTTAGGCGACGTGTTCTCAGGCTTGGATTGAGCAGGCTCTGACTTATTCGTCACTTCAGGCTTAGGCTGAGTGTCTGCTTTGTTTTCCGGCTTTGGTTGAGCGGGCTCAGTTTTAGCTTGGCCGTCCGTTTTAAGAGGCGTGTTCTCGGGCTTGGTTTGAGACGGCTCTGACTTATTCGTTACTTCTGGCTTGGGCTGGGTATCCGCCTTGTTTTCCTGCTTCGGTTGCGCAGGATCGCGATTAGGCTGTGTTGGGTCAGTTTTAGCCTGTGGATCGGTTTTAGGCGATGTGTTCTCGGGCTTTGTCTGAGCCGGCTCCGACTTGCTCGTCACTTCAGGCTTAGGCTGAGTGTCTGCTTTGTTTTCTGGCTTCGGTTGAGCGGAATCGCGATTAGGCTGAGTAGGCTCTGTTTTAGCTTGGACATCCGTTTTAGGCGACGTGTTCTCAGGTTTTGTATGAGCAGGTTCGGACTTGTTCGTCACCTCAGGTTTGGTCTGGGTGTCTGCTTTGTTTTCCGGCTTCGGTTGAGCTGGATCGCGGTTTGGCTGAGTGGGTTCAGTTTTAGCTTGGACATCCGGTTTTGGTGGCGTGTTCTCAGTCTTGGATTGGGCTGGTTCTGACTTGTTGGTCCCTTCAGGTTTGGGCTGGGTATCCCCTTTGTTTTCCGGCTTCGGTTGAGCAGGATCGCGGTTAGGTTGAGTCGGCTCTGTTTTGGCTTGGCCGTCTGTTCTAGGTGGCGTGTTCTCATTCTTGGGTTGAGCTTGCTCTGACTTGTTCGTCACCTCAGGTTTGGGCTGAGTGTCTGCCTTGTTTTCCGGCTTTGGTTGAGCGGGATCGCGATTAGGTTGAGTGGGCTCAGTTTTAGCCTGGATATCCGATTTAGGTGGCGTGTTTTCAGGCTTGGTTTGAGCTGGCTCCGACTTGTTCGTCACTTCAGGCTTAGGCTGAGTGTCGGCTTTACTTTCCTGCTTCGGTTGAGCGGAATCGCGGTTAGGCTGAGTAGGCTCTGTTTTAGCCTGGACATCCGTTTTTGGTGGCGTGTTCTCAGGTTTGGTTTGAGCAGGTTCGGACTTGTTCGTTACCTCAGGTTTGGGCTGGGTGTCTGCTTTGTTCTCCGGCTTCGGTTGGGCAGGATCGCGATTAGGTTGAGTGGGCTCTGTTTTGGCTTGGCCGTCTGTTTTAGGTGGCGTGTTCTCAGTCTTGGATTGAGCTGGCTCTGACTTGTTCGTCCCTTCAGGTTTGGGCTGAGTATCCGCTTTGTTTTCCTGCTTAGGTTGAGCGGGATCGCGGTTAGGTTGAGTGGGCTCAGTTTTAGCCTGTACATCCGTTTTAGGCGATGTGTTCTCGGGCTTTGTCTGAGCAGGCTCTGACTTATTCGTCACCTCAGTCTTGGGCTGGGTATCCGCTTTGTTTTCAGGCTTTGGTTGAGCGGGATCGCGATTAGGTTGAGTGGGCTCAGTTTTAGCCTGGCCGTCTGTTTTAGGTGGCGTGTTCTCAGTCTTGGATTGAGCTGGCTCTGACTTGTTCGTCACTTCAGGCTTAGGCTGAGTGTCGGCTTTACTTTCCTGCTTCGGTTGAGCGGAATCGCGATTAGGCTGAGTAGGCTCTGTTTTAGCTTGGACATCCGTTTTAGGCGACGTGTTCTCAGGTTTTGTATGAGCAGGTTCGGACTTGTTCGTCACCTCAGGTTTGGTCTGGGTGTCTGCTTTGTTTTCCGGCTTCGGTTGAGCTGGATCGCGGTTTGGCTGAGTGGGTTCAGTTTTAGCTTGGACATCCGGTTTTGGTGGCGTGTTCTCAGTCTTGGATTGGGCTGGTTCTGACTTGTTGGTCGTCTCAGGTTTGGGCTGAGTATCCGCCTTATTGTCCAGTCTGGTTTGTAATGGCTCCTTGGCGATTGGCTTTTGTTCGACCTTGGCGTCCAGTTTGGCTTGTGCGGACTCTGACTTAACAGGCTCTTCCTGCTTGGACTGTGTTTCTGTTTTCGGCTGTAGTTTATCAGTGGCGACTTTGGGGTCTTTGATGGTCTCAAACTTGGCTTGAGACTGATCGTCTTTGAGCTGAACGGGTTTGCGACCGGATGAGTCGGGCTTAGCTTCTTGCAATGGATTTTTCGGGTCCCCTGAGGTTTCCGATGTGGTTTTATCCGGGTTATTTAGAAGGGAGGAGGGTTGTGCGCCAGGGTTCGACTTGGCGTACTCCGGGACGGTGGTTTCCGTCTTGAGCTGACCGAACTGTTCATCGTTTTTGGGTGGAGAAAGCTCCGGCTTGTCTCCGGGCAGCGGCAGCTTGCTCTGTAGCGTGTCGAGCTGGCTGAGTTCAGCGCCGTTGTTGTCTTGGGAGGCGAAAAGGCTGAGTTCCCGCGGCGTTTGCTCTTGTGGCAGTGATTGCTTGGGTTGCGCCAGCTCTGGTTTATCCAGAAGTCCGCCTTTCTCTCCTGCCGGAGATTTTTGGGCGAAAGTCTGCGTCAAAGACGGGATGGAGGTCTTGGGGTCCATCTGGCCGGGCTTGGAGGGCTGCGCCAGGTTTTCCGTCGCTTTGAACGCATTTTTCACCATTTCAATCATGGCGTTGCGAACTTTATCCGGCACCGGTTTTTCCTGTGACTGCTCTTCCGTTTGCCGGAACTTATCCGGGTTGACGGACTTGGTCTCCATTAATTTGCTGAACTGTTGCAGGGAGCTTTCCGAGACCGCTTCCGACTCTTTTTCCCTGTCCGAGGAACCTGATGTGCGATTGGATATTCTCATAATGATTCTGGATTTCTGTGTTTAGTTTTGGGGGCGTGAAAAATTGGTTTCGCTGGCTTCCTCAAGCTCGAGATCTTCGAGTCGCTGGGCCTCCGCGTTGGCTTCGGCAGTCACCTGCGCAATAAGCATCTGACACTTTTCTACGGCTTTGCCGGCTTCCGCCAGGGCCTGTTCCGCCTGACGCAACGCCGCTTCTGCTTGTTTTTGTTCTTGTTTTGCGTTCTCTACCTGCTCCGCCAGTGAGACTTCCTTCAGGCGCAGCATGCCGATCTGATGTTTGACTTTGTCGATTTCCTTGAGGCCGACCTCCGACCCCATGATGCCGTCGTAGAGACGGTGCTCTTCCTGTACTCGCCATATCTCAAACTGTTGCAGGTCGCGTTTGGCTTCCTCGACCTGCGCCTGCTTCTGCGCCAGTACCTGGCGCTTTTTGAGCGCCTCCGCCTGTGCGTTGCGCTCGCGCAGCTTTTTAATGTCGGCCAGTGCGGAGAGCATGGTTTACACCGTCTGCGCCAAAGCGCTCAGCGTGGTTTGGAAGTCGCACTTCTCATCCGTCGGCTGTTTCAGAAAGCCGCGGATACGATCGATCTTGGCGATGGCCTCGTCCGCCAGCGGATCGCTGCCGCGCTGGTATTCACCGATCTTCACCAGCAGCTCCACATCCACGTACTTGGCCATCAGCTCGCGCATCTTGCCCGCCGCCTGACGGTGCTCCGGGCTGGTGATGGCGGTCATTACCCGGCTGGTGCTGGCGAGCACGTCGATAGCGGGATAGTGGTTGGCGGCGGCCAGTTTGCGCGAGAGCACAATGTGACCGTCGAGAATGGAGCGCACCTCGTCGGCGATGGGTTCGGACATGTCATCCCCTTCCACCAGCACGGTGTAGAGCGCGGTAATGGAGCCTTTGTCGTTAAAGCCCACACGTTCCAGGAGCTTGGGCAGGGTGGCGAAGACGGAAGGCGGAAAGCCGCGACGGGTGGGCGGTTCGCCCGCCGCGAGACCTATTTCCCGTTGCGCCCGGGCGAAACGCGTGACTGAATCCATCAGCAACAACACTCTCTGGCCCTGGTCGCGGAAATATTCGGCGATGGTAGTGGCTACATACGCGGCTTTGGCGCGCTCCATGGACGGGCGGTCCGACGTGGAGATCACCAACACTGAACGGGCCAGGCCCTCCGGACCTAGGTTATGCTCGATGAATTCCCGCACCTCGCGGCCCCGTTCCCCGATCAGGGCGATAACGATGACGTCCACGTCCGCCCCCATGACCAGCATGGACAGCAACGTACTCTTACCGCCGCCGGCGGCGGCGAATACGCCCATCCGCTGGCCTTCGCCGCAGGTGAGCAAGCCGTCCAGGGCGCGCACGCCGAGACTGAGCGGTTCGCTGATCATGCGGCGCATCATGGGGGAGGGCGCATCGGCGTAGACCGGATAATGCTGCAGGTCTGACGGAAAATCCGCGTTTTTACCGTCCATCGGATTGCCCATGCCGTCCAGCACGCGTCCCAGCAGATGAGGGCCGACAGCGATGTGATGGGATTGTCCTGTGGTGATCACCTCTGTAGCGGTGGATATGCCCAGCATGTCCCCCATAGGCGTCAGCAGCGCTTCTTTTTCCTGAAACCCCACCACTTCGGCGAGCAATCTCGGGGCGCCTTCGGATTCCAGATAGCAAAGCTCGCCAATTTGTGCGCCGGGAACGATCGCCCGGATGATGGTGCCGACCACGTTGGTCACCCGGCCGCGCAGGCCGACCGGTTGCACCTCGGCGATGGCCGAGCGCAGGTCTGATAACACATGGCTCAACTGGCTCACGTTTGACTCCTTTAAGCGGAAATTAACTTTCGCAGAAAAACTTTCTTCTTATGGGTGTTACCAACAGGGAGAAAGTTGCATGTTCAATTGCCGGAGATCGCAAACTTGAGTGAGCAAATCGTCAACCGGACCAGCGCTCCTGTCCTGCAGAGCGGGTCGATGTCCACGAATGAAGCGGTTACCCGACAGGGCAAGCTGCACGGGGAAAATGTGCAGGTGAAACAGAGCGCGTCCTCTTTATTGGAAGACGCCAAAGAGGAAGTGTCCCTTCTGTTCAAGGAGCGAGCGGAGAAAACGTTGGCGCGGCGGGAAATGTCCACCGGCAAGAAAGAGAACACTCAGCAGATCCTGATCGAGAAAATTCGGGAGATGATGGATCAGGTTCCCGACTTGCTGAAGAACGTCAAAATGAAAGTGCTCATTGAGCGCATGGCCAGTAACTTTCCTTCCACCCCTCAGCAATTGATGCGACGGTTGGAGGAATTCTCCAAAGACCCGACATTGCAGTTCGTGGCCTTGCAGGTGCTGGAGAAAGAGGCCAAGGCCGGCGGCGCGGATAAAGCGGAGCAGTTGAAGCTGATTCAAAACGCCGCCACGGAACTGATGAACACCAAAGGCGAATCGGTGCGGGCGGGACTGAACGTATCGCTGACCGCTTCTGAATTCGCCGATCGTTTGAAGACGGACGTCCAGATGTTGCGGGACGCCTATCGCGATGCAGTGCTGAACTACGGCGGCATTACCCAGACCTATCGCACCATTGTCGAGCGCCATAAAGGGCGTCCTTTTGAAACCGTGCGCAAGTTCCTGATGAAAGCCCTGGGCGCCGATTACAACGCGCAGGGGCCGTCCATTGAACCGTCGCGCCTCAAGGCCATCATGGACGACATGTATGCGCTCAAGCTGCTGGGCGGGGTGCATGAGCAATGCTGCGATATCATGGGAACCATGCGCGATATCTACGAGCAGCGTGACTGCAAAGACGGCCAGGACCTGATGGGCAAAGTGCTGGATATCAAGGACATGGACTGGGTGCAGCCGTCCCAGATCGCTTCCATTCCGATGGAAATGAATGTGCAGGGCATTGAAAACCAGATCTACCTGTTACGGGAAGTGGACACGGTGTTTCGCGAAATTCCCGAAAAAACCTACAACGACCCCGCCGACCGGGAACGCCTGCTGGGCGTTTCCAGAGAAGCCCTTGAGCAGCTGTTTATCAAGGAGCAGGAAGAATGAGAGTGGGGCGACGATCAATTCAGAACAGGAGTAAGTCGACATAATGAATGCGATTCACAACATGTTGAACGCCTATGGTCGCAGCATGGGCGTCAATGGCGTGGGAGAAGGCGTCACCGCACTGAGCTACGAAACCGGCGAGCGCATCACCCTGGACCAGCGCGACGACTGCCTGGCGGTGTCGCTCAGTTATGAATTACCGGAGTTTGAGGTGGACGAAGTCGCCGAAAAACTGCTGCAACTGACCCACTATCAAACCTCCACGGATTATCAGATCCAGCCTGGCCTGATGGGGGAAAGACGTCTGGTAATGACGATTTGCATGAACGTCTCCGAGGCGTCCATTGACTTCCTGGACGGCGCTATCCGCCGACTGCGTTATCGCTATCAGGAACTGACCGGCAAACTGGGTAATCTCTGATGGATGTCATTCTGAGCATGCCCTGGCCCCTGCGCCCAGAAGCGGAGAAAGCGTTTCTGATGCGCTGCCGCGAGTTGGCGGAGCAGGGCGAAGAGCGGGTGCTTATCCGCTGTGATGAGACGCCGCATCCTTCCACCCGGGTGCTGACGCTGCTGCTGAACATCGCCCACCTGGCGCCCTACGGGCCGCCTCAATGGAGGGTGATCGACGCGCAGGAAAATCTGCTGGAGGCGCTCAGACTGACCGGGCTCGACCACTGGTTTAAAAACGGGACGGACGAGGAGGCTGTCGCATGACCAACATCTCTTTGCGCTCCAATATTGAAGGGCTTTCCCTTTATAACGCAGCGGACGAACGTCAGCTGCCGTCGCATAAGAAATTCACCCCCGCCGGTGGTCAGGTGGTGTCGCATCTGCGCCAGTTGTACAGCAAAGGGGAAGAATCCTCTTTACTGGACTCATTCATCCGCCCCCGGGTCAGCTCGGAAAGCCTTTTGTCCCCAGTGGACTTTGAACGTCAGTACGGGGAGGTGCGTGGGCTGTTCCAAAAACTGGCGCAGCAGTCCCCGGAGGATCGTGAATTGTTCAGCAAGGCGGAGAAGATCTTGCGGGATAATCAGGACGATATCCGTTACCTCAACCAGTATCGCAATGCATTAATCGAGGCCTAGACGGATGAGCGAGCCACTCTCCCTCAGTCCCGCCAACCGTGAATGGTTGCTGGCGCTGGCGTTCGTGTATCTCCAGCAGAATCATCACAAAAAGGCGCTGACCCTGTTGCAGGCCACCGCCAAACTTTGTCCTGAGGACGCCTATGTGACGCGCGGACTTGCTTTCGCCTGCCTGAAGGCGGCGCGTTACAAGGATGCGCTGACTCTGAGCGACCGCAGCCTGCGGGAGCTGGGTGTGAAACAGGAGACCGCGCCGTTTCTATTGATACGCAGTCACGCGCTGTGGGCGCTGGAGCGTCCTGAGGAAGCGCGTAAAAGCCTGAAGAAATATCATCAACTAACAAGGAACTCTGTCGTATGAGTAGAGGAGCTTCTGTCCTGAGCGCGCTCAGCCAGCGCAACGACGTGGTGCTGGCGATTTTCCTGGTGGGCATCATCTTTATGATGATCTTGCCCATGCCTACCATGCTGGTGGATGTGATGATCGCCCTCAACATGGGGGTATCGGTGATACTTCTGATGCTGGCGCTGTATATCAAATCGCCGCTGGATTTCTCTGTTTTTCCTTCCATGTTGCTGATCACGACCATGTTCCGGCTGGCGCTGTCGATCACCACCACACGCTTGATTCTGCTGCAGGCGGATGCGGGGCAGATCGTTTACACCTTCGGTAACTTTGTCGTTGGCGGCAACCTGGTAGTGGGCGGCGTTATCTTCCTTATCTTGACCATCGTACAGTTCCTGGTTATCACCAAGGGGTCCGAGCGGGTGGCGGAAGTCAGCGCGCGTTTCTCTCTGGACTCCATGCCGGGTAAACAAATGAGTATCGACGGCGACATGCGCGCCGGGGTTATCGATATGGACGAGGCGCGCATCAGACGCGCTAAAGTGGAGAAGGAAAGCCAGCTATACGGTTCCATGGACGGCGCCATGAAATTCGTTAAAGGCGACGCGATTGCGGGCTTGATCATCACCGCAGTTAACATTCTCGGCGGTATCCTGGTTGGGGTGACGCAAAACGGCCTGAGCGCCGGCGACGCCGCCGCCATCTATTCGGTGTTGACCATCGGCGATGGTCTGGTGGCGCAGATTCCTGCTCTGTTTATCTCGATCACCGCCGGCTTTATCGTCACCCGCGTCTCTACGGATGAGTCGGAAAACCTGGGTCGCGATATCGGTGGACAGATCGGCGCGCAACCGAAGGCGTTATTTATCGGCGGCGCCTTGCTGCTGGGCTTCGCCATGATCCCCGGCTTCCCCACCATGACGTTCCTGGTGCTGGCGGGGCTGATCAGCTCCGTGGGGTTCATCATGAGCCGCAAATCCAAACGCTCCGAGACAGACGATGACGATATCCCAGCCATGGCCGCGGCGGGGCAGACCCGAACTCAGAGCAAGACGCCAGAGAAAGATGACTTTTCTCCGACGGTGCCCTTGTTGCTGGACGTCGCGGCGTCCTGCCAGCAAATGCTGAAACCCTCTGAGCTGAACGCTGAGCTATACCGAGTGAGGCGCGCCCTCTATCTGGATCTTGGCGTCCCGTTTCCTGGCATTCACTTGCGCTTCAACGAGAGCATGAAAGATGGCGATTACACTATTCTGATGCATGAAGTGCCAGTGGCGCAGGGACGTTTGCCGGCGGATAAAGTCGTGGTGCTGCAGGACCAGGAACAGTTGGACATCCTTGGCATCCCTCATCAACAGGGCGAGCTGGCGATGTCCGCCAACCCTTATTGGGTGGAGAAGACTCATGCGCCCGCCATGGAAAACGCCGGCATTGAATACCTGGATGCGCCGCGACTGTTAATTTACCACCTGTCTTTTATTCTGAAGCGCTACGCCAGCGAGTTTATCGGTTTGCAGGAGTGCCGTTATCTGTTGGATCAGATGGAAGGGCAGTATGGCGATTTGGTGAAGGAAGTGCAGCGCGTCGTGCCGATTCAGCGCATTGCGGAGATCCTGCAGCGGTTGGTGTCCGAAGATATCTCCATTCGTAACTTGCGCGCCATCATGGAAGCGCTGGTGGAGTGGGGCCAAAAGGAAAAAGACACGGTGCTGCTGACGGAATACGTACGCAAGAGTCTGAGCCGTTATATCAGCTATAAATTCTGCAATGGCCAGAATGTCTTGCCTGCCTATATGCTGGATCAGGATCTGGAAGAGTCTATTCGCGGCGGCATCAGGCAGACCTCTTCCGGCGCTTATCTGGCCCTCGACCCGGACACCACGCAGAATTTCATCAATGAGCTGCATCGGGAAGTCGGGGACCTGGACGCATTGCCGCATAAACCGGTGTTGCTGGTGTCCATGGATATCCGCCGTTATGTCAGAAAGATGATCGAGCGCGATTTCTTCGAGCTGTGCGTGCTTTCCTATCAAGAACTCACCCAGGACATCACGGTGCAGCCGATCAGCCGTATTTGTCTGTAATCCTCATCGAGCTAATTACCGAGAGCGGTGGAACTCCTCCAGCGCTCTTTTTTCCGCTTTTGTCCCTCTCTCCAAAACCTTTTTCCAAATCCTCTCTCCCCCAACTCGCCCAAACAGCGCCGCAATTCCCAAATTAGACGCAAATATTCCCAAAAACAGCGACTTTTTGCGTCTTTCCGTTACTCAACTAATGATCCTTTCCGTTAGTCGCGACGGTGATCCCCAAGCGGCGTGGCGAGAGGGTTATTCATGACTAAATAAAAGTGAGGTTAAAGCTATGAGCCAGACATTTACGGATGTAGAGGTGGAGAAAACGCTGGCGGAGTCCGAAGCGTTGATCCGTAAAGCGGAAAATATGCGTGAGCAGGGAGACAAGTTGTTTCAATCCCTGGGAATTCCCCGAGGCAGCGCTCAGAAGATATTGAGTCACCCATTGGCTTCCGAAGGGTTCAAGCAGCAGGGAATGGAGCAACTACAGGAATGGCGGGATGAAATTACCGAGATCATGAAGACCGGTAGCCGTACCACGACTCCCATCAAACGCAAAAAGTCCAACCGTAATTATCTGGCGATTTAGCCCTCAGCTTTTTCGGTCTTACAAATTTAATACGAGGAAATTGAGATGAGTACAGTCCCTGTAACCAACAACCAACCCGTCAATCCATACGAGTCTACTTCGGAAACCACGCCTACTGGCGATCCTAAGAATGCGTCCAAATTCGACGACGCCAATATGGACCCGTTTACACGAATCATGCTGCTGCAGGAAGAGCGCGTTGGTTTGCTGGATGGCCAGGTTAAATCCCAAAGCGAACGGATGCAGAGCATCAACACGGAAATCAAGGACTACGGCAAAACCATTTCCATGGTGAATGACAAGGCCGCCGGACTGAAGAAGGGCGAAGACAAGCTCAAGCTGACCGATGCTGAAGTCAACGAGCTGAAGTCCAAGGGCGTTGATGTCAAAGGCAACGAAGTCAGCAAAGACCAGCTCAACTCTTTTGCAGAAACTCTGAAGCAAAAGCGCGACGGCCTCAACAACGACTCTCAGATGGAAATGATTCGCCTGCAGGGCCTGATCAATAAACAGCAGCAGGCTTATCAGTTGATGACCAACATCCAGAAGAAAGAGCACGACACCATCATGGCGACCATCAACAAGATCAACTGATGGCCTGAGTGTGTTCTGAACTCACAGAACTTAATCAGTAAAGGAGACATTCCGTGGCTGAATCAGCACAAACAATACAGCCGGACGCCGAGGCCCGTTTTGAAGCCCTGGTGGAGTCGGTGGTGCATGGTCACGCAACCTTGGGCGAGATCAAGGGGATCACCGACAATGAATTGGAGGCGGTCTACACGGTGGCGTACAACCTGTATCGACAGAATCGCAATGGGGAGTCGGAGAAGCTGTTCCGTTTCCTGTGCCTGTATGGGCATTTAGACAAGCGGTTCTGGATGGGGCTGGGCGCCTGTCTGCAACAACAGCAGAAGTATGAGGAAGCTGTGCAGGCGTATTCATACATGGCCATTCTGGATGTAGAGAATCCTCATCCCCCTATGCATGCGGCGTTTTGCTATCTGGCTCTGAACGACCTGGAGAAGGCGGAAAGCGGTATTGAAGCAGCGTTGCATTGGGCGGGCGATAAGGAGCAATACTCCCAGGTGCGCGCCAAGGCTGAGCTTTTACGCTCGGTACTGCAACAGAAAAAGGAGGGCCTGGCCAATGGTAACGGCGGTTGAAAATCAACATTTCAGTTATCCGATAGGCAGCTCAGAAGATCAGGAGATTCAGGGGCCTGGTCAGAAAAAGGTCGGTTCCCCGCAGGTCTCGTTTAACCTGCAGGACCCGCAGTCCGGCCCAGCGCAAAATACATCGGGCAAGTCTTTTGCTCCCGACCTGGAGCGGCCGCAACCCCGCTCATCCGATGAATTAGTGGCGTTGTTATTAACGATAAAGTCCAAATCCAGCAATGAGCAGATTGAATCCTCCCAGCAGGACATTCAGCTCAACCGGACCAAGCAGAACCAAAAGCATGATGAAATGCTGGATCAAATACAGAAGTCCATCGAAGCCGGTGACAAAGCCAAAAAAGGCGGTTTATTCGGCAAGATTTTCGGATGGATAGCCAACATCGCGACGGCGATCGCCGGCGCGGTCATGATCGCAACTGGGGTGGGAGCCATTGCGGGCGCAGCCATGTTGGCGTTGGCGGTGGATTCAATGGTGGGTGCGGCCACCGGTCACAGCCTGATGGGCGAGATGACCAAAGGTATAGCCAAGGGGTTACAGGCCATGGGAATGGACGAGAGTGTCGCCAACATTGTTGCTGGCGTCGTCACCGCGGCCGTAACGATCGCTGTCTGCGTGGGCGCCAGTATGGCGTCCGCCGCCAAAGCGGGTTCAGGGTTGATCACCAGACTGGCGTCATCGCCGGAGCACATGCAGAAGATTCAAGTGGCTGGGGCTCAGGTGAAGAACATCGCCTCGGCCACCGCTGGAACTTCTGCAATCGGCGGCGGCGCGTCCCAGATAACCACTGGCGTATACAAGAAGCAGGCGACCGATGCGCGAGCCAATCAAATGGACATGAAGAAGGAGCTCGCCAAACTGCAGGCCGCCATGGAGGCGGAGCAGGATCGCTTGAAGGAAGTCATCTCCAAGCTGAATGAGGGAGTCAGTCGCATCCTGCAGATCATGGGGAACGACCACAGCACCCGCATGCAGATCAGCAGGAATATGGTATAGGAGACTTTTATGAGTGTTAACCCGATAAACGAAGCGAATAATACATTCGCTTTTTCTATTGATATGGAGGGCTCCGCTCCGGTCAAAGGCCCCAAGCAGGAAGCTTCTCTGGTGCTCAGCGACGGCAAGCATGATGTGCCGTTGATACGTTTCAGTCGCGAGACCTATCAACCGCAACTGGAGAGTCCTGACAGCAAAGCAGGAACGCCAGGCAAGCAGTTTGACGGGAAGTTGTCGGAAGCCAAAGCGACCCTGGAAGTGGATATTTTCGCCATCATGAGCTTGATCCACGAACTGGCGCAGACGCAGAAGAAAGGCGCCCGCGACATTCGTCACGGCGAGTATCAGCAAAAATGGCAGTCGTTGGAAAGCGCTGGCAAGGAACTGCGTGACTCCGCCGGTAAAGAACTGGCTGCGTCGCTGGTGCAGGGCGCATTGCAGATCGCAGGCGGCGCTGTTTCTGTAAAACTGACGATTAAGTCGACGCAGCAGACGAGTGCGCTGATGAAAGACACCAAGCTTGATTCTGCGCAGTTACAGTTGAAACTGCAGGTGCCACAGAACCTGACTAACCTGGGACAGACCTTCACCCAGATGGCGGGTGGCGCCGGCACGCTCATTTCGGCGCCGTTGACCTATGAGTCCAAGCTGGATCTGGAACAGCAGAAGCAGTACGAAGCTGAATCCGAGAAGCATTCGGCGAATATCGACGAAGCCAAGGATTTTATTCAGACCATGAAAGAAATCATGGACGACGTGAGATCCAAGCTGTCCGCTATCGAGCAATCCAAGCACGAAACGCGGCAGAAGATATTCTCGTAATGTTGGTTGTGATGCAGTAACAAAAACGGCTGATCTTGATGATCAGCCGTTTTTGTCAGGGCGTAATGAAGAAAGCGCTGGAAGGTAAAAGACTAAGATTTGCGTCGCGCTCTTCCTGCGAGTCCCAAGAGGCCCGCGCCGAACAGGGCTAAGGTTGCTGGCTCGGGAACATTCTTAATTTTGATGCTGGAAATATCAAACTTTACTGTGGCATTGACGTCAAGCGTCAAACTGCCTGAGTCAAATAACGCAACTGGGAGTTGGGTCAAGGCAGGCGAGAGCGGCTCTTTGAAATTGAGTTCAAATTCAGCGACATCAAAATAGAAATAAGGAATGTTATCGGAGGGGACCTCGTCAGTGAAACTAAAGGTATTTTTATTTGTGCGCGCCTTCATTTCAAAGGGAGGCATCGTGCTTTCCCCTGAGCTGCCAAAAGAGTAATCGCCGACTCTTGCGCTCCAGGAGCTGATCACAATCTCTCGATCATCCGGCGATCCGACGATATCGTAAGTGAGGCTTCCAAACATTGAGGTTCCAATATTGGGAAAATCCCTTTCAGGAAAGTAGGGGTCAAACACATTACTGACTTCTTTCAGACTTCCTGAAAACTGATAGGTAATGGGAGTAGCGCGAACCGCGGAGGAAAGCGTTAGGACAGTTAAGAAAAATAAAACTTTCTTCATGAGAATTCCTTGTTAAAAGTACCCTTTAATTCAACGTGTTACGCATAATGCGTGCCATCTTCCATAATCCCTGTCGGTATCGGCTTTATCTGTGAGGTCAATCTACATTAGCTTATATTTTTGTAAACTTTGCTGACGTTTGGAGCAGCTCCACGGCGTTTGCGGTTGCCTTTGCTATTTGAACCCATACCGCCGTAGTACATTTTGTCCCGACACTCAAGTAAGCGAACGTCAATTATAAATAAAAGACGCCGCATTATGTATGGATTCGTTGTGGCCTTTCTTGCTTTGAGTTTTGCCTTTGTAAATATTACCGACGTAACGGGAGACTCTCTCCTAAGTTACAAACGCTCAGCTACATCGGAATCCGCTCCACATTGCCTAAACGGCCGTCTTTGAACTCCAGTTGGTAAAATATGTCGCTCCAGTCGCCCGGTACGGTAAATCGGTATGCGCTGAGAATATTTCGCGGGTTTTTCTCAAAGATCTGTTTCCCGTTAATGCTCACGGGCAGGCTGTTTTCGAGCTGGTCGCTGCTGGCGCTATAGCGAATTGTTTGCACGTTCGCCCAAATCACCAGTGGGTCATGGTCTGGCAAGGCGCAGCCGATGACGTCGGCGTTGCGCTGGCAATTCAATTGCGGGCGCCCCAGGTTGGCGGCAGTTTGACGTATGATCTGCTCCAGATCAAAGGTGTAGCTGAACTCCCTGGATTCGCCGTTATGGCTGACTCGCACTTTAATCGCGTCGCCCTGGGGTGGAACGATGGGAAAGACATTTTGCGCCTGTCCTCCCTGGGAGGTATTGATGAAGCCTTTTCCATCGGAATCGTAGGCGATCTCCAGACTGGGCCTGGCGCCATAACAATGGGCGGCGGACGCTCCCAGAAATAGCTGAAACGATCTTCTATATGCTTCGAACTTAAGCGCGGCGAATGGCGCTTTGGCGGCGTCTGCGCCTCGGGCGCGCAGCGGCGTCCAGCTGGGGTCTTGGTGATCGTAACTGTCTGCGTTGTAGCTGACTTTGATATTGAAGGGAATAGGCGCAGCGTCTGCAAAGAGGATATCGCCATACAATTCGGCGCCGGGTTGCAGTCCGATTATGTCAAAAGGCGGTGTGAGACAAAGCTCGCTGGCGCCGCCCGCTTCCACATCACGACAGTCAAGCGAGGTTTGAAATAAGCGCTCCCCCGGAGTGGGCCCAAAAGCCAGCCCGGCCGCCTGGGCATCGCAGAGTTCTCGCGCATCCACCTTGCAGCCGCCAGGGGAACATTCGAATACTCTATCCGGCCTGTGCTCCAGTTTGCTGGCAAGCCCATTGCGGCGCACGTCGGTCTGAAACTGTTGCAGCCTGTCCGTAAACTTCATGGCGTCAGTCTGCGCGCTGTTCACCGTATCGCCGGCCTCGTCGAACATTTTGGTCATATTTTCTCGCAGCGACGCCTGCTGCTGCTCAATGTACTGGCTGGAATTCGGGTCTGGCCTGATCATTAGTTCGTTAACGGCGCTGTAGCGTTTACCGCTGGAACTGGTGGCTTCCACCACAATGCTGACCCGACTGAAGTCGGTCGCTTCACTGATTGATACAAGGGTCAGCTCCATCTGGCAATTATCCGGCGCCTGCTTCAACACAGCGCCTTCTTTGCCGAGCACCTGCCAGTGGCAGGTCATGCCGCTCAGATGCTGTCGGCGCTCTGCGTCCAGTTTCACCAAGACTTTTTCGCCGGGCTTGATCATCTTTTCGCCGATGATGTCGACACGATAGGAAGGCGAGTCCTCCTGGCGGATGCTGATATCTCCTCCTACATTGCCGCCGACCATGACGTTATTGTCGCCGCTGTTGTGCTGACTGGCGGTCGGGTCGCGGCTGATGCTGTAGATGATCGTCACAACGCCGGCGAGGATAGAGACGACGGTGGCGAACAATTTGATGGTTTTTGATCCAGAGAGAAACGAATGTGGTTCCGTGGGCGAGGGCTTCGACATAATCACTCCTTCCTTTTTTAGGTGAGTCGCCAGTCCTGAGTGGGGTTGCAAACGTGATTACAGCGATGAGATCAGAGTTCGATTATAAGGGAAGTGATAGACTGTTTTGTATGCGCAACGACTAAGCTTTGGTTTAGGCTGAGGGTTTAGAAAGGAGCTTATCGTTTAGTTATGCGGCCGACCGCAAAGAGGCGGTCGGCCTGCTTGAAGGGAAAAGGTGGGCGGCTATAGTTGTTGCACGTAACGGATGGCTTCCCGTTCGTTGGAGGTGGTCCAGCCGTCTTCCAATATCGCCGTTAGCAAGTTGCGCAGTGGCGTATGCGCTTTCAGGCTGCTTTTGATGATGGGCGTCGACCGGCGCACTCGGTTGACGTAAAGCAACGCTACGTCGTCCGCATCCGAGTTATACGCCCAGTCCAGTTCTTTGAAGACGCTGTAGACTTTATCCATTTCGTAGCTGCATTTTTCCACCAGATCGCGGGCGATGGCTTCCTCGTCGGTGTTGAACATCTGTGTATGCTTGTCCAGAAAGGTTTTCACGAACGGATCGTTGGAGGCGGCGACTTCAATGTAGGCTTCGTCTGCAACAATGGAACCCAGCACGCCGCCCACCACTGCGCCAATGGCGACGCCCACCGGGCCCGCCCACAATCCCGCCACCGCGCCTCCCGCTGCGCCGCCGGCGAATCCGCCGCCAAGATTGGCTGCTTCTCTGCCTGTCGCGCGGGCTTTGTCCTCGGCGGAGGCGATGTTGTAGATGGCGATGCCGGCGCTTAACAACCAGAGGGCGCGACCGGCTTTACCCAGGCGAATGGCTTTCGCCGAAACCTTGGGGTTCGCTCTGCCGGAACTTTCCACAATCTGTAGAAAGACGTGGTCCTGGTCCGCTTTGCTCAGTTGCGAGAAGGATTTGCTGAACAGACGCTTGGCGTACTTGTCGCACAACACATCTAAATCCAGGCCTTTCGCTTTGAGGGCGCGGGCTTTGGCGCGTCCGATATCGCTGGACTTGGTTCTGGCCCACTCCATGATTTCATTACGCATCTGGTTGGCGGCTTGCGCCGCTTCGCTGGGACTCATCTGACGACTGTTGACGAGGTCTTTCAACGATTCCGCGTAGGCTTTGGTTTTCTCCATGTACATCCGGCGGACGTTGCTGTCTTGAATAAAGCGTTGCCCGAAATTGACCGCCTGGATTTCAAACTGCCTGATGGCTTCATGCGTGCTGTTATAGTTGGATTGATTGTCCGGCATACTAGGTTCCTTTTAGTCGCTTTTAGTAATGATTATCTGCGTGCGTCGGAAAAACTTATCGGAGCGCTGAACTCCAGGAACCGCCTCGGCTTTCCACATAAAACGCGGCTCCAGCAACCATTCCGCCCGGATCTTGAGGCCCGGCCAGAAGATGAAATCGATGTGATTGGCGCGTGCGTCAATAAATTGAAATACGCCCCCAGTGTATTCGGCGGAGAGCGTGACCTCTTCTTTCACCTGACCGCTACCATCGAGGTGTTGTATATGCAGCGTTTCTTCGTAGGGGCAGTCTTCGCTGAAGAAGGCCAGATAGTCCTGGTCCCGGGTGAAATGCGCTTCGTAGACGAGGCCCTCCGGCGTCGGAAAGGGAAAAGTCGCCTTGTCTGCAAGGGCGAGGGCGTTGGTTTCTTCTCTGATTGGGGCAGTCATACGCTTTATGCTCGTGATGTGAGTTCAGTCCTTTAGCTCTTTGCAAAGCGTTCGCCGCTCCACCATAGCGTGGCGGGGAAGTGTTAGGCAAGTTTTTGATGACGCCCATGGGCCCGGCGTTGAAGAGGTATTGAGCGCACGATGAAAACAGGCGGCCATCGTGCGCGAAGGGCGGCTATTTCATGCCAATGGACTTCAAGAACTCGTCTTCCGTCATTCTTGGATGATCCCCCACGAAGGCATAGCCCGCGGGTTTGTGGTCAATATAAATCTCGCCCGCCATTTTGAACTGCGACTGATCATCGAACAGTCCGCTCCAGAGATATTTTTCGCCTGTTGGCTTCAGGTGGTAGTACAGGTTGGTTCCGCAGTGCTTACAGAACGCCCGCTGCGCCCATTCCGATGAATCGTAAGCGGTGATGCTGTCTTCGCCTTCGAATACGGCTTCCTGCGCGGAGATCGCCATGGAAGGTCCGCCATTCCAGCGCCGGCACATGCCGCAGTGGCAGGCATGGTATTCAGGATTGACGTTCTTCGCGGCCACTTTCACTGCGCCACACAGGCATTGGCCGGTTAATGGCCCGGCGATAGTCTTGCTTTCGCTCATGTAGTATCCCTCTGACTTTTTACTTGGTTTTATCGTATGTTTCGCAACGGCTATAGTTTCGTCACAGCTTTAATCTCGACACGACAATACTACCTGTCTGCTACTGACAGCATTGTGTCAGGAGCTGGCGGCCAGATTACAATTTTCCGCCGTGAAGAACAAAAGCGAGCCGCAATCCCTTTTTTAAATCAACCGTAATAAGAGTCCCAGTCATGACTGAGCGTGTGAAATGTCAAAACCTGTCGTGCGACCATATGATCCTGCCCGGCACCGCTGAGCGCACAGGTGGTTTGTGCATGCCCTGCGCCTTAGAGCAGGAGCGGGAAGTGAAGAGAGAGTACATACGCAAACACAGCAAAGTTATTGACCCCTACGCAGGTCTGACTGACAGGATTGATATCATAAAGGCGTATCACCTCCCTGCGCCTGGGGACCCCTTAATTACTTACACCCCATTCCCAGGGGCTATCGATAAGGTTTATCAGGCGTTGACGGGAGATGAAGCGCAACGCTTGGCGGAATATGCCGCCGAGCAGCTTGAGACCGATGAAGACGATAGCGCAATAGAAATCGGCATAACGCTGGCGGCGTTCACGGATGCGGACCTGGCGGCTGTGCAGAAATGTCTCCTGTCTAGCGAGTGTTATGAGCCTGCCATATTATTTCGCGGCGCGAGCGAAGAGGTGGTCAATCTCTTGGTAGAACGCTTGGGAGCGGACCCTGATCTGGACGGCCGTATTCTTGAAGCCCTTGCGTGGAGTGAGGACAGAAGGGGTGCGACCTATATTGCGCAATGGACGCAACAGCCGCCGGATTGGGCGCAGCGTCTGAATGTACCGGTGATTAGTTATATGGCTGAAGCGGGCTGGACATTGGATCGTCATCATCAGTCGCGAAAACTCTATTTGGATGCCTGCTACGCGCTGGGGCCCACGGATACTGAAACGAGCGAAGCCATTCGCGTAGGCGGTATTGATGCGTCAATCTGCCCTTGGTGCGAAGGCGAACTCACGCGTTTATTTGATTTCAATCTTCAAGACCTGAGGTTGGCGCTTTTCCCCTGGCGGGGAAACCGCTTGATCCTGTCGACCTGCCTGCTTTGCGCCTGTTTTGCTGAGGAGATCTACATGCATCATGACCAAGAGGGAGAGCCTGTTTGGTCGTCGCACAGCAAAAAGTCAATCTATTCTCCTGACTACTCTGAGATAGTGGAACCGCTCGCCACGCTCAATTGGAAGCTGTCCTACCAGCCGAGGAAAGCCCGCTTCGCCGCCGTTCCCTTCGTCCCCACAACATTCTCGCAGATCGGCGGTATGCCCACCTGGGAACAACGCGCGGCCTATCCTGACTGTCCCGAATGTCACGAAGTCATGACGTTTATCGGACAGTTGAACATGGCGGAGGTGGCGGAGTTTGGAGAGGGAACCTACTACGCCTTTCTCTGCCCAGGCTGCCGTATCTCGGCGACAAACTATCAGCAGACGTGAGGTAGAGAGGGAAAGGTCTGGTTATTTATCCGCTAGCGTCTTGGGCGAGTCAGTGGGTTCCACTGCCTGGCGAGACTTGTTTCTAACGTTATTAACCGCCGTACTCAACGGATAATACACCCAGTTAGTCAGCTCTCGCGGCGCCAGCATCGGGCGGATATCAACTAATGGCGTGTTCGCATTCAGCCAGGCGTTAAATTGATCTGGCGTCAGTAGCACGGGCATGCGGTGGTGTAATGCTTGTAACGAGGGGGAGGCCTCGGTAGTGATGATGGCGCAGGATTCGAGATAGGCGTCGCCTTTGCTCCAGATATCCCAAATGCCGCCGAAAAAGCAGCGCCCTGACTCTGGCTTGATGTAATAAGGCTGTTTGACTCCGTTTTCCAGCTTCCACTCGATAAAGCCGCTGGCGGGAATAATGGCGCGGCGGCGCTGGAATGAAGTTTTGAAGGCCTTGCTGGTTTCAATGGTCTCCGCTTTGGCGTTGAACATGTTGTACTTGGCGGTTGGCTCCGGCGCCCAGCTTGGCGTCAGCCACCAGCGCATGCCCCTGAAAAAATTCTTCAGCTCTTCCTGCACCGCCACCATCACTTCTTCCGTGGGGGCGATATTGAACAAATCATCCTGGTAAAAATGCGACTTCAATCCGGTGGTGTCGAATCCGAGCGAATCCATCAGGGCGATCACGACAGGGGAGTCGGTGACATTGAATCTTCCACACATAGCAGCCTCGGCGTAATGGCGGAGCCTATGGCAAGTGTAGACTGTAATTCTGTGATGATTGCGTAAGTCTGGATGGAGATGACGTGATCGTAACAAACAACATGCAGGATATAAGCCGATTTATGTCAAATATGCGAAAACAGTGGAAATTCCCTCTTGGTAATATGACGGGCTGGCGCTTATAGTTATCCCTGCCTGTTTACCACTGGTGAGCTAGTTAAGTTTGCCGTAGCTTGATTCTCCAGAGTATTGCCATGCTTGAGCCATTAAAAATTCTTAGGGAAATATTTCAGGAGGCTGCTGATTTACACGCCGCCAAAGACCTGTCTGAACTGATTGTCGACCGTGTGCAGTCCGCCATGAGGGCGGATGTATGCAGTATTTATTTGTTGGATGAAACCTCCCAGGAATTGGTGTTGATGGCGACTCGGGGGTTGGACCCTGAATCCGTGGGGCGCGTGCGTCTGCCTGTCGGGCAGGGGCTGGTTGGTTATATCGCGCAGCATCAGTCATTGATGAACGTGGACAGCGCGGAAAAGCACCCTAACTTCAAATATTTCCCGGAAACCCGCGAAGAACGCTTCTCAGCTTTTCTGGGCGCGCCGATTATCAACTTCCGCAAGAATATCGGCGTGATCGCGGTGCAAAAGAAAGAAGCCGCCTACTTCAGCGATGAGCAGGAAGCGTTCGTCGTGACGATCGCCGCCCAGTTGGCCGGCCCATTGAGTCAATGGGTGCAGCAGGACGGCGTGTTTGACCGCGAAGTATGCCGGGATAAATTCAAGGCGAATCTGAAATTCCGTGGCGTCAAAGGCGCTGCGGGAATGGCGATTGGGCGCGTGCATTGGATCGGCAAAGGTCATGACCTGGCCTCGGCGCCAGATCGGGAGGGCAAAGACGCGGAGCTGGAAATCGCCCGTTTCAGCAAGGCTTTGGAGCTGGCGAAAGAGGAACTGAACGCCAGCGGCGAGCGTATGGCGGGCACGTTGCCAAAAGATGTGCTGGCGCTGTTTGGCGTGTATCGCATGATCCTGGAAGATCAGGAACTGACTACCGAAACCGTCAATCACATCCACTCTGGGTTATGCGCATCTTCCGCTTTGCGTAAGACCGTTGAAGCGCACGCCCGTGTATTCGAGAAAATGGATGACGCCTATTTGCGCGCCAAGGCGGACGATATCCGTCATATCGGCAATCGCATTTACGCTAACCTGCGTGGCGTCGACAGCCCAGACGTCATCGCTGTCAGCGAGCCCACTATCATCGTCGGAAACAACCTCAGCATTACTGATGTCGCCCAGTTTCCGCCGGAATATCTGGCGGGGCTGGTGTGCACCAGCGGCTCCTCCTTGTCGCACATCGCCATATTGGCGAATGCGCTGGGGATTCCCGCCGTCATGGGGATCGGCGACATCAAACCCGCACTGATCGAAAACGCGGAGGCAGTGGTGGACGGCTACCGGGCCGTGGTGGTGTTCAACCCGGTGGATGCCCTGCGTAAAGAATTCAAACGTCTGGCCAAGCAAGAGAAGAAGCTGATCAAAGGGCTGGACGAGCTGCGCGATCTGCCGGCGCAAACCCCCGATGGCTTCCGCGTCAAACTGTTCGCCAATACAGGATTGCTGGCGGATATTTCACCAGGACTGTTACGCGGCGCGGAAGGCGTGGGCCTGTATCGCTCGGAAATACCATTTATGGTGCACGAGTCCTTCCCCTCGGAAGAAGAACAGGTGCAGATCTACCGCAAAGTGTTGGAAGCCTACGCGCCGAGACCTGTGTACATGCGTACCCTGGATATCGGCGGCGATAAAAATCTGCCTTATTTCAGCTTTACGGAAGAGAACCCGTTTCTGGGATGGCGGGGGATACGCTTTACGCTGGATAACACCGGTATTTTTATCAGCCAGATTCGCGCCATGTTGAAAGCCGGGCGTTACCTCGGCAACCTGAAAATCCTGTTGCCGATGGTCAGCCGTCTGGATGAAATCGAAAGCTTCAGAAGCCTGCTGCGAGAGGCGATCGGTCAGCTCAGAGAAGCCGGCGTAGATGTCGATGAGCCGCAAGTCGGCGCGATGATTGAAGTGCCCTCAGCCATGGTGCTGCTAGAAGACCTGACGCAGATGGTGGACTTCTTCTCCATCGGCAGTAACGACTTCACTCAGTACATGTTGGCGGTGGACCGTAACAACGCCAAAGTGTCTGACCTCTACGACTGGTTGAACCCGGCGGTGCTGCGTTCCATTGGCCGTGTGGTGAAAGTGGCGAAGAAGCATGGCGTTCCCGTCAGCGTGTGCGGCGAAATGGCGTCAGACCCTGCGGCGGTATTGCTGCTGCTGGGTATGGGGGTGGAGATGCTCAGCCTGTCCGCTTACAACCTGCCGAAAACCAAGTGGGTCATTCGCTCTGTTTCTCATCAGACGGCGGAGAAACTGTGGAAAAAAGCCTCGCGCATGCGCAATGAGAAAGAGATTCGCGCCATGCTGAACGAAGTGCTGGATCAACATGGACTGGGCGGATTGATTCGCGCAGGGTCGCAGTAACCCGGTCAAATCCGGCGCTAGGCGACATTCCGCCCGATCCCCATGGCGGAGGGCCTCGTTCCAGGGGCTTTCCGCCAAGTATTATTCACCCAAACAGGTGATTTCAAGACACTCCCTTCCTTGCATAATTCCCGAAGTCCGTTGCGGTTTTAGTTTGCGCTTTGCGGAAAACGCAGATAGAACGCAGCGACGCTGAAGCGTTAACGGACTGCGGTAGCCGCTGCGGCGGCGACAATTTCCTCAAACACTTCCATCATGTAAGACATAGTAGAAAAGCATGTTGCGCAAGACTCTATATCGGGCCACGTTGGCGCTTTGTTTTATTATGCTGGCGATGGCTATTTGGTTATGGATGCATCGTTCTATGGAGCTTGAATTCAATCGCCCCGGATTGCTGTCTGGAATCACCCCTAATGCGCCGCCAGCGCTGTATGACGCGCAGGCGGGACAAGGCCCGCAACAAATACGTGACATGGATTAGATAGCGTGAAAGCAAAGCTTGCTTGTTAGGAGGCTGATGTATATATCTAAAGCCCATGGACGAAAAACTGATACAACAAGAATTACAACGCGGTTTTAAGTGGCTTAAGTTCGCCCCTCCTGTGGAGGAGGCTTATCGCGCGTTCCACAATCAGCGAGTGCAGGCGCGTTTGCCGTTGGTGCATGCGACGGCGCTGGCGTTCATCATCATCTATTCTTTGCTGGACTATTATCTGTTCCCTCAGCAGATCGCCAGCTGGACCATTCCCATTCGCCTGTTTCTGGTGTGCCCGATTATCGCCCTGGCGTTATACGCGGGCATGCATTCCTGGCCCCGGCGCTGGTTTATGCCGCTTTATAACGGCACCTATGCGCTGGGCGGTCTGAGTGTGGTGGCGATTATCTGGATTGCGCATTCGCAGAATGTCATGGTGCCCTATGACGGCCTGTTCCTGGTGCTGATCTACGGCTACTTCCTCATGGCGATTCCTTTCTATGTCGCCACAGCGATTTCCACTTTGATCTACGGCGCCTATCTGTTGGTGGAGCTGGATGTCGGCATGGACGCTACGACGCTGGGGTTCAACGCCTTCTTTTTGTTCGGCGCCAACTTGATCGGGGCCGTGGGCTCGTATATCCAGGAGCACGCGCAACGGACGCTGTTTCTGAATCTGCAATTGGTCAAAATCGCCCAGCGTGGGGCGGAGCGCGCCAATCGATCCAAGACCCGTTTTCTGGCCGCGGCCAGCCACGACTTACGTCAGCCCCTGAACGCCATGAGCATGTTGGCGGAAAGTCTGTCCGCAAAGATGGATCGCAATTCGGAAGAGGGGGTTATTGTCGGCAAATTACGCCGCTCTCTCAGTCAATTGAGCGATCTGTTCAAGTCATTGCTGGACATGTCGCAGCTCAGCATGGGCGTGGTTAAACCCAACCCCCGTCACTTCTATCTGCATGAGCTGGTGCGTCGGGTGGCGATGGAGTTTGACGCCATAGACATCCCATCAGCCCGTCCGGAACGTATTGAAACGGACTGTGATGAGGAGCTGGTCGCCTATTCCGATCCTATTTTGCTGGAGCGTATGTTGCGCAACCTGATCACGAATGCGCTGCAGCACGCTGACGCGAAAGCGATCCGGGTGAACTGCCGCCGGCTCAATAATGTGCTTGAAATCCATGTGGTTGACGATGGCGTCGGCATTCCCTCCAGAGACATCAAGCGCATATTTAAAGAGTTTCAACAGGGCGGCGATGAGGAAGGCAGACCGCGCACGGGCATAGGTCTGGGGTTAGCCATAGTGCGGCAACTGGCGGGATTGCTGGGCGGCGCGTTGTCGGTGAAGTCTTCTCCAGGCTCTGGC
Source organism: Hahella sp. CR1 (assembly GCF_029813005.1). NCBI lineage: Bacteria > Pseudomonadati > Pseudomonadota > Gammaproteobacteria > Oceanospirillales > Hahellaceae > Hahella > Hahella sp. CR1. Next base: position 255,995 of record NZ_JAPELK010000004.1, read on the forward strand.
GCGGATTTCAGTTTCACGATTGCGTGCGGGCGCGCCAACCTGGTGGCGCCGCAACCGGAAGCCTATCCGGAAACCCGCACCCTGGGCGGCATGTCTGTGTGGCTGGTGGAAGACGATCAACCCAGTCGGGAAGCCATGCGGCAGCTATTGGACGCCTGGGGCGTGCAAGTGGCGGCGTTCGCAGACGCCAAAACAGCGATGGGAAGACTGCATGACGAGACGCCGGATATGATTCTGTCGGATTATCGCCTGGGCGGCGCCATTTCCGGGCTGGACGTGGTGCTGTCGTTGCGCCGCCAAAGCGGGCGCGACATTCCCGCGGTGATAATTTCCGCCGATGTGGAAATGCTGCAGGTGGAGGCCGGACGTTATCCCAGCATTATTTTCGTCGCCAAACCGGTCACCCCGGCGCGCTTATATCTGATCCTGAGCAGAGAGTCCGCTCGCGCGGTAGTTGAGAGCGCCGCTGAATAAACCTGGTCAGGCGTCCACCAGATGCAGTCGCGTGGCCACGCTGACGCACTCCGTACGGTTGTGCACATTCAGGTGCATGAACAATGCTTTCAGATGAGACTTCACCGTGTCTTCCGTCAGACTCAGCTCCGAGCAGATTCTCTTGTTCGGCAACCCTTTGGCCAGCAATTGCAGCACTTCCATTTGTCGGGGAGTGATGGAGTCCAGCCGTAGCTGGCTGTCCTGAACCGGCGCCTGATTGCGATGGGTGTAGAAGTCGGGGACGTACTGTTTGCCATTAAGAATCTGGCGAATCGCCAGATTGATCTCCATGGCGCTGGAGGATTTGCTGATAAACCCGATGGCTCCGCTGCGTAGAGACAACTCCACATCTTCGATATCTTCGGAGGCGGACAGAATGGCCACGGGGATATAAATGCGCTTGCACGTCAGGTAGCGGAGAAACTTGAATCCGCGGCCGTCGGGCAAAGAAAGATCCAGTAGTATCAGGTCAAAACTTTGATCGGTATCCAGCAAGGTCTGCGCCGCCTGACAGTTGAAGGCGTTCACCAGATCAATGGGAACCTGTTGGGCGGTGAGGGCGACACGCAGGCCGTCGATAACGAGCTGGTGATCGTCAACCACCAATACCCGTAAATGATTCGGTACAAAAACCGCTGAAGAGGCGCTTATGCTCACGTTGACTCTCCCTGCGCCGTTCGGCGCCGTTTCTTTTTGTTATAAACCAAAAATTATACGCAGATAGAAACGCTGAACAGTGAACGATTGCTAGTTTTTGGGAACAGAATGGGATGCGGAAGGATTGCATTTAAGCGCGTCTATCTGTGAGGCGCTAAATGAGGGCGAGGCAGAGGAGCGACGAGATAGAAGAACAATCCCAGGACGCACTCGGGCGCGCCCCGGGATGGCGAGATTCCGTCAGGCGGTGGGGGCCTGCGTGGGCTGTGTTTCGATGGCGACTTGCAGGATGCTCTGACGCAGCTCCGCATTCAGCACCAAACGCGCGTCTTCCGCGATATTGTCGAGATCTTCGTCGTAAACGATATGTCCTTCTTCATCTACCTGAATGATCTCATTGCTTTTCAGGTTGTTGATAAAGTTGCGGAACAAGGCTTTATCGAAGAACTCCGGTGCGTTGAGGCCATACAGGATGGACATGCGCTCCGCCATGGACGTGCTCTGTTCCTCCAGCGCATTGGCGGTGATCGCGCCTTTGCCGTGACGACGCAGAATAGCGATGGAGATGTAGTAACGCTCCAGAGTCGGGATGATGGTTTTCGCCAGCGCGTTGAGCAGAACGAATTCCCGGGAGCCGGCCATCGGACGGTACAGGTTGTCTTTGTCCTTCAGCAGCAGGTTGCTTTCGCACAATGTCTCGATCCAGCGCTCGATTTCCGGGTCCACATCATCCTTGTGCCAGCGCAGGAACAGCTCTGACTTGATGTAGGGGTAGATCGAACTCACCAGCCACACCAGCTTGGTGCGGTCCATGGTGCTGTTGTTCTGGAATAAACTGGCGACCAGCGCGGGCAGCGCCAGGAAGTGCAGAATATTGTTGCGATAGTAGGTCAGCAAAATAGCGCTGGAGCCTTCCAGGCTGATGATGTCGCCCAGCTTTTGATGCTGACGCAGCGCCAGCCCCATGCTTTCGGTGTATTTGACCCAGTCCGCGCCGCAGCCTTCCGGGAAACTCATTTCATTACTGTAAGGGTGCATGCGCAGTAACGAGACCACTGCGTCGCAATGATCCGCCAGCATTTTTTCGTCCATCGCCTGCTTGGGCGTGGCCAGCAACAGGGTGGCGACGATATTGATGGGGTTAAGCGCTGCTGCGTTATTGATGCGGGTGGCCACCATTTCCGCCAGTTCGTCAATCATGTGCGGCATCCACTTGGGACGCGCTTCCTGATCGTAGGCCTGATCGCGCCAGTGCGGCTGCACTTTGTCGAGCACGTCGGACAACGCGAAGGGCTCGCCGAAGTTAACGCTGACGCGTCCGAAGGAGTTGCGCAGGTTACGCAGGGATTTGAACAGGCCGAAGATGTTTTCGTCTTTTTTCTTCTTGCCGCGCAGCTCGCCGAGATAAGAGCGCGCTTCCAGGATTTTCTCGTAGCCGATATACACCGGCACGAAGGTGATCGGTTTTTTGTAGTTACGCAGATAGCTGCGCACGGTCATCATCAACATGCCCGCTTTCGGCTGCAAAGTGCGCCCGGTGCGGCTGCGGCCGCCTTCCACGAAATACTCCACCGGGTGGCCGCGGGTGAACATGGAGTGCATGTATTCATTGAATACGGCGGTGTACAGCTTGTTGTTCTTGAAGCTGCGACGCATGAAGAAGGCGCCGCCCCGACGCAGAATCGGTCCTACTACCGGCATGTTCAGGTTAATGCCGGCGGCGATATGGGGCACCATCAAACCATTGCGGTACAACACGTAAGAGAGCAATAAGTAGTCGATGTGACTGCGATGACAGGGCACATAGACCACCGCGCTGGACTTGGCGGCCTCTTTCACGGCGTCAATGTTATTGATGTTGACCCCGTTATAAATCTTGTTCCAGACCCAGGTCAGAATGATATCAAGAAAGCGCACTGCAGCAATGGAGACGTTGGAGGCGATTTCGTCCGCGTATTTCCGCGCCCGCTCTTTGGCTTTCTGAGGGGGGATATTTTCTTTCTTGGCGGTTTCCCGAATCGCGTCTTTCACGGCCGGACTGCGAATCAGCGTGGACACCAGGGTGCGACGGTGAGACAGGTCAGGGCCGACCACCGCCTGCCGCATGCGGCGGAAGTGTACGCGCAGCAGACGCGCCAGTTTGCGGTTGGCGCGTTGCGGGTCCTGGGTGTCGTCGACAATATAGCGAAGGGAAATCGGCTTGCTGAACTGAATGAAGGTATTGCGCCCGTGAATCATGATGGTCAGGAATTGGCGCAAGCGGCCGGCGATGGACCAGGTGTCCGCCAGCATCAGCTTGAACAGGGAGCGCTCTTTCTCCGGCGTGCGGCCCCAGAATAGGGAGACCGGCACGATCTGCACGTCCAGTCCCGGGTCTTTTTGCGCGGCGCTCACCAATTGCTTCAGGCGCTCAGTGATAATTGGCGTATGGCGACGTCGAAACATCTGCCCGCGCTTCTCATATAAAAAGAAGTGGCTGCGCGACAGAACCGCGTCCCGCAAGGTCAGCGGCGCCTGGGAAGAGGGCAGGCCGGCGAGGCGGCACTCCTGCTCCAGCACCAGACGACTGCTGAGCGAGCTGTGCTGCAGAACGTAGACGACGGGCTTTTCCGGGTCCAGTCCCAACTGCTTGGCGTCGTTGCCGATAACATCAGTCCTGACCCATAAAAATAAAATTTTGCGGAGCAGGTTAAAGAAAAAAGAAGTGATTCCGAGCATGTAAAATACCGTTTAGCCCTGGCGAAGTGCCCGCTAGTTTAACGGCTCCGCCATAGACAGGCAAAGCTCGGAAATGCTTGATTTTCAGCGGCTATATTCCGCGAGGATTGGGTTTGCGCAAACTTTCTGCAATGTAATGTAGAAGCGAAATGGGAATCTTGCAAAGCGGGATGTGACTCCTTATTCTTCTTTTTCTTTGCGTCCTCCTGTTGCGGCTTAACTTTCAATCATTTCATTTAACTTCAATCTGTTGTGAGGACTGGATTATTGGCGAATGGAATGTTGCAAGGTGTGTTTTAAACAACTTATGCGCCGCCTCTTTGGCGCTCGTTCCTTTATATAGCGAACGCGAGACCCTTCAATGATAAAAATTCAGAATCTGGAAAAGAAATACGGCGATATTCAGGCCGTATCCGGCATTTCTTTTGATGTTGCTCCTGGCGAAGTTTTAGGCTTTTTAGGTCCTAACGGAGCTGGCAAAACCACCACCATGCGTATGATCACCGGTTATGTGCAGCCCAGCGGCGGTTCCGTCAGCGTGATGGGGATTGATGTGGCGCAGGCGCCGCAACAGGCGCAAAAGATCATGGGCTATCTGCCGGAAGGCGCGCCTTTATATGGCGAGATGACGGTGGCGGCCTTTCTGGGTTTCGTCGGACGGGTGCGCGGATTGCGCGGGGCGCAATTGAAGCAGCGCATGGAGCAGGTGGTCGCCCAGGTTTCCCTTCAGCATGTCATGCAACAACCGATTGAAACGCTGTCCAAGGGCTTCAAGCGTCGCGTCGGACTGGCGCAGGCGCTGATTCATGATCCGCAGGTGCTGATTCTGGACGAGCCCACGGATGGACTGGACCCCAACCAGAAGCACGAAGTGCGCAAACTGATTCAGAATCTATCCAAAGACAAGATCGTGGTGATCTCCACACATATATTGGAAGAGGTCGATGCGCTGTGCTCTCGCGTGGTGATCATTTCCAAGGGCCGTATCGTCGCCAACAGCACGCCGGCCGAACTGGCCACGCAGTCCCGTTTCCACAAGGCGATATTCCTGCGCTTCTCCCAGGCCTATGAGGCGCTGCCGTCCCTGGAGGCGTTGCCGGAAGTAGGTGACGTAGAGCAGGTGGACGATGCGAGTTACCTTCTTTTCGCGGCCCCGGATAAAGCGCCGTTGCATGCCGTGAACCAGCTTATTCACTCCCGCAACTGGGACGTGGAGGAGCTTCACGTAGAACGCGGCAGACTGGATGACGTATTCCGTCGCTTGACCATGGAGGCGGCATGAACGGCGTAGGCATTGTTTTCAAACGTGAGCTGCTGAGTTACGTTTCGACCTCATTGGCGTACTTGTTTACTGTCATCTTCCTGGTGCTCAGCGGCATATTCACCTTTTACCTGGGACATTTTTTTGAACGCGGACAGGCGGATCTGGAAGCGTTTTTCAACTATATTCCTTGGCTGTTCGTGGTGCTGGTGCCGGCGTTGACCATGCGCTTATGGGCGGAGGAACGCAGCACGGGCACCATTGAATTGCTGCTGACCTTGCCTGTGCCGCCCTTCGTGTGGGTGCTGGGTAAATTCATGGCGGCCTGGGTATATCTGGCCGGCGCGCTGGCGCTGACCACCCCTTTCTGGTTTACCGTCAACTATCTGGGAGACCCGGATAATGGCGCTATTCTGGCCGGCTATATCGGCAGCTGGTTTATGGCGGGCGGCTTTCTGGCTTTAGGCTCGATGTTCTCCGCCGCCACTAAAAATCAGGTGATCGCCTTCATTCTTACGCTGGTGGTGTGTTTCCTGTTGGTGGCTTCCGGCTTCCCCATGGTGCAGGATTTCTTCTCCGCCTGGGCGCCGAATGGCGTATTGGACCTAGTGGCGGACCTCAGTTTCTTCCGTCATTTCGAAGCCATATCCCGAGGCGTCATTGATCTGCGCGACGTGCTCTATTTCGGCTCGATTATTGTGCTGGGCGTCTGGGCGACGGCGCATCTGGTCAAGCGTACGGCATCAAACTAAGGAGACGTCATGAAGCGAGCGGGTTTTGTCGTAATCGTTGTGATCGCCGCCCTGGCGCTGTTCAATCTGGCGGTGCAGCGGGGCATGAGCGGGTTCCGCTGGGACCTTACTGAAAACAGTCTTTACACGTTGTCTGACGGCGCGCGCTCCATTCTGGGCGGGTTGTCCAAAGACATCGAATTGACAGTGTACTACTCCGAAGGCGCCTCCAAGGATCTGCCAGCGTTGCGCGCTTATGCGCGTCGGGTGCAGGAGCTGCTGGAAGAATTCGAGCAACTCAGCGGTGGCAAAATCACCCTGAAGAAAGTCGATCCGGTTCCCTTCTCGGAAGAAGAAGATGAAGCCACCGCCGCTGGCCTGCAGGCGATTCCCGTCGGCGTGGCGGGCGATAATGTCTTTTTCGGACTGGTGGGTAAGGCCGGCGACAAAGAAGAAATCATTGCATTCTTCCAGCCTAACAAAGAGCAGTTTCTTGAGTATGAACTGAGCAAACTGATCTACAACCTGGATCGCGCGCAACCGCCGGTTGTCGGCGTCATTTCCAGTCTGCAGATCAACGGCGGCTTCGATATGTACCAGCAATCCCAGCAACCGGCCTGGATTGTCATGCAACAGATTGAAGACCTGTTTGACGTGCGCTGGCTGCCGGAGGACTTCGACGCAGTCGATGAGGATGTGGACGTTCTCATGATCGTGCACCCCAAAGACTTGTCCCAGCAGGCGCAGCTGGCCATCGATCAATTTGTGTTGAAGGGCGGTCGCGCTTTGGTGTTCGTCGATCCCAATGCGGAGCAGGATCAACCCGGCATGCCGATGATGGCGGCGAATATGCCTCGTCGCAGTCAGCTGGATTCATTACTGAAAGCCTGGGGCGTCAATTTGAAAGAAAACGCGGTGCTGGCTGACTTTAAAAACAGCATGGTGGTCGGCGTTGGTCAGGCGCGTACGCCGGTGCGTCACTTGGCGTTATTGGGCCTGGCTGAAGACAGCATGACCCGGAGCGACATTATGCTGGCGGGGCTGGAGAGCATTAATGTCTCTACGCCAGGGATACTGGAGAAAGTCGAAGGCGCGACCACCAGCTTCAAGCCTTTGCTGACTTCCAGCGACGAGTCTGCGCCTATTGAAGAAAGCGCGTTCGCCAATATGCAGAACCCTGAGTCGCTATTCGAAAAATTCAAAGCCACTGGCGAACAGTACGCCATGGCCGCGCGGGTGGAAGGGCCTGCCAAGACGGCATTTCCTGACGGTATCGACGTTACTGAAGAAGTAAAAGACGAAGCGGCGCAGGATGATCCGGCGAAAGACGCCGCTGAGGGTGAAGGCGCCGCCCCTGCCGAGCCGAAAACTGTGACCCGGCATGTCGCTCCAGGCGTTACCCAAAGCGATAACATTAATGTGGTCGTCATCGCTGACACGGACATCCTGACGGACCGTCTCTGGGTGCAGGTGCAGGAATTTTTTGGGCAGCGCATCGCCAGCCCCTGGGCGAACAATGGCGACCTGGTGGTGAATGCGCTGGATTATTTGGCCGGCAACCCCAGTTTGATCAATATCCGCTCACGGGGACGTTTTACCCGTCCGTTTGAGAAAGTGGATGAGCTACGCCGTACTGCGGAGGAGAAGTTCGCGGATCAACAGAGGGAACTGCAGGATCGTCTCTCGGAAACGGAAGAACAACTGGCGGAGTTGCAACAGGCGCGGCAGGGCGGCGACGAAGCCGGTAGCGGCGTATTGTTGACGCCGGAACAGGAAAAGGCGCTGCAGGACTTCCAGGAGGAGAAACTGCGTATTCGCAAAGCGCTGCGGGATGTGCAACATAACCTGGATCGAGATATCGATGATCTCGGACGGCAGTTGAAGCTGGTTAATATCCTGATGGCGCCGCTGGCGTTGACGGTTCTCGCGTTGATCGTGATGTTGTGGCGCAGACGCGGCGTCAAAAAAAGCGTTTAATAAAATATCGGAAGTCGAAGGAGACAGTCGGTGGCGGTTTCGTTTAGTTATCATCCTGCGCTGGTGAGCGGTCTGGAAAGCGGCGCCCGTCGTCATATTTATTTTCACGAAGACAAGCTATTGCTGCCCGCGCCGGATGCTCAGCCCTGGGATGCGGAAGAAGTCGATAACCCGGAAGGCCCGGTGTTTCTGTTGGGAGAAGTCGACGGCGTCAGCTGCAGTGTCGGCAGTCTCAAGGAGACGCCGGCTGGATGGACGGAAGTGGGCTTGCGGGATTACCTGCTTGGCTGCGCGGACATTGAAGACTTTCGGGTGATTAACGCCGCCTCACAGTTGCTCTACTGGCTGCGCACCCAGAATTTCTGCAGTCGCTGCGGGGAACGCCTGAGCTTCAACGAAAAAGACCGTGGCCTGCGCTGTCACGGTTGCGGCTACATTTCCTATCCTAAGGTGTCTCCCTGCGTCATCGTGGTGGTGCACCGTGGCGATGAAATTCTGCTGGCGCGGTCTCACCGCTCTTTCAGCAAACTGCCTACGTTCAGTTGTCTGGCGGGTTTCATTGAGGCGGGAGAGAGTGCGGAAGAGGCGGTGGTCAGAGAAGTGATGGAGGAGTCGGGGGTATTGGTGTCCGATATCGAGTACGTCACCTCCCAGGCCTGGCCATTTCCTCATCAGCTGATGCTGGGGTATCACGCCCGTTATGTGTCCGGCGATCTCAATATCGACACGACGGAATTGAAAGAAGCCGCCTGGTTCAAAGTTGATCAATTGCCTGCGGTTTCGCCGATGAAAACCATTGCCGGTCGCCTGATCGACGCCTATGTGGCCAAGTTCCGGTGATCGCCTGAGATGACGGCGAACGCGCATGAGACGACAGGAGCAATCGCGCCGGCGTTGATTATCGACTCCGGCAGCGGCGGCCTTTCCATCTGGGGGCATATTCGTCGCCACACGCCCTGGTTGCCCACCCTGTATCTCGCTGACTTCGGCTTTTATCCCTATGGCGATAAAAGCGAACAGGAGATAGAAACCCGCGTGCGTCATATTGTGGAGCAGATCAGTGAACGCTATCCCGCACAGTTGATTGTCGTCGCTTGTAATACCGCCAGCACGGTCGTGTTGGATCATTTGCGCGCCCGTTTCGAGCAGCCTGTGGTGGGCGTGGTGCCGGCGATCAAGACGGCGGCGACGCACACTAAGAAGCAGGTCATCGGCTTGCTGGCGACCCAGGGAACCGTACGCCGTGCGTATACCGACGAACTGATTCGGGACTTCGCCAGCCATTGCCAGGTCATTAAAGTCGGTGCGCCGGACTTGGTGCAGTGGGGGGAAGACTGGGTTCGCGGACATAGTCCGGACATGACGCGACTGCGCGCAGTCATCCAGCCGTTTCTGGATGCGGAGGCGGATCAGGTAGTGCTTGGCTGCACTCACTTTCCTTTGTTGAAGCCGTTTCTTTGCCAATTGGCGCCGGACATCAACTGGGTGGACTCCGGTGAGGCCATTGCGCGCCGGGTCGCTTACCTTCTTCAGGGGCAACAGAGCGATGATGGAGCAGGGATGAGAGGCGTAGAATCGACGAGCCATCGGGCGTTTTATTCCGGCGCTAAACGGGATGCCGATTGGGAACGGGGCGCGGCAGCGTTAGGCTTTTCTTCCGCAGAACAGATTGTGTTGTAAAAGATTGGCTGAGTAAGGACGACGCGATCCATGCGTCAACGAAGCGAAGTCGATTGGGCTTAAAACAGCCGGGTCAATTTGAACATGCAGAAAAACTCCAACAACGGCGTCGCCTTGTGGTGGCAGCAATAAGTTTTCTCCACCACTCCGCGAAAGCGGGTTTTAGTGAACTCCAGCCCTTTGAAGTTATAGAGAAAGTTGCCTTTGGCGTAGACGAGTCGCAGCATCTTCTTCAGTAATTTGGCTTCCTGAACCTCGTCATCCGCAGATAGCATCAACGGGATCAAGCCCAAATCCAGATAAGGAACGCCTTCCTGTTTAAACACGTCCATGGCGTGGGCCATGATGGTGTAAAAAAGTCCCTGTTTGAAATTCGCGCTGGCGCGGGAAATGTTGGGCACGTAGCTGATGATCTCATTCTTGTAATAGATGGGATCGAAATAGATAAAGCCCACTGCCTCGCCGTTTTGATACGCATAAAAATGGCGTTCATTTTCCTTGTAGCCCATCTCCATCGGGCGGATCAGAAAGCGGATTTCATTACTCTTGCACTTGCGGGTCTTGATCCAGGCTTCGGAAATCTCCCGGGTATGATCGTCGCTGAAGCTTTCCCTTACTGTGACGCCTTGTTTTTCCGCCTGGTTCAGCGCCGTGCGCAGCACCTGTTTCTTTTTGCCGCTCAGGCTCCAGTCTTTCAACGCAATGCGCGATTCGGAGCCAAACTGAGTGCCATACATACCGAAGCGACGATGCAGAATATCCACTACCGTCTTGGTCACCTGAACGTGATTGGCGTGGGGATAACGATTGTGGAAACGGGTCAGCATCAGCTCGAAGTTGTGCGGCGCGCAGACCGGATCGGACAACACGAATATCCGTCCCCACTTGCGCATGTAGGCGATGTAGCCCACGCCGCGGATATCGAAATACTGCATATCCGGTTGCAGAGTGGAGAACGCCTGCGAGTGGGAACCAAACTCTTTGAGGTAATTAACGCGTTCAGAGAAAGTAAAGTTGCCTGCGCCTAACTCGCCGAGCGAGTCCAGCGCTATCGCCTGGTTGCTCATTTCCTGACTCCTTCGTTGTTATTTTGTATTTTTCCGGCGTTGGGGTTTGTAACCCTTACAACCGGGTCAGGCTTGTTTGCGTCCGAGTACGGACCAGTAACAATTCATGTTCAGGAGCTTGAAGAACTTTTTGCTGCGGATATCCAGCCCTTGTCTCTCCATATACTCGGGATAGTTGTAGATGTTGTGCATGGCGTTATTCGCCATCAGCCAGAACAAAGACACCGCGACATACCAGTAGGCCTGTTTGAATACGCGGGATACGATATTACCGGTAGGAAAGGCGAAGTCTCCGACCACAATTGCGGCGCCCGGTTTGGCCAGTTCAATCAGATGACGCAACACTTCTTCCATCATGCTCTCACTGAATACATTGAGGAAAAAGTTGGCGACCACCATGTCGTAGTGCTCCACCTCGTTAAATTTGAAAATGTCGCTGTGGACCTGACGGATTTTCAGGTGCTGCTTGCCGGATGCAGTCAGGCCATCCTGAAACTTGCTGAGCATGGTGGCGGACAGGTCAACGACCGTGACATCCGCGCCCAGCTCAGCGGCGTGGATAGCGTCTTTGCCATGACCGACACCCGCGAACAGGATCTTGTCGCCAGGTTTTACATTGTCTGGCGTGACCATGCCGATTTTGCATTGATGGATGGATTTGCCGCTGTACAGCGCGCTGAGGAAGTCGTAGACCGGACCGATGAGACGATATTTATCCCTGGCGTTCTTTACGCCAACTGCGTTGGTGGTCATGTTGTGTTTCGCCCTTGTTAGTTATTGTTATGGGGGAATACTAAATTAACTTATCGTAACAAGACTGTGCGTCAGGCCTCACTTTTACCTTGCTCGATTTAACGAAATGAGGGCGAAAACCATAAAAATTCAAATGGTTAATTTGGATTGTAAGACAATGTTAACGAGGGTTGTGCGCAAGTTCACATGCATCTAAGTGGGTGCGACTTTTGGCGTATTGCATTTAAGAGTAAGTGCTCTAATTAACTTGTTTAATATTTACCGGCAAGGGCTTAACATAGCCACGCCCGTGTTGGTTTGAAGGCGCAGATGAAGGTCAGCGGCTTGGGAGTCGAACCAGCGGTGCGAACAATCCTATTTGCAGATGATTGAGTCAGGGAATGATGCAGTCTTTTGTTTCCGATGTCGTCGACTCGAGGAAGCGGTTTTCACTGACGACGGTCTCTGCGCATATGTCCGCCAACCGAACAGCCCAGACGGTAAGTTTTAAGCATGGATATGCAGAACCTTCTCCCGATTGTGCAGCAGGAGCCGGTGCAGTTTTCCTCTCAGGGAGATGAGCTGGTCGGCCGCTTATTCCTGCCCGCCAGGGAAGGGCGCTTTCCTGCGGCGATCATTTGTCACGGCGCCTTTGGCTACAAAGAACATTTTTATGAACTGGCTGAAGCGCTTGCGCATCGCGGCGTAGCGGCCTTGGCCCTGGATATGCGCGGGCATGGCGAGTCGGCGGGTCCCCGCTTTCATGTGAGCATGCAGGCATGGCGGGCTGATGTCGTCGCAGCGCTGGAATACCTCCAGTCGCGCCGAGAAATAGAATCTCACCGAATTGGTGCGTTGGGCTTTTCTTCCGGCGGTACGGCTGTATTGGAAGCGGCGGCGCAGGGCGTGTCTCTGCGCGCCTTGGTGACATTGAGCGCCACCGTGCGTAACGTGTTGAATTGGTGGCAGTGGCCGTTTTTTAAAACCGCCAATCTGGTTGGATCATTCAAGCGTCGCTTGGGGTTTGGCGATCTCAGGCTGCCGCTCGCCTTTGCGCTGAAGTCGGTTCCCGCTGCGGTGGACCCGCGCATCAATGACGCCGTCGTCGGCGACCCCTATTTGGTGCAGGCATACTCAGGTTTACCTGTTCCCGGCGCCATTGAATGCTTCATCGTTGACACATTTCGGCGCACAAAGAATGTACAGTGCCCCGTTTGTGTGATTCATGGCGCGGAAGACCGCGTTGATCCGCCCGCCAGCGCCAAGCTTTTATATGACAGTCTGCGGGGAACCAAAGCGCTGCATATTGTCGCTGATAGCGGTCATGTAGGACATATGGACAAGAAGAAAGCGGAGATTATCCGACTGGCTTGTGATTGGTTCGCCGATCGATTGTAAAACAATCAGTGACCAAGTTGTAAAGGTGGTCAGATTTTTGCTGTGAGATATATCACGGGGTACGCTGCGGGGCTCCTTCGTTAGGGAAATTGCGGAGACAGTCACACATACAGATGTAACCTAATGTAAATATCATTATCAAAAGACTCGCATAAGCTAGGACGCCAAGCGGCAATGTGTTTAAGGAGAGAGAGGTCTAAGCGAATATGAAGCAATCACTTACGTTAACTGCTTTTGCAAATAAGAATGTACTGATCACGGGGACAACGGGATTTGTCGGTAAGGTGGTATTGGAGAAGCTGCTGCGCAGCGTTCCGACAGTCGGGAAGATTTATTTGCTGATAAGGGGGAATTCAAAGAACCCTACAGCGCGAAAGCGGTTCCAGAATGAGATCGCGACCTCATCTATTTTCGATACGCTCAAAGCATCGCAGGGAAGTCGTTTCGACGAGTTGTGTGAAACGCGCATCCACTGTGTGACCGGCGAGGTGACGGAGCCTCTGTTTGGTTTGTCGGAGAAGGATTTTACCGATCTGGCGGCGGACATCGACATCATTATCAATTCAGCCGCCAGCGTTAACTTCCGTGAAGCGCTGGATCAGGCTCTCACCATTAACACCCTGTGCCTTAAAAATATCATAGAACTGTCGCGGCGCGCGGCGGACTGCCCTGTCGTACAGGTATCTACCTGCTACGTCAACGGCTTCAATCAGGGCGTGATGGAAGAGGATATCGTCAGTCCGGCGGGAGAGCGCATTGAGCGTTCAGAGCGGGGCTATTATGAAGTGGAGCCGCTGATTGCGCGTTTGCTGCAGGACGTGGAGCAGGTTTCCGCCGCCGCGGCGGATGACCATAGCAGGGAAAAAGACCTGATCGACCTGGGCATCAAAGAAGCCAATAAATACGGCTGGAATGACACTTACACCTTCACTAAATGGATGGGCGAGCAGTTACTGATGAAGGAGCTGCATGGCAAAACCCTCACCATCCTGCGTCCTTCTATCGTTGAAAGTACGCTGCAGGGGCCGGTGCCTGGCTGGATTGAAGGCGTCAAGGTGGCGGACGCGATCATTCTTGCTTACGCCAGAGAAAAGGTGTCTTTGTTTCCCGGCAAGAAGAATGCGGTTATTGATATCATTCCGGCGGACCTTGTGGCCAACAGCATCATACTCAGCGCTACGGAAGCGTTGTTGGACTCCGGCGCGCACCGCATTTACCAGTGCTGCAGCAGTGAGGCTAACCCGATCAAGATCCGTGAGGTGATTGGTCATGTGCAGCAAGAGGCGGAACATAATTACCAGGCCCATGACAAACTGTTTTACCGTAAGCCGAAGAAGCCCTTTGTGATGATTCCAGGGACTGTGTTTCATGCCTTGATGGCGATCAGCTTCCACATGCTGAAATGGAGTTCGCGTCTGCAAGGCTTGTTCGGGCGTAAAGCGTCCGGGCGCAAGCTGAGCAACATGGAAACCACCATGAAACTGTCCAAGGTGTTTTCTTTCTATACCTCTCCCAACTATACCTTCAGCAACCGTCGCCTGCAGGAGCTGTCCACCCGTCTCGGCGAGTACGACCAGAGCGAATTCCCGGTGAACGCCGGGATGTATGACTGGGCGCACTACCTGCGGGAAGTCCATGTGGCGGGGCTGAATAAATACGCATTGCGGCCGAAAGTGGTGAAGATGAATCCGCCCGCCGCGAAACCCCGCAGCCGCGCTGCGTAAAGACGGGCTGCGCGTAAATCGAAATCGATGCGTAGAGCGTCATCGAAAGGGGGAGGCGACTCCCCCGAGATATGGCTGAAATATCGTTGAGTCCGACCGGCTATCTTCTGATCTTTTCCCGCCTGCTGTCTTAAATCATTGCTTAATACTTAGGTCGTAACGGCATCAATCTATTGAATGCCTTTGCTTTTGGCTGTTTATCACAAGCCGATATACCAAGGTCTAATACAGAGGGATGATTCGCGGGAGTAGAAAAAAGAAGGCTTCAGGCCTCAACACATACTGCTTCAACAATAATAAAAGAAGAGAGTGCAAGACTATGAGTGCGTCTACTATCTATCCGTCCAAAGCGGAAATCATCCAACATTCCTTTCTCGACGAACAGAAATACCAGGACCTTTATCGCCAGTCGATTACGGAGCCGGAAAAGTTCTGGGCCGAACATGCGCAGCGTCTGGACTGGTTCAAGCCTTTCAGTAAGGTCAAAGATACCTCCTTTCAAGCGCCGGACGTGCATATACGCTGGTTTGAAGACGGCTATCTGAATGTTTCCCATAACTGCCTTGACCGTCACCTGGAGCAGCGCGGCGACCAGACGGCGATTATCTGGCAGGGAGACGATCCCAACGAGCACAAGCATATCAGCTATCGAGAATTGCATGCGGCGGTGTGCCGGTTCGCTAATGTACTGAAAGCCCAGGGCGTCGCTAAAGGCGACGTGGTGACCTTATACATGCCCATGATCCCGGAAACCGCGGTGGCCATGCTGGCCTGCACCCGTATCGGCGCGGTGCATTCTGTGGTATTTGGCGGCTTTTCTCCGGAAGCGTTGGCGAGTCGTATATTGAATGGCCGCTCTAAACTGGTGATTACGGCGGACGAAGGGTTACGCGGGGGTAAAACTATTCCGCTTAAAGCCAATGTGGACGCAGCGCTGGCGCGTCCTGATCTGGATATGGTGGAAAAGGTCATTGTGGTCAAACGCACTGGCGCCGATGTGGCGTGGCGGGAAGGTCGCGATCTGTGTTACCAAGAGGTCATGGCGCAAGCGTCTGACGATTGCCCGGCGGAAGTGATGAATGCGGAAGATCCTCTGTTTATTCTCTACACCTCCGGCTCGACCGGCGCGCCCAAAGGAGTGTTGCACACCACGGGCGGCTATCTGACCTATGTATCGTTGTCTCACCAGTATGTCTTTAACTACCGGGAAGGCGATGTTTTCTGGTGCACCGCGGACTTTGGCTGGATCACCGGCCACAGCTACGTGTTATACGGACCGTTGAGCAATGGCGCAACGACTCTGGTTTACGAGGGCGTGCCGAACTATCCGGACCTGTCCCGCTTCTGGCGGATTGTCGAGCAACATAAAGTGAACCTGTTCTACACCGCGCCGACGGCGATACGCGCCATCATGGCGGCGGGAGATGAGTTGGCCCAGGCGGCGGATCGCAGCTCTTTGCGGGTGATGGGAAGCTGCGGAGAGCCTATCAATCCAGAAGCCTGGGAGTGGTTCTATCGGGTGGTGGGGGACTCCCGTTGTCCGATCATGGATACCTGGTGGCAGACCGAAACCGGCGGCATCATGATCACGCCTATCGCCGGGGTGAACGATCTTAAACCCGGCTCCGCGACGCGGCCCTTTTTTGGCGTACAGCCAGCGCTGGTGGATAACGAAGGCAATGAGATCTCAGGAGCGGGCGAGGGCAACCTGATCATCAAAGACAGCTGGCCGGCGCAAATGCGCACCGTCTATGGCGATCACGACCGCTTTGTGAAGACCTATTTCTCTACTTTTAACGACGCCTATTTCACCGGAGATGGTGCGCGCAGGGATGAAGACGGGTACTATTGGATAACCGGCAGAGTGGATGACGTTATCAACGTGTCCGGGCACCGGATGGGAACCGCGGAAGTGGAGAGTGCGTTGGTTTCTCACCCCAAAGTGGCGGAGGCGGCCGTAGTCGGATATCCGCACGCCATCAAGGGGCAGGGCATATATGTATACATAACGCTTAATGTAAGCGAAGCGCCAACTGACGCCCTGAAGGAAGAGTTGCGACAGTGGGTGAGAAAAGAAATCGGTCCTGTGGCGTCGCCTGACGTTATACAGTGGGCGCCGGGATTACCGAAAACCCGATCTGGAAAGATCATGCGGCGCATTCTGCGTAAGATCGCCGCGGATGAGCATGACAACCTGGGCGACGTATCGACCCTGGCCGATCCGTCCGTCGTTGACGAGCTGATCGCCAATCGGGTCGGAGCGCCATAGCGTCGTGTCTTCCTGATGATATCGGCGTTGACGTTATCCCTGTTGCAGGACTATGAAAAGCACATAGATCAGAAATTCTTAACTGAGCAATGAAAGAGGGGGCTCATGTTAATGTCGCAACAGATAATCATCGCCGATGATCATCCGCTGTTTCGCGCCGCGCTCAAGCAAGCGGTCACTCAGGCGGTGCGGTTTGTGGACGTGGTGGAGGTGGAATCCATCGCAACCCTGCAGGATGCGGTGGTGGCCAATCCGGATGCGGATCTGGTTCTGCTTGATTTGAATATGCCGGGCGCTCATGGCTTTTCCGGGTTAGTGTTCATGCGTGGACAATATCCGGGACTGCCCGTGGTGATCGTCTCCGGCAGCGAAGAGTTGCAGGTGATTCGCCGCGCTATCGATTACGGCGCCTCCGGCTTTATTCCCAAGTCAGCGCCTTTGGACGAGATTTCCCAGGCGATCCAGGCGGTACTGAATGGCGAAGTCTGGTTGCCGGCGGATGTCGCCGCCAAGATCGATTCCGTCAAGGCGGAGCACTCGGACTTCTCTGAACGTCTGGCTACGCTGACGCCGCAGCAGTTCCGTGTGTTGGGAATGCTGACGGAAGGTATGCTGAACAAACAGATCGCCTATGATTTGGATGTATCGGAAGCCACCGTCAAAGCGCATATCACTGCTTTGTTCCGCAAACTGGGCGTGCGTAACCGTACTCAGGCGGTCATCGCAGTGCAGCAGATGGAAGTGGAGCAGCAGCAACAGGCCGCTCACTCCGGTTAATGCAATTGCCAGTGCGGGTTTGAGTCGAGTCTCAGGCCCGCGCCAGCATCTTGTTGATCATCGCTCTCAACGCGGCCGGCTTCACCGGCTTGTGCAGAATCTGATACCCCCTGTCTTTCGCATCCTGCTTCACTTCATCGGTATTCAGCGCCGTAATTAACACGCCCGGCCGCCGCGTCGGCATGGTTTCCTGCAGCATATCCATGGTATCCAGCCCGTTCTCGCCATCGTCCAACTGATAGTCCGCCAAAAGAATATCCGGTGCCTGTTCGGCGCATAGCGTCTTGGCGGCTTCGGGAGCGCGCGCCGTGCGCACGGTGCATCCCCAGCCCTCCAGTAATGCGCGCATGCCGTCCAGGATCACCTGTTCGTTATCAATGCAGAGAATGTTGACGCCTTTCAGGCTTCCCAGTGCGCGGGGCGTCTTGGCCGCGTCGGCGGGTTTGTCGACAGGTTTGACGCCGAGTGGGATAGTGACGGCGAACTTGCTGCCCTGTCCCACCCAGGACTGGACTTCCACCGGATAATTCAGCATGCGGCAGATACGATCGACGATCGCCAGACCCAGGCCCAGGCCTTTCTTTTCCGTCTGTCCGTGATTCAGCCGTTTGAACTCCTCAAAGATAGACTCCAGCTGGTCTTTCGGAATACCAGGACCGGTATCCCAGACTTCAATCCGCACATGATCCTTGAGGCGGCGACAACCCAGGACGATGCGTCCCTGACGGGTGTAGCGGATCGCGTTGGTCAAGAAGTTCTGAATCACCCGGCGCAGCAACTGGTGGTCGGAATAGACATAACAATTGCTGGGCAGCGTGCGCATAGTCAGGCCGTTCTCCGCCGCAATAACGGTAAATTCAGTATTCAGGTGGCGCAGCAGTTCGTTGATGTTGAACGTGGTGAAGTGCGGCTCCAGTGCGCCTGCGTCCAGTTTGCTGATGTCGAGCAAGGTGCTGAGAATCTCTTCCGCAGCGTTGAGAGAGCTGTCGATATGGCTCACCAACTCACTGTATTCCTCGTTGTTTTTCACTTTATTGGAGAGTGCGGAAGAGAACAGGCGCGCGGCGTTGAGCGGCTGCAGCAAGTCGTGGCTCGCTGACGCCAGGAAGCGGGTTTTACTCAGGTTGGCGTTTTCCGCCACGGATTTCGCTTTCACCAGCTGTTTGTTCAGCTTGGACAGTTCCTCAGTGCGCTCTTTGACGCGTTGCTCCAGGTAGGTGTTGGTTTCTTTTAACGCTAGCTCGGTGCGGCGCATGCCGGTGATGTCGGAGAAGGTGGTGACGAAGCCGCCATCCGGCATGGGGCTGCCCTGGATCAAAATGACCGTGCCGTCTGGACGCGTACGCTCGTACTCATGAGGGCGGCCTTCCGCCATCATTTGCAGACGCCGTTCAACTATTTTCTGCGCTCGCCGAGCGGGTACGTGGTTCATTAACAGGTTATAGCGCAGCAGGTCCGCCACAGGGCGGCCGACGCGCATGAAGCCTTTTGGGTAGTTAAAGATCTCTACATAGCGGCTGTTCCAGGCCACCAGATTGAGCGACTTGTCCGCCACGGATACGCCCAGATTCATGTTCTCGATGGCGGCTTGTAACAACTCCCGGTTGAACTTGATGACCTGTGACGCCTCATCGACGATGCTTACTACGTCTTCAATCTGCATCTCCTGTCCCTTGAGGGCGGAGTTCAGCACCACCCGTGCGGTGGAGGAGCCGATGGCGCTCGCCAGATGCTTTTCGATGTGTTTGATCAGCTCCACGCTGGCGGGTTTGGAGGGGTAGAGTTTGACCCGGTTGCGACGAGAAAAGTCGCGTAACGCTTCCCGCGTGCGTTCCTCGCCAAGAAAGCGTTCAGACAAGGCGCCAATATCTTCGATGGTGGCCTCGCTCAACCAGGTAGTGGGGCTGGCGCCGGCGTCCTGTGCGCTGTCGAAAAACGAAGCCACCTGAATTTTCTCTATGACTCGTTGCGTGGTCGCCAGAGAGACAGTGATATAAAGGAGCAGATTGACGCCCACGCTCCAGAGCGCGCCATGAGTAATGGTATCCATGCCGTCGAGGCCGAACAGCGCGGTGGGACGGGTCCACTCCATGCTGAACAGGCCGGTGTTGATTAGGGCGGAATCGATCTGGTTGACGCTGATCAGCGAGGGGATCAACAGGGTGTAGATCCAGGTGGCGAAGCCGAAAATCAGGCCCACAATGGCGCCCTGGCGGTTGCCGTGTCGCCAGACAATCCCGCCAATCAATGCGGGAGCGAACTGCGCTACCGCAACGAAAGACAGCAAGCCGATAGACGCCAGAGAGAAGTGGCTGCCCATCATGCGGTAATAGCCGAAAGCCGCTAGCAGGGTGACCAAAATCGTGGCGCGGCGAATGTTCAGCAGCCAGAAATGCACATTCTTTTTGCGCGACAGGTCCAGCGCCTGTATTCGTAGCAGCAACGGCACGATGATTTCGTTGCAGAACATGGTGCTGAGCGTGACGGTGGACACAATCACCATACTTGTGGCGGCGGAGCCACCGCCGATGAACGACAGCACCGCCAACCATTCATGACCCGCAACCACGGGTAAGCTGAGCACAAAGATATCTGGGTCGACGGTGCCGTTGGGATAGGTCAGGATGCCCGCCGCCGCGATGGGGATGACAAACAGTATCAGGAAAAACAGATACAGCGGCAGCGCCCAGCGCGCAGTGTAGATATCGCGAGGCTCATAGTTCTCTACAACCGTAACGTGAAACTGGCGCGGCAAACAGATAATCGCGAACGCCGCCAGTAACGTCTGCACTAGAAAGTTACTCGGTGAGATGGCTCCGAAGCTGAAAGCGCCGTCCTGTTTTGACTGCTCAAGTCGCTGAACAAGGTCGTCCAGGCCGTCGAACATCACAAAACACACCAGAATGCCCACGGCGATAAAGGCGATAAACTTGATAATGGATTCAAAAGCGATCGCTTGAATCATTCCCCGGTGATGCTCTGTCGCATCGATATGTCGGGTGCCGAACAGAATCGTGAACAGCCCCATCACTCCGGCTATATATAAAGCAGTGTCCTGAAACAGCGGCAGCGCTTCGCGGTTGGGTTGCAAGGCTCCTTCAGTGAGCACGTTGTATCCCGTGGATACGGCTTTAAGTTGCAGTGCGATGTAGGGGAGGATGCCAACGATGGCGATGATGCTGACCATGACGGCCAGAGTCTGCGACTTGCCATAGCGCGTGGCGATGAAGTCGGCGATGGAAGTGGTGTTGTGGCGTTTGCTGATGCGAATAATGCGAGATAACAGCGGCGCCCCAAAAATTAATACCAGCATGGGGCCGACGTAGATGGGAAGATAGCCAAGCCCCGTCGCCGCTGCTGATCCCACCGCGCCAAAGAATGTCCAGGAAGTGCAATAAACCGCCAAGGAAAGACTATACACCGCCACCCGGGTGCGTTCGTTCACATACATGCGCGGGCTCTGATCTCCCACATAGGCGATGGCGAACAGCAAGCCGATATAAGCAATGGAAACCGTAAAAAGCAAAAAACCGTTAATCATCAGCGGACTTATCTTGGTTGCGGGAATTTAATAGCGCGAGTTTCAATGATAAGCGGGCAAGGGGGATATTTCTAAGTTTTCCTTTCCTTTGTTCTTCTATTTGCATATTGAAATATATTGCGCCGCTTCGTTATTCGTGTAGTTATTTTGATTATGCGCAAGGGTATTTATTTCGGTTTATACCTATGTCTAATTGCGTAGACTTTGGTCGGAAATGTCTTTGACCTTTATACGTAACATCCTGAAATTTATAGGCAAAAATACTTATACCAAGGTCTAGATTTTCTCGCGCGGCGGCAGTGTTATCTTGATTACACCGATAAAAATAACAACGCGGAGGAGTCGGTATGTCGAGTGAAAAAGCTTCGGCCAAGGCCGCTTATTGGCGCGCCAACCTGAAACTACTGTTTACACTATTGACGATTTGGTTCGTCGTCTCCTATGGCTGCGGCATCCTCTTCGTGGATGCTCTGGACACTATCAAAATTGGTGGTTTCCCCTTAGGTTTCTGGTTCGCCCAGCAGGGCTCCATCTACACCTTTGTTGTACTGATATTTGTGTATGTCTGGCGTATGAACAAGCTGGACCGCAAACATGACGTACACGAAGAATAAACGTAGTAGGAGGCCTATATGGATACCCAGGTTCTAGTATATATAATCGTCGGCGCGACCTTTGCTCTCTATATCGGGATAGCAATCTGGTCAAGAGCCGGTTCTACCAGTGAGTATTATGTCGCAAGCAAAGGCGTGCACCCGATTGCGAACGGCATGGCCACTGGCGCCGACTGGATGTCGGCGGCGTCGTTTATCTCCATGGCGGGGATTATTTCGTTTGTTGGTCGCGACGGCTCGGTCTATCTGATGGGATGGACCGGTGGTTACGTGCTGCTGGCGATGTGTCTCGCGCCCTATTTGCGCAAGTTCGGCAAGTTCACCGTGCCTGAGTTCGTGGGAGAGCGTTACTACTCTCAAGCGGCGAGGATGGTGGCGGTCGTCTGCGTTATCTTTATCTCCTTTACTTATGTCGCAGGGCAGATGCGCGGCGTAGGCATTGTGTTCTCCCGTTATCTCGAAGTGGATATCAACCTTGGCGTCATGATCGGCATGGGCATCGTGTTTATCTATGCAGTGCTCGGAGGCATGAAAGGCATCACCTACACCCAGGTGGCGCAATACTGCGTCATGATTCTTGCGTATATGATCCCGGCCATCTTCATTTCCATACTGGTGACTGGCAACCCCATTCCTCAGATTGGATTCGGAGATACTGTGCAGGGAACGGACACTTATTTGCTGGATAAGCTGAACCAGATTTCGATTGATCTCGGGTTTGCGGAATATACCAGCGGGTCCAAGTCCACTATCGATACGTTCGCAATCACCCTGGCTTTGATGGTGGGAACAGCGGGGCTTCCGCACGTTATCGTGCGTTTCTTCACTGTGCCTAAAGTCAGCGATGCGCGCTTGTCTGCAGGTTGGGCGTTGTTGTTCATCGCCATTCTGTACACCACTGCGCCTGCAGTTGCTTCTTTCGCCCGATTGAATCTGGTGCAAACCGTTAACAATGCGGAATATCAGCAGCTGCCTGGGTGGTTCCAGAACTGGGAAAATGCCGGATTGCTGGCGTGGCAGGATAAAAACGGCGACGGCAAGATTCAGTATTCCGCCGGAGCGGCGTTCGCAGGTAAGCCTGACTTCGCCAGCGATCAGCGCGGCGCCAGTGGCGAGCGTGTGCTGACCAATGCTCCGACAGAAGGCGCGAATGAGCTTTATGTCGACCGTGACATCATGGTGCTGGCCAACCCTGAAATTGCGCAATTGCCTGGTTGGGTAGTAGCGCTGATTGCAGCGGGCGGCTTGGCTGCGGCGTTGTCCACTGCGGCGGGTCTGTTGCTGGTTATATCCACTTCAATCTCCCACGACTTGTTGAAGAGTAACCTGATGCCGAATATTTCGGAGAAGCAGGAACTGTTGGCGGCGCGTATCGCGGCGGCGGCGGCCATTGCTGTTGCAGGCTATTTCGGCATTAATCCGCCGGGATTTGTCGCTCAGGTAGTGGCGTTCGCCTTCGGTTTGGCGGCGGCGTCCTTCTTCCCAGCGATCATTATGGGAATCTTCTACAAGCGCATGAACAAAGAGGGCGCGATTGCGGGTATGCTGACAGGTCTGATATTCACCTTCAGCTACATCGTCTACTTCAAGTTCGTAAATCCTGCGGCGAATACGCCGGAGCACTGGTGGTTCGGTATTTCACCAGAAGGCATCGGCACTTTGGGTATGGTCTTCAACTTCGTCGTATCTACGGTGGTTGCGAAGATGACGGCGGAACCGCCCGCACATATTCAGGATCTGGTGGAGGATATTCGCGTGCCCAGAGGCGCTGTGGCGCCAGTGGCTGGTCACTGATTGGCAAGTTAATTAAGCAATAAAAAAGCGCCTTCGGGCGCTTTTTTATTGGGCAAAGTCTGCTGACTTAAAAGTACGGCTTAGCGTAGCTGAATCTTACCGCCGCCGGGCATGCCGCCCATGCCTTCCTGGCCAGGAACAACGATGGATGAGGCGGCTTGTCTGCGCATCTCTTTGAGTTCCTCGATGGTCTGGTGCATCGCTTTGTTTGCTGCTTCGGAGAACATTTTTACGGCGTGTTCCAGGGAGTCCGCTTCCAGCTCGAAGTTCAGAGGCAGGGCGCCGGCTGGAGTCATCATTTGGGTTTGTCCGTAGTACAGTACTTTGCGCGACTCATCTTTGGCGCCGTTGGCGTCAACTGGCGTCAGGCGTCTGATAGCGCCGATTTTCTGATCTGTGATCACTTCTTCCAGATACAGATTATTGACGTCCATAGTCATCTCGGGGGATTGAGATTCATTCATTTTGTCTTGTCCCGAATTGGTTGGTTTTGAATATTAACTTTATTAGATGGCGGCCATATGGACGATTTCAACCCTAATGCATTTTTGCTATGTTGCCGGCTTGGCTAACGACTTGTTTCAAAATGAAAAAAAGGGTGTCCTAGGGCGTATTGGGCGGCTACTGTATATACGCTTTTACCCGTAAGTGCACAGATAAGCGGTGTCAACTGCAACCTTCAGATTAAATGTGGCGTTTGCCGGTATTTCAAACCGGTCCCCTGCATTGAATCGCGTCCAGCTTTCGCTTCCGGGCAGCTTGACGCTCAAGGCTCCGCTTACAACGGTCATCGTCTCGTGTTGACTGGTGGAAAATTCATAGTCTCCAGGAATCATGACGCCGACCGTCGCCGGCAGAGTCGCTGTTTGGAAAGCGATGGATTTTACTCTGCCGTTAAAATACTCATTTACCTTCAGCATGGTTATCTCTCCAAAAATGGAGAGGCAGTATAACACAGGGTTGTAACGTTCTGTTGCGGCATGTTTTGTTTGGTAAAAGTGTGCGCTAATGGGCAGGTTGCGGGGGAGAATGCTCACTCTTTGTCGATGGCCGAATGATTAAAGTAGAGCAATGATGAACAGGAGGTGGGAATGTCTTCGGCGATGCCAAGCAAGTTATTGAAGTTGAAGGTTTTGGCGGACGTGCCTCGTACCGAGTACGTAGATCCGTCAAAACAAAGCAGATCGCTGGACAAAGGCTCGCGGCTTGATTTCGTGCGCATGTTGCGCAAAAGCGCCAAGGCGGAAGCGCCAACGCCAAAACGGGCTCCCAAGGTAAAGAAAACGTTTAACGCCGCCGTATGGTTGCGTTTTTTGACGCCACCAGAACAGCCTGTTTCTCTGTGGATCATGTATCGTGATGATCGTGGCGAGTTTGCAGTAATGGTTGATGAGGCGAAATTGAGCACAAGCACATCAACTATGCTTTCAGGTTGTGTGACGCTGGAAGTGCAGGGTGAGATCACTTATATGAAAGCCTGCTGCGGTGGAACCCGGGACGGTGAAACTTTTGCGGTGGAAGAGCTCTACGTACAACGCCACGCCAGCGAACAGGCGGCGACCAACCAACGCTCCGCCTGATATTCCTCTAAGACATTCCTAATTTGCTACCCGGCTTTCATGGTATTCATGAGGCTGGGTTGCGCCCGATTGGGCTCCTCTTCACATTCCTGTTGCGCTGCTTCCGCAATATCATTTACCAGTGATTTGGGCATTCTGCCCCAGTCCAGGCCTGTAATACGGTTGAGCGCATTCAGCGCCGACGAGGGTCGGGTATTGCTGATGTGGATAACTTTTGTCGATTTAGCCATCTAACGCGCTCCAGAAAAATCCTTGCCATCTAATAAGCTATTTGCGTGCCAATTTTATTTTTTCAATAAAAACAAAATGTTATGCGGTTTGTTGTTAGGGGTGTTAGGTGCGAAGTGACATTTAACGTCAGTTTGTGACAGAAGTACGAGAATCGGCGAAGAAATAGAGGATTACGAATTGACTATAGGTCATTCAGAGCTTTCCAGGCGTCCTCGTAGTTTAATCGGACCCCTTTCCTTCGCTTCAGTTGGCGCAAGCGGCGTATAGCCCAGTATAGCTGGCCCCGATCCCGCAACTGGCGAACGTCATCCCAGTCGGTGTTTTTCAGGGGCTTGAGTTTTCCTCTTTTAATGGTCCATTGTTCTAATATGAACAACAGTAAAAAGTAAACTGAAAAAGCAGTTCCCAGCACCAATAGCAGTTGAACCCAGTGTGCTATGTCAGTGAAATCGATCATGTGGCCATCCTCTTTTTCTTGTTGAACTCTTTATCCATGGAGTATCAGTCTGAGTTTTACACAGATAGATAAGGTATTCATCATAGAGTTCCCCCAGGGGAACTTTGCTGTTGCGTGGGGTGACTCCATACCGTATCATGCCGCGCTTAGTTTTCAGTTAAGCGGCTTTCGCTGGAAACAAAATCCACAGCCTGTTGTGGTTCAAATAGTAGGAAGCCAACTAGAAACCAGAATTTAAGGAGGCATTTGAAAGTGTTGATCAGTCAGAGCAAAAAATCAGACTAGAAGCCTTTCAAGTGCGTTGGCTTGAAAGGCGAATAAATAGAGCCTTTCGAGCCGGGATCCTCCACACGAAAACCCCGGTCGACTGACGTTGATCGGGGTTTTTGCGTTTTAATACCCCTCTCGTTGTGGCTCATTTCCATGAAGAAGGCCTTCATGTCGGCGCGTTGGCGCGGGCAAGTAAGGCCATGTAAGGACGTCGACCCTTAGTTTGTTAGTGTCGGCGCAGGAAATTTATGCCTGTTTTTATTGAGTTAAATAAATCTGGGGACGCAGGTTCCGCACCGGTGAAAATTTTCACCGCGGAAGTGGAATATCAAGCTATGTCCCAATTGAAGAACCTGGCGCGTCTGCCAATCATTCATTCCCACATTGCGGCGATGCCGGACGTGCATGTCGGCATTGGCGCGACAGTCGGCTCGGTGATTCCTACTCGTAGCGCGATTATTCCGTCCGCAGTGGGAGTGGATATTGGATGCGGCATGAATGCCGTCAGGCTGTCGCTGAAAGCGTCGCAGTTGCCGGATGATTTAAGCCGGATTCGTTCAGCGATTGAACGTGCAGTACCTGTCGGGCATCGTGCGCACTCCTCTGTCTCGTCCAGGTTTGCTGCATGCAAATCCCTGGCGTCAGGGGCGGACAGGCTGCTGGAGCAACATCCGAAACTGAGCAAAGTGCTGCCGCGAGCGCAACAGACCTGGGTGCGACAGCTTGGAACCCTGGGGGGCGGCAATCACTTTATAGAAGTGTGTGTTGACCAAAGCCAGGATGTCTGGGTGATGCTGCATTCCGGTAGTCGCGGAATCGGTAACGTGATCGGGCGCTATTTTATCGAGCGGGCCCGTAAAGATATGTCTCGACATATCGCCAACCTGCCCGATCGGGACTTGGCCTACTTTGAAGAAGGCAGTCCTCATTTTGCGGCTTATCTGGATGCTGTCGAGTGGGCCCAGGAATACGCAAGAGTGAATCGGGAGGAAATGCTTGGTTTGACATTGAGAGCCATGCAACCGTTTTTGCCGTCGTTTACGACTACGTGTGAGGCGATTAACTGTCACCATAATTATGTGCAAAAAGAGCGACATTATGGCGCGGACGTGTATGTCACCCGTAAGGGCGCGATCAGTGCGAAGGAAGGACAGCTTGGTATCATTCCAGGAAGTATGGGCGCCAGATCCTTCATTGTGAGAGGCAAAGGAAATCCGGAGTCTTTCTGCTCATGCTCGCATGGCGCAGGCCGCAAAATGAGTCGTATGCAGGCGCGTCAGCGCTTTACCCGCGATGATCTTGAGAGACAGACGGCGGGCGTCGAGTGTAGAAAGGATAAGGGCGTTTTGGATGAAATACCCTCTGCATATAAGGACATTGATGAAGTCATGAAGAATCAATCGGACTTGATTGAAGTGGTTCATGAACTTAAACAGCTTATCTGTATCAAAGGATAAGCGAAAACCATAAAGCCCATGAGGGGCGAATCTGGAGAATGCAATTATGAGTAAAAAAGCGGGCCGCAAGGCTATTGTGAAAGCAAGAAATCCCCACGCAATTAACCCTTTGATGCGAAAAGGGGGAATCCACGAAAAGAGCGCTGGCGCTAAACGCGCTGCGCAAAAACGTCACACCCGGCAGCTTGCCGGGGAGTGGCGTTAACTTATTCCGCTATTTACTCAACACCCTCGATACGCTTCACCCCATCTCGACTATTTCTCTCTTCCTCTTCTCTCTTTCTCATTACGATATTTTCGAGTCCTAAGTCTTATATCCGGCTTCTATTTTCGCGCGTTTGGCCTGTAAACCGTCACTGCTAGCTATTCCCAATGACATGCCCGAACCGTAAGAGTGGATATTGCTCCATGCATTTCTGATAATGTCCGCCAGCCTGACATTCTGAAAGTTAACTGAGTAGAGAATGATTGATGACAGAGATTAATAACGCTGGTGAACCCTTGTCTCCCGCTGAAGAGCTGCGCGCGAAGCTGGTGTCTGATACAGCGAGAATTAATTGGCGCGAGCTGGAGCGTTTTTATGCGAAGGGGCAGGTCGTATTGGTGTCCGCAGAGCTTGATTTGATAGAAACGGCCGCAGCGGTAGCCCAGGACGACAAACAAAAGGTGGAAGCCTGGATCAAATCCGGCGAGCTGGGTGGCGTGACGGCGGAGACCGCGCAGCGCTGGCATGACGAAAGCTATGAACTATGGGCGGTTGTTGTAGCGCCTTGGGTCCTGGTGCAAGATAAGCCCGCCTGAGCGTTATAGAAAAAAGCGCAGGCATTGGTAACGGAAAAGCAAGAAAAGCATATACGTAGCGCAGGGTGATAATGATGACGCAGGAGCTGTTCAGAGAAGACGCATACGCAAAAGAATGTATCGCCAGGGTAGTTGCGATCAAGGAAAACACTGTATTGCTGGATAAGACGATATTTTATCCTCTGGGCGGTGGGCAACCCGGTGATACGGGGGAGCTGGAAAGCCGGGATGCTCGGATCTGGAAAGTGATAGACACCCGCAAAGACCCGGGCGGCGAAGGAATCTTGCACATTCTGGACAGCTCAGAAGGCCTGACGGAAGGCATGGAACTGACGCTTCGCATTGACTGGGAGCGCCGTTATGCGCATATGCGGATGCATACCTGCCTGCATTTATTGTGTTCCCTGATAGAAGCGCCTGTAACCGGAGGCAATATATCCGCGGACAAAGGACGCCTGGACTTCTATCTGGATTATTCTCCCGACAAAGAAGAGTTGGAAAGCCGAATTAACGCATTGGTCGCTGCGGGTCATCCTGTCAGTTATCGTTGGATTACCGATGAAGAGCTAGACGCCCAGCCAGAGCTGGTCCGAACATTGTCCGTGCAGCCGCCAAGAGGCGCAGGCCAAGTCAGGCTGGTGAGCGTGGACGGCGTTGATTTACAGCCCTGCGGCGGTACGCATGTAAAAAACACCGCTGAAATTGGCCCTGTTGTGATCGGGAAAATCGAAAATAAAGGTAAGGGTAATCGTCGGATAAACTTGGCATTAGTGAGCGTGTGATTATGTTGAAGAGGGTCTTGTCCTGCATCGGCTTAGCCGCCTTGTTGGCGATCAGCATATGCTCCCAGGTATGGGCTGCGCCCTCTGTGGTGGATGTTTCCACGTTGCAATGTGAAGTCACAGACAACGCGCCTCGTTGTGACGATAAAATTCAGTTCGATATGGGGTATGAGCAAGAGCTACGCGAAGGTCGCTGCCGGTATCGTTCCCTGGAGGGACTGCCAGTTGGCGACCGTTGGTTTGATCGCTGCGTTGACGGTTTTATTGGCGCCTATGCGCAGGTATGTCTTGTAGGACAAATGGGGCGCTTGGGTTGTGGGGCGATCAACCATAGCGGCGAGATCGTTATTCCCCTGGTGTATGACCACATAGAAATTACTCCTCATAGCGCTATTGTCGCCGTCAATTACAACGGCAAATGGGGTTTTTTTAACCTGGATGAAGACCGTCTGCTGCTGGCGCCTCAGTTCTCACGCATCACCAGTTTTAGCGAAGGCCTAGCCTATGTGGAGACGGAGAGTGAGGACATCACTGAGCCGGGCTGGATCATTAATGAGCAGGGCTTACGCGTGGCTTCCGTACCCCGTAAGATTCAGGTGGCGGGCCGCTTTTCTGATGGGTTGGCTCCCGCTCGCTCGGATACATTGTGGGGATATATCAACAATAAAGGCGAATGGGCCATATCACCGCAGTTTTATTATGCTGGGGAGTTTTCCTCTGGTTACGCGACAGTCTTGGCCATAGACAAGCCACAACAGTGGGCGATTATCGATGTATCCGGCGCTGGCGCCCTCTTTTTTGAAGGCGACCAGCATCGTGTTGGAGAGGTTGTCGGCGCTGCTGTGGCAGTGACCTTTGATTGCGAGAGCGAGCCGGCTGTGGCGACCAGTGTCAGATGTAAACGCATGTGTCTGGAGCTGAACAACCCTGAGCCGAAAGCCGCCTGTACCAAAGTAATTGAAACCCGTTGAAGGAGGCTTCACAGGCTTGTGAGATATCTCCTACACGTAGAGCAGACATATAGTATTTTTTTCGCTTATCGAGATTACTAATATTTAACCCGCAAGATGCACAGACGGACGTAAGGATGCGAGGAAAGGAAGCGACAAGGACGATGAACAGCCATAGGAATCGGCAAGGGAAGCGTTCAAATCTCAAGGCGCAGCAAGGAATGCTGCGCCTTCTTGCGTTTTATGGGCGCAATACGGGGAAAACGGCACCGTCTTACGAGACACGGGCGAATGTCTCACAAACCAGGCAGAGAAAGCTTATTTTGTGGTCCATCGAGAATCCGTATTATGTGAATCGTAAGGAGACGAAAGTGAACACCCAAGGATCGGGAAGCAAGGATGCAACAAGGATGATGTCTTCACCGCAGGAAGCGGTCAGGGAAAATAGGGAAATTCGAAAGGCGCGGCTGGGAGGCTGCGCCTTTTGTTTTTGGGGCGGAGATATTTTTCCTTCGATCTTGGGCGAATGTCTCACAAGCCAAGCAGAGAAAGCTTATT
This sequence comes from Hahella sp. CR1, assembly GCF_029813005.1. Lineage (NCBI taxonomy): Bacteria > Pseudomonadati > Pseudomonadota > Gammaproteobacteria > Oceanospirillales > Hahellaceae > Hahella > Hahella sp. CR1. Next base: position 286,516 of record NZ_JAPELK010000004.1, read on the forward strand.
TTGTGGCGCCCCATGAATCCGTAATATGTGAATCGTAAGGAGACGAAAGCGAACACCCAGGGATTGGGAAGCAAGGATGCAACAAGGATGGTGTCTTAACCGTAGGAAGCGGTCAGGGATTATAGGGATATACGAAAGGCGCGGCTGGGAAGCTGCGCCTTTTGTCTTTCTGCGTTTCAATTGTCGCTATCGTCTTTAGACTCCAGCACTTCCTACCGTCTCGTTCCTACCTATTGCGGACTGTTCCAGCAGCGCAAGTATCGTCACCGCTAGCGCGATCGCGACGATCAGAAACAAGCCAAGCCCCGAAAAGCTGCTGCTGAATACCGCAACCACCAGCACGCTGGCCAGCACCCAGGCCCAGTCGAGATAAACAATCCACTTTGAAAACTTGTCCTGCCAGGCGGGAGAGCGCGCAACGAGAAAAACATCCACCGCCCATATCGCCAGCCCTATACCTAATCCTATGTAAACCTCTGTCGCCAGTCCGCCCACCTTGGCCGCGAACCAGGATGGGAACAGTATCAGATCAATCGCCAGAAGCAGTGAAAGGGCTGCATTGACATAAAGTGTTTTAGCCAGCAATTGGCGATTTTTTACTTGGGTCATAAGTCTTCTCCTGATTGAGGTGTCTGCGGGTCTATTTTTGAAGCAGGGACTAACGCCAAACAATTACCTCTGAGGTAATGGCGGGTAGTTGCTTCTGGCGGGCATATTGGCCAAATTGAGGCGAGTGAAAGCGCAGCCATAAAGAAAATTAGAGTCGGGAGTCATAGCTATGAGCGCATTTGGCGTGAGGTTACGGGAGCTGAGAGAAGCGCGACGGCTCAGTCAGCTTGAGCTTTCTTTGGAAGCAGAGGTGTCTTCGCGACATATCAGTTTTATGGAGACGGGTCGCTCCAAGCCCAGTCGAGAGATGGTGCTGCATATGGCGCGAATATTGGGAGTGGACATGACGACGACCAATAGTTTGTTGACGCTGGCTGGATACAGTCAGGTGTTTGGTGAGCGGCGTCTGGATGCGGCTTCCATGGCGCCAGTGCGAAAGGCGCTAGCGCAACTGATGCAGTCGCACATGCCGTATCCCGCTGTGGTGCTGGACCGACATTACAACCTGATTCAGGCGAATGCGGCCCAGCAATTTATGATGCAACGACTTATGGTCGCCGGTATGGCGATCAGTGAGACGCCGAATTTCATGAAGGTCTTTCTGGCTCAGGATGGACTGAGGTCTTTTGTTGATGACTGGGAATTGCTGGCCTGTCATATGCTCCAGCGTATTTGGCGAGAGCATTCCTTGGAGGCGGGGGCTACGGAGGATGAAGCGTTTATAGAGGAGTTGTTGAGTATCGAAGGCATTCCTTCTGATTGGAAAAAGCGCAACCTGGAGAGTCTGGATAGTCCTGTCATCAACTTTAATATCAATCTGGACGGTGTGAAGCTGAGAATGTTCAGCTCGATCTCCAGCTTTGGCGCGCCCTTGGATATCACGGTCAGGGACATTCGCATTGAACATTTCTTTCCGCTGGATGACGCCACTGAAGCCTATTGGCGCGGTCATTGCGGAGGGCTTTAGGTTGGCTTTACTGCGCTTCGCAGCCTTCTATTGACGGAAACGGGCTTTCTGTCTAGAGTAAAAGCTCTAACTCGTTTGTTACGTTATGGCTTGCCCGGAAAGTGAAATTTTTTCGGTTGTAGCGATACACGTAATCAAGCAGCGGTATAACAACAACTCAGGGTGGGTGGAGCGTGAGAATTCAGCAACTCAAGAGTCAGGCGATCAGCCGCGCCAAACGGCTGTATGTGGCGACCATGATGCAGGTGGTTGGCCGCGCGTTGCAGGCGATTTCCCAAGAAGATAATGAAATTCAGCGGGAATTGTCGGCTTTTCCGGAAAACTTCACCTTCGCTATGAAGGTATTGCCCGCGGGGCCGGGGCTGATGCTGCGCAAAGCGGCGGATGGCTCATTTATTTTCTTGTCCGACTCCGATGGTGAGGCGGATTTAACCATCTATATCAAGCACATCGAACATGCCTTCCGCATGCTTTCATTCCAGGAAAGCACAGCGACCGCGTTCGCCAATGACCGTATGGTGGTGGATGGCGATATTTCCAGCGCGGTGCGGATGGTGCGAGCCTTGAACCGGCTGGAGGCCTTTATCCTGCCGAAACTGGTGGCGGAGATGGCGATCAAAGAGTATCCCTCTATAACACTCCCGGAGAAACTTATTCAGGGCGCGCGGATATATCTGCGTGTGGCGACCAACTTTTTGTCTGAGCAGAGGAAAGCAGCATGAGCAAAGGGTATTACGAATTTTTTTGCCCGGTCAAAGTGATCGCAGGCGAGGCTGCGCTGGAGCATATTCCTTTTGAACTCAGCGCATTGGGCGTATCGAATCCATTAATGATTACTGACAAAGGCGTGCGTGGCGCGGGACTGTCGGATTATGTGATTACCGCCTGCAGCGAAGGCGGTGTGGAGATGGCGTCCATTTTTGATGATGTGCCGCCGGACTCGTCGACTGAAGTGGTGCGCAATATCGCTGCTGTGTACCGGGAGCAGGGGGCGGATTCCATCATCGCCGTGGGCGGCGGATCGGTGATCGATACCGCGAAAGCCGTTAATATTCTGGTTTCCGAAGGGGGCGACAATCTGGCCAAGTACTCTGGCGCCGGTGTGCTGAAGCGTCCGCTCAAGCCCTTCTTTGTCATCCCCACGACGGCAGGCACTGGGTCGGAAGTCACCTCGGTCGCAGTGATCGCCGATCGGAAAAAAGGCGTTAAGCTGCCTTTCGGCTCACCTTTCCTGTTGCCAAATGCGGCGATTATCGATCCGCGCATGACGCTGACATTGCCCGCGCACATCACTGCGGCCACGGCGATGGACGCGCTTACCCATGCAGTTGAAGCATATACCTGCATGGCCAAGAATCCGCTCAGCGACGCCTATGCTTTTTCCGCCGTCAAGAAAATCAGCGAGCACTTGTTGGAAGTGATGGAGAATCCGAAAGATCCGCAAGGTCGTCTGGAGCTGGCGCAAGCTTCAACTATGGCGGGCATCGCGTTCTCCAATTCCATGGTCGGATTAGTGCATGCGCTGGGGCATGCGCTGGGAGTTATTTGTCATCTACCTCATGGGATGTGCATGAGTTTGTTCCTGCCTTATGTGCTGGAATACAACCTGCGTAAAGGCAAAATTCGCGAGCCGTTGGCGGAGTTGTTGTTGCCATTGGCGGGAGCGCGGGTATACGCGAATACGCCGCCGGAACAGCGTGCGAGACGGGCGGTCGCTGCGATAAGAGAACTGCGCGATGAGCTGTTCGAGCGTTGTAAGCTGCCACGAACGTTGAAGGAAACAGGCAAAGTGAGTCTGGATCTGCTGCCGAAAATCGCAGATGTGGCGATGGACGATGGGTCTATTATCTTCAATCCGGCGGAAGCGGACTTTGAGGAAGTGCTGGAAGTGCTGAAGAGCGCTTGGGACGATATGTAAAGTAAACAGCAAGAGCCCGGCTGCGGAATGATCCGACAGCCGGGTATTTTTGTGAATCGCCGCCTTAGGTGGCGATCACTACGCGCACGGCGTCCAGCGTCAGCTGCGCGCCTTTCAGGTATTTCTCCAAGGTTTCCGTTTGCTGGATGAGGAAATCAATCTCATCCTGACGGATATTCGGATTCACCTCCGCCAACGCTTTCAAACGCTCAATTTCCGTTTGCTGGGATTGCAGCATCAGGGCGATAGAACGCTCCACCAGCTCGCTTTTCTGCGTCGCCGCGGTTTTTTCCGCTTTGGTGATCAGTGGTTCTATTTGCGGGCGGGCATGACGCACCAGATCCTGAGCGGTGCGCTTGGGCACATTTTCCCCCAGCTGCTGCAAGTGAGCGGCAGTCAGGATTTTGCCTAGCTCTTTGCCGCTGCTGTCGATCAGCAGGCGCACCGGTTCTTTCGGCAGGAAGCGGTAAAGCTGCAATGCCTTCGGCGCAGGGCAGTTGAGGCGGAAAATAGTCTCCACCATCAGGGCTCCTGGTTGCAACGGCGGCAGTTTAATGGTGCAGAGCCCGGTGTTGCCGAACTCGCCGCACAGGATCATATCCATAGCGCCGGTTATGATTGGGTGCTCCCAGGTGAGGAACTGCATGTCGTCACGGCTTAACGCCAGATCGCGATGGAAAGTCGCGGTGACGCCATCCTCCGGCAATCCGGGGAAGTGGCTGCACTGCATATGATCTCCAGGGCGGAAGATATACGCGCGTTCGCTGTGCTGCTCCTGGTCCACGCCATATTGGCTGAAGACACGCTCGATGTAGTCTTCCAGCTCTTTGCGGCGCTCGTCTTCTGCAATTTGCTCAACCAGATCGTTCGCTTTCAGCGGGTCGCAGGAATTGAGTTCCAGCAGTGGATCGCGGCCTTGTTGCAGCTCCTGCAGCGTTTCTTCTGTGAACTGGTGGGTGTCAGCGATCAGTTGATTGAATTCATCCCGATCATCCGTTTGCTCCAGCTCGCTTTCCAGGCGCTCGGCGAAGCGTTGGTAAATCGCCGCGCCAGCGGGGCAAGGGCGACTGAAGGCGTTGATGCCTTCGTTATGCCAGCGTAGCAGGCGTTCCTGGGCGGAGTTTTCGAAGAACGGAACGTGAATATTCACATCGTGGCGTTGTCCGATACGGTCCAGTCGGCCAATGCGCTGTTCCAATAAGTCCGGATTTTGCGGCAAGTCGAACAACACCAAGCGTCTGGCGAACTGGAAGTTACGGCCTTCGCTGCCAATCTCTGAACAGATCAGCGCCTGAGCGCCGTATTCATCGTCCGCGAAATAAGCGCCAGCGCGATCACGCTCCAGCAAAGACAAACCTTCATGGAATACTGCTGTGCGGTAGCCGCCGCGTAAACGCAGGAAGTCTTCCAGATCCAGAGCGGTTTCCGCGTGAGCGCAGATCACCAATACTTTTTCCAGACGATTTTGTTTTAGCCACTGCGCCAACCACTCCACGCGGGCGTCGGTTTTAACCCATTCCGCGCCCAGCAGGCGCTCGGGGTGCAGCCGTTGCTCCAGGTTGGCGGAGGCGGTCAGAGTGGCGAGTTCTTCCGGTTGGGGTAGAGGATGTAAATGCAGGACGCGCTGTGGGAACCCTTTGATGGCGGAACGGGTGTTGCGGAACAACACTCGGCCTACGCCGTGTTGATCCAACAGCTTGCGCACGGCGCGTTCGACCCGGTGCAGGGCTTCTTCCCGGCTGTCCTCGTCGGCGTCGACCTCGAATTGCTGTAGTTCCGTCAGCAGCGTGTCCACCGCATCCTGTCCCAGGTAGCCGGCCAGCTTCGCCTGCACATCCTTGGAGTCCAGCAGACGCTTTGGACCGCTTTCACCCAGCAACTCTTTGACTAGATCGTTGACTGGCTGATACTGGCTTTCCTCTTCCCGGAACCGCTCCAGATCATGATAGCGGGCGGGGTCCAGCAAGCGCAGACGCGCAAAGTGGCTTTCCAGACCCAGCTGTTCTGGCGTCGCAGTCAGCAGCAACAGGCCGGGCGCTTTCTGCGCCAATGCTTCGATGTGGCTGTAGGCGGGACTCTGTTGTTCAGGCGACCACTTCAGATGGTGCGCCTCATCCACGACCAGCATATCCCACTGGGCGTTCAGGGCGTGTTCGCGCCATTGTTCGTTGTCAGTGATGAAGTTCAGGCTGCAGAGCACCAACTGAGAACATTCAAACGGGTTTTCCTCGCCGGACTCGGTCAGCGCTTCGCAACGCTCATTGTCGAGGATAGAGAACTGCAGATTGAAGCGGCGAAGCATTTCCACCAGCCACTGGTGCAGCAAGCTTTCCGGCACCACGATCAGCACGCGCTGGGCGCGTCCGCTCAATAGCTGGTGATGCAGGATCAGGCCCGCTTCAATGGTTTTACCCAGGCCGACTTCGTCCGCCAGCAACACTCGTGGAGCGTGACGGTGCGCTACTTCGTTGGCGATGTACATCTGGTGGGGCAGAAGTTGCACCCGCGCGCCCATCAGGCCGTAGCCCTGGGTCGCCTGCTGGCGGGTTTGGTAGCCGAGGGTTTCCTGGCGCAGCAGATAACTGCTCAGTTTGTCGACCTGACCGGAGAACAGACGATCTTTCGGGCTGACGAAGTGGACGAAGCTGCTTAACTCCAGCTCCGGCAGTTCGACTTTGCGGCCTTTTTCGTCAAGCGCCTCATAGATCAGATAGCCTTGTTGCTCCATCACCCCGGCTACAGTGTATTTCTTCTCGTCATTATCGCTGACGTTATCGCCTACCTGATACTGCACGCGGCTCAAGGGTGCGTTGGCGGCGGAATAGGTGCGCTGCTCGGTGGCGGCGGGAAAGCTGATGGTGATTCTGCGATTATCGTTTTCGGTGATGATGCCGAGGCCTAGTTCAGGCTCAGTGTTACTGATCCAGCGCTGGCCGATCACAAAATTCGGGGTACTCAATTTACTCATTCTCGCTGTATTTAACGGTGTGCTTCCGTCGTGGCGGGAGAGGGCGCGTAGGCTCTCCCATGACGCAACGGACACTGATTGCGGGCGGTGCGCGGTGACGAACAGGCGCAGTCCGGCGCAAGGGCGTTATGGTATCACTGCTGGGGATCTGTTTCCTGTTCGCTTTTTGTCAATGAGCACGCATTTTTTCCAGTTTGATCCGCGCGGCGACTTTATCCTGCAGTCCTTTCCAGGTCGTCACGCCCTGGCTGCGGGCTTTTTGCAGGCAGATTAACGCCAGTTCAGCGGCGGCCATGGCGTCGCAGGCGGCATGATGGCGTTGATCGTTATAGAGGCCGAAATAGTGGGACCAGTCATCCAGGCTGCGCAGATGGGAGGGCGCTTCCGGACAAAGCGCTTTCAGCCATTCCGCCACGTCGTAGAATGGTAGCCGGCAACTGACGCCCAGATGCGCGCGGACTTCTTTTTCTAGCATGGCCTTGTCGAAGGGCGCATGAAAGGCGAGCAGGACGGCGCCGTGCGCATAGCTAAGAAAGGAATGAATCGCTTCTTTGGGCTGTACGCCCTGGCTGAGGGCTTGGTGGGACAGGCCGTGAATCAGAATATTGTCGTTTTCCAGGCGCGCGTCAGCGTTGATCACCAGTTCGAATGTCTGTTCCAGGCAGATGCTCAGGCCGTCGATTTCCACTGCGCCGATAGCGATCACCACATCCTTTTTTGTGTTAAGGCCGGTTGTCTCCACATCCGCCGTTACCCAGCGTATGTCTTCAAGCGCCTGCCCCGGCGGAGGCGGCGACCAGCGCGTGAGGGCTTTGACGTCTGCGTCCATGGAAAAAAAGTCCGTTAATTGATCCAAGGTCATAATTGATAACTCCAGGCGAGCTTCCTTTGTAGTCGTTGGGCCTGGCGACACGCTTCCTTCAGAATGCGCTGGTCGAGATCGTTGAGCGCATTGGGCGCCACCAGGTTGGTCAGTTCCTTGCCTTCCCGCTTGCAGTGCAAGTGATGTCGCAGGCGCAGCAGTTGAATGAAGTCGAACGCTTCTTCCCAGGCGCGCGCATCCCGGGTTTCCAGAACATTGGCTTCGCTGAGCTGGCGCAGCCGATAAATGGTGTTGGAGGCTTCCACTCCGTGTGCGAGTGACAGGACTCGGGCGGCGTCGACAAAGGGCGTCAGCCCCTGCTTTTTCAGGTCCACGCCTTCCAGGCCATGCTCCTTGCGGGTAACGAATCCTTTGAATAGTCCCAGTGGCGGCCGGTGCTCCAGCGCCGCTGTCGCCAGCATGCGTTGAAACAGTGTGTGCTGTTGGATGCGACGACGGATAGGAGCGAACATACGGCTCGCCAGCGTCGCGTCGCCCCACTGCGTTCTCAGGTCGAAGAAGATGCAGGAGTTGAGTACGTTCTGCGGCGTCGCGGCGTCAATAAAGCCATTGAAACGCTGCTCCCACTCCTGCGCGCTCAGACACAGTTTGGGGTTGCCCGCCATGATGTTGCCCTTGCAGAGCGTAAATCCACACTGGTCCAGAGCCGCGTTGATGCGCGAGGCCAGGGGTAATAAACGCTGACGAGCCGACTCCCAAAGGCGCGAATCCTCCAGCTCGAAGATGATGCCGTTATCCTGGTCCGTCAGCAGGGTTTGCTCGCGCCTGCCAGCGCTGCCGAACGTAATCCAGCTAAACGGCACGCCTGGGTCGCCTTGTTCTTTGATTATCAGCCGGATGACCTGACGGGTGCTGTAATCGTTCAGCAGGGTCACAATATGGTTGAGCTGCTCGGCGCTGGCGCCGTGGGCGATCATGGTTTCCGCCAGACGCGCCACATCGCTCTGCAACGCCGCCAAAGCGTCTACAGAGGGCGCTTTCGCCAGCGTGCGGGCGACATGCACCAGATTGACCCGCTGCAGGGAAAACAGGTCGCGCTCGGAAACAACGCCCAGCAGTTTGTCATTCTCCGCGATAAGAACATGGGCGAAATGATGTTTCGCCATGATCAACGCTGCTTCAAAGGCGGTAGCGTCCGGCGACAGGGAAATCGGGTCCGCGTTCATGCGACTGGATATGGTCGCATCCAGATCCGCGCCGGGATCGGCGATAAAACGACGCAAGTCCCTTAACGTAAATATGCCGATGGGCTTACGGTTGGCGTCCGTCACCACCATGGAGCCGACGCCTCGTTCATCCATGATCCTGACCGCTTTGCGAATGCTCAGCGTCGGCTCGCAATGTACGGCCTGACGTTCAATAAACTGGCTCAGCGGCGTATTGAGAGAATAGTCTTCTCCCAGGGTGGACTGCGCTTGCGCCTGTATCTGCCGGTTGACCTGGTCCAGTAGGCTGCTGACCCCTCGCAGACAGAAATCGCGGAATACCGGGCAGACCGCCAGCATGCGGGAAAAGTGCTCTTTGCTGCAGGTAATGCAGAACGTGTCTTCCTGAGCTTTGTGTAACGTGCGGGTAGGGCGTTCGCCAAGTAGCGCCGCTACCGGGAAACAGGCGCCGGGACCGATGTCGAATGTGGGGAGTTCGTTGGCGTGGCGGTAGCTGTCGCGTTCGCCGACGATATACCCCTGCTTTACGATATAGAACTTCTCCGGCGCGCCATCTTCCGGTCCGATGATCGGCGCGCCGGCGGGGAAAAACTCGATGCTGGATTTTTCCAGCAGCGTCGCCAGTGGGCCGTCGTCCATGTGTTTGAAAGGAACGAAGGCGCGCAGAAAATTCATCAGGGAGCGGATATTCTGAGGGATGGCGCTGTCTGCGCCAGAGGCTTCCGCCAGCGACATCCGGGAAACTCCGTTTGGCGTGTTGTCAGGGGATGAATCGGACATAGGGGCGACCTTTTTTAAACTTATTTATAAATAGGCGCGTGTTCCTAAACTATACGTCTTTAGTTGTACTGCGTCCCGCCGCCAGACTTGGCGTAGATCAATTTGCATGAGAAAAACGGCGAGGGCGCATCGCCACTGGATCGAAACGCCGGGCTGGCCAAGGTTTAGACTAAGGTCGGGGTTTTACGGTATGGGGCCTTTGCTACTATAACGACGGGACTAGCTGGGCTATTCCCGCGAGCATAGGGAGGGCCCCTGAGTTTTCAGAGGTTCTTTTTGTGCCCCGGTCGTATAGACACTACCGGGAACGACCTTCAATGGTGTGTGAACGCTGAGTGATGGACGTTATTGTCCATGTTAAACCGGGATAGGCAGGTGGAATCTCCGCTGGCCGCCCGGTATTTTTTTTCGGTATGCTTCCCTTCCGTTGTTCTATCATCCCCTGTCATTCTGGAATCAGCACGGGTTCAACCCCATGTGCGCCTTGGTGTTGTATTATCACACTCAAAGCCTCGAATTTTTGTAAGTGAAGGAGCCTCATTGTATGAGCAAAAAATTTCATCTGGCCATTGCCGTCATCGATATCGAGCAGTCGGTGGAGGAGTACAACGAAAGGCTGGGGCGTCCCGCTGATGTTGTGGTGCCGGGTGAATATGCGCTATGGCGCACCAAGGAGCTGAACTTTTCTATTCGTAAGACTGCGCCTGGCGAAGGCGGACGTTTACGTCATCTGGGCTGGGAAGACTCTGAAGCCAAATTCTTCACCTGCGATAAAGACTGCAACGGCATTTTGTGGGAGGAGTTCTCCGCTTCGCAGCAAGCGGCGGAAATAAAGTCCGCATGGCCGGAGACGGACTACAAGCCAGGCAAGAACAAAGACAAGAAGAGCAAAAAGAACAAGCTGGACGAACCGCCTGAAGAGCCCGCCTCGTAACCGAGAGGCTGCAAAATCAGTCTTTCGGAATGAATCGCAATCCTACCCCTTCATTCTCAATTCTCACTACTTCGCTTTCCACCGATTGACCGGGTTCTCCGGGCAGATCCAGTACGCGAATCTGCACTTTCATGTGTAGTTCAGGCGTGGTTTCTTCTGCGATGATGACGAAGGCCCCGCCATCGGAAACATCCCGGGTCCGGGTTTCGATAACGCCCAATTGCGGGCTGGATAGCTCAACCCGGAAATTAGCTTTGATGCGGGGGGAGTTACGCTTTTCTCTACTCATAACAACATTGGGCTCGCTTCGAATTAATGTCAGGCGGACGCGGACTTCTTATCAGTGTAGACCACAAAATGAGCGAGAGGGAGAGAGAAGAGGCGTGCTGGGACTGCGCACGCCTCGTTAGATCAGCTGGTTTTCACTAGCAGGTTAATCCGCCGTTACTCCTCTCTTTTCTTTCACCTGCCAGGAAAAACGGCGGGACGCTTTTCAACAAACGCCTGCACGCCTTCCTGCTTGTCAGCGCTTTCGAAAGTGCGCCGAAAAGCGTTTTTCTCCACTTCCAGCGCTTCATCAGTAGTGCGCCCATAGCTGGCGTTAATGGTGTGTTTACACAGGGAAATAGCCACGGGAGACTGACTTTTACATTGCAGCAGGATATCCCGGGCGGCGGCCAGCATGGCGTCGGCGTCGGCGAACACGCGGTTGACCAGGCCGATTCGCAGCGCCTCGCCTGCGTCGATGCGACGGCCGGTGTAGATCAGTTCGCGGGCGCGTCCGGCGCCGACGAAACGGCTCAGCCGCACGCAGCCGCCAAAGCAGGGCGTCAGGCCTAATGAGACTTCCGGCTGGCCAAACTGGGCGCGCTCGGTGCAATAGATGAAGTCGCAGGCCATCGCCAGCTCACAGCCGCCGCCAAGGGCGTAGCCGTTCACGCAGGCGATGACCGGAATGGGCAACGCCTCCAGTAAGGCGGTAATCTCCTGTCCCTGGGCGGCGAATCGTTCGCCTTCTTCAGGAGACATTTGCTGCATGGCGGCGATATCCGCGCCAGCGATGAACGCTTTTTCGCCTGCGCCGGTCAGAATCACGCCGCGGACAGGGAAACCCGGCTCCTGCAGGCGCAACAGAATGGCTTTTAACTCGACAAAAAGCTCGGGCGATAAGGCGTTCAGTTTATCCGGGCGGTTGATCGTCAAGGTCGTGACGCCGTTGACGCTGGTTTGTTGTATTAGTGCAGTCATGATCAATCTCCTCAAGAATCCCAAATGGCGCCAAAGGCGGGAATGCCGCGGCTTTCCAGTTCATAAACAACGTTCCAGGTGACCTTTTTGTTTGAGATGCAGATAACCGCTTCAGCGCCGGTATCGCGATAAGCCAGATAGGCCAGTCTGGCGAGGTCGGGTTTGCCATGAGTGTCGGTGTCCCAGATCAAGGCGTCCGGGTGAGCGGCTTTAATGTCGTTTACCAACTCATCGCCGTAGGTTTTGCGGGGATTGCGCGTCGCCCACACCAGCTTTGCCGGCACGCCTTGCGCAACCAGATGCGGCAGGCAGGGACCGATGCCGCTGCCCGTGGCGATCCATACCACCTTTTTGAACAGGGTTTCGATATTGCCGACCCCCGCGGTGGGAATACCCTTGACCCACACTTTTCGGGGCTGGTTATCGATGAACGCCCCCGTCCAGTCGCCAGCCCGGGATATGGCCAACTGAAAACCTTCCCGACCCGGCAACGGAATATTGGCGAACGCATGCCACTCAAACAGCGGGTTCAAACTGAGATCCGTCGATGAGCCGGCGAAGGGCGTCACACCATAGTTGAAGTCGGCGATGACGGCGTGGTTCGAAGGTTTGTGGATGGTCACTTCCACTTTGCGCAGGCGCAGCCAGGGCGCCAGGATGCTGAGGGTCACCGCCGCCAGCGCCCACACCTGAGGCGAGGTCGCCAACGCAGACGGCAACTCGCTGACCGGGTGCGCCGCCGCGCTTAGAATAAGCGTCTGCGCCCAAAACAAGAGGACGGACGCCCAACTGCCGAAGCGTGCGGAGAACTCGAACTGATCGTGATATTTGGCGCGCAGGTCGGGCAACGCGAGAATGATCATCAGAGTCAGTATGCTCAGATGAACAGACGCCAATATCGGTATCGACGAGGGCAGGGCGGCATAGCTTCCGAGCAGGCTGAAAACCGTGAACGCGGCGTACCACAGCGTACCGCAAAAGAACCCTCCCACATGAATTCCGCCAAAGTGATACACCTTTCCCATGGCCCAGCGCCATTTCAGCGGCCAGTGGGTGGGCATGCTGGTGGCGATGGCGAACAGCGCATTAACGACATACTGCTGTCGAATCAGAATGGCGATGGTGAAATTGACAAGGGTGCCGTTCAGCACGGTTTCCATCGGCAGTTGGTCTATGCGCCAGCCGCCATTTGTCAGCCAGTACAGCGCGCCGATATTGAAGGCGGTCATCAGTACGGCGAGACGGTTATAAGGCATCACCTTCGGATGACGGGCCCATTTGTGCCAAGGATGTTGCTGCGGCATCTTGATGCGGGAAAGGTCAATGTGCTTTTTCTGCGGCGGCGCCTTGGGCGCATATTGCAACGCCGTCTTGGATAAGGATGCCGTCATGCCGGAACCTCCTGCGAGGCGGGGATATTCGCCAGCATTTCCTCCAGGCGTTTCTTATCGACCTTGCCCCGCGGGGTCATGGGGAACTCGTCCAGAGCCAGGACTTTATCGGGGATGCAGTAATAAGGGAGCTTTGCCGCGACGGCCTGCTTTACCAGAGCAGGATTGACGCTGGCGGGTTTGACGAAGGCGGCGAGGTCGCGGCTGGTATGTTTGATCACCACCGCCTGCTGACATCCCGGCAGGGCTTCTATGGCGCAGGAAACTGAGTTCAGCTCGACCCGGAAACCCCGTACCTTGACCTGATCGTCAGTACGTCCCAAATGTTCCAGTTCGCCATTTTCCAGCCAGCGCCCCAGGTCGCGGGTGCGGAACATTTTGCCGCCGTTATCCAGAAAGGGGTCGTGGCGATAGCGGTCTTCATTGAGTACATCGTTGTTGATATAACCCGCTGTGACGCAGGCGCCGCCAGCCCACATTTCACCTACTTCTCCGATGGCGCAGGGTTTTAGTGAATCGTTTAAGATGTAGACCGTATTGTTCGGCGTGGGGGCTCCGATGCTCAGCGGGCCCTGATCCGGCAGGTAGCGTCCCATGGTGTTCACAATGGTCACTTCAGTGGGACCGCAGCAGTTATAGAACTCACAATAGGCGGCCCATTTTCTCGCCAGCGGCTCGGGGCAGGCTTCCCCCGCGACTGCGACTGCACGGAGGTTGGGGCTGGCGGCGGGATCGAGTTTGCTCAAAATACTGGGGGTGGCGATCACCACATTGGCGCGGCTGACCGTTTCCTGAAAATCGCAGCCGCGGATAATCAATTCTCCACCGTGGGCGAGGGTGGTCAGGATCTCCCAGGCGGCCATGTCGAAGGCGATATTCAAGATCTGCGCGACTTTTTCTCCGGGTTGAATGCCCAGATCGCCCGGCGCGGTCAGCAGCAGGTTGCAGACATTGCCATGCGTGACTTTGACGCCGTTGGGCGCTCCGGTTGTGCCGGAGGTGAACAGCACGAAGCAGGCGTCATCTTCCTCTACGGTCGGAAAAGATGGGGGAATTGGGGCGCTATCGGCGCATGCACGGCGGCTCAGGATTTCATCGATACACAGGCGCTCGCAGTCTGGAGGAACCGGCACGCTGTCATAGTATTCAGAAAGGGTAAGCATCACCCTGGCGGCGGAGGATTGCGCGACGAGCTTTAACTGTTCCTGCGGGCAGATCTTCACGTCCTGCGGCACATAGGCGGCCCCGACCTTGAGCGTCGCCAGAACGCCAACCACCATGGGGATGGATCGACGTACAAACAGAGCGACATGGTCTCCTTTTTTTACACCCGCCGAAATCAAAATGCCTGCGAGAAAATCCACTTGCTTTTGCAGTTCGCCATAACTGATCTTTTCGCCCAGATGCTCGACGGCGGTTTGATGTGCAAAGGTCTTCATACTTTGTTCTATGGCTAAATATATATTGCTAAAGGGCGGCGTCTTATATTCGCCCTGGCCATATTGGATAAATTTTATTTGATCTTTGGGAGATAAACCTTGCAGAGGTTCTAAACGAAACTTCTGTATAGATTGGGAAAGTTCTGATTTTTGAATGACGGAAGCGGTGAAGTTCATAAGTCTCTCCTTCTATTTATCTTTTGACAAGGCGAAAGCAACCCTTCAAGCCTCGGTTCGCCTGATGTCAATGGACTATGATCGTTGTAAAACAAATGGATTAGGTGAAGCGGCGAATATTCTCCGTTTCTTTATATATTTAACTTTTTGTTTAACTTTTATCTTTGAGATTAGTTCCCGTCGAAATGGGGAATTAATACTTTGATTACGACTTTTGTTGCTGGGAAAAGTTCATAATAAATTGATGAAAAAGTATAAATAAATGAATTTTAAATAAGGTTATATCCAAGGGCTGATAATATATCTCGTAAATACAAGTAAACTTATCTGCAAGGGCGACGGGATTAGTCTGGGGTTGGAATGAGGCTGGTAAGAAGGAGCGAAAGTGTTTGTTCTATCTATGGCGTTGCGCTAGGTAAACTGATTAACGGCTTGAATCAAAAAAATTTTTTACCTTTGTACTACACTTGCTACGAGGTCGTTGTTTTTGCCTCAGGCGGAGGCGTGGGCGGCCGATTGTAAACCTGATAACCAAGTGTGGTACGAATGTCCTGGCTCACAAATGTCGGTCTTAGATATAAATTTTGGCTGGTCAATGCAGTTTCGTTTGGCATCATGCTGGCGTTGGTATTGGCCTCCATGCGCTTGTCTCATAACGGTGGTATTGAGCTGTTGGCGTCCGAGTTGAAGGTGGCGGTGCGCGCTCCCGCTGGGCAGACAGCCGGTCCCTTGCGCGTGTATGAACTGGATAAAGTGCCGGCTAATACGCTGCAGCGGGACGTCTTGCGCACGATTTCCAGCGACGCTGCGGCGCAACCGCGAATGCTGGTGCAGTCTGCGGAGAGTTTAATGTCGGACGAACCAGATAAGGTGGTGGCCTATCTGCGTGATGGCGGCAAGGTAAAAGTGGCGCTGGGCGCCGCGCCCAGTTTATGGAAAGTATTTAAGGAGCAGGCGCCCGCGTTTGCCGGGATAGTTTTTGTTCTGATGTGCCTGCTGCTGGTGGCGTCGCAATTACTGATCGCCTTTGTGGAGCGTCACGTCAATCGACTCAAATCCATCATGTTGCAGGCGCAGAGCCAGAGCGACCTGACGCTGCGGGTGCCGATCGAATGTGAGGATGAAGTGGGGCAAATGGCTTCAGCCTTCAATCAGATGCAGCAGACCTATCAAGAGGCGGTGCTGCAGATTCATAACGCTGTCGCTACGCTGCAGCAGGAAGTGGGATTGCTGGCGCAGTATTCCACAAAGACCCGCGATCAGATGTCCCGTCAGGCCAACCAAACCGAAAGCGTGGCGGATTCCATGCAGCAGATGCTGGATGCGGCGCAGCAGGTGGCGCAGTACGCGGATGAGACGCGGGAAATGTCAGGCAACGCCGATGCGAAAACTGAATCTGGACTAAAAGAGGCGCAGGATTCCAAAGTCGCCATCGCTAAGCTGGCCAAATCAGTGGACTCGCTGGTCGATCTGACCAACCAGCTCAACGAGGACACACAGAAAATCCAGTCTTCCACCGGGGAAATCACCAGTATCTCCGAGCAAACCAACCTGTTGGCGCTGAACGCCGCTATTGAAGCGGCCAGAGCAGGCGAACAGGGAAGAGGCTTCGCCGTGGTGGCGGACGAAGTGAGAACCCTGGCCACTCGCGCCTACACCGCCAGCGAGGGCATCGACTCCATCGTCAACGCCATTCAGGATCTGGAGAAGAAAGTGGAGAAGGGCATTCTGGAGGGGCGGGAAGATGCGGAGCGCTGCCTCGCCGGCGCACAAAATACAGTTGGATTGCTGACCGGCGTGAAAGAGCTGGTGCGGGACATTCTGGAAAAGAACACTTTGATCGCCACCGCGGTCGAACAGCAGGGCGCGACGGTCGGCGCCATGAATGACAACCTGCAGGAAATGCGCAACCTCACCCGGGACACTTCGCAGATCGCCGGAGAAGTCGCGGCCAGCAGCAAATCCATCCACACTCAGGCCAATACGCTGGATCGTCTGGTGAAGGCGATGAAGGTGAAATAGGGACTGGGGCGGCGTAAGTCGATAGTCGCGCAGAGGATATGCGTCAGGGCAAAACCCGCTGTTCCCAAAGACGGATTTCCTTGCGCAGGCTGCGCCAATCCGGCAATAACTGCTCCTGTAGCGCATAGAAACGAGGGCTGTGGTTCATTTCCCGCAGATGGCACAGCTCATGGGTCACCACATAATCCACCAATGACAGCGGAATCTTCACCAGATTCACATTCAGCGTGATCATGCCTTTGCGATTACAGCTGCCCCAATAACGCCGCATGAAGCGCAGGCGCAGGGTGGGTTGAACCACATTCCAGGCGGCGATGCGCTCATTCCATAAAGCCAGGCGCTCTTCTAACAGCGCCTGCGCCTGATTGCGATACCAGGTATTCAGGTACTTTTCCGCCTGGGCCGGGTTCTCTTGATAGCGACCGGGCAGACAAATACGTCCGTCCTCTGTCAACGCCAGGGAGCGTAAATTGGGCTGGTACGCCAGCCTGAACTCCGCGCCCATGAAATAATGGAGACTGTCTGTGGCGTAACCCGGGGCTTGCTGAGGCTGCGGCAGCAGCGCCTGTTTGTGCTGCTGCATGCGAATCCAGTGAATTTTTTCCCCGAGCAGGCGGTGAATGTCCCGTTGGCTGACGCGCAATGGCGCGCGGACTTTGACGCTCTGGTCCCGGTGCACTTCAATCACTACAGATTTGCGGCGGGAGGAGCGCAGCAGTTGATACTGCAGGTCCAGCGCCGGGTGCATGCACAGGTTGGTGGCGGAGGCGTTTTCTGTCATCGGGAATGGGGTCTCTCAAAGCTGCTGCCGGCATTGTAACCGCTAACGCCGTGGGACGGGATTACAATGCGCTTGGCGGTCTCGCCGCCGGGTATGTAAAAATACGGTGGTCCGGTTGATATATGGGCTTCCGACCCCATTAACCAGTCTCATTAACATGGAAATCCACTTTACAGCGGAAATATGACGCATATGCAAAATGACACGCATTCCAAAGCCATGGGATACATCCTGTGGATTTTCGGGTTTACCGGCTCTCATCGTTTTTACTATGGCAAACCCGTTACCGGCACTATCTGGTTTTTCACTCTTGGCCTGTTGGGCATTGGCTGGATTATTGACCTTTTCCTGATCCCCTCTATGGACCGCGAAGCGGATCGTCGTTTTAAAGACGGCTCCACCAGCTACACGGCGAGCTGGATTCTTTTGACCTTTTTGGGCTTTTTCGGCGTACATCGTTTTTACATGGGCAAATGGCTGACTGGCCTGTTGTATTTGGTCACGGGCGGTGTGTTTGGCCTGGGTATTCTCTACGACTTCTGGACGCTGAACGACCAGATTTCCGAAGTGAACGCTGCCTAAGCTGACGACGATCAGCCGTTTCTTGAATCAGTGGGCGGCTTGGGTCCGTCCACTGATGGCTACGCATTGTGGACGGCTTGCGCTGGCGCGGGCGAAGATGTTAGAACGAAACAAGATGGCGCCGAAGGGATGCGGGCGCAGGCTTAACAGTAGAAGAGGGTAGTACCATGCAAGAAGATAAAGATGATCTTTTTGCCGAAGAGATGTCAGGGGTCAAGCCGTTGCCCCGCCATAATCAGGCGGACGTCAAGAAAACCAAGGAAGAAACCCCGGGACAGGAGGTTCGCCGTAAGGCCGCCGTCAGGCATAAGCTATTGGATCTCAACTTTCTCAGCTCTGACGATCATGTCGAGATACTGAAAAGCAATGACCTGCTGGAATACAAAAAAGATGGCGTGCAGCATGGAGTGTATAAAAAGCTCCGGCTCGGCCAGTACCAGATCGAAGCGCGTCTTGATCTGCATCGCAAGACGGTGGAGGAAGCGCGGGTAGAGGTGTTCCAGTTTGTGCGCGATTGTCTGCGTTACGACTTGCGCACGGTGATCATCCTGCATGGCAAGGGCGACCGTAATCAGAATCAGGAAGCGATCATCAAGAGTTACGTCAATCGCTGGTTGCGGGAATTCGACGAAGTCCTGGCGTTTCACAGCGCGCAAAAACAGCATGGCGGTTCCGGCGCAGTCTATGTTCTGCTGCGCAAAAGCGACCGTGAAAAGCAGAACAATCGGGAACGTTTTGGCTCCCGCTAATCTTTGAGAAAACGCAGCCGGCCAGAAGCCGGCGTCGTGTTTTCCGTCTACCTCTTACCGATCCGGCTTATTCTCACCACTTCGCATAGTGATCTTCAGCAAATCCGGGCTGATCGATAATATCGATAGCTTCGCCCTGGGCGGTGATAATGCGGCCGTTGTAGCTGCCGAACATTTGCCGGAAATTAGAGGCCAGCAGCCACAGATTGATTTTGTCGCGGCGACATCCTCGCGGGGTGAACGTGAGGTCGATTTTTTTGCTCTCCGAGTAAACCCGCCAGGGCTGGAAAGGCTCGCGGCGGTTGAAGCGGAAACGCACCGGCTCCAGTGGGTGCATCATGCCGTTCAACCACATGGCGTTCTCCGTCATGCCGGTTTCGTTGACGCCGTTGGCCAGATTCAGACCCAGACGGCGGCCGGTGGAGTCCACGCCGCTGACGCAGGCCCACTTCCATACGGTTTCTCTGCGCATGAAGCCGCAGGACCAGTCAGAAGAGCCCATCATGCCCATGTGCTCCAGCAGGTACTTGTGGCCTTTCCAGATCAGATGGCCGCTGACCGGCAGGCCAGCGCTTTTCTGGGTGTAGACCCAGCCGTTGTATCCAGCGGGGCAGCACAGGCGCAGCGGGTCCTGGCGCACGCCGAAATCCAGATAGGCGGAGAGCTGCAGCCCGCTTTGCAGTACGACGTCGAGTTTGTGTCCGGAAGGGAAGTTATTGAAATCGAACTCGCTTTTGCCGTTGCTGAAACTCACGTCGCCGTTGTCCGGGGTGACGCTAAACTGAGTTTTACGAGCAAGCGGCTGCAGGAAGCTGAATTCCTCATATTCGCCAGTCGCGCCGTTAAAGCAGTAGAGAAAGGCGTTGGAGACCCATTTCAGGTCAACGATGGCGACGCCGATAATCAAATCCTGACTGAGCAGGCCGAAGAACTGAAACTGGTTGAACTTCTTTTCCTTGAAGAAGGGGCTGACGGCCTGGTCCATGGGGGTGCGCAGATCATAATCCCAATAGTTGATCTGCCCGACGGGTTGGGAAAAGCGGCCCCATGCAGGTTGGCCGTCCTCGCCAATAAGAATGGGGGTGTGGAAGCTGGTCATATTGTCTCACATGGTTTTTTTTATGTTTTCAGGTGTTGTACGCCATGACAGAGGCTATTCCGTTTTCATTTTAATGTTAATTTAACGGGGTTAAATCTGTGATTCAGGTCCGATTATGTTAATGACGTTCTGTTACATTCCGCTCACTGACTTCTTAGAGACGATAAAAATAACAATCTTGGGAGGACGGAGATGCGGCGATTATATAAATGGCTGGCGGGAGCGGCGATGTTTTTACTGCTGACGCGATGGTCCTGGGCGGAGACTTATATCTACCTGACCAACAGCACGATGGAGACAGTCACTCTGAGCACCGCGCAAAGCGGTTACGACAACATCCGGGAGGGTGTGGAATGGGACCGGCTGGAGACGGAGATTCCGCCCCTGGCCACGGTAAAAATTCTGCGCTTCAACCGTGACCAGGGCATCAAGTGGGGTAAAACCTACTTCTTCGACACCACCGTAATGGGGCGCAATAGTACGGCGCTGCTGCGGCAGAAACTCGAAGGAACCTGGAATTTCAGCAAAATGTGGATTGCGGCGGACGACGACCCCTGGCGTTATGATCGCGACATTCACGCCATCCCCAGAGAGTTTGACGGGGTGGACAGCCACTTGGCGTATCGCTCGCAATACGCCAGACCTGGCGGAGATGATGTGTACTATGTCATCAATAACGATTGGACCCTCAGCGAGCGCACTCCCCAAAGCAATCACTTCAAAGTACTCACCTATAACGCCTGGGCTCTGTTGCCGGGCCTGATGTCAAAGAACACCTCCAACCGACTCGCCACCATGGCGGAAGCCGTGAAAGGCTACGACGCCGTGGTGTTTCAGGAAGTGTTCGACCCAATACTTACCGCGCGTTTTCGCAGCGATCTGCAGGCGGAATATCCGTACCTGACGGAGATTCCCTTCAAATTGGGGCGCATTCTGACGGGAGGCAGTTTTATCGCCAGCCGTTGGCCGATCCTGGAGCAGGACACGATGGTCTACGAAGGCTGCCGCAATGACGGATGCTTCGCCTCGAAAGGGGCCAATTACGCCAAAATCGATAAGGGCGGACAGATTTACCATCTGTTCGGCACGCATACCCACGCCTATACCGGGGAAGAAGATGTCGCTCTGCGGCGCTGGCATTTGCAGCAGTACAAAGCCTTTGTCGACAGCAAAGGGGCGGCGGCGGATGAGCCGGTCATCATCGCAGGCGATCTCAATGTGGATAAGCTCAACTTTCCGACGGAGCATCAGGATATGCTGGCGATTTTGGACGTCGCTGATCCGCCGTCACAGAGCCAGTATCCGCATACCTATGATGGCGGCGTGAATACCTTCGCGGACTCCAAGTACACCGAATATCTGGATTACGTGTTGACCTCGAACGCGCACGTCGCCCCGGTGTACTCCCACAATCGAGTGCGCATTCCCCGTTTCATCGAATGGGAGCACTGGACGACCTGGGATTTATCGGATCACTTCCCTGTGGAAGGCGAGTTCGTCTTTCCGTTGCCAGCCTATCCGGTGGAATAGGGGCGGAGGCCAGTCATGGCGCCGGCAGATCTTCGGTGAAGCGGCGCATGAAGGCCGTTTTGACATGGTCGGGCAGCTTGCCGTAACCGCTGTCCCGCCAGTCCTGCAGTAGCTGGAGGTAGTCCTGATCATCTTCGCGGCGGTATCCCGCGGCCATGGCGATGGACTTGGGCTTCAGGGCGGGCGCGGTGCTGTAGTCGGCGCCGGAAGGCGCGTCGCGGTTCCATAACATGTGGGATTCGCCCAGCTCGCCTTTGAATTGATAGAAGGCGTCGTCCGGCGGCAGCGCCGTCAGCGTGTATTCGATCTCTATTTGGCCGTGGGTCACATCCATGCCGCCAAGAAAGGGGCGATCTGCGCCATAGATCAGGTATTCCGCGTCGTCCGGCGTCAATGCAGTGGCGGCGCGGCGTCTCTGTTCGGAGGGCGAATGGGGATACAGTTCGTTGGATGACTTGGCGATATCCAGCCTGATGCGGCCATCCTCCGGCAGCTCAAGATCCCGGTTCAGAATGTACGTGGTCAGATAGTCATGCTGCTGCAAGGTGATGGCGATAGGGCGTTGCTGGTCATTCAGCGCAATGGTGGCGGAGACGTACTGATCCGGGCTGCGCCAGTGACGGGTATCTCCCAGCAGGTTCAACATGATCGACTTCCAGCCCGGCATGCCCACCGGCAGCCCGGAATAAGCGAATGTCAGGTTGTAGGTGAGAAAGGTCCAGGTTTTGGCGTCTTCCAGCCCGACATTGTCGTAGTCGACCCGGCCGTAGGCGACCTGTCGACTCGTGTCGCCATCGCCGTCATAAAAAAAGCAGACGTCTGGATTGTAGGTGAATTTGTTGAGGGTTTCCGGACTGACGTCCTCGCTGATCAGCGCGCCGTGTTTGTCATACAGACGGCCGTTGGCGATGTAGTCGCGATAAAAATCGATAAATAACGTCTGTCCTTCCGCCGCAAAAAAACGAGGCTTATAGCGCTCCAGCAGCTCTCTTTCCGGTGCGGAAGGCAGCGTGGTGCGTGGAGGATTGACGGAAAAATAGTCCAGAAAATCCGGCGTCATGGACAGGCGCTCGGCGAAGGCGAGGCCTGGGGATAATGTGATACAGACAAAGACAAACCGCTTGATTGCCAACGTCGGCTTCATGCTCAGCGAACTCCCTTAGCGCAAAGGTCTACCTGACAAAACATTATGTTTTAACTACGCGAACTATAAGGAAAAGTTTTGTGTGGCGCCACGGTTATAAGCGCGCAGAGCGAAAGTAAGCGCCTACATGTGAACTCCAGCGCTTTCGGTTACTACATAGACAAATGACCGTGGGTCATTTAGTCTTTCGAGCATCATAACAACAAAATGCGAACAGGGCGTCTTTATGAAATTAACCGTGAACGGCGAACCAAGAGAAGTGGATGTGACGCCGGATACTCCATTGCTTTGGGTGATCCGCGATGAGTTGCGACTGACGGGAACCAAATTCGGCTGTGGCATGGGGTTGTGCGGCGCCTGTACCGTGCATCTGGATGGAGAGCCCATTCGCTCCTGCATTACTCCGGCGAGCGTGGCCCAGGAACGCAAGATCACCACTATCGAAGGCATTGGCGATCCAGACCAGCCCCATCCGTTGCAGCAGGCCTGGGTGGAGTTGAATACACCCCAGTGCGGGTACTGCCAATCCGGGCAGCTCATGTCCGCCTGCGCCTTGCTGACGAAAAATCCCCAGCCTTCCGATGCGGATATCGACAACGCCATGTCCGGCAACATTTGCCGCTGCGGAACCTATCCCCGCATTCGCGCCGCCATCCATCAAGCGGCGGCGCAAATCAATCAGAACTCAAACCAGAAATAGAGGGGGAAGGGGTTATGGAGACCATTGCATTATCCCGTAGAGACTTGCTTCGGGCTTCCCTCAGCACTGGCGGCGGTCTGATGGTCGCTTTGCAGTTGCCTGGTTGCGCGTCCTTGCCGCAAGGGATGGAGACGAATTCGCTGCGACCCAACGCCTGGTTGGAGGTCACGCCGGACAATCGCGTTATTCTGACTCTGGACCGGGTGGAGATGGGGCAGGGAACCTACACGGGCATGTGTACGTTGCTGGCGGAAGAGCTGGATGTCGATCCTGCCTCCATCGAAGTCGTGTTTGCGCCGGTGGATTCCGCCTACGAACAGCCTGATTTCGGTCTGCAAATCACCGGCGGCAGCACCAGTTTGAGCAGCAACTGGGTGCGATTGCGGGAGGCGGGGGCCATGGGGCGAGCCATGCTGGTCGCCGCCGCGGCGCAGGTCTGGAATGCGCCGGCGTCATCAATCATCACCGAGCATGGCGTCTGTCGCTTGCGCGAAGGCGGTCCATCGCTGAGTTATGGCGAGCTGGCGGAACTGGCGGCGCGGCAGTCCACGCCGACTGACATTACCTTGAAGTCGCCAGTGGATTACCGCTACATCGGCAAGTTCAATCAACGACTGGACGCTTCCTTGAAAAGCTTCGGCCGCGCAGACTTCGGCATCGACGTGCAATTGCCGGATATGTTGTATGCGGTGATGGCGCGGCCTCCCGCGGCGGGGGGCGCTTTGCGCGCGCTGGACGATCAGGCGGCGCGGAATATGCCCGGCGTGGTGGCGGTCATACAGGTTCCCCGTGGCGTCGCCGTTGTGGCGGATAAATACTGGCGCGCCCGTCAGGCCCGGGACAAGCTGAAGATTGAATGGGACGCCGGAGAATTGGGAGCGCTGGATACCGCGTTGGTCTTTGATCTCTACCGGCAAACGCTGGACACGGAAAGCGGAGATGCCGTTCGCAGCGAAGGCGATGTCGAGAGCGCATTGGCGTCAACTTCAGAGAGAGTGACGGCGGAGTATCGCGCTCCGTTTCTCGCCCACGCCACTATGGAGCCGCAAAATTGCACGGTCTGGTTTCGGGACGGGCGTTGCGACGTCTGGGCGCCGACTCAGGGGCCTGACGTGGCGCGGGCGGTGGCGCGAAGAGAATGCGGCCTATCCGCCGCCGACATTCATATTCACACCACGTTTATCGGTGGTGGGTTCGGGCGTCGCCTGAGCCAGGATTTCGTTGGCGAAGCCGTTTCCATCGCGCAACATTTCGATCGCCCGGTGAAATTAATCTGGTCGCGAGAGGAAGATATTCAGCATGACTTATTTAGGCCCGCGTCGCTGCACCGACTGACTGCGGCGTTGTCGCCAGGGGGCGAAGCGCTCGCCTGGACTCATGACATCGCCGCGCCGCGGGTGATTGATCATTACGCGAAAGAAGCCGCGGGAGCGGTCGCTCCGACATGGGCGCCGCAAGCCATGGTGCGCATGGCCGCAGGCGTGGCGAAAATGGTCACGCCGGATCAGAGCGCGTATGAGGGCGCGGAGGATGTCCCTTACGCGATTCCTCACATCCGCGTGCGCCATATGAAGGCCGACTCTGGCGTACCTATCAGTTATTGGCGCTCGGTCGGGCATTCTTTCAACGCCTTCGTGGTGGAGAGTTTTATCGATGAGCTGGCGCATCATGCCCGTCAGGACCCGTTGGCCTATCGGGAACAACTACTGCGTGATCATCCACGCCATTTAAGAGTGCTGCGCGCGGCGGCGCAGAAGGCGGACTGGCAGGGTGCGCTGGCGCCAGGCAGAGCGCGCGGCGTAGCCTGCCATAAAAGCTTTGGAACCTATGTCGCGCAGGTGGCGGAAGTGTCTGTGGAAAACGACGCTATCCGGGTGCATCGAGTCGTATGCGCCGTCGACTGCGGATTGGCGGTGAATCCTGATACGGTGATCGCACAAATGCAAGGCGGCGTCATTTTCGGCTTGACAGCGGCTCTGTATGGGGAGATAACCCATACTCAGGGTGCGGTGAGACAGTCAAACTTTCACGATTATCCGGTATTGCGCATGAATGAAACCCCGGAAATCGATGTGGTTCTGGTTGGTGGTGACGCCGCTCCCACCGGAGTAGGAGAGCCGGGAACGCCGCCCATAGCGCCGGCGGTGGCCAACGCCGTATTCAGGCTGACCGGACGACGCTTGCGCGACCTGCCGTTGCGGCTGAAAACATGAATATAGCCGGGAGATTATAATAATTATGGGATGGTTGGTGCTGGCCGCAGGACAGAGCCGCCGCTTCGGCGCGGACAAACTGACGGCTAAAATGAGAGACGGACGTGCGCTGCTGGCGCACACTCTGGCGGCGTTGACGGCGACGGAGCAACCGGTGCTGGTAGTGGTCAGACCCGGACACAACGCCGTCACTGCATTGTTGGATCGCCTTGACGTTCCCTATACGGTTTGTCCCCACGCGGAGGCGGGTATGGGCGCCTCATTGGCCTGGGGGGTGTCGCAAGTACGGGACTGGATGTTTTGCGGCGTGGCGTTGGCGGATATGCCTTACATTCGCGCGAGCACGCTGGCTGCGCTGCATGAGCGTGGAGAGGAAGAGCGCATCGTCGCGCCTTTCTACCACGAGCGGCAGGGACATCCGGTAATTTTCGGACGCCGCTTTTACCCGCAATTGATGGCCCTGGGCGGCGACGCCGGAGCGAAGTCGGTGTTGCAGCGTTACAGCGATGCGTTATTGCGTTTGGACGTGGAGGATCGCGGGGTGCTGTGCGATGTGGATACCCCGGATGATATCCATGAAGCGCGGCAGGAAGGGGTGGCGTACTCTTTGCCCTGAACCCGCTTTCGCTGTCTGAGCCCTGTCTCGCGCATTCCGCGGGACAGGGCAAGCTCATCGGGCGATGGTCGCCCGGCCTACATTTTTGTCCGACTTACCAGGGCAACAATTCCCCATTCGCATGCCAGAACTTCCCTGAGTTCTCCAACGTCAGTTCGTCTATGCGTGCGGCCAGTCCCTTCGCTGATACGTCGGGAGTGATATCGCCGGAATGCCCGGTCATGTCCGTAATAACATAGCCCGGGTGCAGCAACGCCACCGCCACGCCGCGACTTTTCAGGTCCAGCGCCAGAGATTTACCAATTGCGTTGAGGCCAGCCTTGGACATGCGGTAACCGTAGTACGCGCCGGAGCTATTGTCTGCCACTGACCCCATGCGACTGGTGATCAGTCCTACCTTGGCGCCTTTATGCAGGTTCTCCATCAGTGCGCTGGTTACGCGCAGGGGGCCCAGCGTGTTGATTTCGAATTGCGCGCGCATGGTGTCCCAGTTGGGGCTGGGCAGGGTTTCATGGTGCAGCAGGCCGGCGTTATTGATGAGAATATCGACGGCTTGTCCCGCCAGGGCCTGGCGAATCTGTTCCACGCATGCGTCCTGGCTGATGTCGATATCGGTCAAAACGGTCACGTTCAGTTGTTGTAACTCGTCGGAAGCGCGTCGGCAGATGGCGGTGACTTTATCGCCCCGTTGGCTGAAAAGGCGCGCCAGTTCCAAACCGATGCCGCGATTGGCGCCGGTAATGACGACGTGAGCCATGATGTGCTCCTTGTATCCTTGATGAATGGAGGGTTCCCCAGGGAGATGGGGACGCCCCGCAAAGGATACAAGGCGCGATGCGGTTATTTGGCGGCGAAGCGGACCAGGCGTTCGCTGAGACGTTGCACCCGTGAGGCGGCGGCTTCGTCCGTGATGGCGCCTTCCGCGTCGATGACTTTGTTGGCCTGCCCAAGCGCCACTTGCTCAGGCATCATCACGCAACCAATGCCGGACAATATGGTTCTGACCATCGGCAGAGCGCGAATGCCGCCCAGGGCGCCGGGAGACGCCGCCAGTAACGCCACCCATTTATCTTTAAACGCCGCCATGGAGGGCTCGCCTTCCAGTGGACGCGACACCCAGTCGATCATGTTCTTTAGAACGCCGCTGATGCCGCCATTGTATTCGGGGGAAGACAGAATGAATCCGTCGTGAGCTGCGAGAATCTGCTTAAGCTTGAGCGCGTTCTTCGGCAGGCCGGATGCGCTTTCTATGTCTCCGTCGTAAATGGGCAGGGGATAATCCGCCAGATCCAGAAAGGTCACCTCGGCGCCTGCGGCTTCCGCATAGCGACCCGCCGCGCGCGCCAGTTTCTTGTTCAGAGAGTCTTTACGCAGACTGCCGGCAAAGACGAGAATTTTGGGTTTACTCACATCGACCTCCTTAGTTGAGTAGATTTCTCGAAGAATACCGACGCTGACGGCTTCTCTCCACCTCTAAATTTCGCCGCCCGGCGATCAGGAGTCTGATCGCATTACGATAAATTTGATTGATTTGTAATCTGAGAATGCGATTCAGATATCCACACATCCTGTGGATATCTCTTTGGAAAACGATGGGAGCCCTTTATTTCGTAGGGATTGCGGAGATTTTGGTAATTTATGATCAGTGTATTTTTTAGACTGACTGCTTGCCGCTTTTCTATCCAACGGCATAGGTTGCAATATCCGGAGGATTTGGAAATGATTCAACCCGGATAAAACATTAAGGAGACCCAGTTGTGAAACCTGTCGCTGAAGCCTGCTTGCGGAATCAGGCCCCGATCGCCGAGGCGGTGCGAGAGCCGTTCGCCAATGTGAAAACAGTATTGGAAATCGGCGCCGGCACCGGGCAGCACGCGGTGTATATCGCTGAGCGCATGCCTCATCTGCAATGGTTGCCGACGGATCTGGCGGAGGCCTTGCCGGGTATTTGCGCCTGGGTGGAGGAGGCGGGTCTGGATAATCTTTTACCGCCCAAAGCGCTGGATGTGACGGCTGGGGATTGGGGGCTGACTGAAATCTTTGATGCGGCTTATACCTCGAACACGTTGCATTTTATCGGATGGACGCCTGTGGAAGCGTTGTTTGCGGGCGTCGCCAAGCGCTTACACGTGGAGTCTCCCTTTTGCGTTTATGGTCCGTTTAATGAAAACGGAGCATTCACCAGTCTAGGCAATCAGGGTTTGGATGAGTGGGTGAAAACCCGCGATCCTGACGCAGGACTGAAAGATCTGGCGGACATTGAAGCGCTGGCGTTGCGCTATGGTTTCAAGCTGGAAAATCTCAAGCGGCTGCCAGCGAACAATCTGTTGCTGGTATTTTGCTTTGAAGGGTGAAGGGTGAAGGGTGAAGGGTGAAGGGAGGAAGAGAAAGAGGAAGGGAGGAGGAGAAAGAGAGTGCGCTTGCGGCGGAAATGCCCGCAAGCGTTGGTCAGTCTGGAGAGTCCAGACGCAAACGGGCGCTGACTTTGGCGTCAGAGGGGATAAACACCTGCTCCTGTGGCGTCATCAGCTCCGCATAGCGTTCCGGGGTGGCGTGAGCGCGTTGCTCAGCGATGAACTCTCTGAAGTCGATCACTTCCAGAATTTCTTCTTTGCCATAGCGGGCGAGCATGTCTCCACGTAGTCCCAACTGAATGGCGCGGCGCTCGCATTTGGCTCCGTTCGGCGTATGATCCGGGTCCCATTGCAGACGCACGTTGGAGTTTTGCACGGCTTCCTTCCAGGCTTCCTGAGTTGGGAACTCTTCCGGATTGTAGGAAGAGGGAACCGCCTGGCTCAGGATGTCTTCGAAGAACTGTCTGCGTATTCTCAGGCCCAGCACTACCTCCTGGCCTTCCTTCATGCCCCAGCCGCAACGATACATCATCCACAGAAAGTTGGGTTTAATCCAACTCATGCGGGAGTAGCTGTACGCGCCGCCGAAGCGACCGTGTTTGATGGCGTACTCGCCGATTTCAGGTCGATAAGCCTGATAAACGATGAGTGTGTCTTGATTCTGATGCGCCAGAATATGTCTGCCGCTGGCGGGCCAGAGAGTGGTCTGTTCGAGGTAGGGTGTGGTTTTAATATCTTTGATTTTCATTTTTCACTTCCTTAGTGATGTAGTTATTTCTCCTATTGCCGAATTTAACCGGCGGTGAGAGCGCTTAGGTTAACCGAAGCGAAGGCGCGCGCCAACTGCGGCGCCTTCGCTTGATCGCGGCTCAGACTCCCGCTGCTTTCTCCAGCTCGGCGATGCCTTGCTCGATATAGTCCAGTAACCGCTGCATGGACGGCAGGGTTCTGCGGCAGGCGGTGAAGCCGAACTCCAGTTGGTCGCGATAGCTTACCAGCGTGATGTTTAATGCGGCGTAATCCACCGGGATTGATACCGGATACATGCCTTCCAGACGCGCGCCATTCCAGTACAGCGGCTTGTCCGGGCCGGGCACGTTGGATATCACCACATTGAACGCCTGCCATTTGGGCGCGAGGCCTGTCAGCAGATTCAAGCCCGAAGGCGCCAGGGTGAGGGCCGTGTAATTGACTGCTTCTTCCGGCGTCATCTGACGAAAGCGTTCTTTGGACTCCCGCGCAGAAGCCTGGGTCACCGCCAATCGACGCACCGGGTCGGCGATGTGGGTGCCGAGGTTGGCCAGAATCATGGCGATTTGATTGCCGCTGTCGCTGTCATCTTGGCGGATGGACATGGGCGCCATCGCGATCAAGGGCTGATCGGGCAACGCCTGGCGACTGAGCAAATAGTTACGCAAAGCGCTGCCGCACACCGCCAGCACCACATCGTTGACCGTGGCCTGGAACGCCTTGCCGATCGCCTTAAAGCGCTCCAGCGCGTAGGACTGGGCGGCGAATCGGCGTGAGCCGGTAATGCGTTGATTGAGAATGCTTTGCGGCGCGCGGAAGATCAGGCCAGCGTCGCTGTCATCGCGGGCTTTCAGCAGGTTCTTGCCCAGCTCTCTGACCAGTGTGGGGACCGTGGCGATTTGTTTGCTGGCGCCTTCCACCAGTTGCGACAGGCTGTGAACCAGATCGCCGGCGGTGGGAGCGTGCGCCTCGCGCGCTGGTCTGGCGTCTTTTGATATCGCCCAGATCGGCGGCATCTCCGTCGCGGCGGGATCGAAAGAATACGATTTCACGCACATGCGCATGGCGGCGACGCCGTCCAGCATACAGTGATGCGCTTTGTAGTACACCGCGAAACGGCGTCCGCGAATGCCTTCAATCAGATGGCATTCCCACATGGGGCGCTCACGGTCCATCAGGTTGCTGTGTTCTGCGGAAACATGCGCGAGCAGCTCCCGGATACGGCCGGGCTTGGGCAGCGCCTCATGGCGGAAATGGTGCTCAAGATCAAACTGGGCGTCAGTATCCCAATAGTAACGCCCCCAGCGCTGGCGCAGGCGGCGGTTGAACGGCGGCTGCGGCGTGGCGTAGGCGCGCAGTTGCTGCGCCAGCTCCGTCATGTATTTGGCGTCGGCGTCGTCGGGGAAACTGAAAATATGGAGACCGCCGACATGCATAGGCTGTTGGCGCTTTTCCAGCCAGAGGAATATCTGGTCGACTGGACTGAGTGGGGTCATAACGTCTACTTCCTGGTGTGATGTGCTTTTTAGTTGTTATGCAAATTCGTTGTTATTGAATTTAATCGTCACGGCAAATTAATTGCCGCTACAAAGCCTGTAGCCAACCCTGGAGTTAAAGCTAAGTCTTTGAGGCGGTTCAGTTTGGCGGAAGCCGGAACGGCTGACAACTGCTATCGCAGCCCGCAAGCGGCTGTATCTCGCTTGCGGGAAAACAGGAGACTGGCTGGGGGTCAATTTTTAGGTTTGAAGGGGTCGTTATCCTCCTCGTCGTCCTCTTCAATTTCCTGCAGGCTGAGAGAAAAGCCGCTGCTGGGCTTCTTGGCCGCCAGTTCTTCGGGGCCGGCGTCCTCAACTTTTTCATCGCCCAGGCTGGTGGGAACTTCCACCCCGGCGTGCAGTTTGATGCGCAGACGCAGGTTGTTGGCGGAGTCGGCGTTTTTCAGGGCTTCCTCCACGCTGATTTTTTCCTGTTGCACCAGCTTGAACAGCGCTGCGTCAAAGGTTTGCATGCCTATGTTTTCCGACTTTTGCATGATCTCTTTGATGCCGTCGATATCGCCGCGCAGAATCAGTTCACTGACTGTGGGCGTACCCAGCAGAATCTCGATGGCGGCGGTGCGCTTGCCGTCAATCGTTGGCACCAGACGTTGAGAGACGAAGGCTCTTAGGTTCAGCGACAAGTCCATCAGCAACTGATTACGCCGCTCTTCCGGAAAGAAGTTGATGATGCGGTCCAGCGCCTGGTTGGAGTTGTTGGCGTGCAGGGTGGAAATACACAGGTGCCCGGTTTCCGCGAAAGCCAGCGCGTGCTCCATGGTTTCCCGGTCGCGGATCTCGCCGATCAGAATCACGTCCGGCGCCTGCCGCAGGGTGTTTTTCAGCGCGTTATGGTAGCTGCGCGTATCGACGCCCACTTCCCGCTGGTTGATGATGCTTTTCTTGTGCTTGTGAATGAACTCCACCGGGTCTTCGATAGTAATGATATGGCCGCCGCTATTGCTGTTGCGGTGATCGATCAGCGCCGCCAGAGAGGTGGACTTGCCGGAGCCGGTGGCGCCAACGAACAGAATCAGACCCCGTTTCGACATCAATACTTCTTTCAGGATAGGGGGCAGCCCCAGGCTGTCAGCGTTGGGAATATCGGTCACGATATTACGGGCGACGATGGAGACTTCATTGCGCTGTTTAAAGATGTTGACCCGGAAACGGCCAACCTGGGGAATGCTGTACGCCAGGTTCATTTCCAGCTCATGGGCGAACTGCTCACGCTGCTCTTCATCCATGATGGAGTTGGCGATTTCCATGATTCTGCCCGGCGGAATAGGGGTTTTATCGATGGGTTTCAATTTACCGTGAAACTTGGCGCAGGGCGGCGCGCCGGTGCTCAGGTAGAGGTCGGACCCGTCATTCTTGGCCAGAACGGTCAGATACTGGTTGAATTCCATGCAGAAGTCTCCCGAAGTGATGTCCGGTTGGTTTGGAGCATTGTCGACTTTTTGATTTTTTTCAAAGGGCGCGTCTTTAACAGATAGACGAAAATTATCCTTCCCGCCACCACAAAATGGCCTATTGAGCGGCGCTTGCCGCTATGTAAATCTACGGCCTGTTGCGGCTGAGCTTGCAATGATTTTTCGCAGACTGCAGAAACAGGGAGCGTAAAGTTAGAAAAGTTGGCTGTATGACATATAGTTTTTATAACGCATGATTTTCCCGGGGAAAGAAATCAACGGCTCATGCAGCTAATTCGCTACTCCATCAACTTCGTCCTGTTGCTTGCGCTGTATTACCTGGGTGGTCGCCTGGGGTTGCTGCTGGATGTGTATTACGGCGGCGTGACGCCATTGTGGCCGCCCTCAGGGCTGGCGCTGGCCATGATCTGGTTCAGCGGCTGGCGTTGGGCGCCGGTCATCATCGTGGGCGAATTGCTGTCGGCGATGACCTTGCATCAGTCGATTCTCAACGGCGTTATCGGCGGCATTGGCCAGCTCAGCGAAGTCGCCTGCGCGATGCTGATGATCCGTTACTTTGGCATTACCCCTTATCTCAGCAGCGTCGGCGACAGCCTGCGCTTCATCGGCCTGGCCGCCTTGCTGGCGCCGCTGTTCGGCGCGGGATTAGGCGTGGCGGGACAACTCTCCAGTGGACTGATCACTCCGGGACAGGCCGGAGCTACCTGGATGACCTGGTGGCTGGGCGACTCCATCGGCATCATGATTGTCACTCCGCTGATTCGATTCTGGTGGATAGAGCCGCCGTCCGGCTATCGTCTGGTGTTGCGCTGGCTGACTCAGACTTCCTGGGTGGCCATGTTCTTCACCGCCGCCTTTGTGATTACTCCCGACAAGGCGTGGACCCTGTTTTTTCTGTTGCTGCCTTATGTCGTCTATACCTCCATCACCTTGGGTAAGCAGGGCGCCAGCCTGAGTCTGGTCGCGCTGGCGGCGCTGGTGTTGGGCGAGGGTGCGCAAGGCGTCTCCAGCGACTTTATGATCAGTGTGAAAATGGCGTTCGTTGGAACCTGCACCTTGCTGGCTTATGTGGTGACCGCCAACTTTGAAACCAATCGCACCATCCGCAGCATGCTGGCCACCGAACGCAACCGGCTGCGGACCACGCTGATGTCGATCAGTGACGGCGTGATCAAAGTCGATGAACGCGCCCATGTAGTGTTTATGAATCCCATGGCGGAGCAGCTGACTGGATGGAGCGAACGCGCGGCCATGGAGAAGCCCTTTGTGGTGATCTGTCCTCTCAAAACGTTGAAAGCGCCTGGGCATCCTGCAAATCCGGTGGAGTTTTTCCTGGCGCAGACGCAACGCGATGCGCAGATAGAGAGTTATGCCTTTGAGTCCGCTGAAGATGGTTCCCGAACCCTGGAAACCCGCATTCGCCGGGTCGTCGGCGGTGGAGGACGGGGCGACCGACTCAGTAACGGCGCGGTGATCGTGTTGCGGGATATCAGCGATGAAGTGCGGTTGCGTCGGCAATTGGAGCATCAGGCGCTGCATGATCCGCTGACCGATCTACCCAACCGCCGCGCTTTGGACAATTATCTGCACCGGCTGTTAAGCGAGAACACCAACCATCTGGTGTCGGGCCTGCTCTATATCGATCTGGACCAATTCAAACTGATTAATGACACCTGCGGCCATGAGGTGGGCGATCTGTTGCTGAAAAAACTGTCGTCCCTGTTGCGCAAGAATACGCCGGAGCGCGGCATGCTGGCGCGCATCAGTGGCGATGAATTCGCGCTGGTGATTGAGGGCGTCACCGAAGCGCAAACGCTGGCGGTGGCGGAGCAGGTGCGACAGACCATTTCACACTGTCAGTTGGCCTACGAGGATCTGGTGTTTTCCGTGGGCGCCAGCATTGGCGTCACCTTTATCACGGACCAGGACAATAGCCGTCAGGCGGTGCTGTCCCGCGCCGATATCGCCTGTTATCAGGCCAAGGAAAGCGGGCGCGACCGAGTCAGAGTCTACCATGCCGGCGATACCGTCATGATGCGTTATCACGGCGAACTGGAGTGGTTGTCGCAGTTGAAAAACGCTATCCAGATGGGACAGTTCGAGCTGTACCAGCAGGGCATTTTCTGTGTGGATGAAAACGGCGATGCGGTGGACATGCCGGGATGTGAAGTGCTGATTCGCCTGCGGCGACAGGATGAGATGGTCAGTCCTGGCAGCTTCATTCCTGTGGCGGAGCGTTTTGGATTTATGCCCATCATCGACCGCTGGGTGACGGAAACCCTGTTCCGGCGCATGTCCAGTAGCGTGGGATTGGAGTTTATCTATAACGTTAATTTAAGTGGCGCCACATTTAACGATCATGGCTTCTTCAAAGAGGTGGAAGGCTGGGCGGAGAAGTATCGCATTGATCGCTCCCGTGTCTGCTTTGAAGTAACGGAGAGTGTGGCGCTCGCTGATATCGCCCAGACGCGGGAGATTATCCGCAGCATGGCGCAGAAGGGATATCGTTTCGCCTTGGATGATTTTGGCAGTGGTTCCGCCAGCTATGGTTATCTGAGCGAATTACCGGTGAATTACGTCAAGCTGGACGGTGGTTTCGTACGTCGGGTGCTGGAAGATCCGTCTGCGGAAATCGTGATTGAATCTCTGGTTAAAATCGCCCGCTTACGCAGCATGCATTGTATTGCAGAGTGTGTGGAAAGCCGGGATATCGCCTGCCGCATGGTGAAGTTGGGGATTCCGGTCTTGCAGGGCTTTTTCTATGACCGACCTCAACCCATGGGGCCGGTCACAAAAAGCGAGGAGAAGTGAAGGGCGTGGATCTTGGCGGCCAATGATGGCCGCCAGTTTCCGTCAATCAGCACTTAGAATGTTTCGCTGACTTCCGCAGAGTTATGCTCCATGATCTGGGGCGCGCCGTACACCGCCACCTGATCGTTCAGGTAAATCAACTCGACGCGACGGTTCTTCTCATGGTGAGAGGAGGTCAGCAACGGCTCGCGGCTTCCCCAGCCGAAAACTTCCACCTGCTCGGGGCGAGCGCCGTTGTTCAACAGGTAATCCGCTACACGCTGCGCACGCTCTGCAGACAGTCGCTCGTTGTAAGAGGCCTGGCCGGATGCGTCAGTATGTCCGTGTATTTGGATTTGGTAGTTAGGGTGCACGCTAAGAAAATCCGCATGCTGTTTCAGCGCCGACATATCTTCCTGGTTCAGATTGGATTTCTCCAATGGGTAGAAGATAACGCGGGGTTGAGGTGGTTCGACGCCTGCGAACTGGTTCGCGCCGCCATACTCTTTTTCCAGGGCTGCGGCTGTTGCGTCGTCAAGTACTAGAACAGTCATATCATTTCCCTCCGTGGTCGAGGCGCTTGTTACTTCGGTTGTTGTGCTGTCAGAAGTTGTTCCTGCAGCGTTTATTGTTTCAGCGGCGTTCGATGTCGTTATTTCTGGGTTGTCATCGGCCTGGGATAAACCGTAGCTATACAGCTCATCGGCTTCCGAAGTTGACACATCCCTATTATTGTCGGCGACTTCCACGTTATGGGCCGCTGACTTTACAGCAAAGTCTTCGGAAGGTGAAGACTCCGGCGTTAGATTTTGCGAGCTGCACGCTGCGATCATGGCCACGGAAAACAGAGTGGCGCTGATGCGGGTGAATTTATTTGGGTTCAGTACGGGGTGTTTCATGTCTCTGTCCTGTTCTGTTGTTGCCTTGTGATTGTCATTACAACAACGAAATCAGGCGCGACGATGGGGGCTCCCGGGGCAATGCGCTGACGAATCATGGCCAAATGTGGCGGAGGCCCTGATCAGGTGAGAAGGCGCTTAGCCTCCGCCTGTGCGCATAGCGGTATGAGCCAATTGAGCAATTGCAGCCGCAACCAGTGCGGGTCTTCCACCGGCAGATCGTGCCCGGCTGTAGGATGCGTGACGCAACGGGTTTGCCAGGCCTGCGCCATGGCGATAGAGCATTCCGGGTCCACCAGTTTGTCGCCAAGACTGCACAAAATCAGGCAGGGCCGGTTCGGCGCGAAATCAAACGGGCAACTAAAACGCGCCGCCGCCGCCAGCTGACGCAGAGCATTAACCGTGCGCACCGGGCGCTCACGGCTCCAACCGGTCCAGAGACGCAGGCGCTCACGGGTGCGCAATAAATGAGACAATGTGAGCTGCATAATAAGCTTTTCCCGACGGGCGGTGGTGACGCCGACGCCTTTCAGCACCTTGGGCCATACACGCAGCCGCAGGCGACTCCAGGGCGCGCCATAGGGACGCATGCTGGCGTTGATCAGCGCTAGTCCCGCGACGTCTTCAGGATGATCATAGGTCCATTGCGTGGCTAACATGCCGCCCATGGATAAACCCACCAGCACCAGAGGGCGCTGCGTTTGCCAGTGTTCTCGCAGTCCGGAGATCATACTGGCGATAGTGGCGGGGGTGGTTTCCTGGTTGCGAACGCCGTTGCCGGGGATATCCAGGGTGTGTACGCGAACGTCCAGCCCCTTTGCGTCCAGGGCCTCCTGCAATTGGGCGTCGAAGCCTTCCCAGTGGCGCCCGTCCCGCATCCATCCCCGCAGCAGGATCAAATCATATTGATCCCGCGCTGGAAACTCATGGGCCTGGTTCATAATCAGGACTCATACCACAGTGATAACGCCGCCAGTTCATAGTGCTTGCGCTGGCGTTTGTCCGGCAGCCAGTTGCCGTAAGAACGCACGGCGTTTTTCAGAAAGTCGATGAAGATAAGGTGGCGGCGCAGAACGCGGCGCAATCGATGGGGAAGCACGGGATGGAAGAAGCCCAGTAACTGGATAAGCTGGCGCGGATTCTTTTTGATCCAGAGCCAGGAGCCCATTTCCATGGTGATAGGCAG
This sequence comes from Hahella sp. CR1, assembly GCF_029813005.1. NCBI lineage: Bacteria > Pseudomonadati > Pseudomonadota > Gammaproteobacteria > Oceanospirillales > Hahellaceae > Hahella > Hahella sp. CR1. Next base: position 323,379 of record NZ_JAPELK010000004.1, read on the forward strand.
GAACAGGCGGTTGGCGGCTTTCGCCTCCATGTACAGGTAGTCCCATAAATCGCCATGGGAGGTGTAGACCCGGGACTGCGGTTCGAAGGTGTAGACATGGTTGGGATAGGTTTCGAACAGCAGGTTGCGCAGCGCGAAGATCTCCGGCAGGTGATAAATTGGCTCTTTACTGTAGGCGTAAGGAAACCAGATCTGATCGTTGAAACCGAAGCCGGAGTGACAGTCCAGCGCCATGCTGAACGGCGCCGGAAACAGGCGTTCCCGAATAAAATCACAGAGAGCCACTGCCTCTTTTTGCATTGGCTGTCCCTTCTGACCGCGATACCAGGGAATGCGAGTGGTCAGGCGGTGGCCGCCCAGCAGGGGCGGGACGCGGGCTTCGGCGTCCACTGGGGCGTTACGCATCAGGTCTATGCCATTGCCGTTGGCGCGGGTCTTGCGCATCATGCCGGCAGGGTTAAGGGCGGGAAGAAAATAAAGTTGCAGGTGGTTCAGCTCTTCCTTCAGTCCCTCATCCCAGATCAACTGCTTCAACAGGGACTCCATGAAGGCCAGGATAACCTGCGTGCCTATTTTTTCCAGACCGTGCACGCCGCCAGTGAGAGCCAGTGCTGGCTTGTCGGGGCCAGCGGAGCCGACTTTGATCAGGTACAGCGGCAGTCGGTAGCCGCGGAATTCAACGGTATCCAGAATTTCGTGCTGGACATTGCCGCCGCCGAGTTCAATTAACTGCTGGATTTTATTCAGTTCATTAACCGGAAAATGAATTTTCGGATACATAAAGCTGAGGGGTCCCATTCAGTCAGACGTCCGCCGAGCGTCGCAACGCTGTCGTCAGGTGGAGAGCGGCGTCGCATCCTTTCAATAAAGGGTAGAGCCTATGCTGTAATCATGAAAGTACTGTGACGTAATCGTCCGATAGAATGAAAATTGCGTTAAACCTTAGCCGCCGATCTGTAACTATGCTTATAATTCGGTAGTAAGTGTGTATGAGGTGTATAGAATGTTTCGTCGGACGTTATTGATTTTAGCGCTCAGCTTCGCCTGTCAGGCTAACGCGGACTCCCTGGCGCCGGAGCATGAAATGCGCAGATTGTTATTTGTCGCCGAAGAGAGCATCGAAGCGGAAAGGTTCGCCCAGGCGCAGGAGGCGCTGGATAAAGTTGCCGAGCTCAACATTACGCCAACGGTCCAATACTATTTCTACCGGGGACGGGTGGCGATGAAATCGGGCGAGTACGAGAAAGCGCGGGAAGCCTTTGTTCGTTACGTCAATCTCGCTGGCAGTGAAGGCGAGTACTACGAGGAGAGCCTGCGCTCCATCACGCGTCTGGATGACCAGCTCAAGCCGCCCAAGCAGACGGCGGAGTCCACCTCCATCGATTGGAGCAAAGTGGTGGAGAACGGCAGCGGCGAATACCTGCAGAAGCTGCGAGGACTATACCTGGCGGGATCGGATCAGAGCGCGTTGGTGCAACACATCAACAGCCTGTTGGCCGCCAATGTCTACATCCCCTCCCGCATACGCAAGCTGAATGAAGAAGAAGGCATCGTTTACCGCGTCAGCGTTAACTCACGGAACGAAATCGTCCTGCAGGAAACCAATTACCTGAGCGCGAACGTCAGCCACAATGTCTCCCGCTTTAAGGTGTTTGGCGTCGATCCCTATGTGCGCACCGGCTGCGATTTGAATCAGCGCGCCTGTTGGCTGTGGAATCCTGAAAATCAGGATGAAAAATGGCTGATGATCACGGAAAACAAAAGTGCGGTGGATGAGTTGAGTCGCGCTATGACGGAACTGATAAAACTGCTGCAAAGCTGATAATGGCGCGGTGCGGGGTTAACAGACGCCGCGCCGCATTTCTAACGGACTGGGTTGTTGGCTTTGATGGGTTGGACGGGCGTTGATTGGGCGACCATCGGCGCGCGCGACCACTTCACTTCTTCACTACAGGTTTCAGAATACGCGCATACCGAAGAGACGGCGCTGACCGGCGTCGCTTTTTCCAGGTTCGCCTGAGGCAGGCTGAAATCGTATCTCTTTTCCTTGGTCGGCGGCGTTCCTTGCAATTTGGACACGATGGCGCTCGTCAGTATGAAGCACAGACCGATCAGGGCCGCTTTGCAAAATGAAAATCGAATCATAAAAAGGGCTTTCTGGCGCTGACACTTTATGTATCTAAGCGCTGTTTACAGGAGAGTTACCTCAAGTATCTCCTAAAACGCCCAATGCGAAAGCGGGCTCCTGTGAAACACTGTCAAATGTACGCTGACGTCACTCCGCGTCAGGCAACTCGATCACGAATTCCGTCCCTTCACCCAGTGCGCTGTTTACTTGGATCGCGCCGCCGTGGCGGTCGATAACCAGTTTGACGAAGCGCAAGCCCAGGCCGCTGCCTTGTACGCCCTGCTGCTCTGAGGCATGGGTGCGGCGAAAACGTTCGAACAGGTAGGGGATTTCTGAGGCGGCGATGCCCGGTCCCTGATCGCGTAAGTGAATCAGGGTACTGGCGTCGGCTTTTTCCAGCTTCAACTCGATGCTGTGATTCTGCGGCGTGAATTTGACTGCGTTATGTAAGAGGTTGACCAAGGCTCGCTCCAACAGGTCCGCATTGGCTTTGATGGGCAATGAATCCTCTTCGCAGTACACCTGCACCGCAATGCCCCGGGTGAGGGCGCTGGGGGAGATGGAGTCCACCGCGTTATCCACGATATCCAACAGCTCGCAGTCGTAAAAGTGAATGTGGTCCGCCGCTTCCACCCGCGCCAGTTGCAGGAAGGCTTCCGCCATGCCCAGGCTCTTTTGCGTCAGTTCTCGGGCGGCGTCGATCTTGGACGCCAGTTTGGCGTCGGGCAGCGCCGCGCTGAGGGTGTCCAGCAATGCTAACTGCGAGGCCAGCGGCGCGCGCAGGTCGTGAGAAATGAAGTGAATGGTCTCCAGACGTTTTTGCTGGGCTTCGTGTATCGGTGTGATATCGGAGAAGTTGACGATAATGCCGTTGGCGTTCAAATGGGTGAAGCGCATAGGCGCCAGGGAGATCAGGACCGCGGTGTTGCGGGTGTGTAATTCCATGGACTGCGCTTCGCCCGCCACCAGCACTTTGCGCACTACGGAATCCCACAACGCCGGCGTGAACTTATTGGCGATAGGCATGCATTCGGCGATATAGGCGTTGGCGGTCGCGTTAGCGCTTAGCCAGCGGCTGGCGTGTTCGTTCAGATACAGAATACGGCCGACCTCATCGCCCACCAGCACGCCGTCGGGCATGTTGGCGATGGTTTCGGATACAAACTTGCGCATGTCGCGGATAGCGGCGATAGCGAAGCGCACCTGGGAGATACGGCGGTCAATAAGTTCGCTGGAAGGCTGACGGAGAGTGGTTTTCTGCATCAGCCGGGGATACAGGCGCTGCAGGTAGTCGGCGGTCTGCTGGAGCTGGTCAGGATGATCTTCGAAGCGCATGTATAACGCCATTTTGCCGACCGCGTCGGATACAGGCAGAAGGATCTCCATCATGCCCGCATCGGCGTTCAAATCGATACGCTTCTGTCCTCCTGGGGCGATTTCACGAAACTCCCACAGTGCAGGTTTAAGCAGGCGGGTGACTTGTTGCGCCCACTGTTGGGGTGAGTCATAGATGCCGCCCTGTTGCAGGCGCGGCTCCTCCTCCAGTCGCTTCAACTCCTGATTCAGAAACTGGTTGAGGCGACTCAGGCGTCGCCAGCTCCAGAAAGGGTAGGCGAATATCAGGGAGAGCACGACCGCCGCCGGCGGATACCATTGGTGGTCCACCCTCAGCAGCAAATAACTGAACACCAGCACTGACAGCGCCAAGGCGAGGGTCAATGGCAGATTTTTCTCTGGCGACACCCGCGGATACACCAGAGCGGCGATCAGCACCAGACTGAGTGACAGCAGATATTGCCAGGTGGGAGAAATCAGGCGGTGCATATTTTTGCGCACCAGTCCCTCGAATACGTTGGCGTGCACTTCCACCCCCGCCATGCTGGTGGAGGCGCCGGATACCGGCGTCGGCAGGAAGTCTCCCAGACCGGCGGCGGTGGCGCCGACAAATACGACCCGGTTCTGGAAATAGTCAGGAGGAAGCTCGCCATGCATAACCTCGCTGTAAGACAGCGTGGGGAAGCTGCCCGGCGGCCCGATGAAGGGGATCAGGCGATACTGCTCGCGGACATTGAAGGCGCCGCCGTTATCCAGCTCCTCTTTCTTCTGGTGTTCGTCGGGATACAGGTTCTGATATACCGAGAGCGCCAGACTCGGCCAATGACTGTCTCCCAGGCCCTGATACAGATATAACCCCCGCGCGATGCCGTCAGCGTCCAGTTCCATCTGGGCGTGTCCCAGGCCTTCTGCGGTGTCGATGAACTGCGCGATGGGCAGAATCTCGGTGAGGTGGCCGGTATTGCCGACATGATCGATATGCAGAGGCAGAAACACCTTGCCGGATTCCGCCATGGCTTGAGCGAAGTCCTTATCAGCCTCTGGAGAACTGCGTTCTGACAGCAGCAGGTCGAAGGCCACGGCGCGGGCGCCGGAATTGCGCAGGCGTTTGATCAGGGCGGCGTGGCGATCCCGCGACCAAGGCCAGCGGCCGTATTCCAACAGGCTCTTCTCATCGATGGCGACGATGACGCTGGTCGTGCTGGTGCTGACTGGGCGCACCTTGAGGCAGAAATCATAAAACAGGTAATCCAGTCGCTGCATCCAGCCGCTGGATATCAACAGGAAGCAGAGTCCCACCAGAATGGCGGCGAATAGATAGCGCTCGGTGACGGGGAAGCCGCGGCTATGGCGGACTTGGGAAGCGTTGTCCCGCTGGGGCGGCGGGTTGGGCTGCGCATCAGGTTTGCCTGGGATCATCCCATAAAGGCCCTTTTTGTTGTGAGCGAAACAGTGTTGTTAGTGAAATACTGCTGTGAGTGAACTAGCCCTGACGTTGCTTGCGCCCGATACGCCTTATGGGAATAACGGGTCTGGCGGAGTCTACGGCTCTATTCTGACCGCCTGGATCGCGCCGAAGTTCGACGAATAGAGTGGCCCTGCAACAGGTCTGATGCGAATCCAATATGTCTTTTCCGGAGTCAAACGGAGATTGGCGGAGGTTTTCTCCACTTGCTGCTCTTCAATGACCCGGCTGAAAAATTCGTCTTCCGCCAACTGAAGTATATACCGGTCTGCATTGGCCACGCTTTTCCAGAACACTTTCGCTTTTTCGTCAAAATAATTCACCGCAATGACGTGGGTGTCGTCAAGCTTTCCCAGAATGGTGAATCTCCGCGGCTCGCTATAGGAAAAATCGTCGCCGCCAGCCAATGTGGCGATACGCCAGAAATATTCGCCTGCATTCAGGTCGCGTTCGGCTTGGGCGCTGGAAATGGAAGAGAAGGGGGTGCGGGTGTAGAGGGCGGAGAACTGGGGATCGGCGGAGATTTCAAGGCTGGACATCTGGGTTGGCGTGTCCAGTCGCCAGCGGAAGACGGGGCGGGGCTCTCGCAGCAACGCCCCCGTCAGCGGGGTAATCAGCTGCGCCGGCTCCGCCTTTTGCTCCACCCTGAAGCGCACTTCCGTATCCACGCCCTCCAATCCTCCCAGGTCCACCGCCCGTAGCAGTAAACGGTAGTCGCCGTTACCCAGGTCAGGCAACTCAACCAGCGGGGCGTCAATCTGCTGGGAAAAAACCGGCAGCTCCTTCCCATCGCCTTTAAATACTTCGATCACGTACGCCGTCGCATTGGTCACCGGGGCCCAGCTCAAAGTCACCGGAGCGGCGTTATACACTGCCGAGGCGGAGACCTCCGGCGCTTCCGGCAATTGAATTTCAGAAAATACGGAACCGGAGCCAACCGTGGCGCCCTGGCCTTTATAGAGTTTGCGGGAGGCGGTGGCGTTGGAGACTTCAACCACGCCCTCGGTAACTTCCGCCACGGTGACGTCGGCGGTCGCCCGCAGTCGGAAAGCCGTACCGCGCACCGCCGCCACGGCGGAGGGCGTGGAGACTTCGTAACGTGAAGCGGGGCCTCTGCGCGGCGTCACCTTCTGCTGCATTTTGCCGCGCAGCAGACGCAACCGCGTATCCACCATGCCGGTATCGCCGTAGTGGGTCAGTGTATTGAAGATCACGATGGATTGACGGGAGACTGTCAATTCGCTGCCATCTGCGAATCCAACCAGCGCGGAGCCCTCATCGGTTTTGATCTCATCGCCGATTTCGAGTTTGGCTTCCTGCGTCGCCAGTACGTAATGAGAGGAATGCGCTTTACGCAGCCACACTTTGCCGCGCAGATTGAGGAAAGAGGCGGATTGTGGATAGTGGCGCAGCCAGGCGACAGGAATTCTTAACTGCGTGCCAGGCGTCAGCGACCAGGCGTCGTTGAGGCTGTTATAGCGCATGAGCGCGTCCCAGCCGCGATTGGGCGCCAGGAAGCGCTCACCGATGCTTTGCAGGCTGTCGTTGGGCCGGGTGGTGTAGGTCCACTCCATCTTGTCGGGTTCTTGGGCGAACCCGGCGCAGGAGAACCAACACAGGAACCAGAACCACAACAGGTGGCGTTTGCTCTGTTTCAATCAGACTCCCAATATTCACAGTGTCGTCAATCGTTGGCCGCAATACCCGGACAATGCTGGCCTATTCCACTTCTTCCAGCCGATAACCGTGCTGGTAGATGGTCTTAATGCGAAATCCGTTTTCCGGTTTGATTCCCAGTTTTCGCCGCAGACGGCTCATGTGAGTGTCCACGGTGCGGGTATTGATGTCGCTGCTGACGCCCCAGACCCGTTCCAGCAGGTACTTGCGCGACAGCAGGCGGCCTTTGTTTTCGAACAGAAACGTCGTCAGGTCGAAGTCTTTGTCCGTCAACGTCAGCGGCTCGCCGTTCAGTTGAATGGTCCGTTTCTTGTGGTTGATGCTGAAAGCGCCATAGCTGGCTTCTTCGGCATCCGTCTCCTCCGTGCGGTTTCTCCGACTCAGCGCTTTTAGCCGGGCGATGAGTTCGCCGGGCCGCGCCGGCTTCACCATGTAATCGTCGGCGCCGGCCTCCAGCGCCTCAATAATGTCTTCTTCCGCTTCGCGCTGAGTCAGGAACAGCACCGGTATCGGCCATTCCTGCTGCTGCCGCACCTTGCGGAGGATATCGATGCCGTCCATATCCGGCAGTTGCCAGTCCATGATGAGCAAATCGAAGCTGTCATGGGTGACGGCGAATAAAAAATCTTTCCCCGTATTGTAGTGGCGGCATTGAAAATCTGAGTTCCGCAGATTTAGCAATAGCTGGTCCGCCAGATTCTGGTCGTCTTCTAGAAGTCCGATTTTCATAGTCTGCGTTCGTCTAACTGTTTGATGTATATCTAAGTTTGGCAGTAAACCGCCAATCTCGCTAACTTTTGCCGAAAAATGTGCGGACGGGGTTGAACCGCACCTGATTCAGCGACTTTTTCGACAGACAGCAAACCTTGCGAAAAGCCGGACTAGGGCAAGGTCTACTTCAACTTAAATGATTTTTGTGAGCAATTTAAAAATGTAACAACAAGCTACTTTTTGCATCGCACGGGGCCTTTCAACGCATTCTGGCGGCTCAAATTTCACTTCGATAATGCGTGTTCGCAAACATCTGTTGGACTTAGCCATGGTCCTGGCGGCGGGGTTGGTTATATGATGGCGCTGCGGCTCTCCCGAAACTCCCGCCAAGGCGTGGGCCAATCAACGGGATGAGCGCAGCGCTCCGCGCCGGAGCGGTGTCAGGCGTTCAAGCAGGAAATGGAACCGTCCAAATGCGAGGGGCTGTGGTCGCAGGGATCGGGAGTCAGGATCTTATGCGGGTAAGCGAAGCGTGCAGTGCTCCCTTCGCGACGCCCTGATAAAGGGATGGACGGCGAATATAAGGAAATAGCGGCGATCGCAATGATCGCTGTGGAGAAGGAAAATGAAATTAATAAGGACTTTTAAGCGAGAAACAGGATGTAAACTTCATTTAGGTGTGGCCCTTTTTGCGCTGTTGACGGCCTTTGCTCTTCCAACTCTGGCGGAGATCAATTTTTACCCGCCTGTAAATCTGTCCTACTCAGAAGGTCTGAGTTTTAACCCCAGTCTGGTGACTCAAGGCGATAATCTCTTTGTGACCTGGGACGATAACAGTTCCGGTGTGAAGGAAGTGATGTTCGCGCGCTCTCGTGATAAAGGCGAAAACTACACGCAGGCGAAGCAGCTGTCGTCGCCTTCAGGGCAGTCCAGCGCGCCGGATGTGGCGGTGGACTCCCGTGGTCGCGTGCATGTGGTGTGGCAGGATACCTTGTACGGCGCCTCTACGATCCTTTACGTGCGTTCGGAAGACGGCGGCAAGACCTTTACTCCGGCTGTCAGCCTGTCTGGGGATGACAGCGCGTCCGTGCGAGCGGATATTCTGGTGGACTCGGCGAACGTGATCTACGTGGCCTGGACCGACACCGGTACGGAAGAAGTGATATTGACCCAGAGCGTGGACGGCGGCGACAGCTTTCAACAGGTCGCCAAAATCAAAGCCAACTTTGTCTCCAGCGTGCGCATGGCGGCGGGCGGAGATCGGCGTATTCACGTGGCCTGGACCAATGCGCAGAATGTCTATCACATGTATTCCAGGAACGGCGGGCGCAGTTTCTCTCAGCCGGTGAGCATTTCCGCTAGCAGTGCGGTGTCGTCTTCTGTATCGCTGGCGGCGGACGCGGGCAGCAATGTCTACATCGGCTGGAGCGAGCAGATCAACGATGAGGCGGAGATCTATGTGGCGCGCTCCGAAGACGGCGGACAGCACTTTGCGCCGCCCGGCAACATCAGCCGCAACCCGGGGGCCTCGATCGGTCCGGACTTGACCACAGATGCGGAGGGCGTGCTGTATGTCGTTTGGCAGGATACGACGCCTGGCAATTACGAAGCGATGTTCGCGTATTCCTCCGACAGAGCGCTGACCTTCTCGTCGGCCGCCAACATCTCTCCCAGCGAACTGGGGTCTCTGGTGACCAAGGTGGCGGTCAATGAGTCCGGCGGCATATTCGTCGCCTGGGACGATAATCGCAGTGGCAATTTTGAGATTATCGTGGCGCGAGGGATGCAGGGCTTGGCGGCGATCAAGAACGCCACCGCCAAGCCCTCTCCCTTCAGTCCGAACGGGGACGGAGCCAACGATACGTTGAGGGTGCGCGCTGATTTCACCGCCCCGCTGCAATGGGAAGCCTCCGTTCTCACGTCTGAGAATGAACCTGTGAACGTGTTTCGCGGTAATGGGGAACTTTTCGATTTAACTTGGGATGGGCTCGACCATAATGGCGCAGTAACCCCGGACGGCTCCTATCGTTTCCTGATTACAGGCGTGGACGTGGATGGCGTGGCGGCGGCGCCGGCGGAAGTGTATTTCAGCGTGAATACCGTATCGGATTCGGAACCCCCGCAGCTGTTGAGCTACGAGTCCAACTATGCGGAGTTTGGCCCGGACGGCGACGGACGACGCGATAGCGTCGCGCTAAAAGCGAGCTTCAATAAAAGTCTCGATTGGACGCTCAGTTATCAAAACCGGGATGGCGTGGAGCTGTTCAGCCAACAAGGCAGCGGCGTTTCCTTGGACAAGCAGTGGGACGGCCGTGATTTTAGTGGAATCACCGTTGCGGATGACCGTTATGTGATTGCGCTGTCGGCCACAGACACCCAGGGAATCAGTGTGGGCGGCGAATTGCGGGTGATTGTGGACACGGTGGCCCCGCAATGGGCCAATATCAGTGTGACGCCGGAGGTGATCACTCCCAACGGCGATCAATCCAATGATAAGGCGCGGCTGGAGTTCGACCTCAATGAAGGCGCTTTGACGACGGTGTACGTCTATGAGGCGCGGGGTGGTTCTCTGGTGCGGGAGTTGTATCGGGAGCCGTTGATTGGCGAGCCTCATGTTGTGATTGACTGGGATGGACGCTCCGGCACTGGGAGCGTCGTAGCGCCGGGAAAGTATATCTTTAAGGTATGGATGCGGGATTACGCGGCCAATCGCGCGGAGCCCTATCCGGTCGTGGCGGGGGTCACAGTGAGATAAGCGCTGGCCGCTCCGCTCGTCGAATGCGGCGGAGTGGTTTATAGTGTAGTCATTATCTACGCCGCGGCGAGGCCCGTCGCGGCGGCTTGCTGTCTAATCCTATCTGCTGAATAAAATATGAAAATCCAAATCTCTGTTGAGAATAAATTAAAAGAGGCTTTCACTCCGACGCACCTGGAGGTGATCAATGAAAGCCATATGCACAGCGTCCCTCCCAATTCAGAAACCCACTTCAAAGTGGTGTTGGTGACGCCGCAGTTTACGGACATGCGTTCCGTACAACGGCACCAGAAGGTGTATGCGGTGCTGGGAGAGTTGATGCAACAGGGCATTCACGCGCTGGCGTTGCACACCTTCACCCCGCAGGAATGGCTGGAAAAAGGCCAGGCCCCGGACTCGCCCAACTGTATGGGCGGCAGCAAAAAAGCTAAAACGGAGTAGGGCGGTCAATGAGCCAGTTTTTCCAGATTCACCAAGATAACCCACAGTCCCGTCTGGTTCGTCAGGCGGTGGAAATTATCCACAACGGCGGCGTTATCGTTTACCCCACGGATTCCGGCTATGCGCTTGGGTGCGCCATCGGCGATAAAAGCGCCGCCGACCGCATCAAGAGCATTCGTCGCCTGGACGATAAGCATAACTTTACCCTGGTGTGCCGGGATTTGAGCGACATCTCCACTTACGCCAAGGTGGATAACAGCACCTATCGCCTACTGAAAAATCACACTCCCGGCGCTTATACTTTCATTTTGCCGGCGACCTCGGAAGTGCCGCGCAGGTTGCTGCATCCGAAGCGGCGGCAGATCGGCATCAGGGTGCCTGATAACCGCATTGCGCAGGCGCTGCTTGAGGAGCTGGGCGAGCCGCTGATGAGTTCTACGCTGATTATGCCTGGCGAAGAAATGCCGATGACCGATCCTTATGAGATCCGCCAGATGCTGGAGCATGCGGTGGATTTGATCATCGACGGCGGTTTCTGCGGTATGGAGCCCACTTCGGTGGTCGACCTGACCGACGATGCGCCGGTAATCCTAAGGGAAGGCGCGGGCGATATCTCCGGCTTCTGAATGAGTGCGCCGCCGGAATCCCGGCGGCGCTTCGCATCAACTGATCGAGATAGAGAAGGCGGCGCCGGAATTTGCAGTCATTTCCGCTGCGGCGGACCCCATCTTGTGAAAGCGCTGCACGATGTCCTGCAGGGAATTGTTCTGCGGATTGGAGGAAAGCAGCGAACTGAACAGCGAATTGTCGCCGCCGTAGGCATTCTGCAGACGCATGACGTTCTGAACGTAGTCCAGTGCGGGCTTCTGATTGCTCAGACGCACGAACGTTTGCTTGATATCCGGGTTGCGGTTGATATCCGCTTCTATCTTCTGCTTGGCTTCGGTCGGAATGGCGCCTGAAATTTCCAGCGCGCCGGTCTCATTGCGACCCAGGCGAACCTGTCCGCGCACGCTGGTGACGCCATACTCGGCAAGCTTTTGCCTGAGCGTCTGCTGTACAAAGGCAGTATCTTGCCCGACGCCTTGTTGAAACTCTTTGATCATGACCCGGGGACGGGAGCTTTGTTCCTGCTGCTGACCCGACAGGGTGACGGTTCCTGGCTCGGGAAGATTGTCCATGGCCGCGTCGGCCTTTGTCTGCTGGGCGGCGGTGGGCTGTTTCAGGCCTTCGTACGCCTGATTTCCGTATTCAAATAAAGTGCGAATTAAACCCATGACGGCTACCTTGTTATCTCTGAGTGCGTTGTTTCCGACATTGGAAAGCACGTATTCCTGACATATTCAGAACTTATTCAAATGCTGTGCCAGCATTGCTCCGGGAATCCAACATGACGAACGGAGCGCTATTGGCTAACATGGGCGCCTGATTGACGACTCAGAGTAGTTAAATGGCTGACACCTTTTATTGGTACGATTTCGAGACCTGGGGCGCAGATCCCCGCAGAGACAGACCTTCTCAGTTTGCGGGCGTGCGCACGGACTTGGATCTCAACCCCATCGAAGAGCCGCTGGTGATGTATTGCAAGCCGGCGGAAGACGTATTGCCGCAACCGGAAGCCTGTCTGATTACCGGCATCACGCCGCAGAAGGCGCTGTCCGAGGGCGTGAGCGAAGCGGAGTTTATCCGTCTGATCCACGAGCAGTTTTCGCGCCCTGGAACCTGTGTGGTTGGCTACAACAGCATCCGCTTCGACGATGAAGTCACCCGCAATACGCTATATCGCAACTTCTACGATCCATATAGCCGGGAGTGGCGAAACGGCAATTCCCGTTGGGACGTTATCGACATGGTGCGGCTTACCTACGCCATGCGGCCCGAGGGCATAAACTGGCCCATGAACGCGGAAGGCGTCCCCAGTTTTCGCCTGGAAGAACTCACCAAGGCCAATGGCGTGACGCATGAAGCGGCGCATGACGCCATGTCTGACGTGTACGCCACCATTGCCGTAGCGCGCCTGATCAAAACGGCGCAACCCAAGCTATATGACTACGTGCTTGGCCATCGCAATAAGAAAGTTCTGGAAGGGCTGGTGGATATCGAACGCATGAAACCCCTGTTTCATGTGTCCTCCAAATTCCCGGCGGCAATGGGCTGTTGCGCCATGGTGGCGCCGATAGCGCGTCATCCAACGAATCCTAACGGTGTGATCGTCTATGATCTGCGCGCTGATCCTTCCACCTGGACGCACCTGCCGGTAGAGAAGATTCGAGAGCGTATCTTCACTTCAAATGAAGACCTCCCTGAAGGCGCGGAACGTATCCCGCTGAAAGTCGTGCATCTGAATAAATGCCCGATTCTGGTGGAGAGTAAAATTCTCAAAACCATGGACCCGGAAAGATTGCGCGGTTTCCAGCTGGATGGCGACAAGTTGAGATCGCACCTGCAGGCGTTGCGTCAGGTAGCGAATATTCAGCAACGGGTGGCGGAAGTGTTCAACGAGCCCATGGACGACAGCGAGACCGATCCGGACCTGATGCTCTACAGCGGCGGCTTTTTCAGCAACAACGACCGGGAGCTGATGACTTTTATTCACGAGCAGTCACCGGAAGTGCTGGGGGAGCTGGAGCTGCCCTTTGAAGATCCACGGCTGCAGGAGATGCTGTTCCGTTATCGGGCGAGAAACTTTCCTGGCACGTTGAATGAAGAAGAAATGGAGAAGTGGGAGCGCTATCGTTATCACCGTTTGGCGGGGGAATCCAGCGGAGCCTCAATCGGCTTTCAGGCGTATTTCAAAAAGTTGGAGCAGCTCGCCGCTAACCCGGATATCACGCCGTTTCACTTATCCATTCTTCAGGATCTGCACTTATACGGCGAGTCCATTATTCCCATGGACTTCTGATCTCTGACGGCGCCATAGCGTCTAACTCATGCTGATGGACAGCGTAACGGAAAAGACCCGCATGATGCGGGTCTTTTTTATTGGAGCAGGTTTCGCAGGAGCGCCTGTCAGTATTTGACTCGCAGCGGAAACAGCTTGTTCGCGTTGAGCCAGCTCTCTTTGTCCTTCAACGGCTCCGCTTTTCCAGGACGCCAGTGCGCACCGCTTTTATCGCCATCGGTGACCACCAGCAGCGCGCTCTTATCTGTCACAAACTGCTTGTCGAAGTAATCCGCCAGTTGGTCGAGATTGAGTTTGTCTACTTCGCTGGCGATCTGGTTCAGGGTGTCAAACTGCTCGTTGCCAACGTCAATTTCCGTCCAGAACCGGTCGGAACGCTGCTCCAGGGTTTGATCTTTCTCCATCAGGCGCGCCTTCAGCGCAGCTTTGTGTTTCTCAAACTCCGCTTCAGGCAGCAGACGCAACTCTTTCGCAAAACGAGCGATGAAGTTCTCGGTGGCGGTGTGGATTTGCTTCGGCGTGTGCGACGGAGATTGCACGATAAAGGCCAGGGCGGGCGTATCCAGCAGCGTATAGGGCGTCGCGAACACCACATAGCCCATTTGCGCTTCTGTGCGGATGTCGTTGTAGTATTCCGGCGAAATGATCTGCGCGATCAAACCGAACGCTGCACGGTCCGCATAGGTTTTTCCGGGGCCCTGAACATAATAAAGATAGGCGGAGTCCTGATGTGGCGTGCTGATTTCTTTAAACCAGTCGCCCCCTTGAATATCCACCACCGCGCTTTTCTGCACATTGACGATATTGGCGCCGGCCATCAGTTGCGTTTCCACAACTTTGGCGGCGTGCAGCGCCTGCTCACGCGAGATATTGCCGTGGGCGAGTGCGACCAGATTGATATCCTTGAGCGCAGTGGGCGCGAATGCGCGTACGTCATCCAGCGTGATCTTCTTCAACGCTTCAATCTGTTGCTGTTCCGTCCAGTAAGGTTGCAATAACCAAGTTCGCGCTTCTGAGGCAAGGCGCTCGAACGGCTTGTCCTGAATCGCATTTTTCAGGTCGCGTAACATATCTTTCTTGAACTGATTGAAGCGGTCTTCGCGCAGCTCAGGATGCTTCAATGTGGTGAGAATACGCTCTAACAGCACGGGCTGTTTGTCGCTGAAGCCGTCTATGCGAAGCGTTATGCCGCGCAAATGCTTGTAGAGCTTGAAATCCAACCCGGCGAGATAGGCGGGATAGGAATATTCGCTTAATTCGTCACGGGCCAGGGAGATAAACAGCTCCGTCAGCGCCTGATCTCTCGGGCTCTTGTTAGCCAGCGGCGAGCGAATGCTCAAGTAGAAGCTGGATTTGGGGGAGTCGAAAGACAGGTCTTTGGCGAACCAGACTTCATATCCTGGGTGCTCATAGATCTTCTCGGGAACCGGCATGTCTGGGCCGGCCAGCAAATCGAGATCGTCTGGTATGAATTCGTTGGGGCCTGGCAGATGAATGGCGGCCTGTTGATCCGGTGAACGGATCTCGGCGTCTTCTTCTGTGGTGAAGGCGCGCACGCTGTAGGGCGTTTCGTACCAGCGTTCAGTTTTATCGGTGGCGACTTCAGGCGCGGACAGCACCGCCAGCATATTTTCCGGACTCAAGCGGTCGGCGAATTCTTTCAACACCTTGGCGTCATAGTCGTCCATGGCGTAAGGTGCGCGCAACACTTGCTCAGGAGAGTGATCCTGCAGGCGACCCGCCAGACTGCTTACATAGTGAATGGGCGCGGCCTGATCCTGGAAGCGATAGGCGATGTCCAGCATCTTCGCCTGTTCCTGAAAGCGCCATTCCTCAATGCCCTGCTGCTTGATCAGATTGATGTAAGTGAATACGTCACGGACAACCTTAATCCAGTTCTTCTGGCCTTTCTCCGTCAGCGTGATGGAGACGCTGACCACGGAGCTGTCTTCTTCGCTGGTGAACAGACCGGAAGACAGTCCCTCCGCCAGATTCTGCTGTTTCAACCAGGAAAGCAGACTGCCTTCGCCTTCGTGGCCGATAAGGTTGGTCAGGTAATACACCGGTTTGGCGTGGTAGTAAGGCTCAATCGGCGGCGCTTCAAACATCAGGTGTAAGGAGCGCTTTTCCTTGATCGGTTTGACGGACAACAGCGTCGGCGCCGCGCCGGGTTTGAACAGCGGAGGCCGTTTCTGGTTGTGTTCAATGTCGCGCTTTTTCACGCCGCTGAACTTTTCCTTCACCCAGGTTTCCATCGTGTCCAACGGCTCTTTGCCATAGACGGTCAGCTTCATGATGTCTGCGGAGTAGTGTTGCTCGTAAAACTTGAGCAGGGCGTCGCGGACGTCTTCGCCAGGACGGTCAGCCAGGGTTTCCAGGTTGCCGACGGCGAACTTGGCCATGGGGTGGTCCGGATTGATGGCCTGTTTCACCGCAGCGAAAAAGCGGCGACTGTCTTCCCGCAGTTTCGAAGTATATTCCGAATGCACGGCATTCTTCTCACGCTCGACATAGGCTTCGGAAAACAACGGCGCGACAAACTGCTGGCTGAAACGGTCCAGCGCTGGCTCCAGCGCGTCGGCGTCCACATCGAAGAAATAGTTGGTGTGATCAAAAGCGGTGAAGGCGTTGTGAGAGCCGCCATGCTGGTTGATAAAAGACTGGTATTCGTCAGGCTGGGGATATTTTTCCGTTCCCAGAAACAGCATGTGCTCCAGGAAGTGCGCCAGCCCCTCCCGACCGACTGGATCGGCTCCGCTGCCCACGTCCACATCTATCGCGGCGGCGGCTTTATCGGTTTCCGGGTCGGATATCAACAGCGCCTGTAAACCGTTGTCCAGCGTGACAGCCCGATATAGTCGCTTGTCATTCGGGCTTTTGGCTATGTTGTTGTTCACTGAGGGCATAGTGTTAGGACTTTTATTGAGAACGCTGCAAGCGGAAATAAAACTAAAAACCAGGATCAAAGTGCCGGCGGCTGCAACGCTAAGGGTTCTTGATCGCATAACTTAAGGCCATTTACTGAGTATAGGTGTTTTGCGGGATAAATTGGCGGGCCGTTGCAGTCTTTTGCTGTGCCGGCGAAGCCAATATCCGGTTAGCTGAGACACGTCCGCCAAGACTTGGTTCAATGATGTTTTGCGGGTTGGTTGGCTTGCTGCAGGGCTTCCAGCGCTGATGAGGCGATGGTTTTGGCCTCGCTCACGGATTCCCTGGCGCTGAGTTCGCTGATTTTTTTCAGCGCGCTTTCAGCGATGCCTGCGTTTTGTTCAATGATCAGAAACTCTTTTTTAAACGCTATATCGATGGCTTCATAAACTTTGCGGATGTTTTCCTGCAGAGCGTCCTTGTCGGTGGAGGTTTCGTTGATGGCGCGCAAACAGGCTTGCGCGATGCGGATGTATCTCTGGTCTTTATTGGTCATGGCGGCCACATCAGGTTAAACATGGGCCGAGTATATCACAATGGTTCTTGAGTCCGACCTGCTTAAGGAATCTTAATGTGAGACTTCATCCGCTTGCTGAAATCTCTCCCGTACGACGTTATTGCCCGGTTTAGCGGGCTATTTGAGGCGCGAAAATAGTGATCATTATTGCGACGGGAAAAATCGAATGCAGGCAGTAGGACATCTCTTGACGTTGGTCAAGACGGGCCCCCTCGGCGAAGGTCTAATTTAAGCTGTCACATAGAATAAATAGTATCCAAAATGCGACTTTTCGCACTGGACAGAAACTCGCATTGGAAAGAAATAAGGAGATTGACATGGAACAGCACATTGCATTGGTTACTGGCGGCACAGGGGGTATCGGGACCGCCATCTCTCAGCGTTTGGCGGAGGACGGCTTTCGGGTGATCGCCACCTGCAGCTCGCCGGCCAGACGCGCTCATGCGGAAGCCTGGCGGGCTGAGCAGAGGGAGCGTGGGTTTGATATCGCCATCGAACTCATGGATGTCTCCAGTTTCGAAAGTTGCGCCGCGGCCGCCGCGGATATTCGTGAAAAATACGGGGTGGTCGATGTGCTGGTGAATAACGCCGGCATCACCCGCGACGCAGTTATGAAAAAGATGCAGATGGAGCAGTGGAAGGATGTCATCGACACCAACCTCAGCAGCGTCTTCAATGTCACCAAGCAGTTTCTCGACGATATGCTGGAAAGGCAGTACGGCCGGATCGTCAATATTTCCTCCATCAATGGCCAGAAAGGGCAGTTCGGCCAAGTGAATTACTCCGCCGCCAAAGCAGGCATTCATGGTTTCACCAAAGCGCTGGCGCAGGAAGTGGCGCGCAAAGGCGTGACGGTGAACACCATCTCCCCCGGCTATGTCGCCACGGCAATGGTGATGGCGGTGGCGGAAGAAGTCAGAGAGAAGATCAAGGCGCAGATTCCCGTGGGGCGCTTCGCTGAACCGGAAGAAATCGCCCGTGCAGTATCTTTTTTGACAGCGAAAGAGGCGGGTTATATCACCGGCTCCAACCTGTCTATCAATGGCGGCCAGCATATGTACTGACGCCTCCGATGGAACCGGCCGCTGCGGCGGCCGGAGCCTCATTGTCGGTCAAACACTCTAATCCCTTGTGATTTTCTTGCACGAAATCCGTTGATTTCGCCTCCGTTGTTTTTACGCTCCGCAATGCCTCATCATCCCGCTTACAATGCGGGTTAGGGCGCATCGGAAGAGTCTCTTCCGTCAGTGTCGCCTTTATCAAATTGTAGTTATTTTGATCTAATCCATATTTCGAGCCATTGCTCTAACACAAACAATGAGTTGCGGAATAAAAATAAGTACACTCGTAAAGGTTTATAGCCTAGGCATTCGACAATAAAAACCTTTGCCATACTTAAAGGCTATACAACTGGAAAACAGGAAAGCTTTGCACTGAATCGGTGGAGCTGGGTTCATTAATAAAGTTAAAAAACATCAACCGGAATGGAGTGGATATGAACTACTTCGTGACAGGAGGCACCGGATTTATCGGTCGTTTCCTGGTTCCCAAATTATTAAAACGCGGCGGAACCGTATATTTATTGGTGCGGGAGGCGTCTCTCCCCAAGCTTGATGAGCTGCGTGAACGCTGGGGTGCGTCGGATGAGCAGGTAGTCGGCGTTGTCGGCGATTTGGCGGAACCGATGCTCGGCGTCAGTGAAAAAGATGTCGCGATGCTGCAGGGCAAAGTGGATCACTTATTCCATTTGGCGGCCATCTACGACATGCAGGCCTCTGCGGAAAGTCAGGAGCAGGCGAATATTGAAGGCACTCGGAATGCGGTTAAGCTGGCCGATAGCCTCAAGGCCGGCTGCTTCCATCATGTCAGCTCCATCGCGGCGGCGGGTCTCTACCGGGGCATCTTCCGCGAAGACATGTTCGAAGAAGCGGAAAAACTGAATAACCCCTATCTGCGCACCAAGCATGAATCCGAAAAACTGGTGCGGGAAGAGTGCCAGACACCTTGGCGCGTCTATCGTCCGGGCATGGTTGTCGGTCACTCTAAAACCGGTGAGATCGATAAGATCGACGGTCCTTACTATTTCTTCAAGCTGATCCAGAAGCTGCGTAGCGCATTGCCGCAGTGGATGCCCACCATCGGCCTGGAAGGCGGGCGCATCAATATTGTGCCTGTGGACTTCGTCGTGGACGCGATGGATCACATCGCGCATGCGGAAGGCGAAGACGGCAAATGCTTCCACCTGACTGATCCTGATCCCCATAAAGTGGGCGAAATTCTCAATATCTTTGCGGAAGCCGGCCATGCTCCCAAGATGGCCATGCGTATTGACGCGCGCATGTTCGGGTTTATTCCGCCAATGATCCGTCAGGGGATTGCGCGCCTGCCCCCGGTGCAGCGGATGAAAACCGCCGTGCTTAACGACCTTGGGATTCCGGATGAGGTAATGAGCTTTATCAATTACCCAACCCGCTTTGATAATCGCGAGACTGAGCGTCTGCTTAAAGGAACCGACATCTCTGTGCCCCACTTGCAGGACTATGCGCCGGCGATTTGGGATTACTGGGAGCGTCACCTCGACCCGGATCTATACAAGGACCGCACTTTGCGTGGGGCGGTGGAAGGGCGCGTCTGCGTGATCACTGGCGCTACCTCCGGCATTGGTTTGAGCGCCGCCCGCAAACTGGCGGAGGCGGGCGCTAAAGTCGTGATCGCTGCGCGCACCCCGGAAAAGCTGCAGGAAGTGAAGAAAGAACTGGAAGCGCTGGGCGGCGAAATTTATGAATACTCCGTCGACCTCTCTGATCTGGAAGACTGCGATCGCTTTGTCGCCAATGTCCTCAAGGATCTGGGACATGTCGACGTACTTGTGAATAACGCTGGCCGCTCCATTCGTCGCTCCATTCAGCATGCGTTTGATCGTTTTCATGATTTTGAGCGCACGATGCAACTCAACTACTTTGGCTCATTGCGGCTGATTATGGGGTTTGCGCCCAGCATGCTGGAGCGGAGACGGGGGCATATTGTGAATATCTCCTCTATTGGCGTATTGACCAATGCCCCGCGTTTCTCCGCCTATGTGGCTTCCAAAGCGGCGTTAGATGCTTTCTCCCGTTGTGCGGCGGCGGAGTTTTCCGATAAGAACGTCACCTTCACCACCATTAATATGCCGTTAGTGCGGACGCCGATGATCAGCCCCACCAAGATCTATGACTCGGTGCCAACGCTGACGCCAGAGGAAGCGGCGGATCTGATTGCGGAGGCGATTATTCATCGTCCGAAGCGCATTGCTACACGTCTGGGCGTATTTGCGCAGGTGCTGCACTCCATGGCGCCGAAGTTTAGTGAGATCATCATGAACACCGGCTTCAAGATGTTCCCTGACTCCAGCGCCGCCACGGGCGGTAAAGATGGCGAGAAGCCCAAGGTTTCCACCGAGCAGGTCGCTTTTGCAGCGATCATGCGGGGAATTCACTGGTAACGTCTATCGCTGTCGGAAAACGGGTTCCGGTCTTGGCGCCGGGGCCCGGCTTATTATTATCAAGTATCCCCGTAGTCTGCCTGAATCAAGCCGTTGCGCATTAGAAAATTGGCGGCAAAACACCTACACTTGCTGGCTCAGGCTGCGTAACCCGAAAATTTTTAGGCATTATTTCGGTTCGTAGGGGCTCCGTGATTTTATAGGGCGGACCTATGCTCGCCATTAATAAATTAAATGGCGCGACAATAGGCTTGGTTCAGTGGAAAAGGTATGATTACGCCACTTTTGTGTGGTGCCTTTCACCCTCTGAACGCAGCAACATATCGCTGCAATAATTTGTTGAAATAACAAGCGTATTTTGATGCTTGCATCAAAACAGAAAATGTAATTTAGGAGAAACAACGATGGGCGTTCTAGTAGGAAAACCTGCTCCCGACTTTACCGTTCCCGCTGTTCTGGCTGACGGTCAGATCGTAGACGAATACAAGCTGTCTGAAGCAATCAAAGGCAAATATGCCCTGATTTTCTTCTACCCTCTGGACTTCACCTTCGTATGTCCTTCTGAGCTGATTGCACTGGATCACCGTGTAGAGCAGTTCAAAGAGCGCGGCGTAGAAGTGATCGGCGTTTCCATCGACTCACACTTCACTCACAACGCATGGCGTAACACACCCGTGGACAAAGGCGGCATCGGTCCCGTCAAGTACACTCTGGCGGCTGACCTGAACCACGAAATCTGCAAAGCGTTTGACGTTGAGTCCGCTGGCGGCGTTGCGTTCCGTGGCGCTTTCCTGATCGACAAAGACGGCGTTGTGCGTTCCCAGATCGTTAACGACCTGCCGCTGGGCCGCAACGTAGATGAGCTGATTCGTCTGGTTGACGCGCTGCAATTCCACGAAGAGCACGGCGAAGTATGTCCTGCTGGCTGGAAGAAAGGCGACAAAGGTATGCAGGCTTCCCCAGAAGGCGTGGCTAACTACCTGTCTCAAAACTCCGACAAGCTTTAATCGCTGTCGAGTTAACGAAAAAGGCCGCTTCTGCGGCCTTTTTTGCGTCTAGGAGAAGGGGGACAATCCTAAACTCCAAAAAGAAAAGCGCTGTAAACAGCGCTTATCGAATCGGTGTGGATAACCTAAATCCGAAGATCAGTCTGCGTAGTCTTGCTGATCGGTAGTCCAGCCGCCCAATTCTTTCCAGCGATTCACGATAGAGCAGAACAGCTCGGCCGTTTTCATCGCGTCATATTCTGCGGAATGCGCTTCTTTATTATCGAAGGGAATGCCAGCTAACTGACAGGCTCTGGACAATACCGTATGCCCATAGGCCAGCGCCGCTAATGTCGCTGTGTCGAATGTGGAAAACGGGTGAAACGGATTGCGTTTTACATCCCCTCTCTCGGCGGCGGCGAACAGGAACGAGTGATCAAAAGTGGCGTTATGGCCGACCAGGATCGCGCGATTACAACCGTTGGACTTCACGGACTTGCGAATAGGGCGGAACAACTCGTTCAGCGCATCGGCTTCGGGTTTGGCGTCGCGTAAAGGATTGAATGGATCGATCCCAGTAAATTCCAGCGCAGCCTGCTCGATATTGGCGCCGGCGAAGGGCTCCACATTGAAGCTGACTGGCGGCTCAGGGTAGAGCATACCGTCATCTTCCATGCTGATAATGACGGCGGAGACCTCCAGTAGCGCATCGGTCTTGGAGTTGAAGCCGGCCGTCTCGACATCCACCACAACAGGCAGAAAGCCGCGGAAACGTCTGGCGAGAGGGGATTTAGGGCGGTTTTGCGATTCAGACACTGGTTATCTACTTTTGGTTGGGGTGGCGAACGTCTCCCGCCACGGCTGTACTGTTATGATAAATAAAGGTTTTGCGCGACAGGCGAATGCGCGAGGAGCTGCGTCAGAGCAGCTCGGCCTTCCAGCGAATGGTCTCTCCAGCGCGGAAAGGAACTATGGTTGAGTCGCCCAACGCCATGCTGGTGGGCATGGTCCAATCCTGCTTACTCAAGCGTACTTTGCCGCTATTGACTGGCAGGCCGTAAAACTTCGGGCCGTGAAGACTGGCGAAACCTTCCAGTTTATCCAGCGCGCCCAGTTCATCGAAAGCTTCCGCATATAACTCCAGCGCAGAGGGCGCGGTGAAACAGCCGGCGCAACCGCAAGCCGCTTCCTTCTTTTCTTTGGGATGCGGCGCTGAATCTGTGCCCAGGAAAAATTTATCGCTGCCGGAAGCGGCGGCGTCGCGCAATGCAAGCTGATGTTCAGATCGCTTCAGAATGGGCAGACAATAAAAGTGCGGGCGAATGCCGCCCACCAGCATATGGTTACGGTTATAAAGCAAGTGATGCGCAGTAATGGTGGCGGCGACATTAGAGCCAGCCTGATCGACAAACTCCACCGCATCACGAGTGGTGATGTGCTCCAATACGATCTTCAGGTCTGGGAAGCGCTCAGCTAACGGCGCAAGGGTTTCATCGAGAAAACGCTTTTCACGATCGAAAATATCCACGTCCGCCTGGACCACCTCGCCGTGCACCAATAGCGGCAGTCCGACTTCACTCATTTTCTCCAGTACCGGAAAGACATTGGCGACATCAGTGACGCCGGCGTCGGAGTTGGTGGTGGCGCCTGCGGGATAAAGCTTGCAGCCATAAACGATCACGCTTTGCTTAGCGACGACAATTTCCTCTGGAGAGGTATTGTTGGTCAGATAAAGCGTCATCAGCGGATCAAACGTCGCGCCAGCGGGAATGTGACTCAGGATTCGGCTGCGATAGGCTTCCGCCTGCGCTGTGTGGGTGACCGGAGGAACCAGATTCGGCATGACGATGGCGCGGGAAAACAGGCGCGCTGTCGCGGGTATGGTCGTCGCAAGGGCGTCGCCGTCGCGCAGGTGAAGGTGCCAATCGTCGGGCCGGGTAATGACTAAGTCAGACATAGAGTATCAACCACCAGGGCAATGCAGAAAAGCAGGGTTACAAAACTGCACGCAAGTATACCAGAACGGAACAGGATTCAGGGTAAAGAATTCCCGCGCCGGGCCGATAATATCGTTAATGTATGTTGTGATCACCGTGTTAGTGAGATTATCGTGCGCAAACTAACAATCGCCTCCATGATCGCCCTTTGCGGGGCTGCTCCAACCCAGGCCATGACTTTTTCGGCTGGCATTGAGAAAAGTCAGTGGTATTTATCTTCCTCCATATTTGAGTGTGCGTTGACGCATAACATTCCGCAGTACGGTAGGGCGGTGTTCTACCGGGAGGCGGGAGAGTCACTGAGATTCTATCTCGACACCTCACGCAACCCGATGCGCGAAGGCGAAGCGGCTCTGGTGCTGGAGGCGCCGCGTTGGCGTCCTGGCATTAACGTCCGAGACTTGGGTTACGTGGCTGTGTTGGACAAGCCGCACCCCATTACCGTGGATAATCCCAAAGCAGAGCAAATGATGGACAGCCTGCTGGAAGGGATGATGCCGACCTTCACGCGTCGTGCGCGCTTCAATGACGACACCGTCAGAGTAGAGGTTTCTTCCATCAACTTTTCCCGCTACTACGAAGACTATCTATCCTGTGTCTCCGGGCTGTTGCCTGTGAACTTCCGTCAGGTTGAACGTACAGCGGTATTTTTCAAGCTGGATGAGTCTGTGCTGACGGATCAGGATAAAAGAGAGTTGGACAAGGTGGTCTTGTACGTGAAGGCCGACCCTTCTGTGACGGCGATTTTCGTCGACGGACACACAGATTCCACTGGGCGTAGAATTTATAACCGCCGGCTTTCTAAAGATCGGGCGGAAGCGGTGACCGCCTATCTGACGGAGAAGGGCGTGACCTCCGAGAAAATCACCACTCGCTATCATGGCGAACGTTATCCTGTGGTTAAAAACGCTGGCCCCAAAGAGCTGGCTCGTAATCGTCGCGCCACGGTCAGGCTGGAAAGAGGAACGCAACCCCCGGCTAAAGATGACGTCCTGGATATTTCGACAGAAGAGCTTTAATAACGCTCCATTTTTAACCAGCCCTCATAATCTGCGCCTCGCCCTGAATGGCGTGCGCGCAGTCGCCTTGCTCAGCCATAGAAAACTTTGTACGAAGGGCCTAGAATAACCGCCTTTCGTAATCTCTTGGGAGCATCGTCATGTCTAAGGTCAACAAAGTCGTGCTCGCCTACTCGGGCGGGTTGGACACCTCGGTAATCGTTAAGTGGCTGCAAGAAAACTATAACTGTGAAGTGGTGACCTTTACTGCTGATATCGGTCAGGGTGAAGAGGTTGAGCCGGCTCGCGCCAAAGCGGAGAAGCTCGGCGTCAAACAGATCTTCATTGAAGACCTTCGCGAAGAATTCGCACGTGACTTTGTTTTTCCAATGTTCCGCGCCAACACTATTTATGAAGGCGAGTATCTGCTGGGCACTTCTATCGCGCGCCCCTTGATCGCCAAGCGTTTGGTGGAGATCGCCAACGAGACTGGCGCTGACGCTATTTCTCATGGCGCCACCGGAAAAGGGAATGATCAAGTGCGCTTTGAGCTGGGCGCCTACGCGTTGAAGCCAGGCATTAAAGTGATCGCGCCCTGGCGTGAGTGGGATCTGACCTCAAGAGAGAAGCTGCTGACCTATTGCGATACTCATGACATTGCGGTGGAAAAGAAGAAGGGCAAATCTCCTTATTCCATGGACGCCAACCTGCTGCACATTTCTTATGAGGGCGGCATTCTGGAAGATCCTTGGGCGGAAGCGGAAGAAGATATGTGGCGCTGGTCCGTATCTCCTGAGGCGGCGCCGGATCAGGCGACCTATCTGGAACTGACTTATAAAAATGGCGATATCGTCGCCATCGACGGCGAAACCTTGGCGCCGCACGAGGTCATCGAGAAGCTAAACAAGATTGGCGGCGCTAACGGAGTGGGACGCCTCGATATCGTTGAGAACCGCTATGTGGGGATGAAGTCCCGCGGCTGTTATGAAACGCCAGGGGGAACCATCATGCTACGCGCGCACCGCGCCATTGAGTCCATTACTCTGGATAAAGAGTTGGCTCACCTGAAAGACAGTCTGATGCCCAAATATGCTGAGCTGATTTACAACGGTTACTGGTGGTCGCCAGAGCGTCTTGCTCTGCAGAAATTGATCGACGAGTCGCAGCAGCATGTTAATGGCGTGGTTAGGGTCAAGCTCTACAAAGGCAACGTGGTTGTTGCGGGACGTAAGTCTGAAGATAGCCTGTTCGACGACCGTATCGCCACTTTTGAAGATGACGGCGGCGTATACAATCAACGCGACGCCGAGGGCTTTATCAAGCTGAATGCGTTGCGCATGCGCATTGCCGCCGACAAAGGCCGTAGCATGAAATAGCGCCGGACTTGGTCTAAAAGAAAAAAACCGCCTGAATGGCGGTTTTTTTACGTCTGTCCAGCGGCCCTCGCAATGGAGGGCGCTTTCTTAGTTTCTTGCCTTAGTTGCTAAGGTTTAACTGTTTGTTGGTTCTGGCTTGATAGTCCGCTTCTGTCTCCAGGCCGGTCGTTTCACCCGCCAATGCTGCGGTGGTGTCTACAGCAGCGGATGAGATTTCACCGCCCAGCGTGAAGAATGCGACGGATTCCGTTACGCCTTCAGCAAATGATGCTTGGCGGCGCGCAGTTTCTGCGGCTACGTCTGGGTAAGACGAGGACTCTGACGATGAGACGATCGGCAGTACGTACATAGCATGAGAGCCATAGCTGAGGCGGCTGATTAATGTGTCGGGCGAGCCTGAGGGCGCTGCAGCGTCAAGCGTATTGGTGGCGCCCATTTGCTCGGCCAGTTTATCCACGCCGGATAACAAGTCTGGATAAGGGGTTCCAAAGCTGGTTGTCAGCTGGGTGGTTTCCGTCTCAATAACATTGGTTTGATCGCTGATGTAGCCAACTTGCGCGTTGCCGTTCACGTCAGGGCGTCCCGCCAATTCAATCATCAATACGCCTGTATCGTCAGCGGAAGTTTGGTAATTCCCGCTATAGTTCACCGACGTATTCAAGTTGTCAGCGAAGCTGATGGGGTCAACGGCGTCCAGCGCAGCCTGAAATACTCCCAGGAAGGTTTCATAGCTGGTTGTCTTCTGGTCGATTCCGGCTGCGGACAAGCCGCCAATAATGGTGGGTGCGAATGATGGCGAATTTTCCAGCATGCGTACAATGCCTGAGGCCGGGGTTAGTAACGCTGCGGCTTTAATGTTGTCCATTGGCGTGCTGTTGGCGACGGCGA
Organism: Hahella sp. CR1; assembly: GCF_029813005.1. Taxonomy (NCBI): domain Bacteria; kingdom Pseudomonadati; phylum Pseudomonadota; class Gammaproteobacteria; order Oceanospirillales; family Hahellaceae; genus Hahella; species Hahella sp. CR1. The sequence continues at coordinate 349,964 of NZ_JAPELK010000004.1, forward strand.
CAAACGGTGTGCCAATAAGTGTCCCTAATGAGTGACCCATAAAGAACACATTGTTGTTATCCAGGTCGCCTGCAGCATATAGGCCGCCGCTGGGGCCATCCAGATCAATCGAGCTGATGGTCTGTCTCAGGTTTAGCAGGTCGATAACGCCTTGGCGATTCTTGTCACGGCTATTGATAAAGCCAGTCAAGTTGATAAACAGACTGCCGGATGAGCCCGAGGCGCTGGCAGGGTCAAAGTTCATTGCCACCGCTTGTTGCGCTGCGTTGGCGGTGTAGTCAAAGTGACGCTCGTTATCCGTGTGGGCGATGCCTGGGATAGTGCTGCCGGCGTTGGCGACTGTGTTTTCGAAAGATCTCAGCGAAGGGGCGTAGGCGTTGACGGCAGCGCTTCCTGTATCTCCGCCTGAGATAGCAGTTAGAATCGCTGTTTCAGCTACTGAGTCATCACTGGTGGGAAGAGTCGCTTTAACATAATTCAGGGCGATTACTTGGTCGACAACGGCTTGATTGTTGGTGTCATTCGGAGCTAGTGATGCTGGTAGTCCGCTTTCTTGACCTGCAGCCAGCAGCGTGGCTGCCAAGCCTAGCTTTTTCGCGGTCGAGGCGGGAGCTACGCCATGTACGACTTGATCAATCGCGATTGTGGCGAAACATTTTTCAGCTAAAGCTGTTCCCACGGACAACGCAGCGCTCCGATCTGTGGTAATACCGTGTTGGAATATTACGGTTTTCAGCGGCTTGGGGCATGCCGACGTGTTGTCTGGATATACCGCCAGCCATGGAATAGGGAGTGTGTCAACAGTATCTGGCGTTGTGGTGTTGCCGTCAGCTTGCGTGGGAAATGGGAAAACATAGTTGACAACTGTTGACTTGGCGGCGACAGGGTTGCCGTTGTCATCCTTGCTGTCTCCTTGAGGGAGTTTCAGTCCTGCGCTGCTGAACGCCAGGTTAAGGGCGTCTGCTAACGGTTTGTTAGCGGTCCAGGTGCTGGACTGTATTGTGGAGCCGTCGGTGCTGGTTGGGATGCCCAAGTAGTAGGGGGTAGAAATGGTTCCCTGAGACACCAGAGGATTGATGCTGTTGGTTTTGTCCAGCAAAGAACTGGTGAGAGCTGAAACCAGATTTACAGGTGTGTTGCTGCTGGTGTAGGTAAGCGCCCGAGCCTTTGGAGTTGGGAGTAGTGAGGAGAAATTGGTTGTAAGTACTGTGGAGGCGCAACCAATTGCTGTGACGCCAGTGGCTCCATAGCATGGGTAGCCGGAATTAAATATTGGTGAAAAAGCGGTTATCTGCGCTGCACTTGGGAATGCGGCTACAGCTGCATCTGCAGTGGCGTTTACAGTGGAGTAGGTGGCCGACGGGTTTGTTTCGAGAACCGTTTCGGCGGCTGAGAGACGAATAAATGTGGTTATTTGATCATTAAACCACTCCGTTGGATTGGCGATATACTCCATCACCTTTTCGTCGCCAGACGTGGTAAACGAGTAAGTTAAAGCTATATTGCTGGCGGAAAGCGGGCTCATGCTCAGTGCTGCTCGGGTCGTGTTATTTATTGCGAAATAACCCTCAGCAGTCGGCTCCCAGAAACTGTTTATTGCGGTTCGGACCGGCTCCAATTGGCTGGATGGTAAGGCGATGTCGCCAGAAAGAAGTGAGTAGTTGGGGTCCATTGAAATAAACTGGCCCGTGGAATCCTTAACCTCGTTGGTGACTATGACTAGATAGCGTGTTCTGGGCTTTAAAGGTTTTGTTGGCTGGATTCTCAGGGTGCTGGCGCCTGACAGCTCAATGACGGATGCTTTGATTGCAGGCGCATCTGCTATGGCGGCTCCAAGAATGGTCGCTGCTGTTGCAGGGTCGCTTTCAGCTGACGCTAAAAGTACGCCAGCCGCCAAAGGTATGGTGGGCGGTTCGGAAATGGACAGGCCCTGAATTGGGTCGCCGCTGGCGTAAGCAAGCTCAAGTAAAAAGACATTCTGGTTAGGATTGGGAACAAGGCTGCCGCCGGAAGGGACAAATGGAGAGGTGCTCAAGCTATCGCCATTTATATAGCCTGAAAAAGTAATATCAATCGGCGCAATAATGGACGCGCCGCTTAGAGCCCCTAGTGCAGCTTGAACCGGGTTGGCGGAAGAGTCTGAATAGGTGCCGTCTCTTGCGGTCTGATCCAGCAGTAGATCGTTTGGAATGGGCACCTTGCTGGCTATCGGGTTAAAAACAGGCCATATTTTGCCATCGAATTGATTTAGCGAGTCAGGCAAATCCCCATCAAATTCATTTTGCGCGCCAGCATTAGCATTGCCGCCGCCGTTGCCTCCACACCCCGATAAAGTGACTGCCGACGCTACCGCCAGACTGAGAAAGGTTTTCTTGAACATAGGTAGGACCTTCTTCCTTTTATTATTGCTTTCAGAATGTTCCCGGCGTGACTGAATTATTCGCTCCAGTTCTGCGCCAAAAAAGTTTTATCAGCATAGGTTAGATTTCATCGGCCTGAAAGCCGTGAAATCATACCCCGCACAATAAAATAAGCCTTTCGCACGATGTGTTGGCGTCATCAGGGCGCAGGCGTTTGGTGATTTTCTCATGCATCGTCAGGAGTTTAGCTCATTTTTTCTATGAACGGACTCCCTAATTCACAAATGGGAAAAATAGATTAGGCCCAGTCCTTAGGGCTACGGTTGCAAAGGCGCTGTATTCGTTAACAGTTTAAGGCTGAACTTGGGGGGCGAATTAGGTACAATTTCCGCCTAAATCAAATAAGGCGGGCACTTGGCGTCCTTTGGGAGGCGTCGTTGTCAGCCAAAGCTGTGACTACTCCAAGAACCATGTAACAAGAGAGTGCGTGCATGACCACCGTGATCCGTCAAGACGATCTCATCGACAGCGTATTCGACGCGCTGCAGTTTATCTCCTACTACCATCCCGTCGACTTTATCAAAGCGGTTCATGCTGCCTATGAGCGCGAAGAGTCCACCGCCGCTAAAGATGCGCTGGCGCAAATTCTGATCAACTCCCGTATGTGTGCGGAAGGGCGTCGTCCTATCTGTCAGGATACCGGCATCGTGACGGTGTTCCTGAATATCGGAATGGATGTGCAATGGGATGCAGATATGAGCGTCGAGGATATGGTTAATGAAGGCGTACGTCGCGCCTACCTGCACCCTGACAATATTCTGCGGGCGTCCGTCTTGGCTGATCCTGATGGCGCGCGCAGAAACACGAAAGACAATACTCCCGCCATTATTCACATGAAGGTCGTTCCTGGCGACAAAGTGGATGTGCACGTTGCGGCGAAAGGCGGCGGCTCTGAAGCCAAATCCAAGTTCGCCATGCTGAACCCGTCTGATTCTGTCGCAGAATGGGTGCTGGAGCAGGTGCCGAAGATGGGCGCCGGCTGGTGTCCGCCTGGAATGTTGGGTATCGGTATCGGTGGAACCGCCGAGAAAGCAATGGAATTGGCCAAAGAGGCGTTGCTTGATCCTATCGACATTCAGGACTTGCAAGCGCGCGGCGCAGCTAACCGCAGCGAGGAGTTGCGTCTGGAGCTTTTCGAGAAAGTAAATGCGTTGGGCATCGGGGCGCAAGGCCTGGGTGGTTTGACGACGGTGCTGGACGTTAAGGTAAAAGACTACCCGACCCATGCCGCCAACAAACCCGTCGCTATTATTCCCAACTGTGCGGCGACTCGCCATGCTCATTTCGTGCTCGATGGCAGCGGGCCTTCATTGCAAACGCCGCCTAACCTTGATGAGTGGCCGGAAATCACCTGGGAGGTAGGAGCCAACGTTAAGCGTGTGAATATGGACTCGATCACTCGCGAGGAAATTGCGTCCTGGCGCCCCGGCGATACCGTGCTTCTGTCAGGAAAAATGCTGACGGGTCGTGACGCTGCGCACAAGAAAATGGTGGATATGCTCGCGCGCGGCGAATCCTTGCCGGTGGATTTGAATAATCGCTTCATTTATTACGTGGGCCCTGTGGACCCCGTGGGCGATGAAGTGGTTGGACCGGCCGGACCAACTACATCTACGCGGATGGATAAGTTCACTCGCACTATGCTGGAGCAGACCGGTCTTATGGGTATGATCGGCAAAGCTGAGCGCGGCCCTGTGGCGATTGAAGCGATTCGTGACAATAAGGCTGTCTATCTGATGGCTGTGGGCGGCGCAGCCTATCTGGTTTCTAAAGCAATCCGTTCTTCCAATGTCGTGGCCTTCCCTGAGTTGGGAATGGAGGCGATCTACGAGTTCGAAGTAAAAGATATGCCGGTTACCGTGGCGGTGGATGTAAATGGCGAGTCTGTGCATCAAACTGGTCCAGCGGAATGGCGTAAGCGCATTGCGGAAAGCGCTGTGAAAATAGTCGGCTAAGATAAATGTTGGCGATCTTTTTCTTGTGGAGTTAGGCTACAGCGACGCTGGGGCGAGCGCCCCGGCAAACGCTTAATTCAAAACAAGGAGAAAAAGCATGAGCGATACAATTCCAAGCTGCGAGGCCTGTAGACCTGACGCCGAAAAGGTAGATCCGGCGAAACTTGAGAAGTACTTGAGTCAGGTGCCCGAGTGGCGTTTGGAAGAGCGTAACGGCGTGCAAATGATCAGCCGCGACTACAAATTCAAAAACTTCGCTTTGGCGTTAGAGTTCACCAACAAAGTTGGCGCTATTGCTGAGGAAATTAACCACCACCCTGAACTGGTGACCGAGTGGGGTAAGGTCAGGGTTACCTGGTGGAGTCATACTATTAAAGGTCTGCATGAGTTGGACTTTGCGATGGCTAAGCGGTGCGAAGCAGTCTTTAACGCATAGAGGTCTGTCGCGTCCCGCTGGCGTCTCACAGCTGGTAGGAAAATAATGGAAAGAACATATCGACTGGTAATCGCCTGTCCTGATCGGGTCGGCATTGTTGCGAAAGTAACCACATTTCTGGCTACTTATAATGGCTGGCTGACCGAAGCGAGCCATCATTCTGATCCAACCAACGGCTGGTTCTATATGAGGAATGAGATAAAAGCGAGCTCGCTCCCTTTTGATCTGAACTCATTTCGCATAGCGTTTGAGCCAATCGCCCGGGAGTTCCAGATGTGCTGGCATGTGGCGGACTCGCAGCAACCCAAGCGTATTGTTCTGATGGCGAGCAAGGAGTCTCACTGTCTGGCGGACTTGCTGCATCGCTGGCATGCGAAAGAAATGGATGGAGAGATTGTCGGGGTTATCTCCAATCATGATGACTTGCGTCGCATGGTGGAGTGGCATGACATTCCCTATTATCACGTGCCGGTGGATGCAGATGACAAGTCCGTCGCATTCGCTGAGGTGGAGCGATTGGTGGATGCGCTGGATGCAGAGGTCGTCGTTCTTGCGCGCTACATGCAGATTCTGCCGCCGGAGCTGTGCGACAGGTACACGGGGCGCATCATCAATATCCATCACAGCTTCCTGCCGTCTTTCGCGGGCGCTCGTCCGTACCATCAGGCGTACAAGCGTGGCGTCAAGTTGATCGGCGCAACCTGTCATTACGTCACTCAGGATCTGGATGAAGGTCCAATTATTGAGCAGGATGTGATCAGGGTGAATCACAGCGATACCATTGAAGACATGGTGCGGCTGGGGAAAGATGTAGAGAAGCAAGTGCTTGCGCGAGGCTTGCGCTATCACCTGGAGGACCGGGTGATTGTTCATGAGAACAAGACCATCGTATTTGAATAAGGTCATTATTGACTGACATCAAACCCGGGGCGTTCGCTCCGGGCTCATGAGTTGGCGTTTCAGGTATATGGGCGTATCTTTAAGGTATCAGCGTAATTAAAGGAAGACGCTGACAGGGCGGTTAACAATAACCATCAGCAAATGCCTGCCTTAGGAGAGTCCCATGTTGCGATCCGTGAAAGTGCGCGATTATATGACCACTAATTTGGTTGTATTTTCCCCTGAAACAGAATTGTTTGAAGCCATTCATAAACTCCTTAAAAACAGTATTTCCGGCGCCCCTGTCGTAGATGGCAGGGGGAATCTTGTGGGGATGTTGTCGGAAGTGGATTGCCTGAAAAGCATCCTGAGTGGTAGTTATTACGACTACGAATCTCTGGGCGGCACTGTTGCTGAGTATATGACCGTGGATGTGGATGTCGTCGGGCCGGAGGAGGACATTCTTGCTGTCAGTGAGCGCTTCATTAATGATCGTCGGCGTCGCTTTCCTGTAGTGGAAGAGGGGAAGTTGGTGGGGCAAATCAGTCGTAAGGACGTGCTGCGCGCTGTTGCGGACTTTGTCGCCCCCCAGCGGTTTCATCAGTCGGCCTGACTCGCTAAAAAGAGTGGCGCGCGTTGGCTGATGCGCGCCGCCAACTAGCCTCTCCTGTTGCTGGAGGGAGCGCTTTTTTGCGCCTAAAAAATATCTTATTCTCGCCCTAATTAACTTCGTTGCCGCCGCCTTCTATGCTAGACTTGACCGCTTGTGGCGCAGCCCTTGGTCGAGTAAAGAGTGTGCGATTACATGCCGCTTGAACTGACTCCCCGCCGGGTTCAACGACTGCAAGACGAGCGAACCAGGGTTTGGACAGACTGTGGGTAGAACAAGAACCGAACTATCCTTTCTAGAATAGGTTATTGCTATATTATGGCTGAACTCGCCAAAGAAATACTTCCCGTCAATATTGAAGATGAACTGAAACAATCCTACCTCGACTACGCGATGAGCGTTATCGTAGGCCGTGCCTTGCCGGACGCGCGAGACGGCCTCAAGCCGGTGCATCGCCGCGTTTTGTTTGCGATGAACGAGTTGGGGAACGATTGGAACAAGGCCTATAAGAAATCCGCCCGTGTGGTCGGTGACGTCATCGGTAAATATCACCCCCATGGCGACTCCGCCGTATACGACACCATTGTGCGTATGGCGCAGCCATTCTCGCTGCGATACACCCTGGTGGACGGGCAGGGCAACTTCGGCTCCATCGACGGCGATAGCGCAGCGGCAATGCGTTATACGGAAATCCGTATGGAGAAGATCGCCCATGAAATGCTGGCCGATCTCGATAAAGAAACGGTCGACTTCGCCCCTAACTACGATGGCTCTGAGCAGATTCCCGTCGTACTGCCGACCAAAGTGCCCAATCTCTTGGTGAATGGGTCCTCAGGCATCGCGGTAGGGATGGCGACGAACATTCCTCCTCATAACCTGACCGAAGTGGTCAATGGATGCCTTGCTTACCTGGATAACAGTGATATAACCATCGATGAGCTGATGGAGTTTATTCCGGGACCTGACTTTCCCACTGCCGCCATCATTAATGGTCGCGCGGGGATTTTGGAGGCGTACCGCACTGGTCGTGGCCGGATTTATATTCGCGCGCGCTATGAAATTGAGCAGGACAAGAAAACCAGTAAGGAAACGATTGTAATCACTGAGATTCCTTATCAGGTTAACAAGGCCAAGCTGGTTGAGAAAATCGCTGAGCTGGTCAAAGAGAAAAAGGTTGAAGGCATCACCGAGCTGCGTGATGAATCCAGTAAGGAAGGGATGAGGGTGGTTATTGAGTTGCGTCGCGGTGAAAACGCGGACGTGCTCATGAACAACCTGTTCGCCCTTACGCCCCTGGAAACGGTATTCGGCATCAATATGGTCGCCTTGATTAATGGCGAGCCCAAGCTGCTGAACCTGAAAGACTGTATTGAATGCTTCGTGCGTCACCGCCGTGAAGTGGTGACGCGCCGGACCATTTACGAGTTGCGTAAAGCCCGTGAGCGCGGCCATATCCTGGAAGGTCAGGCGGTTGCGTTGGCGAACATCGATCCGGTTATCGCTGTTATCAAGGCTTCTTCCACTGGCGCGGAAGCCAAAGAACGTTTGATGGCGCAAGGCTGGTCTCCGGGTGCGGTGACAGGCATGCTGGAGCGCGCAGGCGAAGACGCCTGTCGTCCTGATGACTTGGCGCCTGAATTTGGTCTGCGTGATGGCCTGTATTTTCTGTCTGAAGTGCAGGCGCAATCTATTCTGGACTTGCGTCTGCAAAAGCTGACTGGTCTGGAAATTGAAAAAATTAACGACGAGTACCGCAGCATCATCGAGCAAATTGCTGAATTGCTGGAGATTCTGCAGAATCCAGAGCGTCTGATGGAGGTTATCCGTGAAGAGCTGGAAGCTGTCCGCGAAGAATTTGGCGACGCTCGCGTAACGGAAATTACCGCTTCCAAGCGAGATCTTACGATTGCTGACCTGATCGCCGAAGAAGACATGGTGGTTACGTTGTCTCACAAAGGCTACGCGAAGACTCAGCCGCTGGAAGCGTATCAGGCGCAGAAACGAGGCGGCAAAGGTAAGGCTGCGACGGCGATTCGCGACGAAGATTTTGTCGAGAAGCTTTTGATCGCCAGCTCTCACGATACGATTTTGTGTTTCACCTCTCACGGTAAACTGTATTGGCTTAAGACCTATGAAATTCCTCAGGCAAGCCGTACTGCCCGTGGTCGTCCGATCGTAAATATTCTGCCGCTGGCGGAAGATGAGCGCATCACTACCATGTTGCCGGTGCGTGAATACGCGGCTGATCACTATGTATTCATGGCCACCCGTCAGGGGACCGTCAAGAAAACGCCATTAGAGAACTTCTCGCGTCCTCGCAGTAGCGGCTTGATCGCTTTGGCGCTGGATGAAGGCGATATGCTTATCGGCGCAGCCATTACCGATGGTAAGAAAGACGTCATGCTGTTCAGCAGCAGCGGTAAAGCCATTCGCTTCAATGAAGACGACGTGCGACCAATGGGGCGTACTGCTCGCGGGGTTAGAGGCATTCGGATGGCGGAAGGGCAAACTGTCGTTTCCCTTATCATTCCGCAAGAAGATGCATTCATCCTCACTGCAAGTCGTAAAGGCTACGGTAAGCGGACTGCGGTGTCGGAGTTCCCTGTATACGGGCGTGGAGGCCAGGGTGTTATCGCTATCCAGTGCTCTGAACGGAATGGCGACCTAGTAAGCGCGGTACAGGTAATCAGCGGCGATCAGCTTATGTTAATCAGTAACCAGGGAACATTGGTGCGGACTCGTTCGGACGAAGTCTCTATCGTCGGAAGAAATACTCAGGGCGTGCGATTGATTCGTCTGTCTGAATCGGAAGACTTGGTTGGCGTAGAGCGGATTGCAGAGCCGGAGGAAGACGAAAATGACTTCCAGGGCGAAGAAGGTGAAGGCGCTGAAGCCGCTGAAGCCATTGGTAGTGATGAGTTGGACTCTGGCGCATCAGGTGAGGAAGGCTCCGAGGCGGAAGAATAACTTTCGCTTCGGTTGGCTTGTCTGAGAAGTTTATTTGACCAAATACCGGAGAGCGGCCTGTATGGCTGATAGAAAGTTTAATTTTTGCGCGGGCCCTTCCGCGCTGCCTACGGAAGTGTTGTTGCAGGCTCAGGCGGAACTGCTCGATTGGCGGGGTAAAGGCCTGTCAATTATGGAGATGAGCCATCGCAGTGACGATTTTGTCTCTGTGGCGGTTGAGGCGGAACGTGACTTTCGCGAACTGATGTCTGTGCCTGACAATTACAAGGTTCTCTTTGTGCAGGGTGGCGCTGCGACCCAGTTTGCGTCAGTGCCGCTTAATCTGCTGAAGCTTGGCGCTGAAGCGGATTATATCGACACGGGTATTTGGTCGAAGAAGGCGATTGCTGAAGCGGGGCGCTACCTTAAGGTGAATGTTGCCGCGTCAGCTAAAGATAATGGCTATTCCCGCATTCCTGCTCGCAGTGAGTGGCGTTTGAGTGAAAGTGCAGGTTATGTGCACTACACGCCAAATGAAACGATTGGCGGCGTTGAGTTTCTCGATATTCCTGACGTGGGTGATAAACCCTTGGTGGCGGATATGTCTTCCACCATATTGTCCCGTCCTGTGGATATCAGTCGCTTCGGGGTGATATACGCTGGCGCGCAGAAGAATATTGGGCCTGCTGGTCTGACCTTGGTTATCGTGCGGGAAGACTTGCTGGGGTATGCATCCGACAGTCTGCCCACCATGCTGAACTATAAAGTGGCCAGTGAAAACGACTCCATGGTCAATACTCCGCCTACTTTTTCCTGGTACTTGGCTGGCCTGGTATTCAAGTGGCTAAAAGGAAAAGGCGGAGTGCAGGCTATGGAAGCGATTAACTGCCGCAAAGCTGGCAAGCTCTATTCATACATAGACGACAGCGAGTTTTACGCGAACCCGATAGACCTGTCTTGCCGCTCTTGGATGAATGTGCCTTTTACCCTGAAAGACGACAGCCTGGATCAGAAGTTTCTACAAGAAGCGGAAGAGGCTGGTTTGCTTAATTTGCAAGGGCATCGTTCTGTTGGAGGGATGCGCGCCAGTTTGTATAACGCATTGCCGGAAGAGGCGGTGGATGCGCTGGTTGGGTTTATGCAAGATTTCGCCGGGAGGAACGCCTGATTCATGACCTCTGAGCAGACCGAACTCGCCAAGCTGCGCGAACGAATAGATCAGATTGACCGTCAACTATTGGCGTTGATTTGTGAGCGGGCCAAGTGCGCGCAAAATGTCGCGGAAGTGAAAATGCGCGGCAATACAGGGCAGGATGTCGTATTTTATCGCCCAGAGCGGGAAGCTCAGGTTTTACGGAAAATAATGGACGATAACCCGGGGCCGCTGAGTGATGAAGAGGTGGCCAGGCTATTTCGGGAAGTTATGTCTGCCTGTCTTGCCCTGGAAGCGCCATTGCATATCGCGTTTCTAGGGCCTGAGGGGGCCTTTACTCATGCGGCTGCGCTCAAGCACTTTGGACATTCCGGTGTTTGTCTTCCTCATTACGCTATTGATGAGGTTTTTCGCGAGGTCGAAGCAGGGGCTGCTCATTACGGCGTAGTCCCGGTGGAAACCTCCAATGAAGGTGTGATCAGCCACACTCTGGATGTGTTTGTTAATTCGCCTCTGCTGATCTGCGGTGAGGTGGAGGTGCGCACTCACCACTTCTTGATAGCCCCAGAACAAGTTGATGCCGCTGATATCAAGGTTGTTTACTCCTTGGCGCAGTCATTTTCTTTGTGCCGGCAGTGGCTGGATGAAAAGTGGCCGGGGGTGGAGCGTATTGCGGTGCCCAGCCATGCGGACGCTGTAAAACGGGCGTCTGAGCGTCAGGATGCAGCTGCAGTAGCTGGTGAGCACTGCGCCAGACTGTATGGTATGAAAGTGCTGGCGAAAAATATCGAAGATCATCCTGATCAGATCGCCAGGTATTTGATTATTGGTAAAAATTCGGCTCCGCCAAGTGGGGATGACAAAACATCTCTGATGGTTACCATTCGCGATGAGCCGGGCGCTCTGTACAAGATGCTGGGCGTGTTTCATCGTCAAAATCTGAGCCTGACGAGAATTGATTCGCGTCCCGCCCTCAGTGGCGCACGTCGCTATCACTTCTTTGTGGACTTTATCGGCCATAAAGATCTGCCAGAGGTTGGTGTGGCGATTCAGGAGTTATCCCGGGACGCTCTTGACGTGCGATGTCTGGGGTCGTATCCCAAAGGCGTGCTTTAGGCGCGCCCTCCGCCGGTCTCAGTAGGTTGGCTTTTTTGATACCTTAGCCCTTGAGGGCGTTTCAATTTATTCTTTATACGGACATGGCTGCCAAGCGCGCCTGATTAACAATGTTGCAATCCCGAGTTAAATGTTTGGCTGTTGTCGGACTGGGTCTGATCGGCGGTTCTTTAGCCAAGGCTGTGAAAGAGCGCAGTTTGGCGGAGAAAGTAATTGGTTATGATCGGCGCGATTCTGAGGCTGCATTAGCCGTGCGTTTGGGGGTTGTTGATGAGGCTGCCCCGGATCTTGTCACGCTTGCTTCACGGGCGGATGTCATTGTTTTGGCGGTGCCGGTTGGCGCGGTCGCTCCAGTGTTGGAGGAAATGAGATCGGCTTTGCGAAGCGATCACATTCTGACGGATGTGGGAAGTGTGAAAGGTGAGATAGAAAAAGCCTTTATCTCTGTATTTGGTGAAATGCCAGCGAATGCTGTGCTGGGGCACCCTATCGCTGGCTCTGAAAAGAGCGGCGTTCAGGCCGCTAATAGTGCTTTGTTTGAGAATCATAAAACCATATTGACGCCGGTTCCGGTGACGGACTCTCATGCGCTGGGAGTGGTGGCGGCTCTGTGGCGCGGCATGGGGGCGGAAGTGCTCTTCATGTCGGTGGCTCACCATGATGAGGTGTTGGCTGCAACCAGTCACTTGCCTCACTTGATCGCTTTTTCGCTGGTCGATACGCTGGCGGGGGCGGATGATAATAAAGAAATATTTCGCTATGCGGCGGGCGGCTTCAGGGATTTTACCCGAATTGCCGCCAGCGACCCGGTGATGTGGCGGGACGTTTACCTGACTAACCGGGATGCGGTGCTGAAAGTGTTGGATGCGTTTGACGCGGATTTAAAAAAGCTGCGCAGCGCTATTGCTGATGGGGACGGACAAACGTTACTTGGTGTGTTCACCCGGGCCCGGGCGGCCCGCGAACATTTCACAAAAATGCTTGAAGGAAAGGCTTACAAGACTGATATGGCTAACAATGTGACCTACGTTGCCGGGAAAGGCGGTCCGGTGTGCGGCGATATTCGCGTGCCCGGAGATAAATCGATGTCCCATCGCTCCATCATGTTGGGTTCGCTGGCGGAAGGCGTTACGGAAATTGAAGGTTTTCTTGAAGGGGAGGACGCTCTGGCCACCCTGCAGGCCTTCCGGGATATGGGTGTCGTCATTGAGGGGCCGGATCGCGGTTCAGTAAGAATAAATGGCGTGGGCATGCACGGCCTGAAACAGCCGCCAGGGCCTCTGTATTTGGGTAACTCCGGAACTTCCATGCGTTTGCTTGCAGGTTTGTTGAGTGGTCAGTCGTTCGATGTTGAACTGACAGGCGATGAGTCCTTGTCCAAGCGGCCTATGGAGCGGGTTGCAAAGCCGCTGCGGGAAATGGGTGCGGAAATCTCCACATCTGAGGGCGGACGCCCCCCTGTCAAAATTAAAGGCGGCTCCAAGCTACACGGCATTCATTATGACATGCCTGTCGCCAGCGCCCAGGTTAAGTCCAGTCTGGTTCTCGCAGGTCTTTATGCAGAGGGTGAAACCTCTGTGACGGAGCCTGCGCCTACCCGGGATCATAGCGAGCGAATGCTGCGTGGTTTTGGTTATCCTGTGGATGTGAATGGCTCCAAGGTGACGATTGAGGGCGGCCATAGACTGAACGCTACCAAAATCGATGTTCCTTCGGATATCTCTTCCGCTGCGTTTTTCCTAGTTGCAGCGAGCATTACTCCCGGCTCGGATCTGACCTTGCGCCATGTCGGCGTCAATCCGACTCGTGTTGGCGTTATTAGTATTCTTAAGTTGATGGGCGCCGACATTGAGTTGTCCAACCACAAAGAAGTGGGCGGTGAGCCGGTGGCTGACATCCGTGTACGCTATGCTCCCTTAAAAGGAATTCGCATTCCAGAGGACCAGGTGCCTTTGGCGATTGATGAGTTTCCGGTTCTGTTTATCGCTGCCGTGTGCGCTGAGGGAGAAACTGTGTTGAGTGGCGCGGAAGAGTTGCGGGTCAAGGAAAGCGACCGTATTCAAACCATGGCGGATGGTCTGGCGGCGCTGGGAGTCGGTAGCGAAGTAAAAGAGGACGGTATTGTATTGCGTGGCGCGGAAATCGGCGGCGGCGCAGTAGATAGTCATGGCGATCATCGCATAGCAATGGCTTTTGCCGTAGCGTCTTTAAGAGCTACCGGCGCTATTGTTATTAAAGATTGCGCTAACGTCGCTACGTCATTCCCTAGCTTCACGACTCTGGCGAATGAGGTTGGTTTTAATCTTCGGACTGAGGAGACAGCATGAAGGTGAGTTCTGGCATTCCTGTCATCACCCTTGATGGTCCCTCTGGCTCAGGCAAGGGAACCATCGCGCAGCTGACTGCGCGGGCGTTGGGATGGAATATTCTGGACTCCGGCGCACTGTATCGACTGACCGCCTTGAGCGCTGAGCGGCAAAGTGTTGATTTGGCTGATGAAGGCGCTGTGGCGAAAGTCGCTGAAACCTTGGATGTGCGTTTTGAAGCGGGAACTCCTGGTCAGCCGGTGTCCGTTATTTTAATGGGCGACGACGTGACTCTGGAAATCCGGACGGAAACCTGTGGCGCTATGGCCTCACGGGTGGCTGCGTACCCTTTGGTGCGCGCCGCTTTGTTGCAGCGGCAGCGGGACTTTCAGTCCGCGCCGGGGTTGGTGGCGGACGGGCGAGACATGGGGACGGTCGTGTTTCCTGACGCTCAATGTAAGATATTTATGACTGCAAGCGCCGAAGTAAGGGCGCGGCGAAGATATGATCAGTTGAAGCAGCAAGGCGAGAGTGTTAAAATTTCGCACCTTTTAAAAGAGATAAAGGAACGCGATGAGCGTGACACGAATCGGTCAAACGCTCCTTTGCGACCTGCGGATGACGCCGTAGTCCTTGATACTTCTGACTTTTCGGTGGATGAGGTGTTGGAGAAAGTACTCCAGATCTGGTCTTCCCGTCAATCCTGAGTGTCCATCACTACGGTAAATTAATTAACCGGTGATCTTTTTTCGGGAGTATGCCAGTAATGCCCGGAATAAGATTTTAATCGAACAGACCGTGCTTGCTGGCCGCGCGGATGAAAATGTTCAACAGGAAACACAATGAGCGAGAGCTTTGCTGAGCTTTTTGAAGAAAGTTTAAAACAAATTGATATGAAACCCGGCTCTATTGTTAAGGGCGTAGTGGTTGATATCGATGAAGACTGGGTTACTGTAAACGCAGGCCTTAAGTCCGAGGGTGTAATCCCTGTAGCACAGTTCCTGAACGAGAAAGGGGAACTGAATCTGCAAGTCGGCGACGAAGTTGAGGTTGCTCTCGACGCAGTTGAAGACGGCTTTGGCGAAACCCGCCTGTCTCGCGAAAAAGCGAAGCGTGCGGAAGCCTGGAAAGATCTTGAAAAAGCTTTCGAAGCAAACGAAGTTGTTAACGGCGTTATCAACGGCAAGGTCAAAGGTGGTTTCACTGTTGAACTGGGCGGCATCCGCGCATTCCTTCCTGGTTCCTTGGTAGATGTGCGTCCTATTCGCGACACTGCGCATCTGGAAGGAAAGGATCTCGAATTCAAAGTTATCAAGCTGGATCAAAAGCGTAACAACGTAGTTGTTTCACGCCGTGCGGTTCTGGAAGCGGAAAACAGCGCTGAGCGTGACGCTCTGCTGCAAACTCTGCAGGAAGGTATGGAAGTCAAAGGTATCGTTAAGAACCTGACTGACTACGGCGCATTCGTTGATCTGGGTGGTGTTGACGGTCTGTTGCACATCACTGACATGGCTTGGAAGCGTATCAAGCATCCTAGCGAAATCGTTAACGTTGGCGACGAAATCACCGTTAAGGTGTTGAAGTTCGATCGTGAGCGTAATCGCGTATCTCTGGGTCTGAAACAGCTGGGCGAAGATCCATGGGTTGCTATCAAAGAGCGTTACCCAGAGAACACCCGCGTTACTGCGCGCGTTACCAATCTGACTGACTACGGCTGCTTTGCTGAGTTGGAAGAAGGCGTTGAAGGTCTGGTTCACGTTTCAGAAATGGATTGGACCAACAAAAACATTCACCCATCCAAAGTTGTTCAATTGGGCGACGAACTGGAAGTGATGGTTCTGGATATCGACGAAGAGCGTCGTCGTATCTCTCTGGGTATCAAGCAGTGTCACGCTAACCCATGGGAAGAGTTCTCCGGCAACTTCAACAAGGGCGACCGTATCTCCGGTAAGATCAAGTCTATTACTGACTTCGGTATCTTCCTTGGTCTGGAAGGCGGCATCGACGGTCTGGTTCACCTGTCCGACATTTCTTGGAACGAGCCAGGCGAAGAAGCTGTTCGCAAGTACAAGAAGGGCGACGACCTAGAGACTGTGATCCTGTCTATCGATCCTGAGCGTGAGCGTATCTCTCTGGGGATCAAGCAGCTGGAAAGCGACCCATTTGCTGAGTTCACTCAGTTGAATGAGAAAGGCTCTATCGTTACTGGTACTGTTAAGTCCGTTGACGCCAAAGCTGCTGTGATCGCTCTGAACGACGAGGTTGAAGCAACTCTGAAAGCGTCTGAAATCAGCCGCGATAAAGTTGAAGACGCTCGCAACGTGCTGAAAGAAGGCGACGAAGTTGAAGCGAAAATCATCAGCGTTGACCGTAAAAACCGCGTGATCAACCTTTCCATCAAGTCCAAGGACATTGATGAAGAGAAGCAGGCGATTCGCGATGTCAAAGAGAAGCAAACTGAAGCTCAAGGTCCGACCACTATCGGTGATCTGATCAAAGAGCAATTGCAGCAGCAACAGTAATTTCTCTTAGATATATTCTCTAAAAAAACGGGCTATATGCCCGTTTTTTTTGTGTTTTTTTAAATCTTTAACTACACTTCTGACGAAGGCTACGATAAGGAAGCTTCTATGACCAAATCAGAGTTAGTCGAGATTATTGCGCAAAAACAACCACAACTTTCGATAAAAGACGTTGAGCTCGCGGTTAAAACGATCATAGAGTACATGTCACAATCTCTGTCCCAGGGGCAGCGCATAGAAATACGGGGATTCGGCAGTTTTAGTCTCCATTATCGCGCTCCACGGGTAGGGCGTAATCCCAAAACAGGTGAGACTGTTCATCTTCCTGCGAAGTATGTACCGCACTTCAAGCCTGGTAAGGAATTGAGAGATGAGGTTAACGCAAGTCTCAAGGCCGGTTATTAATCGCCGGCGTCAAACCGCTAATTAATTGTAAGTGCACGTTTTTCTATGCCTGACATCAAATCCAGGTATGGTAAGATAGTGCACCCAATTAGACCGGTTCGGGTGCGCTAATGTCCAAGCTTAAAAAAATCTTTTTGCTATGCCTTATCTTCCTGATGGTGATTGTTGGTGTAGTATTTGTGCTGCTGAATAATTCCAAGCTGGAGCTAGACCTCTTCTTCTACCACACGGGGCCTGTGAACGTTTCCATTCTGATCGGGTTGGCGTTTGTTGTAGGGTTTCTATTGGGGATGGCGGTAACTAGTTTGACCGTTCTGAAGTTGAAAATTTTCGGTAAAAAAGGGCGTGATCGCGCCATAAAGTCATCTACGCAGGTTGTCGCCAGCAAATCATAAGGGCTTATGGAATACCTTGGCCAATTGTTGTTAATTGCCGTTGCAATAGGCATTGGTTGGCTGATCTGTTTTATTCAGGGGCGAGTTGGTCAGACTGCCAGAGCTATTAGGCGGGGCGGCGAATATCCTAAGTCCTTGCAATATCTTTTTGAGGCGTATGATGCGCCGACTCTGGACTCTTTTGTTCAGGAGTTAGAGATAAATCAGCATACGGTTCAGCTTCACCTCTCAATCGCCAACTTCTTTCGCCGCAAGGGCGAAATCGAGAAAGCGACGGCGATCCATCAGAATCTTCTTTCACATCCAGACGCAAGAATCAAACACGGTGAGCAGCTTACTTATGAGCTGGCTCAGGACTATATGTTTGTTGGTCTGTATGACAGGGCTGAAGCTCTTTTCATTGAGCTGGCGGCGTCCCGGCAGTGGCGGAAGCTGAGTACCGAGTGTCTTCTTGAAATCTATGAGCACGAAAAGGAATGGGGAGTTGCACGTGAGCGCGCTTTAACGCTGGACGTTAAGCGGGATCGAGACGTGCAGGTGCGGCTGGCTCAATACTGTTGTGAGATGGCTGAGCGCAGTATGCGGCGTAAGGAATATTCAGACGCAACACGCCATCTTCGAGAGGCGCTGATGTATGACAAATTTTGCGCTAGAGCAAGTATTCAAGTGGCTCAGGTTTGTGTCGCCACGGAGCAGTATCCTGAAGCGCTGGCGGAATTGAAGCGTATTGAGCAGCAGAATCCAATGTTTCTCTCGGAAGTCGTTGGGTTGGTGAAAGAGATATGCGAAAAGCTTAATGAGCGGGAGCGACTGCTGAAAATACTCCAAAGAATGTGGGATCTGCAGCCGTCAGCGAAAGTAATGATTGCGTTGTCCGGCGCTCTCAACGAAAACGAGAATACGGAAGAGGCGATAGAGTTTCTTTTGGGGCAGTTGAATGCTCATCCTACTCTTGGTGGCGTGAAAGCGTTGTTGGTGTTGTTGGCTCCTTATGCGGACCCTGAGCCCAAGCGTTGGATTATGATTGTGAAAGGGGTGCTGGAGACGCTTTTGGAGAAGAATCACTCCTATTTATGTGAAAGTTGTGGCTTTTCGGGGCGTCATTTGCACTGGCAGTGTCCCAGTTGCAAAAAATGGGGAGTGGTGAAGCCGTTGCCTTGGGTGTAGGTTTGGCGCGGTTAGCGGTTGGGTTATGGTAATAAGTGACGTGAGAGAAAGGTGAGACGATGGTAAGTGGACCAAGAGTCGTGGTGGCTTTGGACTTTTCTGATAGAAAGCAGCTTGATGAGTTTGTCGCCAAGCTTGATCCAGGTTTATGCCGACTTAAGGTTGGCAAAGAGCTGTTTACAACATTTGGGCCCGCTATAGTTGAGCAATTGCAGGTGCGCGGCTTTGAGGTATTTCTAGACCTCAAGTTTCATGATATTCCCAATACAACGGCGCAGGCGGTGAAAGCAGCGGCTGGTTTGGGGGTATGGATGGTGAACGTGCATGCGTCCGGTGGCAGAAGAATGATGGAGGCGTGTCGCGAGGTGTTGGAGCAAGGATCTCATGCGCTGTTGCTGATTGCTGTTACGATGCTAACCAGCTTGAGTGATGAGGAGATCGTTGAGATAGGGTTTCCCTGCTCAGCTCAAGAGATGGTCGGCAGGCTTGCGGGTTTGGCGCAAAGTAGCGGAATGGATGGCGTGGTGTGTTCTGCTCAAGAGGCTCCCTTGTTGCGTCGTGCGCACGGCGAGGAATTTTGCTTGGTAACGCCGGGCATCAGACCTGCCGCGGCTGCGGCGGATGATCAGACGCGAATTGTTACTCCAGCTCAGGCGATTCTAGATGGAAGCTCATATTTGGTCGTGGGAAGACCTGTTACCCGAGCGTTAAATCCTCTGGATGCATTGCAGCAGATCGTCAAAGAAATTGAGTCGGTCTAAATTGGAGTTAGCTGTTGGTGGGCGAGGAGGGCTTCTTCTCGTCGACCGAAGGCGTGTAGATAAAGATGAGCTTAATTTAGGCAATAAAAAAAGGCTGGTAAAACCAGCCTTTTTAAATTTGGCTCCCCGAGCTGGACTCGAACCAGCGACCCAATGATTAACAGTCATTTGCTCTACCAACTGAGCTATCAGGGAATGAAACCGTTAGTGGCGCGTATAATAATGACCTTTAATTTAAAGGTCAACACTTCGGAAGTGGTTTTTCTTTAGTGTTTTCAGCAAATAAAAAGCCCGCTGAGCCGCGGGCTTTTTAACGCTCTTGAAGACTGTCTTAAGCGTTTATTTGATCGCTTTCGCGATGCGCTCCATGGCTTGTTCCAGATTTTGCATGCTGGTGGCGAAGGAGATACGCAAATGTCCAGGCGCGCCAAAAGCGGAGCCTGGAACCAGGGCGACGCCTGCTTCGGTCAGCAGATACTCAGCCAAGTCCAGATCGTTATAGATATTCTCCATGTGCTCGATCACGCCTTGGAACCCAGGGAATGCGTAAAAGGTTCCGTCCACGGGCAGGCAAGTTACGCCGGGCATGTCGTTAAAGGCTTTAACGACAAAGTCGTGACGTTTCTTGAACTCTTTTACCATTTCTCCAATGCACTCCTGTGGGCCGTTCAGCGCGGCGGCTGCGGCGGCTTGGGAGATGGAGCAGGGGTTGGACGTGCTTTGCGACTGGATTTTTTTCATGGCCGCGATCGCTTTGGCGGGGCCCGCCGCGTAACCGATGCGCCAGCCGGTCATGGAGTAAGCTTTGGAAACGCCATTCAGGACAAAAGTGCGGTCGTAAAGGTCTGGGCATACACTCAAAATATTGACGAAATCTTCTCCAGTCCACAGCGTATGCTCATACATATCGTCTGTCGCCACCATCACAGAAGGATGTTTGCGCAGCACTTCGCCCAAAGCGGACAGTTCTTCTTTGCTATAGGCCATGCCGGTTGGGTTGGAAGGGCTGTTCAGTACTACCAGGCGGGTTTTGCTGGTGATTGCAGCGTCCAACTGCTCCGCAGTGATTTTGAACCGCGTCGCTTCGGTGGTCTCAATGATGACCGGCTTACCGTCCGCGACAATAACCATGTCGGGGTAAGAGACCCAGTAAGGCGCGGGGATAATGACTTCGTCACCTTCGTCCAAAAGAGCCAAAGCAAGATTGAAAAAGCTTTGCTTGCCCCCACTGGAGACCAAAATCTGGTTGGCTTCGTAATTCAGGTTATTATCGCGTTGGAATTTGCTGATAATCGCGTTCTTTAGTGCAGGGGTTCCATCGACTGCGGTATATTTGGTCTGGCCCGCGTTAATCGCGGCGATAGCGGCGTCCTTAATATGCTGGGGGGTATCAAAATCAGGTTCTCCGGCGCCTAAACCAATAATATCTTTCCCGGCGGCTTTGAGTTCCGCCGCGCGGTTGGTGACAGCCAGAGTGGGAGAGGGTTTGATTGCTTGAACACGGCGTGAGAGATCGATTTCCAACGGAGTAATTCCTCGATTTTGGTGGTTAAGCTTGGTAAGTTGGCCAATGGCTTGAATTAAGGCGAACGGCGCGCCCAATCAATGGCCAAACGGTATAATTCTACAATGTCGTCGATTCATACGTAAGTGAGTAATGCAAAAGTTTCAGCTTAAAGCGAATTATCAGCCGGCGGGCGATCAGCCCGGCGCCATCGCCGGCTTAGTGGATGGACTGCGCGATGGTCTGCTGCACCAGACGTTGCTGGGTGTTACCGGCTCAGGGAAAACATTCACCATGGCTAATGTCATTGCGGAAATGCAGCGGCCCGCTATGGTGATGGCTCACAACAAAACCCTGGCGGCGCAGTTGTATGGAGAGTTCAAAGAGTTTTTCCCAGATAACGCAGTGGAATACTTTGTCTCCTACTATGATTACTATCAGCCGGAAGCTTACGTGCCGTCTTCCGACACCTATATCGAAAAAGACTCCTCTATTAACGATCATATTGAGCAAATGCGTCTGTCGGCCACCAAAGCGCTGATGGAGCGTAAAGATGTGGTGATCGTCGCCACTGTCTCCGCGATCTATGGTTTGGGCGATCCGCAGTCCTACAAAAAGATGATGTTGCACCTGGATCGAGGCGATAAGGTTGATCAGCGATCTTTGTTGCGCCGGCTGGCGGAATTGCAGTACACACGCAACGACCTGGAGTTGCACCGGGCTAACTACCGGGTGAGGGGGGACGTCATTGATGTCTTTCCTGCGGAATCTGAATCGGACGCGCTACGTATTGAGCTGTTTGACGACGAAATTGAATCGCTGTCCTGGTTTGACCCTTTAACGGGAGAAGTATACCGGCGCGTGCCGCGGGCGACTATCTATCCGAAAACCCACTATGCCACGCCGCGCCAGGTCATACTGGATGCGACGGATCAAATAAAGACGGAGTTGCAGGAGCGTTTGCAGCAGTTTCGCGGTTCCAGCAAGCTGCTGGAGGCTCAGCGGCTGGAAGAGCGCACCAAGTATGATCTGGAGATGATGTTCGAGCTGGGTTACTGCAACGGCATAGAGAACTACTCCCGGTATCTGTCCGGCCGTCAGGCGGGAGAGCCGCCGCCGACCTTATTTGATTATCTACCTTCCGATTCCCTGCTATTTATCGATGAATCTCACGTGACGATTCCGCAGATCGGCGCCATGTATCGCGGCGACCGCTCCCGTAAGGAAACGTTGGTATCTTATGGATTCCGGTTGCCCTCTGCGTTGGATAACCGTCCTTTACGCTTTGATGAGTGGGAGCGTCTGGCTCCGCAAATGATTTTTGTGTCGGCGACGCCCGGTAATTATGAAGCCGATCATCAAGGACAAGTAGTTGAGCAAGTCGTGCGTCCCACCGGCCTGGTCGACCCGGAAATAGAAGTATTGCCGGCCTCCACTCAGGTTGATGATCTGTTAGGACAGATCCATGATCGGGTGGAGCGCAACGAGCGTGTGTTGGTGACCACACTGACCAAGAGAATGGCGGAGGATTTAACGGACTTCCTGTTGGATAAAGGCATTCGCGTGCGTTATCTGCACTCGGATGTGGAAACTGTCGAGCGGGTGGAGATCATTCGCGATTTGCGCTTAGGCGAGTTTGACGTGCTGGTGGGCATCAACTTGCTGCGTGAAGGTTTGGACATGCCGGAGGTTTCCCTGGTCGCTATTTTGGATGCGGATAAAGAAGGCTTCCTGCGTTCAGATCGTTCACTGATTCAGACTATCGGCCGGGCGGCGCGGAACGTACGCGGCAAAGCGATCTTATATGCGGATAAAATCACTGGCTCCATGCAGCGAGCGATGGATGAAACCGAGCGTCGGCGTAATAAACAGATCAGCTATAACGAAGAGCATGGCGTTGTGCCACGCGGGTTGGACAAGAAAGTCGCCGACATCATGGAAGGCGCGCGGGTTCCTGGCTCCAAGAAAGGCGCGTCACAGCGCAGAGTGGCGGAAACAGCTTCTTCCTATAATGTAGAAACCGAAGCGAGAACGCCGCAGGAATACGCGAAAATGATACAGAAGCTGGAAACCGCTATGTACGAAGCCGCCCGTAATCTGGAGTTTGAGAAAGCCGCGCAGTTGCGGGATCAACTCAAAGAACTGAAAGAAAAAGGCCTGCAATAAAAGAAGAAGTAATGGCGTTATTACAACTATATTGGCCCTACCTGACGGCGGGGGGGATAGGGCTTGCTCTCGCGCTTCTTGCGTTGATGGGGATGATGAGGCAACGCCGGCAGCGAAGAGAACTTGAGCTGCGCAATGCCCAATTAATGGAAAAGCTCTTGGCTCGTGAGGACGAAGTGGCGCGTCTTCAGGATGCGTGTGCGGAAAAAACGCAACGCTGTGAGTCCCTGCAACGGGAAGTTGGTTTGCTGCAACAAAGTAATGCAGCGGTGAAGGCGCGGATGGAGTCTATCCATGAGCGTTATGTCAGCGCGGAGGCGGCAACCAGAGACAAAGACGCTGATTTATCTGAGTTAACGCAAGCGCTTAGCGCCGCTCAGAGTGAGCTGGCGTCCTTGAAAACCGCCGCAGCGAAGGAGCAGTTACATCATCAGGAGAAGCTGAAGTTGTTGGAAGCGTCGCGTGAGGCGCTGACGCAGGAATTTCAACTGTTGGCGAATCGCATCTTCGAAAATAGCACGCAGAAACTGTCCGAGTTCAGCCAGAACAATCTGAAGACCATTCTCGACCCCTTGAATACACAGTTGAATGACTTCCGTAAGAAAGTGGAAGACGTGTATGACAAGGAAGCGCAGCAGCGTTTCTCGTTATCTGCGGAAATTAAAAAGCTGCAAACGCTGAATGAGCGCATCAGTGATGACGCTATTAAGTTGACCAATGCGCTGAAAGGCGATAATAAGGCGGCTGGAACCTGGGGAGAAGTCATTCTGGAGCGCATCCTGGAGCGTTCCGGGCTGGTGAAAGGGCGCGAGTACGAAGTGCAGAGCGCTCAGAGAAATGAAGCCGGGCGCCGTATTCAACCGGATGTGATTATTCGTCTTCCAGAGAATAAAAATGTTGTCGTCGACTCGAAAGTCAGTCTGGTGGCCTATGAGCAATACCATAACGCTACGGACGACAGCGCCCGCATGGACTACCTGAAACAGCATGTATTGTCTGTGCGACAACATATTAAGGGGTTGAGCGGTAAGCGCTATCAAGACGCTTTAGGTCTGAACTCCTTGGATTTTGTGCTGCTGTTTATCCCCATCGAAGGCGCCTTTGCGGCAGCGGTGCAGGGGGACCAAAGCCTGTTCAATGAAGCGTTTCAACAGAATGTGGTGATCGTCTCTCCTTCGACGCTTCTCGCGACTTTACGCACCATTCACAATATCTGGCGCTATGAGCATCAGTCGCAAAATGCGCAGGAAATCGCGCGGCAGGCTGGTTATTTGTACGACAAGTTCGTCAATTTCGTGCAGGATCTGGAGGAGGTAGGCCAGCGTTTGCAGCAGACGCAAGGCGCCTATGATACGGCTATGGGACGCTTGGCCACAGGGCGAGGCAATTTGATTACCCGGGTGGAGAAGCTGAAGCAGTTGGGCGCCCGCGCCGGTAAGCAATTGAGTGAATCTACACTGCAGCGGGCGCAAATGTCGGAAGAGGGCGACTCCAGAACGGCGTCTCTCTCACTCGGTGACGGCGCCGGATTATGACGGAATGGTTTGCGGGCCTTTCCTGGCTCGAAGTCGCAACGCTGCTGGGCAGCAGTTTTCTGGGCTCAATGTTGACCGCCGCGCTTGGTGTTGGCGGCGGCGCGTTTCTGATTGCCGTAATGGCGGATGTCGTGCCGCCGTTAGCCCTGATTCCTTTGCATGGCATTGTGCAAATGGGCTCCAACGCCAGTCGGGCCGCCTTGACCCGCAAACATATTCAATCGCGTACAATCGCCTACTTTTTGAGCGGCGCTCTCGTGGCGGCGCTCGCCGCAGTTTGGCTATTGGGGCGCGTCGACCCCGCCTGGATTCCTCCGTTGGTGGCGCTTTTCATCATCTGGCTGTGCTGGGGACCCATTCCTGAACTGGGATTGGGGAAAACCAAAGCAGGTTTGTTTTGCGGCGGTTTGTTGACGACACTGGCTACAATGATCGTTGGCGCAACCGGTCCCCTCGTGTCCGCCTGGCTCGGGCGTAGCGGCGTCGACCGCTGGACCTACACCGCTAACTTTTCCAGTTGTATGACAGCGCAACATTTGTTGAAAATTATGGTGTTCGGGTTAGCGGGGTTTGTTTTCACTCCCTGGCTTCCTTTGCTGGGTTTGATGGTGCTGGCGGGGTTTTTAGGCACCAAAGTCGGCTTGAAAATACTCGGTAAACTGCCCGAAGCGCGTTTTAAATCACTGTTCAAATGGGTGCTGACGTTGTTGGCGCTGCGTTTGTTGTGGCTATGGTGGCGAGGATTCTCCGCCTGAAACGCTGAACTCTGAAGTTGAATTCAGCCAGGGTTCAGGTAAGAAAGGATGTAATAGCGATAGTAATGATAACTCCGCCTGGGCGCTGACGATGCGTCTCAGGTGGGAGATGAATAACCCAGAGTGGTTGAGGTGGTTTAATGGAAACCTATGATAGTTTGGTCTCCACAATTGCATTAATGATGGGCGTGTCCTGGGCCAGCGGCGTGAACCTGTACGCCGCAGTGCTGATGCTGGGGCTGGGCGGCGCCACCGGACATATCGATTTGCCGCCGGATTTGCAGACTCTGCAGGACCCGCTGGTGATCGCAGCTGCCGGATTTATGTACTGTGTGGAGTTTTTCGCGGACAAAACCCCTGGCGTGGACAGTGGTTGGGATGCGCTGCATACCTTTATTCGTATTCCTGCCGGCGCTGTGCTGGCGGCGGGCGCAGTGGGTGATATTTCACCGGCGTTGCAGATCGCGGCTGGATTGGTCGGCGCCTCAATGGCGGCGACGTCTCACGCTACGAAGGCCGGAACGCGCCTGGCGATCAATACTTCTCCTGAGCCGTTCACCAATTGGGCAGCCTCGATTGGCGAAGACGTCATGGTTTTGGCCGGTTTGTGGGCGGCGCTGAATCACCCCTTTATCTTCTTGGTGCTATTGGGGCTGTTTATTGCATTGGCGATCTGGCTGCTGCCGAAACTATGGCGGTTCCTGAAGCTGGTGTTGCGCAAGATTGGCGGATTTCTGGGGCTGGTGGATAAAGATAAGGAGCCTTCTCTTTCAGTGGGGAGTTATCAATTTGGCTCCTTTTCCGCTGCGTCTGGTTCTTCTACACCCGGCGATGCTGACTTTACGACGCCAAATCCCGCGATTGAGGATAATCTCAGTCGGATTAAGAAGTTAAAGGAGTTATTGGACGCTGGCGCGCTCACACAGGAAGAGTTTGAGGCGGAGAAAAAGCGCATACTTGGGCCTTAGCCAATAACTAAAGGGAGGCGTCGTGGGCGTATTGCTCAGGGCGCTTCCTTCCAGACTTTGACCTCGCCCAGCCAAGTCAGGTCGGCGGTACTTTCCCGCATGCTTTTTACCATCTCCTGGGAAAGATGGCGCTCGTTTCCGGCAATCATCACTTCCACATGCACTTGGCCGTTGATGTAGTGCAAAATCAGCCGTTTGATTGAGCCTTCGGGCGTCAGGTCGCGCCAGCGTTGTTGCAGGATCTCTGTCACGTCATGCCGTAGCGGCAACAGAGGAGAGCCGGCCCGCTTTTTGCCGTCAGTGTCATTCTCTGTATCTATGTGGTAGGTGATGTCGCTGATGTGCTCAAACTTCTCTCGAATCTTTCTCGCGACATGCACGCCAATATAATGCCCTTCCGAGACGCTTAGCGCTGAGTCCACTTGTAAGTGCAGGTCGATGACAATGTCCGGTCCTACATAACGTCCGCGCAGGTCATGCACGCCGCGAACGCCTTCCACCGATAACGCAAGATCTCTAAGAGCGCGGACCTGTTCCTCTGGTAGCGCGGTTTCCACCAGCTCCTTGACGCTTTTGCCCGCCAGCTCAATGCCAATCTTGCCGACGAGAATCGCAACAATGATCGCCGCCACAGCATCGAGCCAGGGGAAACCGGCTATAACGCCGAGTAGTGCGACCAGGACGACAACTGAGGAAAGGGCGTCGCTGCGTGAATGCCAGGCGTTGGCGATAATCAGATCGGAGCGTAGTTTCTTGCCGATATCCAGCGTGTAGCGATAGATCCATTCTTTACCGGCGATAGACAGGGCCGCCGCCAGTAGCGCTGGCCATCCCGGAGCGACTTGGGCGTCTTGCTCCCATAGACGCAGAATGCTGTCATAAGCCATGGCCCCGGCGACGGCGATAAGCATGGAGCCCAGCACCACTGTGCCCAGCGTTTCGAATTTTCCGTGACCGTAGGGATGTTCCCGATCTGGCTTCTGGTGGGAGTAACGCGTGATGACAATCACCAGGATGTCCGTTCCCGCATCAGTGAAAGAGTGAATACCATCCGCCACTAACGCGTGAGACTGTGCGATGACCCCGACTATGATTTTCAACAAACCCAGCGCAATATCCAGAATCATTCCAATCAAGGTGACGCGATGGGCGGCGCGAGTCTTTTCGGCGGGGGTAGAGTATGTCATGCTGCTGTTTTACAAAGCTTTATCGTGAGAGCGATGAAGAATTGTAGCATGTTCCAACTATCCTGCGGAGAAGATGGAGGTTGCGTGGGATGGGGCTGAGGATAATAGTTGAACCAGGGGCTTTAAGTTTTTTATACTGGTCAAAAAATAACCATAATAAATAGCGGAAAAGGTGCATACTATGAGTTCCCACACAGAAAGGCGTCGTTTTGAACGACTACCCGCGTCGATGAGCGTTCTGCTTGATCACCCTGTGACAGGGCTCCACGAGTTGAAAACAGTCGATCTTTCCGAAGGCGGCGTATTGGTGACCGGTGACTTTACCGGTAACGCCGAGGTCGGAGATCTGGTTTCACTGAAAGTCGTTGGCTTATTGCAGGAACGCAGTCCGACTGTCCCGTTGAAAGTGGTGCGCTGTGGCGCTAATGAAATGGCCTTGAACTTTGTTTGATGTCCGCCATTACATTCATCGATTAAACCCACGTTGAACATTTTCAGTTGAGACAAAAAGGGGAGCGACAGCTCCCTTTTTTGTTGCTCTGACGACTGTGGATAACTCGTCATGCTCTATAAATGAATGACTTACATATAAATCTGTGGAAATTCCGGAGAACTTTCCTGCGTATCGCGCCAAACCTAAGCGGCGATTTCGATGGATTTGAGTATCCTATTCCGGTGCAAAAAGTGACGTTATTCTCGGATTGGGGGAGCTAGGGTTAATAAGTGGTTGAAATTTAAGCGCAAAAAATAACTGATTAAAAAGTGATCAATTCGCTGGGAGGGCTGGAATTTCGTGGGGTCTGAGATTTTTCCCTACCGATATTAACAAAGTTATCCACAGATTTAGTGGATAAATTACAGTTCTGTCACAGATATCCCCAACATGTAGTTATGGGTGGTCAAAAATAGTGCAAAACGCAATGTGAAGTTACTTTTCGTGAGGAGCGGGCGTCGATAAGCGTCGCGCCGGTGATGGGAAATAAACCTTTTAATGCGATTCTGGTTGGTTATAATACCGCGCCTGAAGTTCACCCCTCTTTTAAACTGTTCTACAGCAGTGGAATAGCCTTATGTCATATCAGTTAGCCCGACAGTTTTTGTTTCGCCTTCCGGCGGAAGCCTCCCATAATATTTCCCTGAAAATGCTTAAGATGGCTGATAACGCCGGCATGTTGGGAATGTTTATGCCCCAAATGTATTCCCGGCCGGTCGAGTTGATGGGGATTACCTTCCCCAACGCGGTGGGGCTGGCGGCGGGGTTGGATAAAAACGGCGATTACATCGATGGCCTGAGTAAACTGGGTTTCGGCTTTATCGAAGTCGGCACAGTGACTCCTAAGCCTCAGGACGGGAATCCGCTGCCGCGGCTCTTCCGTCTGGAGGAACGCAATGCAATTATCAACCGCATGGGATTCAACAATTACGGCGTTGATTACATGGCGGAGCGCTTGCGCAAGAAAAAATACGATGGGGTGATCGGCGTTAACGTCGGCAAGAACAAAGACACTCCCGCTGAGGAAGCCGCTTCGGACTATATCACCTGCATCAATAAGGTGTATCCCTACGCTTCCTATATCACGATCAACATCTCTTCGCCTAATACCCCTGGATTGCGCGCACTCCAGTTTGGCGACTCTTTGCGCAGCATGTTGCAGGATATCAAAGACTGTCAGGAGCGTTTGAACCAGCAGCATGGGCGCTATGTGCCTTTTGTCGTGAAAATTGCGCCAGACATGTCTGACGACGAGGTGCATATGGTTGCGCGCACTCTGCTGGACTACAACATGGACGGCGCTATCGCCACGAACACCACGTTATCGCGCGAGGGCGTTGAGAGTCTGGCTCATGGAAAAGAGCAGGGCGGCCTGAGTGGCGCGCCGCTGACCAAGCGTTCCACTCATGTGGTGAAAGAGCTGTGCGCAGCGCTGGAAGGGCGGATTCCTGTCATCGCATCCGGCGGCGTGATGAGCGCCCAGGATGCGGTGGAAAAAGTGTGTGCTGGCGCCAAACTGGTGCAGGTGTATAGCGGCCTTATTTATCGAGGACCGGTGCTGGTGCGGGAAGCGGCTGAAGCGATTGGCGGTCTGGAGGGCTAATCCCTCAATGAAAAGGCCCGCGATGCGGGCCTAAATGGGGTTGGGTGAACCCCTCCTTTATGAATGAGTGTCTAAGTGAATCAGGATGCTATGCCAGGGCTTCTGTGTATCCCTGAGACGCCGGTGTAACCATCCCAATGGTCCGCTCGGCCGTCGCGCCAGCCGTTAATCCACTCTTGACGCATGTGAGGATTGGCGGCGGGACATAAATCTTTTGACCGGCCGCTTACGCCGGCACGGTAACCCTTGAGGTACGCTCTTTCGAACATATCGCGCTTCTGTCTTCTCATTCTTTAATGACCTCACCAATTTCTGGGTTAGACAGGAATTCAAACAGATAAACTTTTGAATCGGAATTTGGACTAGAAAGCATCTCCTTATCATCTGATCGTGTACGAGGGATATATATCAGAGTAATAGCGCTACACTTTCAAGTTAAGCCAAATTTAATTTCGATGTACACGAATTATTTCATCTATGTGACGGTTTTTTTATAGTTTTGTGGAATTAAATCCGGTTAAGCGCTTGATCGCCTTAGAACCGTCTTTAACCCTTGATATGCAACGATTTGTAACGGCGTAGGAATATGAATGAATTTTCATTGTTTGCGAGCTGCCCCAAAGGACTGGAGTATGTGCTCGCAGACGAATTAAAGACTCTGGGCGCGGAAGTGCTTAAAACCAATCCCGCTGGAGTTGAGGCGAAGGCGGATCTTGCCGGTGTTTACCGAATTTGTCTGGGCTCCCGTCTCGCTAACCGGGTGCTGCGATTATTGCAGTCCACCCGCACTGCTACCCGGGATGGTCTATATCAGGCTGCTTCCGAGGTGAATTGGAGCGAGCACCTGCGTCCAGGAGAAAGCTATTGGATCGCGGCGTTCGGCTCCAGCGGCGATATCCGACACTCGCGCTTTGGCGCGCAGGTAGTCAAAGACGCTATTAATGATCATTTTCGCGACCGTGATCTGGAGCTGCCGGTTATTGACAAGCGGTCCGGCGTACAGACCGTACAGTTGAATCTGGCGAAGACCATTACCCTTGGCCTGGATTTGGCTGGCAGAAGCCTGCACCAGCGCGGATATCGACAAGAGGGCGCGGCGGCGCCATTAAAAGAGAATCTGGCGGCGGCCATACTTTATCGCGCTGGCTGGCCGGAGTTGTGTGGAGAGGATGGATGCTTCGTTGATCCCATGTGCGGTTCCGGCACCCTGGTGGTTGAGGCGGCGATGATCGCCATGGATGTTGCGCCGGGGCTGCTGAACCCGCATTTTCTGTTTGAAAAAGCGCCCTGGCATGATCCGGAAGTCTGGCGTGGAGTCTACGAAGAGGCGATGGAGAAAGCGGTGCTGGGCAAGCGACGCTGGCGCGGCGCCATATTCGGCTGCGACCTGAACCCCGCTGCTATCCGCACCGCTAAACGTAATCTGTCGCGCGCCGGACTTGATCGCTGGGTGAAGCTGGAAACGGCCAGCGCCATGGACTTCACCCCTGATACGGAAGGGTGTGGGCAGCGTTTGCTGGTGTGCAACCCGCCCTATGGCGAGCGTTTGGGGCAGGAGTTGGAGCTGCGCTCGCTGTACCGGGCGCTGGGGCGGAGGCTGAAAACCGCATACGGTGAATGGAAAGCGGGTATTTTTACTTCCAGCGTCAACCTGGCCAAAGAAATCGGGCTGCGAGCGGACAAACAATACCATCTTTACAACGGACCTCTGGCCACAACGCTTTATTTGTTTGATGTTTACGGGAACCGGCCTGAAGCAGAAACGCCGCGCAAGCCGCAGAACGCTTCTCTAGAGGGGATCTCTGAGCAGGCGCAAATGTTCCGTAATCGGTTGAGTAAGAACCTGGCGAAGTGGAGCAAATGGGCGAAGAAGCAGCAGCTTAGCGCTTATCGGATCTATGATGCGGATATGCCGGAGTACGCGGTCGCCATCGACTGGTATGACGGCGGAATCATCGTGCAGGAATATGCGCCGCCGAAATCAGTGGATGAAGAAAAGGCGCGCCAACGCCTGCTGGACGTGTTGGAAGTAACCCCGGCGGTGCTGGGGATTGATGGCGGGCAGCTGTTTCTCAAGCAGCGTAAAAAGCAAAAAGGCATGCTGCAGTATGAGAAAACGGATTCCAGTCGCAAGGAGCGTACGGTAGAGGAGCATGGTTGCCGGTTCTGGGTGAATCTGTCTGATTACCTGGACTCAGGACTTTTCCTTGATCATCGTCCAACCCGCTATTGGATTCAGAAGCATTGCTCGGGTAAGCGCTTTCTGAATCTGTTCTGCTACACCGGAGCGGCGTCTGTCCATGCGGCGGCGGGCGGCGCCGCGACCACCACCAGTGTGGATATGTCGCAAACCTACCTGGGCTGGGCGGAGCGTAACTTCCACCTCAATAAACTGACCGGTCCCCATCGTTTTGTGCGGGCCAACGTTCTGGAATGGCTGAAAGCTGAGCGCAACACTTACGATCTGATATTCCTT
This sequence comes from Hahella sp. CR1, assembly GCF_029813005.1. Taxonomy (NCBI): domain Bacteria; kingdom Pseudomonadati; phylum Pseudomonadota; class Gammaproteobacteria; order Oceanospirillales; family Hahellaceae; genus Hahella; species Hahella sp. CR1. The sequence continues at coordinate 381,722 of NZ_JAPELK010000004.1, forward strand.
GATCCTCCCACCTTCTCTAACTCCAAGAAAATGGAGGATGTGCTGGATATTCAGCGGGATCATGCTGGGCTGATTGAAGATTGCATGCGCTTGCTGGCGCCGGGAGGCGTATTGATATTTTCCTGCAACTATCGACGTTTCAAGCTGGACTCAGGCATTGAAGAGCGTTTTGTGGTGGAAAATCATACCGCCGCCAGCATTCCTGAAGACTTTAAGCGCAACGAACGGATTCACCAGTGTTGGCATATCCGCCATAGCGCTTGAGTCTGTGACGCTTGGCGCCGGGCCTAGAACTCGTATTTCAGGCCGGCGCTGAGCTGCATGGTGCGGATCGCCGTTTCCGTATCGCGGTGAATGCGGCCGAACTCCAGGACACCCCAAAGGTCGCCAGTGACCTTGATTTCCGTTCCTAATGCATAGCTGACGCTGAAGCTGCTTTCGGTGAGGTCTTCCGGGATATTTTGATACGAGTCCGGGTCGTCTTTGGAGACCTTACCTTTCATATGGGTGAACCCGAACAAGGCGTAGACGGACAGATAATCCGTAGCTGGATACTGTGCGCCCATATACCAGCTGGCGAAGTAGTCCATGCCGATATCCAGCCCCGGTTTTGCTTCTTCCTCATCCAGGCCCATGCCGGCGCGAAACTCGGTTTTGACGTAGTCAGTAAGATAGGAGCCATAGGTTAGCGTGACGCCTGTTGTGCTGGCGCTGTTACTGCCGTCGATTCGTTTGAAATCGAACTGGGTGGCGCTCAGCCCGACATAAGATTTGCCTTCTTTTTCTCCCTCTGCACGGCTGCCGGGGCTGGCCAGCAAAACCGCCAATACGGTGAGAACGGTTGTGATCGAACGCGGATGACGAATGCTGCGCTTCATTATTTTTAGCTTTCCATGAGTTGTTTTTATCGGTGCGGCATGCGGCCAGAGTGGAGGCGCAATAGCTCGGGATTGTGACGTAAGCGGTTGGCGCAGTCACGGAAAAGCGTCACAAATCAATTTTTCGCCCACGGGGAGGGGCTTAGAGTTCACCCATGTCCTGCATCTTGGTTTGGATGACCCTGCGCAGCTCGCTTTTTTCGAATTCGCTGGCTCGATGGATTAGCGGCAGGCGCAAGCGATGCAGATGCAGACAGGGGATCTGGTCCTGGAAGGGCTTCAGGTCGCCTTTGACCAGAATAGGCAGGAAAGGGTCGGACTCCGTGCGCATTTTATTAAGCACTTCCAGCGCCTTGCGCATAGCGATGGGCTTCGCTGGCGCTTCCGGGTCTTTGGGCTGTATCAGCATGAACATCCCTTTCTGCTTGATCAGTTCGCCGGGGATAATGTGAAAGCCGGTGCGGGTGACGGCCTCTTCTTCAATATGGTTGAACGTGTCGTGAAAGGCGTAAGGATCGGGCAATATGACCAGATTACGGTTATAGTCTTCAGGGAAGTGCATGCTGTAATTGGTATAGATTTGCCGTACGGAGCCTGAGAAGACGCATAGTTTGTTCTCAAACTTCAAGACGAACTCCTGGGCTTTGCTACGATCGGCGAGCAAATCCAGGTCCCAGATCAGGTCTGAGTTCACGTTGTTCGATATTTCCATGTAGGCGCGTTTAATTGGCTGATACGTCTGATTAAAGCGTGAAGACACTGGAAGTTATCTGCAGTCCAGTAAAAACTTAGCAGTGAAGCGAGTAACCAACAAGCCACAAAGGTTTTCAGCAAGGTAATATATTGTTACTTAACCTCCGGCGAGCTTCGGCTTCCGATGAACAAACCAATAAATTCAATAATAAAGGTGCAAGTGAAATGAGTCAGGGAACTACCGGCAGTCTCTCCGCAGTCTCCAAGTCGCAGGGGGCGGAGCTTATCCATCAGGATGGGGCGTTGATGCAGGCGCTGGGGCAGGCGTTTTTTGAAGTGCAGGCTCTGGAACATGTGCTGGCCTGCTTGTACGGCGCCAGCCCTCATGGACTGGGGGATTCATGGAGTCGCGAACTGCGCAGGATGCTGTACACCATTGAAAGCGGCGGTGTGGAAAAAACCGTGGAAGAACTGATATTTGATCTGGAGTTGCCGCAGGATCACTGGCTGCAGTTGCAGCAGGCGCTGTACCTGCGCGAGTGGGTGATCAGCGGTTTCTTCAGCGAGTTCGGCAGCCGTTTGCAGGTGCTGGAGGCGGAGGTCGGCGAAAAACTGGTGGAGCGTATGCGCGCCGCTTCTGAGGAAATCTCCAAGGCGGTGATGGATTTGCAGGAGCTGGTGTTTCAGCGCGAGATGGATTGTGATGAGCCTATGTCGGAGCAGGTCCAGCGGGCGGCGCGTTTTTATTGGGTTGGTGCGGAATAGGGCGGCTGCGCCGCCCGGCGTAATCAGCGCAGACGGCGGGTCAGTTCAGCCATGACAAAAACGTTGTTCTCCGCATTGAAACCGGAAAGGCCGTTTTCCAGCAGTATTTCCTGGCGTCGCTCAAGAAAGGTCTCGAAGTCCAGTTCCGGCAGAAAATCCGTGATCCGCGCCAGTTCAAAAGGCATGTCGGCGTCGAAGGCTTCGTACAGGCGTTCCAGCAACTGGGAGTCAGGATCGAGGCCATCGACGTAAACGGTGGCTTCCGCCAAATCGCTGGACAGGGCGCGGATGACGTCTTTGCCGGTTTCGCCCTGTTCAAATAAATGCTCCCGGGATAAGCCGTGACTGTGCTGGTAACCGAAGTCCCAATCCTCCCAATCGTCCTCTGGAATGATCAGCGCCTTTTGGATGGCCCCATCCGGGTCGGTCCAGGCGATACAGATAGGGTAGGCGTCATCGTCCGGGCTGCTGGCTTCGATGTCCAGGAACAGGGCGTCTTCCAGATGTTTGCTTTTCATAATCAGACTATTTGGGCTCGGCAAGTTATTGACATTCAATTATATTTGCTCAACCTTATTTCACCAAACAGACTTTGCAGGCGCCCGGGAGTCTGAATACGAAGGACGGCGTTGGAATCGGTTGTCGAGAGATTCCGGCGACTTGAGTCGTATTTTGTCCGTTTTATAGCTATGGATATATTAATGAAATCCTGTCTAGTCGCATGTTTTCTCTTTCTTTTTTGCATTTTCCCGGCTCAGGCCGCCCCTTCTGATATCCCGCAGCAGCTCGCCGACTGGTCCGGCTGGGTGTTGCACGACCATCTTGATAAAGACTGCACCGCAGCCCATGACGGGAGCGGCGCGAAAGTGTGCCTTTGGCTCAGCGCGCTGGAGCTGGATCTGGACCTGAAGCGGCTGGACTTCCGTTTTCAGGCGGAAAGTCAGTATGAGGGCTGGCTGTCGTTGCCGGGCTCCGCGCAATTCTGGCCTCATGAAGTGAAGCTGTCCGGTAATCGGGTGGCGGTCATCAATGTGGACGGCGTGCCTTCTATCTGGCTTCAGCCTGGAAGTTACCGGGTTCAGGGGCGCATCAGCTGGGAGCAATTGCCGCAAAGCGTTCCACTGCCTAAAGCATTCGCCATGACCAAGCTGAGCGCCGTGGCGGCGCTGGAAGGTCGCGCATACGTGGATAGCGGTTCCGCGCTCTGGCTGGTGCGTGACCAGCTACAGGCGAATCTGCAGCCGGATTCATTGAAAATCAATGTGTTTCGCAAGCTGATCGATGACGAGCCAAAACTGCTGGAGACGCGTTTGCAGCTCGACGTTTCCGGTGGGGAGCGGGAGGAAGTCCTGGGCGGCTTTCGTTTGTCCGGCTGGGAACAGGTTTCTCTGACCAGCAACCTGCCCGCGCGCGTTGAGAAGGATGGTCGTCTGCGGATTCAGGTGCGCCCAGGCTCCTGGACGCTGGTGGCGCGCTTTCGGCAGACCAATCGTACGGATGCGTTCTCTATGGAGCCGGAGCCCGGGGGCGTCTGGCCTGAATCGGAGTTGTGGGTAGTGGAGACGCAGCCGCAGTTGCGTCGGGTGGAGATAGAAGGGCGCGCTGTTGATCCGCAGCAGACGCTGTTGCCTGAGGAGTGGCGGACATTGCCAGCGTTTCGGGTGGCGGAAGGTTCGCCCCTGGATTTGAAAGAAATTGAGCGGGGGATGACTTCTCTGGCGGGAAATCGTATTCGGCAGCGCACCCAGGGGTGGCTGGCGTTTGATCAAAGTCGCTGGATCTGGCGTGATCGCCTGACGGGTGAAATGTCACAGGGATGGCGTCTGGAGCAAGGCGCGCCTTATGAGTTAGGCAAGGTGGATCTGTCGGGGCAGGCGCAGTTAGTCACGCAGTCGCGCCAGGACTCCAGTCGAGGCGTGGAAGTGCGGCGCGCTGACCTCGACATGACGGCGGTCAGCAGCTCGCCGGTTGAGCGTGAGGCCGCCGCGTTTGTGATTCCCGCCAGTGGCTGGCGTGACGACAGCGGCAGTCTTGATCTTGAGAATGTTTCCAGTGACGTCAATCTTCCGCCGGGCTGGTGGCCCTTGGCCGCTTCCGGTGTGGACCGCAGTGCGGGAACCTGGTTTGATCGCTGGTCTTTGTGGGATTTGTTCTTGCTCCTTTTGATTACTGCGGCGGTGGCGCGTTTGGAGGGTATCGTGTGGGGCGGCGTGACGGTGGTGGCGCTGGGGTTCGCCTATCACGAAATCTATGCGCCAGTGGCGGTGTGGTTACTGTTGATTATCCCCAATGCGCTACTGCGCGTGGTTCGCCCCGGCTGGATGCTGAAACTGGTGACCGGCTGGCGTTGGGGAGCGTTGCTGATTCTGGCGGGTATGCTGCTGAACTATGGTGTGGCCCAGGTGCGTATGGCGATATATCCGCAATTGGAGCGTGATTCCGGTGTGGTTTACTTTGCGGACAATGCTGCGATGAGGCGCGAGATGGCGGTGGAAGAGGATGTGCAGGCTGATTATATGCTGCAGGAGTCGATGGAGCCTGCGCCCCCAGCGCTGATGAGCGCGCCTATGTCTTTGAGGGAAAAGCAGCCTGAGGACTTGGCGCCGGAGGCTCCCGCGCCCACGGGGCCAGGAGTGCCGGACTGGAGCTGGCGAAAAGTGAATCTTACCTGGCAAGGGCCGCTTAGCGGGGATGAAAGCGCGAAGTTGTATGTGTTGAGCCCCATGCAGACGGGATTTGCGCGTATTGTTCATTTTGCGCTGTTAGTGGTGCTGTTGGCTTGCCTGGTGGGGCGGCGTGGCGGGCGCAGCGACAAGGGTGGGGATGATTCGCCGCAACCCGGCGTCACCACCAAGCTGGCGGGACTGGCGTTACTGGCCCCTCTGGCGTTGATGGCGCCGGCGGAGCGGGCGCACGCCGACACCGATTATCCCAGTCCAGAAATGTTGCAGGCTCTGGAGCAGCGTTTGACTGCGCCGCCGCCCTGTACTCCCCGTTGTGTGGATGTTAATTCCGCCAACCTGATTCTGGATGGTTACAGTCTGACCTTGTCGCTGGAAGTCAGCGCGCTGCAGCCGATTGCGTTGCCAATTCCCGCGCGCGCTGGTTTCTGGCGGCCTGAGAATGTGTTTGTCAACGGGAAGCGCTGGGATCGCTGGAGCGCTGGCGAAGATGGCGTGTGGCGTATTCCGCTGGAAGCCGGCGTGCAGGAAGTGGTGTTGGAAGGCGGCGTTCGCGAGGTCGATCAGTTTCAGTTGGCGTTTCCCCTGCGGCCCCATCGATTTTCGGCGAAAGTGGCGGACTGGTCGATGTCCGGCGCAGGTAGCAATGAGCTGCTGAGTTCTAATATCAAGTTTGAGCGCACCAGCGTCAGCCAGCGAAGTTCGGAGTCGCGGCAATCTCTGTTTCAGGAACCGGCGCCCGCCTTCGTCAAGGTCTATCGGGAACTGGATCTGGGACTGAAGTGGCGTGTACGCACCCGGGTGGAGCGAGTGGCTCCATTGCGAGGCTCCATTTCGGCCAGCATTCCGCTGTTGATGGGGGAGTCCGTGACCTCGGGAGATATCGACGTCAGCAATCAGCGGGCGTTGGTGACTTTGGATGATCGTCAGGACAGCATGGAGTGGGTGTCCAACCTGAGCTTCCGTCAGCGTATCGAGTTGCTGGCGCCGACGAATAGCGCCTGGAGTGAGCACTGGTCGATTCTGGTAGGGCCGCAGTGGAGCCTTGAATACACTGGGCCAGCGCCTTACGAAATTATTCAGTCCGGCTATTGGCGGCCAAAATGGCGGCCTCAGCCGGGAGATTCCCTGTTCTTGTCCGTTTCGCCGAATAAAGCCGTTGAGGGTCGCATGCTGACGGTGGATAGCCTGAATGTGACTCAGAAAGTGGGCGGCAAGCAGTTGCAATATACGGCTGATATTCGTCTGCGCACCTCGCGCACTCAGCGCTACAGCTTTGATTTGCCGGATGGCGCAGTCCTGGATGCGGTAGAGCTGGATGGAAGAAATGTCGCCCGCAGTGAAGAAACTAATCGTGTGGATGTCGTGCTCGGTTATGGTGAGCAATTCTTGAGCATACGCTGGCATGAGGAGACGCAAGGAACGCAGTGGCGTTATCAGACACCGGCTCTGCAGTTGCCGGCTCCTGTCAGTAACGTTCAACTTCAAATTCAGTTGCCGGATCGCCTGTGGCCGTTATGGGTGGGAGGCCCGCAAATGGGGCCGGCCATATTGTTCTGGGGTGTGCTGGCGGTGATGCTGCTGTTGGCGTCAGTGCTGGGTTGGCATGGCGGCAATCCACTGGGCGTGGGGCGCTGGGCGGTGCTGGCGGCCGGAGCGGCGTTGGGATGGGTGCAGGGCTTGCTGGTGCTGGCGGTGTGGTTTTACGCGTTCAATTACCGTTATGAGCTGGTCCACGCCTTGCCGCGCTGGGGGCGTAGATTATACAGCGCGCTGTTGGTGCTGCTAACGCTGGCTGTGTTGGGGTGGGTAATCGCCAGTATTCCCAAAGGCTTGATCGGGCAACCTGCGGATTATGTCGCCGGCAACGGATCTTTTGCGGGGCAATTGCGCTGGTATCAGGATGCGGCGGCGGGAGAGCTGCCGACGGCGTCAGTATGGACGGTTCCTGTTTTATTCTATCGGGTGGCGATGTTGGTTTGGTCATTATGGTTGGCTTTCGCCATGATCAACTGGCTGCGCTGGGCCTGGGAAAAATTCTCTGAGCGTCTGCCGGAGGCGCCGGTCAAGCCCGGGCGCAAGGATAAGAAAGCGAATGCGGGGAAGGGAGATGAGAATTCTTCGCAAAACCAACTGGCCAAGCCGGAATCTCCCGTATAGGCTATGTGCAGTGCTTACGGTCGCTGTCGGCCCAGTGTCGACAGCCGTATAGAATCGGATAACGCGGTTACTTGAGTGAAGTATGAAAAAAGAAGAGTTTAATGAAGGATTATTGGCGTTTCTAAACGCCTCGCCGACCCCTTTTCATGCGGTCGCCAATATGGTGGAAATGCTGGAAAAAGCTGGTTTCAAGCGTTTGCACGAAGAATATGAATGGTCGCTGCAGGCCAATGAGCGTTACTTTATTACGCGTAACGGCTCTTCGCTGATCGCATTCAGCGGCGCGCAAGGACCGTTGGAGGTTAGCGGGGCCAGAATGTTCGGCGCACACACCGACAGTCCCTGCCTGAAAATCAAACCCAACCCGGAATTGCTGCGCAAAGGCTATTATCAGCTGGGCGTTGAAGTGTACGGCGGCGTTTTGCTGAACCCCTGGTTTGACCGCGAGCTATCGCTTGCGGGTCGGGTGACCTATCTGAGCGGCGCCGGGGAAGTGAAAAGCACGTTGATCAATTGGGTGCGCCCGATTGCAATGATCCCCAGTCTGGCGATTCACCTGGATCGGGAGGTCAACAACAACCGCTCCATTAATCCCCAGAAAGATCTGCCGGTGGTATTGATGCAATGTCGCGACGACAGCCCGCCAGAGTTCCGTGGCCTGTTGCTGGAGCAAATCAAACAAGAGCATCCTGCATTGGATGCGGAGCGCGTGCTGGATTATGAGTTGTGTCTGTATGACACTCAGCCCGCCAGTATTCACGGTCTGCAAAACGAATTCCTCAGCTCCGCGCGCCTGGATAACCTACTGAGTTGCTATATTGGTCTGCAGGCGTTGTTGGATGCGGGTTCCAGCCAGCCTTGCTTCCTTGTCTTCAATGATCATGAAGAAGTGGGCAGCGTGTCTGCAGAAGGCGCGCAAGGGCCTTTCCTGCGCTCAGTGCTGCTACGTATTACGGAAGATGAGGCGCGTTTGAGTCAGATGATCAGCCGATCCATGATGATTTCCGCTGACAACGCTCACGGCGTGCATCCCAATTATGCGGACCGCCATGATGAAAATCATGGACCTTTGCTGAACAGTGGGCCGGTCATCAAGGTGAATTCGAATCAGCGTTACGCCACCAACAGCATCACCAGCTCGTTTTACCGTCGTCTCAGTGAGGAGCTTAAACTGCCTTATCAGGTATTTGTGGTGCGGACGGATATGGCGTGCGGCAGCACCATCGGACCGCTCACCGCGGCGGAGTTGGGCGTCAAAACCCTGGATATCGGCGTGCCGCAATTTGCGATGCATTCCATCAGGGAAACCTGCGGTAGCGCAGATCCGCTGACGCTATATGAAGTCAGCAAATCATTCTTCAATACGTCGACAATTCCACAAGCATGACGTAATCAAGGCCAGGGTAGGCGAGATAGTCCAAGGATGGGCTTTCTTGTGTAAAGTGTTTGCGCTTGAGGGTTTACGTAAAGAAAGACAACGGCGCGACGCAGCTTTTGTGTCGGAAACGCATGGAAAAGCGAGTGATTAAAGACTAAATATGATTTCTAAATCTGGAAAAAGAAAAACAAGAAGGGAAGTGAAAAAGTGGTCGGGGTAGAGAGATTCGAACTCCCGACATCCTGCTCCCAAAGCAGGCGCGCTACCAGACTGCGCTATACCCCGAATGATCTTGACGATCCGAAAAGTTTGGCTCCCCGAGCTGGACTCGAACCAGCGACCCAATGATTAACAGTCATTTGCTCTACCAACTGAGCTATCGGGGAACGTCATTTTCGAGGCCGCAATAATAATGAGATGGGACTATCTCGTCAACCTTTTCTATTATTAAAAACGAAGGAAGTTGAAAAAAATTTTAAATCGCTGGGGAGAGGCTATGGAAATCAAGAAGCTGGCGGAGATTAAAAAGATATTGCTGGTTGTGGACCCGACCAAGGAAAGGCAGGAAGTCATTCCCCGTACGATTCGTCTCGCCAAGGCGCTGGGCGCGGAAGTGGAGCTGATGGTGGCGGAATATCAGCGGGCGTTGGAATCCAGCTATCCCTTCGACGCCAAGGCGCTCAGTTCGGCGAAAGAAAGTTGTCTGGCCAGTCGTGAACGCTGGCTGGAGGCTTTTGCGGAGCAGATGCGCGCGCATGGTATCGCCGTCACTCAGCATGTGCGCTGGGAGAAGCCTCTCTATAAAGCGGTGGTGGAGCGTTGCCGGGAGACGCAGGCGCAATTGATCATCAAAGCCACTCACCATCACTCGATTCTGCAGCGGGCGTTATTCACCAATACGGACTGGCATTTGATGCGGGATGCGGATGCGCCGATCTGGTTTGTGCGGGAAGAGCACCGCTGGGACGGGCATATCCAAGTGTTGGCGGCGGTGGACCCGATTGAGACGGAAGGCTCCATCAATAATCTGAACCCACGCATCCTGGATATCGCCCACGAAATTTCCTGCCGCTTGCCTGCGGAGTTGAATGTCGTGCATGCTTATGAGCCGATTCCCACCGGCATGCTGGTGGAGTTTGACGCCATCGTCGCCGATTACGAAGAATATCGCGAGAAAGTGAAATCCAAGCACCAAAAGGCGCTGGATCGTCTGTTAGAGAGCTATGTGGAGTCAAGCACGCACGTGTTTTTCGAAGAAGGCTCGCCGGAGAAAGTGCTGCCCGCCTGCGTCAATCAGCATGGCCATGATCTGGTGGTCATGGGGGCGGTATCCCGCAGCGGCGTCGACCGCATTTTTATCGGCAGCACTGCGGAGCGCGTGCTGGATAATCTGGAGTGCGATGTTCTCGTCATCAAATAGCAGCGTCCGCTGGCGGCGCAGCCTACTGCACCTAACAGGTCTTGAAGCGGCCGACGTTTTCCTGCAACTGCGATGACAGTTGATTGATATTCTCGCTGTTGGATGAGGTGGTGTTCACCTGCCGCCAGCTTTCATCCAGCAACGTCTCCAAGGTATGCATGCTTTGCGCGATGCCTTCCGCGTGCTTGGCCTGCTCTTCGGTGGTTTTGGCTACCTGGTCGATCAGATCGCTGGCCTCTGCAATGCCGCTGTTGGTTTGATCCACGGTGACAGCCAATGTACTCATCTGCGAGACGCTGTTCTGCGTCATGCTGTTGCTCAGATTGATCATCTTTTCCGTTTCTTCGGCGTCTTTTTGCAGGCCTTCCATGATTTCGCGGATTTCTTCAGTGGAGTCCCGGGTGCGTAACGCCAACTGTCTGACTTCATCCGCCACCACGGCGAAGCCGCGGCCATGCTCGCCGGCGCGGGCGGCTTCGATCGCCGCGTTCAGCGCAAGCAGGTTGGTTTGCTCGGCGATATTGTTGATGACCTGCAGCACTTCTGAGACTTTCTGGCTGCTGCTGGCCAGGCGTTGCATGGAGGCGTAGGAGGTCTCCATTTGCTGGGCCAGTCGGGAGAGCGTGTCGGTGTTGTTTTGCAGCAGACGTTTTCCATTGTCCGACTGCGAGGCGATAGACTGGGCGATTTCCAGCAATTTGCCCGCCTGTTGCGCAATGTCCCGGAAACTGTGAGAGATCAGTTGGGTGGATTCGGAGACAGTGACAAATTCGGCTTTTTGCTGCTCCAGACAGTTTTCGCCCTGATGAGCCACATCCTGCAAGGATTCCGCGGACTGCCCCAGCTCCTGAGACTTGTCATTGATGCTGATGCATATCTGCTGAATGAGTTCGACGAAACGGTTGAAAGCCCGGGCAAGCCGGCCAAGCTCGTCCTGCCCCAGATAGGTCAGGCGTCGGGTGAGGTCGCCGCCGCCCTGGGCGATGTCCTCCATGGTGGCGACTACATCTTTGATGGGTTTGCTGATCAGCCGCGACACCAGCGCGGTCAACACCGTGGAAATGACCAGCGTCACCACCAGAAACAGCAGCATTTTCACAATATTGGAATCCAGTGATTCCGCGATGTAGCCGCTGACGCTGCGCAAGTCGCTCCAGATGCTGGCTTGCTCTTCCGCCACTATGTTGAGGGTGTCGTTGACCAAAGGACGCAGCTCGCTATCCAGAAGACTGTTTTGGCTGCGCGCCACGTCGAAGATGGTTTTGGCCTTGCTCTCAAATTCTTTCACCAGTCCGTCGATCTCTCCTATCCACTTTTGATGTTCCGGTTTGCGCAGATGTTTCTTCAGGTCGATCACGGCGTTTTGCGCCCCGTAGATCTCCATCAGGAAGGCGTCGGTCTCAGTAGGGGAACCGGTGCGCAGGAAGGCGTTCAGATTGATGAGGGCGGCTTGTATGTGATTGCTGACCAGAATGGTCCATTGGATCAACACCTGGGCGCTGGAGGGGTCAAGCGTTACCCTGATATTGTTGGATAACTCCAGGGTTTTCGGCACAAGGGTTTCCTGCACCGTGGCGATGCCGCTGCGTAGCTCGCGGTTTTTCGGCAGCAGGTTGCTGCGAAACAAATCGTCGATGCGCAGGCTGGCGGTTTGCAGGGCGTCAGCGCTTTTCAGTTTGGTGAAATTGGCGTCGGAGAAATATTCTTGCGCCTGCGCGCTGGCCTGATTGTACTCCTCCAGTGTTTTATCCGTCGGCGTGCGTAGATATTGCTGTTGCAGGCTGGCGCGGGTGGACAGATTGGCGCTGAGATCGCTGGTCAGGCGCGCTGTCGGCTCGATGACGGTGGAGAAGTGATTGGCGCGAGTGGTGATTTCCCGCAGCGATGCGATCACCATCAGCGCATAGGCCAGCAACAGGATCAGTATCAGCGCTGGAACCAGGCTCAACTTCAGCATCAATGGAAGATTCTGCAGACGCATTCCGCACCTCAGTTGTTACATCGCTATTGGCCAGCCGGAGTCATACCGCTCAGCAGGCTTATCAGCAAATCATGGATTTTTTTCGCTTGCGCATACAGGCTGTTCAGGGAAGCGTTGGCTTCTCCTGATGGCGCCGGGCTGCGCTGCTCAATATTGAGGCCGGCTTTCATGCGATGGATCTCCGCCAGCACGCTGCGCGCGCCGTCGTAAGCATCCAGCACGGTCAAGGCGCCGCTGGGGATGGCTTCCGGACTGGTGGGCTCCACCTCCAGATTGCGTTGCAGCCTGCCAAGCAGATGGTAGTCCTGGTACAGCGCAAGCATCACGTCACGCACGCTCTTATCGCTGTACTGATTCTTCTGCGGCTCGGTAAATTTAAGGTTCTGCGCCCGGGCCAGCAGCTTCAGCTCATCTTCGATCAACTTGAATTGTTTTTGCGTATCGCCGATGTCCGGCGGCGGCGCCAGCACGGACAACACGTTGGTGAGCTTCCACAAACTTTGATAAACATCGGCGCCGGACTTGCCCAAAGGGCGTTCGAACTCTGCTTCCGTACTGATGGACTTGGCCTCCAGAATGGCGTTGAGGCCCTGGTCCGCTTGCTCTAACAGATCGTATACGTCTTTAGGTCTGAAAATCTGGAAGGGGAGTTGCTTATCTTCGATGGGAGTCAGGTTATTCAACGTCATCAACTGACGAATTTGCGCATAGGCGTCCAGCGCCTTCGCGTAGACCTGGTTGGGCAGCTTGTCCTGAAATACCGGTGCGTCAGATTCATCAACAGATTTGTTCTGGGCGGCGATCAGGCGCTGGGCCTTGATCTGCATCTGTTCGCTGATCTGGAAGACGTTGTTGTTATTGATTATCGCCGCGCCGACATGGCCGCTGAACGCCCACGCCGCCAGCAGACACAACAACCATCCCGGTCGAATCCGCGGGATCACCATATAGCCGGCCTCAATAGTATGACTTACTTTAAGACTAGCAATAGCTATAAAGAGTGCAAATAAGCGTCGCTTGGATCAATGACTTAGCAGAGAATTTAAATGCGGCAACACATTTTCCACCAGTTGCGGCTGGCCCTTGGCGTTGGGGTGAATGCCGTCAGATTGCATCAAACTGGGATCAAGCGCGACGTTATCCAGAAGGAAGGGTACTAACGTGACTTTTTGTTCACTAGCCAGGTCTTGGTAGATCTGATGGAATCCTTCAGCATAGGCCGGTCCATAGTTGGGCGGAATGCGCATGCCGATCAGCATGGCCTTTGCCCCGGCTTCAGCGATGCTTTCCAGCATGGCCGCCAGATTGTTTTTAATGATGTTGAGGGGAAAGCCGCGCAACCCGTCGTTGCCGCCCAGCTCCAGCAGGACGATATCCGGTTTGTGATCCTTCAATAACGCTGACAGGCGGGCGCGACCGCCACCGGTGGTTTCTCCGGAAATGCTGGCGTTGATCAAAGTGAGGTTGGGGTGGGTGGCGCGCAGCTCGTTTTCCATCAGCGTGATCCAGCCGGATTCCAGCGGGATGCCGTAAGCGGCGCTGAGACTGTCCCCCAGCACGACGATTTTTACCGGCTGCGATTTATCTGTGACAGCCTGTGCGATAGGGCTTACCATCAGGCAGCAGAGCGCGAACAAAGTCCAGATGGACTTGATGACATGATGTTGAAACAGATTGAGGAATGAGGTTGCTAGCATGACTTCGGTTGATGTGCTTGAGGTTAAATCGCTGACGAAAAGTGTCTCCAATGGTAGCGGTCGTCTGGACATATTGAAAGGCGTCGATTTGCAAATCAAGGTGGGGGAGTCGTTGGCGATTATCGGACGCTCTGGTTCCGGCAAGACCACTCTGCTGAGCATCATGGCGGGCCTTGATCTGCCGTCAGCCGGTCAGGTGCGTATGCTGGGCAAGGATCTGGCGCAGCTGGACGAAGATGGCCGCGCGGCAATTCGCGCTCAGCATGTCGGCTTCGTTTTTCAATCCTTTCAACTCATTCCCACCATGACTGCACTGGAGAACGTGATGTTGCCGCTGGATCTTGCCGGCGCGGCGGACAGCCGTGAGCGGGCGCGCCAGTGGCTGGATCGGGTTGGACTGCTGGAGCGGGAGGGGCATTATCCGCGTCAATTGTCCGGCGGCGAGCAACAGCGGGTTGCAGTGGCGAGGGCTTTCGCCACAGAGCCGGATATTCTGTTTGCGGATGAACCCACTGGAAATCTGGACCTGGAAACCGGACAGCACATCATGGATTTGCTGTTCGACCTGAACAGGCAGCATTCGACGACGTTGATTCTGGTCACTCATGACCGCGAACTGGCGGGCCGCTGCGGGCGTTCTCTCGCCCTGGATCAAGGCGTTCTGGAGGCCGCGTAATGACAGCTTCTACGCGATCGCTGCAACTCTGGCTGAGAGAGTGGCGACAGCCTTCATTCCGTTTGTTGTGGCTTGCGCTGTTTGTCGCCGTGCTGACGGTGGCGTCGATCACCGCTTTTACCGGGCGTCTGAAAGCCGTTTTTGATGACGGCGCTTCCCGCTTCCTCGGCGGCGATCAGGTGATCGAAAGCTCCGGTAATCTTTCTGACGCCTGGGTGAAAGAGGCGCAGCAATTGGGCTTGGATACGGCGTTTACGCTGGAATTCTCCACCATGCTGAACAGCGGCGACCAGTTTCAACTGGTCGCAGTCAAAGCGGTGGACGCAGGGTATCCGCTGAAAGGCGAAGTGGGTGTGGTGACTACGGCTGGCGCGCCATCGCAGGTTGTGAAGCAGGGGCCGGCGCAAGGCGAAGTCTGGCTGGCGCCAAGACTGTTCTCCCTGCTGGGCGTGCAGTTGGGGGACGCCGTCGGCGTTGGGCGTAAGCAGTTAAAAGTGACCGGGTTACTGACGAAAGAGCCTGACCCTTCTTTTTCCTTCATGAATGTCGCCCCCCGCGTTTTGATGAACTACGAGGATGTCGCCGCCACGGCGGTGGCGCAGCCTGGAAGCCGATTGAAATATCGCCTATTGCTGGCCGGCGACGAAGCGCGACTGGAGCAGTTCAATGCGGATATCGCGTCATCACTGACCGCCTCAGAGCGTATTGTCTCAGCGAAAGACGGTCGTCCAGCGGTGTCGCGGGCGATAGAGCGGGCTGAGCGTTATCTGTTATTAGGCGGTGTACTGGGCGTACTGCTGGCGGCGGTGGCGCTCACTGTCACTGCGCAGTACTACGCTCAACAACAGAAGGATACGGTAGCTCTGCTGAAAACCCTGGGGTGCCGCAGCGGTCAGCTACGCATGCGTTTTGCGTCACTGTTGTTAATTTCCGCCGTCACCGCGTCGATATTGGGTCTGGGATGCGGATTACTGTTTGAACAATGGGCGGTATGGGCCATGGGCGACATGCTGCCGCCGCTGCACACATCCCTGCCTCTGAACTGGATCTGGTTGCCGTTGCTGACACTGGCGATTGTGCTGGCGGCGTTCGCCTGGCCGGTGTTTCGGGCTCTGGCCAAACAGCCCCCCATGTTTATCCTGCGGCAGGCGGCGGCCAATGCGGACTTTCAGCGCATGCTCGGGTTCTCCAAGTCGCGCATGCTATCCGCTCTGATCGGCTTTGCGGCGTTGTTGATGGTCTACAGCGGCGAATTAACTATCGTTGCTGCTGTGTTGATCGGGTTGGCGGTGATGATCGCCGTGGCGGCCTGGCTCATGAAGATGTGGGTGAAGCTGCGTCCGCCGCGCCGCACGGTCACTCCAGGCGCTCTGCGGGCCGGCGCCGATCAGTTGAAGCGTCGCCCCTGGTCGACGGTGCCGCACGTATTGGCGCTGGGTAGCGCTTGGGCTTTGCTGCTGACCCTGTTTCTGGTGCGAACGGAGTTGGTGGACAACTGGCGGGCGCAAATTCCGGAAAATGCGCCTAATCACTTCTTTATCAACATCGCTCCTTATGAAGTGGAGCCGATGCGAACTATGTTTGAGCAGAATCATATCGCTGCGGCGCCGTTGTATCCCATGGTGCGCGGCCGTCTGACTCACATCAACGGCGAGCTCGTGCGGACGGTGGTCAGCAAGGAGCGGGAAGTCGGCGCCTTGAATCGGGAGCTCAATCTAACCTGGATGGCGGATCTGCCGGAAGACAATCGAATCCTGAGCGGTACTTGGTGGGATGGGGCGTCAAGCGCGCAAGGCGGCGTTCCCGGCGTGTCCATTGAAAGCCAGTTGGCGCAGCGACTCGACGTGAAGTTGGGGGACTCTCTGACCTTTCAGATTGGCGGCGCCGCGTTGGAATCGAAAGTACAGAGCATCCGCAGCGTGCAGTGGGACAGCCTTAAGCCGAACTTTTATATGGCTTTTGCGCCCGGCGCGCTGGATGGCTTCGCCGCCACTTATCTGACCAGCGCTTACTTGAGTGATAATAAAACCGAGATGGTGAATCAGGTTAATCGCCAGTTTCCCACCGTGTCGGTGCTGGAATTGGATCAATTCGTGGTGAAAGTGCGGGAAGTCATCGCGCAGGTGTCGCTGGCGATCGAAGCGTTGCTGGCGCTGATTTTCGCGGCGGCGCTACTGGTGGTGGCGTCGTTGCTGGCGCGCGAAGCGCCTTCACGACGCGCGGAGACTGCGCTGTTTCGCGCGCTGGGCGCCCACCGGCGCGTCGTGATTGGCGCGACCGTAGGAGAGTTCAGCCTGATTGGCGCCTTTGCTGGCGTCATGGGCGTTATCGTGGCTGAGAGCGTGGCGGGATTTCTGCAATATCGCCTGTTTGAACTGCCTTTTAGCCTGCACTGGGAATTGTGGTTGCTGGCGCCGTTAATCAGCGCTGCCGCGACGGCGGCGTACGCCTACTGGCGTCTAAGGGGCGCTCTGCTGGCGCCGCCTCACGCGACGTTGCAATCCGGCTTTGTGGAGTAGGCTGGCGTAAATGGCGGAGGCGAGTGCACAGGCGTACAAGCCCGGTAAGGCGATGGCCAAGTATCTGCGTGAGTACGCGGAAGCGGAAAGCCATGCGCTTGCGAGAATAGAAGGGCGGTGGCGCGGCGTGATAATCATCCCGGCGTTTGCGGAGGATTATGAGGGGCTTAAGCGCGTCGCCGCAGCTTTATCCCACGGCGATTGCTTGCAAATCTGGGTGATCAACGCGCCGGTGGCGGCGGACGCGGACGCATTGGCGACGACCAGAGCATGTTTGCGGCGCGCGCGAAGCGAAGGCCGCATCGTGTGGCGCCACGCCAATCTGGCGCTGCTGGAGATCGATGGCTCAGCTATTCTGCTGGTGGATCGGTGCGGCGAGGAAACTCTGATTCCCAAAGAGCTGGGGGTGGGGCTGGCCCGCAAAATAGGCGGCGACATAGCTTTGGCTTTGATCGCGGGCGGCCATCTGCAAACTACCTGGATTCACTTCACCGACGCTGACGCGGAGCTTCCTGCGGATTATCTCGAACAGGCTGCCCAAGCTGATGGCGGCGTGGCGCTGGTTTACCCGTTTCGCCATCGTGGCGAAGGCGACGACAGACAGCGACGCCTGATGCGAATTTATGAAAACAAGTTGCGCAGTTACGTGGTGGGCTTGCGGGCGGCGGGGTCTCCCTATGCGTATCACACTATCGGCAGCACATTAGCCTGTCGCGCGGACGCCTACGCCATGGTGCGAGGAATGCCTCTGCGTGCGGCGGGAGAAGACTTTTACCTGCTTAACAAGCTCGCCAAGTTGGGTACGGTGTTGCAGCCGACGGGCGAAGCAATTGTTTTAAGCGGGCGGCTGAGTAGCCGGGTTCCTTTTGGAACCGGACCAGCATTACAAACGGCGCTGGAAGGCGAGGGGACGATGGCCTTCTATCACCCGGCGACTTACCCCTGTTTGCGCATACTTCTGCAATCCGTGGCGATGCTGTGGCGTTTGCGGGAGCAGTCGGAAGCGGCGATATCGGAGCTTGCCGGGGCGCTAAACGCTTACACTGGGCGCGAGGATTTAGCCAACCAGGCTCTGGAGGCGTTCGCGGTCGCCGGAGCGGTGCGTCGTTTTGCTGCGCAATCCTCCACTGAGCAAGCCTTCCGTCGCCACTTTCACTGCTGGTTCGACGGATTTCAAACGTTGAAATGGATACACTGGTGGCGGGACAACCTGTACCCCAGTATCTACTGTGATCGCGACGAGCAAGTACGCGCTTTGATGAATGAAATAGAGGATAAGGACGAAGTATGAGCCAAGCCTCACTCTCTGGTATGGCCGATGTGCACATGGCGGCGCCGGAGTCTCTACTAATGACGTTGACTCCCTGGGAGTATGCCGCGGAGCCGGGAATGACGATTCGAGGCTGGCGCAGTCGCCCCTCAGGCAAACCAATACTGCACTTTATGCATGGCAACGGTTTCTGTGGATTAACCTATGAGCCTTTGTTGCGCCTGCTCGCCGAGCATTACGACTTGTTTCTCAGCGACGCGCAGGGACATGGCGACAGCGACGCCGGCGGGGCGTTTCGCGGCTGGAATGCAACGGCGGAAACCGCTTACGCCGCCTGGCGGCATTTTCGTGCGGATTATGGCGCGGTTCCGGCGCTAGGCATGGGACACAGTTTCGGCGGCGTGTTGACGACGCTGATCGCCGCGGCGCACCAGGATGCGTTTGATCAGGTGGTGGCGCTGGACCCGGTTTATTTCACTCCAACCATGTTGCGAGCGCTGACCGCTTATCGCTGGCTGCGATTACGCGCGCCCAACCCCTTGGCAGCGCGGGCGGAAAATCGACGTGACGGCTGGGACGACAGAGCGGCTGCGCGTGAGTATTTTGAGGGGCGCGGCATGCTCAAAGGGTGGCGCGCCGACGCATTGGAGGCTTATATCCAACATGCGCTGCAGGAAACTGATAAGGGATTGACCTTGAAGTGTCCACCACGTCTGGAAGCGGCGGTGTTCGCGACCTTCCCGGATAGGTTGTGGCCTTCGATCAAACTTGCGCGCCAACCCATGGCGATTATTTATGGAGAGAGTTCTTATCCGTTTGTCGTGAAATCCGCGCTGCGGGCGGCGTCAGTGAATCGTCGGGTGCGATTGCAGTCGCTTCCGGGCGGACATTGCTTTATGCAGGAAGATCCAGACGCCGCCTTAGCACATATCCTGGCTTTGGCGGCGTCCGCTGAGGGTTAGCGTAAACGGTAGCTATGCAGGCGGGTGAGCAGCGATAAATCCTTGCGCTGCGCCGCCTCAGTCGCAATGGCGCTGAATACTGGCTTTGCCTGTTGGCCGGGACTGGCGGGTCCCAGGGCAAGAGTATCCTGCTTCATGACCCAGCCGCTGGCGTTTATCAAGGCCACTTCGACTACAATATTGTTCACTTCCAGCGCACTTTGATTGCTATAGGTAATGAAGGCGCGCCCCTGCTTATCTTTCAGTGTCTGCAGTTGCAGATAACGCTCAGGATTCTTCGGTAAATCCAGACGCGATAGCTTCTGGCGCGCTTCCTGGCCGTAAGCCCCTGACGCCTCCGCCGCTGCGCTGTAATGGCTGATGGCGGCGGCGGAGTTATTGCTTTGCGCTTCAATATCGCCCAGCGCCAGGTTGGCTACTGAAGTCGGCAGTAACTCGTTGGCGCGGCGCAGATCCTGGGCGGCTCTGGCGCCATCTCCCATCTCTTTATAAGCCAGGCCGCGCTTGAGCGTGTGAGCGAAGTAATCCGGGTTCAGCGACACGGCCTTGTCATACTCTTTCAAAGCGGCGGACTCTTTATTCTGCTTTTTATAGATGTCGCCGCGCAGGGAGTAAAACATCGCTTCCTCCGGCTCCAGCTTGATGGCCTGATTGGCCCGTTGCAGCGCTTTGTCGGCGTCGCCCGCTTTCAGGGCCTGGACCCCCTCGTCGTAGGCGTCATAGGCGGGAACCGTTTTGCGCAGGCGCGCCGTCGCTTTCATGAAGGCGTCTTTGCCGCGATAGCTGGATTTGGGTAGCGTCAGCGCGGTGCGTCGATTTTCCTCCACGCGTTCAGGGGAGGGGGGATGTGAGGCGAACAAGCCTTCCAGCCAGTTCTGTGAATGCCCTTCAGCGAGCTTTACAAATAGTTGCTGCAGTTCCACTGCCGCCTGGGTGTCGTAACCGGCGGCGGCCATGTATTGCATGCCGTAGTGGTCGGACTCCAACTCATGATCGCGACCATATTTCGCCACCGCCATCGTGGCGCCCATGGCGGCTCCGCCTACTAATATGTCTCGATAGTCCTGATTGTCCAGCGCCAGTCCCAGGCCGGCCACGCCGGCTGAGATGAGTAAATTCGACTGCATGCGCTTGGCGCTGTGACGGGCGGCGGCGTGAACGATTTCGTGGCCGAGCACGGCGGCCAGTTGCGCCTCGTCATCCAGCTTCGCCAACAGGCCCCGGTTGATGGCGATCTTGCCGGAAGGCAGCGCCCAGGCGTTGGGAACAGAGTTATTCAACACCACGAATTCGTAGGGCAGGTCAGGGCGGTCGCTGACTTTGGCGAGTTTTTCCCCCACCTGGCGCACATAGAAGGTCAGCTCCGGATCAAGATAATACAGTCCGCCCTGGGATTGTTGTGCGGGTTGGTACTGTTCCTGTCCCAGGCTCATCTCCTGCTGCTCGCTGATGATCATGATCTCGCGCTTGCCGGTGACCGGGTTCACGCTGCATCCTTGCAGCAAGATCAGGATTAGGCACAGGCTACATGTAAAGAGGCGTAGCATTATCTTCTCCAAGCGTCTAAATGAATTTCTACAAAAAATGGTCAAAAATAATATCAAAGTATCTAACGATTAAGGTGTTATGAATCTACTGGATTATTTTGCTCTCGTCTGGTTCTTATTGAATTGCGTCGGTTACACCTATTATTCGGAGCACCGCGCTAAAACCCGGCCCTGCTTGTCCAATACGTTGGACCTGTATCGCGCCGACTGGATGCGTCGTACGCTGATGCGGGACGCTCGCATCGCCGACGCCTCCGTAGTGGGCAGCCTGGAGCGCAACGGCGCTTTCTTCGCATCCAGCAGCTTGTTGATCCTTGCGGGTTTGATCACTGCTATAGGGTATACGGACAAAGCCATGTCCGTCTTTAGTGATCTACCCTATATCGCCCAGACCGGCAAGTTCATGTGGGAACTCAAGCTGGTGGTGTTGTGCGCAGTGTTCGTGTATTCCTTTTTCAAATTCACCTGGTCAATGCGCCAATACAACTTCTGTGGCGTGCTGATCAGCAGCGCGCCGTTGACCTATGAGGACAAAGTCAGCTCCGGCGCGCGCGAGGCGCTGGCCCAGTCCGCCGCACGGGTGGCGAATCTGGCCGGGGATTCTTTTAACCTGGGTTTGCGTTCATACTATTACGGACTCGCCGTACTGACCTGGTTTATCCATCCGATATTGTTCATGGCGATAACCAGCGCAGTGGTGGCCATCCTGTTTCAACGGGAGTTCCGGTCCCGCGCTCTGAAAGCGCTGCGCGCCGGTAAAACCTTTGAGGATGCGGCGGCGGGGAAAGAGTAATCGCGGAGCGTCAGTTATGTATTGCATGTGACGTCGCCGCGGTTGAATCACTTCTGCGTTTAGGGCGATTGAGATTGATGAAATCGGTCGCCGCCACGCAGGACGTTCATTCAATTTATATAGCGACGGATAACTGAAACATGCAGCAGTACGAACCCTGGGAGAACGACGAGATTCGTTTCGGCCGGGTATCGAGGTTTCTGGATAGCCTTAATCAATGTCGAGAACTTGGCATCAAAGTGACTTGCGCCAATGCGGATGGCCTGGAGCTGGAACTGCCTTACAGCGAACACATCGTTGGCGACACCGATACGGGCGTCATTCATGGCGGCGCCATCACAACGTTGATGGATACCGCTTCCGGCGGCAGCGTATTGTGTTGTCTGCCCGAGCTGGAGTTATGTCCCACCCTGGATCTGCGGGTGGACTATATGCGTCCGGCGCAGCCCGGCAAAACGGTCTACGCGCGCGCGCGGTGTTATCGGGTGACCGGTACGATCGTCTTCACTCGCTGTGAAGCGTTTCAACGGGGCCCGGATACGACAGTGGCCAACTGCGTCGCCACGTTCATGCGGATTGGGCGTGATGCGTCCCCCGATTGGTTCTGGGAAAAGATCGAGGGCAGGAAGTAATCATGGAGTCTTTACAGCAACACGTCGCCCAGGCGCACCGCAGCGGCGACTACAACAAGCTTCTGGAACTGATTCCTTACGCCAGCACCCTTGGTGTGCGCTGTGAGCGTTTCGGTAATGAAGTGGTGTTTATTCTGCCCAAGCGGGAGCAGAATTTGGGCAATCCCATTTTGCCGGCGATTCACGGTGGCGTGATCGGTGGTTTCATGGAGTTGGCCGCCGCCTTCCATCTTGCCATTTTCCTGGAGATCGACACTTTTCCCCGGATTGTCGACTTTTCGTTGGACTATCTGCGTGCAGGTCTGTATCAGGAGACCTATGCGGAATGTAAGCTGACCCGTCGCGGCAACCGCGTCGCCAATGTCAGCGTCAGCGCATGGCAGAAGAAGCGAAAGGACCCGATTGCATTGGCGCGCGCGCACTTTTTGCTCGGCTGAGCCGCTTTATCGAGCCGCGGGTTGTCACCTGCGGCTTTTCCTTTATATACCTTCTTATATATGTTCTCGGTTTCCGAAGCTATTTTGGGGCTCGTCGCGCCAATGCGGAGTTTAACCTGAGCCTTCTTAGCTAGGCGGGGGCGATCACTTCGCAATGAATTTCACCGTCGCTGAGACGGGCTTTGACTTTTTGTCCCGTGCGCACTTCTTTCTCGCTGCGAATAATCTGGCCGTTTTCGTCAGAGACGATGGCGTATCCTCGCGCCAGGGTGGCGATAGGGCTGACCGCTTCCATGTGTCCGCACAACTTGGCGAAGTGCTGAGACTTGTGTCTTAACACAGACAGAACGGCGGTTTGCAAACGGTGATCAAGGGCGTCCACGGTGGCGTAGCGGTTTTTTAAGGATTGCTTGGGGCTGGACGCCAACAGGCGGTCATGTAGATGCATCAACTGATTGCGACGGGCGGATAGCAGGTTTTGCGCTTGCCGGTGCAGACGCATCTCCAGGTCATCCAGGCGTTGCGCGGATTCCTGCAGACGCCGACCAGGATGCTTGAGACGCTCCCGAAGCTGGTTGAGACGCATGCCTTCCTGGCGTAGCAGGCGCTGCGCGGCGGCCCCGAGCCTTTGTTCATAAACCAGAAAGCGGTGTTTCCACTCGGCCTGGTCCGGGCTGACTTTTTCCGCCGCAGCGGACGGCGTGGGCGCGCGCAGGTCGGCGACCAGATCGGCGATGGTGATGTCGGTCTCGTGGCCGACGGCGCTGACGATGGGAATAGCGCTCGCTGCGATGGCGCGGGCCACGGGTTCTTCATTAAAGGCCCACAGATCTTCCAGTGAGCCGCCGCCGCGGCCGACAATCAGCACATCGCAGGCATTAAGTCGGTTGGCGCTCGCTATCGCTGCGACGATAGCTGGTCCAGCCTCTTTGCCTTGAACTGGTACAGGGAACAGCAAGACGGGAATGGCAGGAAAGCGTCTTTTCAGTACGGTGAGAATATCGCGCACTGCCGCGCCGGTCGGAGAGGTAATCACGCCAACCTGCTTGGGCATGGCCGGTAATGGGCGCTTGCGGCTCTCTTCAAATAGCCCTTCACGGGATAGTTTGAGTTTCAGCTCCTCGAATGCGCGTCGCAGTTCGCCTTCTCCCGCCAGTTCCATACCTTCCGCAATCAACTGAAACTCGCCGCGTCCTTCATAAAGGCTGACTTTGGCGCGCAAAGTAACCGCCTCGCCATCCCGGGGGCGCTGTTTCACAAACATATTGCGATTGCGAAACATGGCGCAGCGCACCTGTGCTTTGTCGTCCTTTAGAGAGAAATACCAATGTCCTGAACTGGGGCAACTGAAGTTGGAGATTTCGCCCGTCACCCAGACTTGCATGAAGCTGACTTCCAAAAGTCGGCGCACTTGACGGTTTAATTCACTGACGGAAAGGGGAGAATGGGGGCTGAGTTCGCTCATTACGCTGTATTTTTATCCAACTCTGTGGCTTGTTTTGCCCATTTGCAGGCGAAATACGGAATTTCTTAGAGAAAAGCGGGTATTAGGGAAGTCCGTAAGTTTACTGATTATGCCTTAAAATTTATAATAGTCCGATTAACTTATTTGCAAGCAAAAAGGCGATTCATATGCTGCGCATAGCTCAAGAAGCGCTAACCTTCGACGACGTTCTCCTCATCCCCGGTTATTCTGAAGTCCTGCCCAAAGACGTCAGCCTGACCACCCGACTTACCCGCGACATCACGATCAACCTCCCCCTTGTCTCCGCCGCCATGGATACCGTAACGGAAGCCCGTTTGGCTATCGCATTGGCGCAGGAAGGCGGCATCGGCATTATTCATAAGAATATGACGATCGACCAACAAGCGGCGGAAGTGCGTACGGTGAAGAAATTTGAAAGTGGTGTGGTGAAAGACCCCATCACTGTTTCACCGAGCAACACGGTCAGTGAAGTCCGCGCTATCACCATGGCCAATAATATTTCTGGTCTGCCGGTGGTGGACGGTAAGGATCTGGTGGGCATTATCACCGGTCGCGACATCCGTTTTGAAAATAACCTGAACAAGAAAGTTCAGGAACTGATGACGCCAAAAGAGAAGCTGGTCACCGTCACCGAAGGTTACGACATGGAAACGGTGAAGAACCTGTTGCACCGCCACCGTATCGAAAAAGTGTTGGTGGTGAACAACGAGTTCGAGCTTAAGGGCTTGATCACGCTGAAAGATATTCAGAAGGCGCAGGACTACCCGCGCGCATCCAAGGACGAGCAAGGGCGTTTGCGCGTCGGCGCTGCGGTCGGTACTGGCGAAGGCACTGATGAGCGTATCGCTGCATTGGCCGCCGCTGGCGTAGACGTCATCGTGGTCGATACCGCGCACGGTCACTCTCTCGGTGTGTTAAATCGCGTGCGTTGGGTGAAGACTCATTTCCCTGAAGTACAGGTGATTGGCGGCAACATCGCCACGGGCGAAGCGGCTCTGGCGCTGGTGGAAGCTGGCGCAGACGGCGTCAAAGTGGGTATCGGCCCCGGTTCCATCTGTACTACCCGTATAGTCGCAGGTATCGGCGTACCTCAGATGTCAGCCATTGCGAATGTGGCGGCGGCCCTGAAAGACAGCGGCGTCCCCTTGATCGCAGACGGCGGCATCCGCTTCTCTGGCGATATCGCCAAAGCGATCGCCGCTGGCGCCTCCAGCGTCATGGTTGGCGGTCTGTTGGCGGGTACTGATGAATCTCCAGGTGAAGTGGAGCTGTATCAGGGCCGTAGCTACAAAGCCTATCGCGGCATGGGGTCTCTGGGCGCCATGGCGCAAAGCCAGGGCTCCAGCGACCGTTACTTCCAAGACGCCAGTTCAGGTGTTGAAAAACTGGTGCCGGAAGGCATTGAAGGTCGCGTCGCCAGCAAGGGGCCATTGACCAATGTCGTGCATCAGTTGATGGGTGGCCTGCGTTCCTCTATGGGATACACCGGCTGCGCAACAATTGAAGAAATGCGCACCAAGCCCCAGTTCACCCGCATTACCAACGCCGGCATCCATGAGAGCCACGTTCATGACGTGACGATCACCAAGGAAGCGCCTAACTACCGTTCAGGCGGATAGGGACGCTCGGGTTGAAGATGGCGCATATGCAATTCTCGTCAGGCTCGGCTCATAAACCGGGCCGCGAGGCGAGATTGCGCGCCTCGGCGCCCAGTGATAGCGGCTGGCGCCGAAAAGATGTTTTTTAAACTATGGCGGGGCTGAAAGGCCCCGCCCTTGTTTCTGTCTGAGGAAGGCTTCGAATGTCCGAAAATATTCATTCCCATCGTATTTTGATCCTGGATTTCGGTTCTCAATACACGCAGTTGATTGCACGCCGGGTTCGCGAAATCGGCGTTTACTGCGAAATTTACCCCTTCGATATGAGCGAAGCGGATATTCGCGAGTTCAATCCTAAAGGCGTGATCCTGGCTGGCGGCCCTGAGTCTGTGACGGAAATGGGTTCGCCGCGTGCGCCTGAGTGTCTGTTTGGCATGGATCTGCCTCTGTTGGGTATTTGCTATGGCATGCAGACCATGGCGGAACAGATGGGCGGCAAGGTTGCAGGTTCGAATGTGCGGGAGTTCGGCTATGCGCAGGTGAAGATCGAGCGCTCCGAAGACGGTTTATTTGAAAATATCAAAGATCATGTGGCGGACGACGGTAAGCCTTTGCTGGATGTCTGGATGAGCCATGGCGATAAAGTCGTGACTCTGCCGGAAAGCTTTGTGATTAGCGCCTCTACGCCCAGCGCGCCTATCGCTGCGATGCAGCATGAGAGCAAGCCCTGGTTTGGCGTGCAGTTCCACCCGGAAGTGACCCACACGCTACAGGGACGTCGCATGCTGGAGCGGTTCCTGGTGAATATCTGCGGATGTAAGCAACTGTGGACGCCTGGACGCATTATTGAAGACGCCATCACGCAGATTCGTAATCAAGTGGGGCAGGACAAGGTGCTGCTGGGTCTGTCCGGCGGCGTGGACTCCTCAGTGGTTGCGGCGCTGCTGCATCGCGCTATCGGCGATCAGCTGACTTGCGTATTCGTGGACAATGGTCTGCTGCGTTTGAATGAAGGCGATCAGGTCATGGACATGTTCGCCAAGAATATGGGCATCAAAGTTGTGCGCGCCAATGCGCAGGAACAGTTTTTGAGCAAGCTGGCGGGTGAAAACGATCCGGAGCGCAAGCGCAAGATCATCGGCCATACTTTCATTGAAGTATTTGATGAAGAAGCCGCCAAGATCAAAGACGTGAAGTGGCTGGCGCAAGGCACTATCTACCCTGACGTCATTGAGTCCGCTGCAGCGAAAACCGGTAAAGCCCATGTCATAAAATCCCACCACAATGTTGGCGGATTGCCGGAAGACATGGAGATGCAACTGGTTGAGCCTTTGCGTGAGCTATTCAAGGACGAAGTCCGTAAGATCGGTCTGGAGCTGGGCCTCCCTTACGATATGGTATATCGCCACCCCTTCCCGGGACCGGGGCTGGGCGTGCGTATTCTTGGCGAAGTGAAGAAAGAATATGCGGATATTCTGCGCGAAGCGGACGCGATCTTCATCGAAGAGCTACATCACGCGGAGCTATATCACAAGGTGTCGCAGGCGTTTGCAGTGTTTCTGCCGGTTAAGTCGGTTGGCGTAGTCGGAGACGCTCGTCGTTATGAATACGTCATCGCGCTGAGAGCGGTGGAAACCATCGACTTTATGACGGCTCGCTGGGCGCATCTGCCTTATGAACTATTGGAAAAGATCTCCAATCGTATTATTAATGAGATTTCCGGCGTGTCACGGGTGGTTTATGACGTTTCGTCCAAACCGCCTGCTACTATTGAGTGGGAATAATCACACTGATAGTAATCTGTTAATCGGAATAGCCTAGAGGGATTTGTCCCCATATAGAAGGAGCCTGAGGGCTCCTTTTTGTCGGAAGGTCCCTGGCGAAATTTGTAAAGTTGAAAGAGTAATATGCAGGACGGTTTTGATTCGTTTCCCGGGAAACCGGATGAGGACGAATACTGGATGCGGCGGGCGCTTGGCCTGGCGGCGCAGGCGCTGGCGTATGACGAAGTGCCGGTGGGCGCCATTCTGGTGCGGGACGGTCAGGTGTTGGGGGAAGGGTGGAATCAGCCTATCCGCAGCCATGACCCTACCGCTCATGCGGAAATCAGTGCGATTCGCAAAGCGTCCGCGGTAGCGGGGAATTACCGCTTGCCGGGCTCCACGTTGTATGTGACGCTGGAGCCTTGCGTCATGTGTCTCGGCGCGCTGGTGCATGCGCGCGTGTCCAGACTGGTGTTTGGCGCCTATGAACCCAAAGCCGGCGCCGTATGCAGTAGCAGCCGCCTGCTGGATGAGCATAACTTTAACTGGAAACTGGAATGGACCGGCGGCGTGCTGGAACAACCCTGTTCGCAACTTCTCAGTGGTTTTTTTCAGCGCCGGCGTTCTGAAGCCAAAGACGAGCGACGGAAGCAACAGCCATCCTCTTAAGAATTCAGCTAACCTCAATGAAAATATTTAAGGATACGGATTAATGAAAGTATTAGTTACAGGCGGCGCCGGCTATATCGGCAGTCACGTAGTGCGTCAGTTGGGCGAAGCCGGGCATGACATCGTAGTGTACGACAACCTGTCCACCGGCCACCCCTGGGCTGTCACTTACGGCGAACTGGTGCAGGCGGACCTGGCGGATACAGACGCGCTGGATGCGGTGTTCGAGAAAGGGCAGTTTGAGGCGGTGTTGCACTTCGCCGCCAACATTGTGGTGCCGGAGTCGGTAGAGAATCCGCTTAAGTACTACAGCAACAATACCCGTAATACGCTCAATCTGTTGGGCGCGATTCAGAAGCACAAAGTTCCTTACATGGTGTTCTCTTCCACGGCGGCGGTCTATGGCATGCCGGAGAACACGATGATTACCGAAGAAACGCCGTTGATGCCGATTAATCCTTACGGCGCTTCCAAGATGATGAGTGAGCGCATGATTCAGGATCTGGCGTTCGCAACCGACCTCAACTACACCATTCTGCGTTATTTCAATGTGGCGGGCGCTGACCTGGAGAGCCGCATCGGCCAGGCGACGCCGGAAGCGACTCACTTGATCAAAGTGGCCTGTGAATGCGTACAGGGCGTGCGCGCCGGTATGAAAGTATTCGGTACTGACTACGATACCCGCGACGGCACCTGTATCCGTGACTACATCCACGTAGATGATCTGGCCAAAGCCCACGTGATGGCGCTGGATCATATGAAGGCGGGCGGCGGCTCCAATATTTTCAATTGCGGCTACGGACGCGGCTTCACCGTGAAAGAAGTGATTGATGTCGTGAAAGCGGAGTCCGGCAAAGACTTCCCGGTTGAGGAAGTTGACCGTCGCGCAGGCGACCCTGACGCGCTGGTGGCGATGAACGATAAAATCAAATCTGTCCTGGGCTGGAAGCCCGATCATGATGATCTGAATGTCATCGTTAAGTCCGCTTTGAATTGGGAAGCGGTCTGGCAGAACAAACAGAAAGAGATCTGAGATTAAGCAATAGGAACGTGCACTCATGAAAATAGCCATCTTCGGCACCGGATACGTAGGTTTGGTGACGGGCGCCTGTCTGGCGGACGTCGGACATCAGGTGCTCTGCGTCGACGTGGACGAAAAGAAGATCCAGAACCTGAAAAACGGTTTGATTCCAATCTATGAGCCAGGGCTTGAGCCCATCGTGAAGCTGAATGTGGAGGCGGGACGCCTGTCATTCACAACCAATGCTGAAGAAGCCGTGGCGTTTGGCGACTTGCAGTTTATCGCTGTGGGTACGCCGCCGGACGAAGATGGTTCTGCGAATCTGCAATATGTTTTGACCGTGGCGCGCACAATCGGGCGCCACATGCAGGACTATAAAGTAGTCGTGGATAAATCAACGGTGCCGGTTGGCACCGGCGATAAGGTTGGCGCGGCCATCAGCGATGAGCTGGCGAGACGAGGCGTTTCCTTGGATTTTGACGTTGTCTCCAACCCTGAGTTTTTGAAGGAAGGCGATGCGGTGGGCGACTTTATGAAGCCGGATCGTATTGTCGTGGGAGTGCAAAGTGAGCGCGCCGTCAGTCTGATGCGTGAAGCCTACGAGCCGTTCAACCGTAATCACGACCGAATGGTGGTGATGGATGTGCGTTCGGCGGAGCTGACCAAGTACGCCGCCAACGCCATGTTGGCCACCAAAATCAGCTTTATGAATGAAATCGCCAATCTGGCGGAACTGCTCGGCGCGGATATTGAACAGGTGCGTAAAGGCATTGGCTCTGATCCTCGTATCGGGTACCACTTCATTTATCCTGGCTGCGGTTATGGCGGGTCTTGTTTCCCAAAAGACGTCAAGGCGCTCGTACGCACCGCCAAAGATGTGGCTTACGATGCGAAGTTGCTGTCTTCGGTGGAGTCTGTGAACGACTCTCAGAAGCACGTGCTGTTCCGTAAACTCAGTGAACATTTCAATGGCAAGCTGGCGGGACGCACTTTTGCGCTGTGGGGGCTGGCGTTCAAGCCGAATACGGATGACATGCGGGAAGCCTCCAGCCGTGTTCTGATGGAGTCGTTGTGGGCTGCTGGCGCCAAGGTGCAGGCGTTTGACCCGAAAGCGATGGAAGAAACCCAGCGTATTTACGCCGACAAAGACGAGCTGATGTTGTGCGGTACGAAAGAGCAGGCGCTGAAAGGCGCGGACGCGCTGATTATCTGTACGGAGTGGAAAGAGTTTCGCTCCCCGGATTTCGGCTATATCGTCAGCGCGCTGAAAGAGCCTGTGATTTTCGACGGCCGCAACCTGTATGACCCTGAGCGCGTACACCGTAAAGGCGTGCAGTATTACGGCATTGGTCGTGGGCTAAGTATCAGCAAGGGTGCGGAAGCCTGAGTTCAGGTAAAGGAGAAACGCTGTGAGTTTTGAGCTGCACGCGCAGTTGGCGAAAGACACGATAGTGATCGGCGATTTGCCTCTGTGCCGCCTGTTGCTGATGAATGACGCCCAGTACCCCTGGTGCATTCTGGTTCCGAGAGTGGAAGGCGTTCGCGAGGCTTATGAGTTAGGCCACGAGGCGCAAGAGCAGTTGACGCGTGAGTCGGCGATAGTCGGCAAGACGCTGATGGCGCTGTTCGATGGGCATAAGTTGAATGTAGCGGCCCTGGGCAATATGGTGCCGCAGCTGCATCTTCACCATATCGTTCGCTTTCCCACGGATGCAGCCTGGCCGAAGCCGGTTTGGGGCGTGAGCCCGGCGCAGCCCTATTCAGAGCAGGATGCGCAGGCGCTCAAACAGAAGATTCACGGGGCGCTCAGTCCGCTGATCGCCATCACCGTTTGAGTTTGCTGATATCACCCGCCTGGGTCGCTTGTTTTGGCGGCGCCAGGCTTCCTTTCTTGCACAAGTCCGCCTCTCAACACCATACGTAGCTGAGTGGACAGTTTTAGTTTCAGTTGCTTTCTTTCCGCTGCGTCGGCGTCCAAACCCTCTGAGCCGCAGTTAAACACCAGCACCACCAGCGCATCCGCGACTGCTTTCGGGTCTCGTAACGGCGCGCCGCCATTTTCTCCAAATCGACCCAGGTCCGCCGCCAGCTCCGTAATGAAATGATCGGTTTCCGCTTTGATGGCTGTGCGAAAGCGCAACGAGACGCCGCTTTTTTCCCTCAGCAGTAAGCGAAACAGGTTGGCGTTGGAGTTCAGATACTCGAAAAAAGTATCGATGGAGGTTTCCACCAGGCCTCCTTTCTTGGCGACCCTTTTACGCGCTTGCCGCATTAGTCGGCGCAAGGTGATGCCTGCTTCGTCCACCAGAGCCAGACCGAGTTCTTCCAGGTCATTGAAATGGCGATAAAAAGAGGTGGGAGCGATGCCTGCTTCGCGCGCGACTTCTCTCAGGCTGAGGCTGGCGAAGTTGCGGTCTGGGCCGAGTTGTTGCAGGGCGGCGTTCATTAGCGCTTGGCGGGTGCGCTCTTTCTGTTGGGCTCTCGTGGTCAATAGCGAAATCCTGATTGGACGATCAGCGTGCGCCGCACTCCTCCATAGGAGTGCGGCTTGTTCAAGGCGGGCTAGTATAACTCGTATTTCAGTGGTCGGATGACGGCGTTAAACACATCGACCCATTTTTGTGAGAACTGGCTGCCGGAGCGGCTGTTAATTTCCAGCACCGCCCTGATAAAGGGACGTTTATAGCGACTGGAGTAGATGCGTGGGTGAGAAATCGCTTCGAAGGCGTCCGCGATGGCGATGATCTTGGCTCCATCGCAAATCTCCCGGTCCCGCAGTCCAATAGGGTAGCCCTTGCCGCTGACATGCTCATGGTGTTGATCAATGATGCGGCGTGACTCCTGCCACTCAGGCATGTTGATCAGCAAGGCGCTGCCTACGCTGGTGTGCTTATGAATGCTGTGGTCTTCTGACTCGGAGAGACTGCTGCTTTTATGCAGGATATCGAGGGGAAGGAAGGACATGCCGATATCATGCACCAGGGCGGCGGCGCTAAGCTGAGCTGGATCTACTGGTTCGCGCGCGTGCCGATTCATCGCCAGGGCGAGTAAAAGCACACGTCTGTTTTTACCCAGCCAAAAACGTGACCGTGCTTCAGCCGGCGTCGCGAGACTGAGGAAGAACAGCAGGTCGGCGTTGGTATGGACATCGTACTTGCGCCACAGCGCCAGCAGCTCGGAATAAACGTCATTCGCGTTGCGTCCCGCCGTTTGCGCACTGACTTCCGGGGCGAGCAGCGCCAGAAGCTCCTGCATGGCCTCGTTGCGACCGTTCGCGACGGTCTTGGGAAGCTGACAAAGCAGATCGCTGATTCTGGCGTTCTCCACCATTTGAATATTTTCGAAGCTGCCGTTATCGATAGCGACGGCGCAAACCTGGATGCGCTCCATCGCCAGCAACAGCAGGTCGCTGATTTCCGGGCGGAAGTTCAATTGCTTGTCAGCAATTCCGGCCATGATGGTGTAAATGCCCTGCATCAATGATCCCAGTTCGATCTCGGCGAACTTTATTTCCTGTGCGATGGCTTCGTAGTTTGCACAGAGACGGGCGATCAGTGTGGCGTCGTTGGGCGCGGCTTCCAGCTCTACCAGATTTTTTTCGAAACTTTCACGCAAGTCCGACAGTATGTCTGGCCTGAGAGTGGTTGCATGGAAATAGGGGAGAGGGGATGGTTGGGCCATATCTTATTACCAGCATGGATACAGTCATACTTTGAAGTATAGCCAGAAAAATAGTTATTGCCCGACTTCGCCGCACGGGCGCTATAGACCTCCCGGCGGCGTATGGGGAGCTAATGCGAGTGATTACGCAGTAGCGCGCTGCAGGCGGCTCATTTCGTCGTGACAGCGCTTCAAAGTAGGATAGATATCCTGGAGAGTGGCTTGAACGCCGGGAGCCTTCACTTCTTCGATGGCGTCGCGGATTTTTTCCAGGGTTTTGTCCTCGACTTCCTCCAGTTGCTCGATATACACATGTTCCGAATCGTCCTTGATGGCGGCCAGGATTTTTGCGTAATGCTCGCGCAGAATGCCGCCGAGAGTGTGTCCGGTCTCTTTTTCACCTTTTTCGAAGACAATATAGGGCTGCAACCGGCCTACTGCGCCTTCGCGAATGGCTGACATGCGTTCGAACACCAGACGCACTGCATTGCTCTTCACTTTGTCTTTGGCTTCGGTATAGAAATCGATGCCATCGTTAAGCACTTTTACCAGGTCTCTCAAGCTGTTTGTTTCTGATTTAGTCATCATTGATCTCCTCAGTATTCCTTGGATCTACATCTTGCGGGTTGTCCGCGGCTCATTAGTAGTAGAGCAACAGTCGTGCCAGACTTGGAGGAATTTGTAAGGTGTTGAAAATATTGGATTTTTGTCTGCATGGGGAGCTTGGAGTGAGGCGCAGGAAAGAAGGTCGTGTAAATACGAAAAAAGGAAGGCCGCTTTGTTGTGGCTTTTACAAGTCGGCCGGGATGTAGGGAGCGCCAATAGGCGTCAAAGCGAATTTTTGGCGGGAAGCACGGCTGTCAGTTCGCCCAGGGATACGGGCTTCATCAGGTGATGCTGAAATCCCGCTTCTGAGGAGCGACGTTTATCCTCCGCATAGCCGCTTAATGCAATAAGGCGGGCTTCTGTAAGGCCTTGGTCGCGTATTCTCCGGGCTAGACTGTAGCCGTCAGTATCAGGAAGATTTAAGTCCAGCACGACCGCAGAAGGCTTTATCCGCTCCGCCATTTGTAGCGCTTCGGCGCCGTTTGCGGCGCAGTGTACGCGCCAGCCCAAATGCTCCAGCAGGGCGGCGGTGGCGGCGCTGGCGTCTGCATTATCTTCCACCAGTAATAAGGAGGGTGACTTGGTCTGTGTGTTCGGTAGATGACGCTCAATCAGTGTGAACAGCTGACTGACGTTGACCGGCTTGCTCAAATGATCCGTACAGCCGCTGGCCAGGCAGCGTTCCCGTTCACCGCGCATGGTGGCGGCGGTCAGCGCCAGGACTGGCGTTTCGTGGCCGCGGCGACGCAGTTCGCGGGTAGCGGAGTGTCCGTCCAGCACGGGCATATGCATATCCATGATCACCAGATCAATCGGGCTATCCGATTGCGCAGCCTCAGATACGATGCGTACCGCCTCTGCGCCATTTTGCGCGTAACTGACTCGCGCTCCGGCGCTTTCCACCAGGTGGCCGATCAGGCGGCGAATATCCGGCAGATCATCAGCGACCAAAAGGTGGCCCTGCACTTGATGGGTTCGCGTCGCATGAGGTTCCGCCGCGCCGCCTGTTTCCAGGTCTGGTTGAATGCGTTTCACGCCTTCCAGCGGGCCGGGTTTGACGATAGCGGTGAAATCGCTGCCTTCTCCAGGTCTGCTGCTCAGGCGAATGTCGCCGCCCAGCCGGTGCGCTAATTGACGACTGATGGCCAGTCCCAGCCCCGCGCCTTCGCCGCGGCGCATGCTGTTGGCGTAAACCTGAGTGAACGGCTGAAACAGGCGCTTTTGGTCCGCGAGGCTGATGCCGGGGCCGGTGTCCAGCACTTTGAACTGGACTTTCTCCTGCTCCTCTTCCTTGACCATCTGTACGCGTACGGTGACTTCCCCTTGTTCGGTGAACTTGATGGCGTTGCCGATCAGGTTCAACAATATCTGTCGCAGACGAATAGGGTCGGTTTCAATATTTTCCGGTAGTGGCGAGTCGGCGATAAAACTCAGGTGCAGGTTTTTATCCTGTGCGGATACCGCCATGAGAGAGTATAGGTCGGCCAGAAATGCCTGTAGATTGACGCGCACAAACTCCATTTCGAGCTTGCCCGCCTCGATCTTGGAGATATCCAGAATGTCGTTGAGCAGGCTTAACAGATGCTGCCCATTACGTTGGACGATCTGCAGGTAAGACAGGTTGTCAGGCGCATTGTCCTGCGCGATGAGCAGCTCGGTATAACCCAGGATGGCGGTCAATGGCGTGCGCAACTCATGACTGAGGTGCGCCAGGAATTCACTTTTGGAGCGGTTTTCCGCTTCCGCCTTCAGTCTTTCCAGCCTCTCCGTTTCCATCTCGCGGCGAGCCAGCGCATAACGGATGGATCTGGCCAAATGGGCGGAATTGAGATCGGATTTCACCAGATAATCGACGGCTCCTCCACGAAGCGCGTCGGCGTCAAGGCGGCTGTCATCCTGGCCCGTAAGCATGATTATCGGGCCGTGAAAGCCCAGCTTGGGAGCCTCCCGTAATAGCATCAGGCCGTCATCCGGGCCTAAGCGATAGTCCATAAGACAGACATGGTGTTCGTCTCTGGCCAGGGCGGCGCGGGCTATTTCCGCGTTGCTGGCCCAATCCAGCTCGAATTGCGAGGGCGCTATCTGCTCCAGGAGATCCTTGGCGATGATATAGTCGTCTTCGTCGTCCTCCACCAGCAACAATTTGATCGGTGTGGGGAAGTTCGTCTGGTTCTCCGTCATTAGCGCCCTCCGTGATGATCAATGGCCGTGATTGGGCAATTCCACGAATTCGACCCAGTAATGTCCCAGCGCGCGCATGAGGGCGACCAGTCCTTCAAAGGTCACAGGCTTGGTGATGTACGACGCGGCGCCCAGATCATAGCCGCGCAGCATATCCTGCTCTGCTTTTGAGGTAGTGAGAATGACGACTGGCGTGCGTCGCAGCGCCGGGTCCGCCTTAATCTCCGCCAGCGCTTCGCGGCCGTCTTTGCGAGGCATGTTCAGGTCCAGAAGGATAATGCCGGGAGTCGGCGAGTTGGCGGGATCTTCAAACTCGCCTTCTCGACGCAGATACTGCATTAATTCAAAACCATCTTTCACAAATCGCAGCTCGTTCAGCACGCGGCTTTCGCGCATGGCTTCCAGGGCGAGCTGTCGATCATCTTCGTCGTCATCCGCCATTAAAATGACCAGTGGTCTTTTAGTGTCAGGCATATTGTTCAGGCTCCATTTCAGAAATAGGCGTATGCTGCAGCGGCAGGTTTACAATGAATGTGGCGCCTTGACCGGGGGCGCTCTCGGCGTTAATGGCGCCGCTATGGCGTTCAACGATGCGACGGCATACTGCTAGTCCTATGCCGGTTCCCTCGTATTCTCCGCGCTGGTGCAGGCGCTGGAAAGGAGTGAATATCCGGTCTTTGAATTTTTCTTCAAAGCCGATTCCGTTATCGCTGAAACGAAGCTCGCACCACTCCGTTTCCTCGCCTCCCTCCAGTAGCGAATGTTGATAGCTCTTCACGCTGATGGTGATTAGCGGCTTCTGTTCAGGAGGAATAAACTTCAATGAGTTGCCAATCAGATTTTGTATGAGCTGGCGCATTTGCGTGGGGTCCGCGTCCAGGGTCGGCAGTGGTGACGCGTTGATTTCGGCGCCGCTTTCATTGATGGGAATCTCCAGGTCTTCCAGCACTTCGTCGAGAATCTCGTTCAAATCCACTTGCGTGAATGGCTGCGCCTTGGTGGAAACCCGGGAAAAGGAGAGCAGGTCGTTAATCAGGCGCGACATGCGTTCTGCGGCGGATTGCATGCGCCGAATATAGTCGGCGCCGCTGTCTTCCAGCTTATCCGCGTATTTTTGTTGCAGACGGTCGCCAAACGCGCGAATTTTTCTTAACGGCTCCTGCAGATCATGGGATGCGACGAACGCAAAATCCTGCAACTCCCGATTGCTGCGCTCAAGCTCTTTGGAAAAGTGAGTCAGCACGGCGGTGCGTTCGGAGACTTTTTCCTCCAGCAGGTCATTCTCTGTCCGCAGAATTTCTGTAATGCGGGTGTGCTGGAGAAGATTTCTCTGCAGCAGGTAATAAACGAAGCCAATCAGCCCCAGGCTGGCCAGTGTTGCGGCCACCAGGGTGAAGATGGTTTCCCGTTGGTTCAGGTAGGACTCGTGGCGTCGTTGCGCCAGTAGCGCATACTCTTCCGCCTCCATTTCCTCCACCAGCTTGCTGATGATATCCATGAGGCGCTTGCCTTTGTCGGTATTCACGATTTCCGTGGCGGCCGCCACATCGCTGTTTTTGCGCAGTTGAATCACCTCGCGCATTTCGCCGATCTTGCTTTGAGTGACCTGACGCAGGCGCAGGAAGCGTTCCTGCTGTCCTGGTATTTCCGAGTCAGTCGCCTGCAGCTGGTTAAGGTAAATCTCCAGCGAATTCATGGCGTCATGGAAAGGCTCCAGATAGGCCTCGTCGCCGGTGATCAGGTAGCCCCGTTGGCCGGTTTCAGCGCCCTGGATGGCCGAGAAGGTGTTCCTGATAATGCCGATCACTTGCAGAGTATGGGAGACGCTGCTCTCAATGCGCACCAACTCGCGCATGGCGCGGTAGGAAGTGAGTCCATTGACGACCAATAACAACGCTACGGCGACGAAGGCGAAACGCCAGCGCCGGCTTAGCAGTAGAGGGCTTCTATGAGGCATTGTCCGTATCCGTTGCGCTGGCGTTGACCAAGTCGTTGATGCGCGCGCTACAGCGTTTGCATTCTTCCAGTATGCGCTCCACGCACACCAGGATTTCTTCCTTGTCGCGATTGGTCTGAAGTTGGAGCTTGGCCAGCTCCGCATTCACTGAAATGCTGTTCAACGGATTGCGGAGGTCGTGCGCTAATTTGGCGATATCGGCTTCCTGGGTCATAGGGGCATCCTGTCTCTTTTTTGGGAAATGACTTATACGGGCGTTTCCGTGTTTTCATTCTCTCCATAGCTGTTCAGGCGGTTATAGAGGGTTTTCAAGCTGATGCCGAGCATGTCCGCCGCGCGGCGCTTGTCGCCATCTAGCTGGGCAAGGGTGAGGGTGATAAGCTCGCGCTCCATCTCCTCTATGGTTTTGCCCACCTGCAGTCCGGGGGAGCCCTGTCGCTCGCGGGCGAAAGGCGAGGCGAGATTGTCCGGCAGGCTCAGTTCGGATTGAGCTGGATCAGTCATAATGAACGCGCGATGAATAGCGTGACGCAGCTCGCGCACATTGCCTGGCCAGTCGTAATCCTGCAGTCGTTTGAGGTTTTTTTCCCCCAGCCCGAAAGCGGAGCCATTCTCTTCGTTCAGCTCCTGCAGGAAGCGTCTGGCCAATAGTGGAATATCTTCCCGGCGCTGCCGCAAAGGCGGAATCTGAATGGGGAATACGGCCAGACGGAAGTAAATGTCCTCACGCAGGCATTCGTCTTCCGCCAGCTGTTGCTGGGTGCGGTTGGTGGCTGAAACCACTCGGCAATCCACCGGAATCTCTTCGGCGCCGCCGACTCGGATGACTTTATTGGTTTCAAGTACTCTCAACAGCGTTGGCTGCATGTCGATCGGCATCTCGGTGACTTCGTCGAGAAACAATACGCCGCCTTTGGCTTGTTCGAATAGACCGATTTTTCTGCTGACTGCGCCGGTAAATGCGCCTTTTTCATGTCCAAACAGTTCGCTGCCGATTAACTCGCGGGAAAGCGCGCCGCAGTTGGCCGCCACGAATGGCCCTTGAGAGCCCCTGGCGGCATGTATGGCGCGGGCGACCAGTTCTTTGCCGACGCCGCTTTCGCCTTGCAGCAGCACGTTGGCTCTGGTTTGGGCGACGCGTTCGATCATCTGGTAAAGCTCGCGCATGGCCGGCGATTCGCCGATCAAACTATTGAAGTGGCGGGGCGCGTCGATTTCCGACTGCTCCGGGCTGGTTTTTTCGATCAGCGCTTTTATCTGCTCAATATCAATGGGTTTGATCAGATAGCTGATGTTGGGTCCACAGACCGTTTTCACCAGTGATTTTACAGTCGGGTGGCCTGTGACAATGGCGATGTGGCCGGGTTGTTTGCGGGAGCCATTCAGGGCGTCCAGCACATGCAGGCCGCTTCCATCTGGAAGCATCAGGTCAAGTAATACGATATCGAATTGATTCGCCTGCAGAATGGTGTTGGCTTCCGCGACGCTGGCGGCGGAGCTGGCGTTATGCCCCAGCATTTCAAGAAGTGTCCGCGTGGCTTGGACGAAACCTTCATCGTCGTCCACGAGCAATATACTTGCCAAGGTGTGTTCCCTCGTGTGATTTTGAGTTCCCGCCGGTTAATATACCAACCGGCCGTATCAGGCGCTACCTGATAGTTGGGGCTAAAGTCGCTAGTATCAAGGGTTTACAGGTTAGGACTGATTTTGCGGAAAATAATGTTTATAATACAGCGCTTTTTTTGTCCGTCTGCGGTCGCTTCCTCTGTGGAATGACCTGTCCAAGGGCGTCTAGAAGCCTTCTAACTTAATATGATTTTTTGGTTTTTTCTGGAAAAGAGGTCAGAGAAAAATGCCGATTTACGAATACGTTTGTAAATCCTGCGGGTTTGAGAAAGATGTTCTACAAAGCTTGAGTGAAGCGCCGTTAACCGACTGCCCAAGCTGCGAGAAACCCGAGTTTAAGAAGAAGATTTCAGCGGCGGGTTTTCGTCTGAAGGGCGGCGGCTGGTATGAGACAGATTTTAAAACCGGCAAGAAGAAAAACTTGGCGGGCGATAGCGGCTCTTCGTCCTCTAGCGCGGGTTCCAGCTCTAAAAGCAGCAGTTCCGCGGACTGATCGGCGCGGCCCTTTTTTATACATATCATGCAGCCGGAGCGCGGTCTCCGGCTGAAAATTAACAGACAGTAATCAGAATTTAAGACAGGATCAGGATTATGCGCAGTCATTATTGCGGTGAGGTCAACGAATCTCTTGTAGATCAAGAAGTTACGCTGTGCGGTTGGGTTCATCGCCGTCGCGATCACGGAGGCGTCATCTTTTTGGATCTGCGAGATCGGGATGGTGTCGCGCAAGTAGTGTATGACCCTGATACAAATGAAGTTTTCCAGTTGGCAGAGCAGATTCGCGATGAGTTCGTGGTGAAAGTCACGGGTCGCGTGCGCTTGAGACCTGATGGAAAGGCCAACGCCGATATGTCCACTGGTAAGGTGGAAGTGCTGGGCAAACAGCTGGAGATTCTGAGCACGGCGAAAACGCCTCCCTTCCAGTTGGACGAATTCGTTCAGGTGGGCGAGGACGTACGTCTGCGTTATCGCTACATGGACTTGCGTCGCCCTGAAATGCTCAACAAGCTGCGTTTCCGCTCCAAGGTCACCAGCTACATCCGTAACTTCCTTGACAGCAATGGCTTCATGGATGTGGAAACGCCAATCCTGACTCGGGCTACTCCAGAAGGCGCACGGGATTATCTGGTGCCCAGCCGTACTCATGAAGGCAGTTTCTTCGCCCTGCCGCAGTCTCCACAGTTGTTCAAACAGTTGCTGATGATGTCCGGCGTAGATCGTTACTACCAAATCGCCAAGTGCTTCCGTGATGAAGACTTGCGTGCAGACCGTCAGCCTGAATTCACCCAGGTGGATATTGAGACTTCCTTCTTAAGCGAAGACGAAATTATGTCCATCACCGAGCGTTTGGTGCGGGATATGTTCCGCGATCTGCTTGAGGTGGAATTACCAGAATTTCCGCGTATGCCGTTCGCCGAAGCGATGAATCGTTACGGTAGCGACAAGCCTGACCTGCGTATTCCTTTGGAACTGGTGGATGTGGGCGACCTGTTGACCAACGTGAGCTTCAATGTTTTCAGCGGTCCGGCTAACGATCTGAAGAGCCGTGTGGCGGCATTGCGTCTTCCCAAGGGGGGCGAACTGCTGTCCCGTAAACAGATCGACGACTATACCAAGTTTGTTGGCATCTACGGCGCCAAAGGCTTGCCTTATATTAAGGTTAACGAAAAAGCCAAAGGTCTTGAGGGGTTGCAGTCTCCGATCGTTAAGCACATCGCTGACGTTATCGACCAGTTGTTGGAGCGTGTGGGCGCGGAAGATGGCGACATTATCTTCTTCGGTACCGACAAGACCCGCGTTGTCAACGAAGCGCTGGGCGCATTGCGCGTTAAGCTGGGCCATGACCTTAACCTGCTTGAGAAACAATGGGCGCCGCTGTGGGTTGTCGACTTCCCCATGTTTGAGGAAGACGGCGAAGGCGGCTGGACCGCTATTCACCACCCATTCACTGCGCCTTCCTGTGCGGTGGAGATGCTGGAATCCGACCCTGAAAACGCGTTGTCCCGCGCTTATGACATGGTGTTGAACGGCACCGAATTGGGCGGCGGCTCCGTTCGTATTCACGATTCTGAGATGCAGGAGACGGTGCTGCGCATTCTGGGCATTGGTCAGGAAGAAGCGCAAGAGAAGTTCGGCTTCCTGCTGGATGCGCTGAAGTTTGGTTGCCCGCCACATGGTGGTTTGGCGTTTGGTCTGGATCGTCTGGTTATGTTGATGACAGGCGCTCAGTCTATTCGTGAAGTGATTGCATTCCCGAAAACCCAGAGCGCGATGTGCATGATGACGCAGGCTCCAGGCAAAGTGGACCCGAGACAACTGCGTGAGCTGAATATTCGTCTGCGTAAAACCGAGCAGCCTGAATAAGTTTGAGTGACGCCAAAGCGCTGTCTTTGGCGTCGGCATGGCAAATCTATTTGTTGAAAGTAAAAGTATTTAGCGGAGAGTAACATGGCGGGGCACAGTAAGTGGGCCAATATCAAGCACCGTAAAGCGTCTCAAGACGCCAAGCGCGGAAAGATATTCACCAAGCTGATCCGGGAAATTACCGTGGCGGCGAAAAATGGAGCATTGCCTGAAGACAACCCAAGGTTGCGCGCGGTCATGGATAAAGCCCTGACCGTGAATATGAAAAAGGACACTATTGAGAAAGCGATTCAACGCGGCGCAGGCGGCGGCGATGACTCCAACTTTGACGAGCTGACCTACGAGGGCTACGGTCCTGGTGGCGTCGCCGTGTATGTTGAGGTTATGACTGATAATCGTAATCGCACCGTAGCGGAAGTGCGTCATGCATTCAGCAAGCATGGCGGCAACCTGGGCACTGACGGTTCCGTTGCATACTTGTTCAGCAAGACCGGCGTAATTTTATTTGCGCCAGGCGTTGATGAAGATGCAGTGATGGAAGCGGCCCTGGAAGCGGGCGCTCAGGATGTTATCGCTAATGATGACGGTTCTGTGGAAGTGCAAACCGCCGCTGAAGACTTCATGTCTGTCAAAGACGCGCTGATGGCGGCGGGCTTGACGCCAGAATCGGCGGACGTCTCCATGGTGCCGGCGACCATGGCGCCTTTGGATGTGGAAAACGGCGAAAAGGTCATGAAGCTGATCGAAATGCTGGAAGACCTGGATGATGTGCAGAATGTCTACAGTAATGCGGACATTCCTGATGAAGTGCTGGAGAGCATGGGCGGTTAATTCGCGACATGCTACACATGAGCTTCTCCTGAAAGGCGGCCTTAGCCGCCTTTTTTGTTGGCGTTGCCGTAGTTATTGAGGCTTGCGTCATCCGGGCGGCTCATATAGAAATGAAACGGCTCTGACGGGCTAAGTGGCCAATTTATGTTGAAAGTGTTAGGTATAGACCCCGGTTCGCGATTCACGGGTTATGGTGTGGTGGAGTGGGGAGGCGGCAAGCCTCGCTATGTCGCCAGCGGTTGTATTCGCGTTACCGGGGAGACATTGGCTGAGCGCCTGCGTTGTATCTATTTGGGGGTAACTCAGGTCGTCAGCATGTATGCGCCTCACGAAGCGGCGATTGAGCAGGTTTTTATGGCTCGTAACGCGGACTCCGCGCTGAAGCTGGGGCAGGCGCGAGGCGTGGCGATTCTGGCTATGGCGGAACAGGGACTGCAGGTGGCGGAATACTCCGCCAAAAAGGTAAAGCAGTCTGTCGTAGGTAAAGGGAATGCGGAAAAGTGGCAGGTGCAACATATGATGCAGGCAATGCTGGCTTTGGAGGCCAAGCCGCAGGCGGACGCGGCGGATGCTCTGGCGATCGCTGTCTGTCATCTGCATACTCAGCAAAGTTTGATGCGTATTGGATCGGTGTCGGGCAGTCGCCGTGGTCGCATGCGATAAGTACTTTTTACTGAGCGCTGGTTAATTGTTGGCCGCTTATGGTCGCGTGTTAGGTTTTTGATACGATTGCGCTCCTGAAATTATTGGCTGATATATAAAAGAAGAGGTTTCCCTTGATAGGAAGACTGGTCGGTAAGTTGGCGGAAAATCATCCGCCTTTCGTATTGTTGGATGTGAATGGCGTAGGTTACGAAGTGGAAGTGCCTTTGTCTGCGCTGGGATACTTGCCCAAGTTGGGCGAATCCTGCTCTTTATTTACGCATTTCGTGGTGCGCGAAGACGCGCAACTGTTGTACGGATTTATCCGTCGCGAAGATCGCGAACTGTTTCGCTTGCTGCTGAAGGTCAATGGCGTGGGCCCGAAAATGGCGGTGGCGATTCTGTCTCACATGTCCCCGAATGAGTTTGTTGAGTGCGTTCGCGGCGATAATCTCACTCGCCTGACCAAGATGCCTGGCGTGGGTAAAAAAACGGCAGAAAGGCTGTTGATCGAAATGCGTGACCGGATCAAAGACTGGGGCGCAGGAGATCGTGAATCGGCGACGCCGGAGCTGCTGAATCCGTCTGCTGGCGGGCATTCCCATCTTGAAGAAGCGGAAGCCGCTTTACTGGCTTTGGGCTACAAGCCGCAGGAAGCCAGTCGCGCGATTAACGCGGTCTATAAGGACGGCATGGGGCGTGATGAGCTGATCCGCCTGTCCCTGAAGGGGATGGTAAAAACCAAGTAGCCACGCTATGATGCCCCGAACGTTTGACGCCAATAAAGACCTCAAAAACACCCCATGATCGAAGCAGATCGCATTATCTCGCCAAGCGCCACTCTGCAGGAAGATTCTCAAGATCGAGCCATACGCCCTAAAAGATTGGAAGACTATGTCGGCCAGCCTCAGGTGCGTGAGCAAATGGAGATCTTCATCAATGCTGCGCGTGGACGCCAGGAAGCATTAGACCACACCCTGATATTCGGTCCTCCTGGGCTGGGTAAAACCACGTTAGCGAATATCATCGCCAACGAGATGGACGTCTCCATCAAAACCACCTCTGGTCCCGTATTGGAAAAAGCCGGCGATCTTGCTGCGCTATTGACCAATCTGGAGCCGAAGGATGTGCTGTTCATTGATGAAATTCATCGGCTCAGCGCGGCGGTTGAAGAGGTGTTATACCCGGCGATGGAAGACTACCAGCTGGATATCATGATCGGGGAAGGGCCGGCGGCGCGCTCCATCAAACTGGATCTGCCTCCGTTTACCCTGGTGGGCGCCACCACCCGGGCGGGACTGCTGACGTCGCCGCTGCGAGACCGTTTTGGAATCGTGCAGCGCTTGGAGTTTTACTCGGTTGAGGATTTGCGCCATATCGTTTCCCGTTCGGCCAGCTTGCTCGGCG
Source organism: Hahella sp. CR1 (assembly GCF_029813005.1). Classification (NCBI taxonomy): domain Bacteria; kingdom Pseudomonadati; phylum Pseudomonadota; class Gammaproteobacteria; order Oceanospirillales; family Hahellaceae; genus Hahella; species Hahella sp. CR1. The sequence goes on from NZ_JAPELK010000004.1 coordinate 426,022, forward strand.
TATCCATTGATGACGGCGGCGCCCATGAAATCGCCAGACGCTCAAGAGGAACGCCCCGTATCGCCAACCGCTTACTGCGTCGCGTGCGCGATTATGCGGAAGTAAAAGCGGATGGAGCCATTACCAATGATGTGGCGGACAAGGCTCTCAACATGCTGAACGTGGATTTGCACGGCTTCGATCATATGGATCGCCGTCTGTTGCTGGCCGTCATGGAAAAGTTTGATGGCGGTCCGGTGGGCGTGGAGAGTCTGGCTGCGGCTATCGGTGAAGAAAAGGGCACGATCGAGGATGTAGTGGAGCCATATCTGATTCAACAGGGTTTCCTAATGCGCACGCCGCGCGGCAGGGTGGCGACTCAGGCGGCGTACGATCACTTCGGATTAACCATGCCGGAGTAGAGATGACAAGGCTTTTGGCGAAATTTTATTAAGGGAATTTAATGACTTCCGGCTCGTTTGTGTGGCCCGTTCGAGTATATATTGAAGACACTGACGCTGGCGGTATCGTTTTCTACGCCAATTATCTGCGTTTTATGGAAAGAGCTCGCACCGAGTTCATCCGGTCTCTTGGGTTCCCCAGGCTGGAGACGGTGGATCTTGACGCCCAGTTCGTCGTGCATAGTTTAGCCTTGCAATATCACAGCCCGGCGCGACTTGACGACGAAGTGGCGGTAAGCGCCAACATTGTCAAATTGGGGCGCACCTACATGGAGTTTGAGCAGAACATCACTCGAGGCGCTAAGGCGGAACTGCTGGTCTCGGGTAGAGTCAAAGTCGCCTGCATCGACAAAGTCAGCTTTAAGCCCAGGCCGATTCCAGGAAATTTGGCCTCGGCGCTGCAAAAAGGTATAAACGTTTAGTTTTTGCGGCTCCGCTATGAAAGGCGGCGGCCCGCCCACGATAAAAACAGCAATAGGAGTCCTATAAGTGGAGGATAAACTTTCAATTTGGGCGCTGATTAGCAACGCCAGCTTTTTGGTGCAGATTGTCATGCTGATCCTGCTCGCAGCCTCGATTGTCTCCTGGATGATTATCTTCCAGCGCGCCAGAATATTTGGCTTGGCGCGCAGGGCGACCACCAAATTTGAGGAGCGTTTCTGGTCCGGTATGGATCTTAATCAGCTCTACCGCGAGTCCAGCGCCGCGCCGAACCCTAATAGCGGCATGGAGCAAATCTTCCGTTCCGGTTTCAAAGAATTCTCTCGTTTGCGCCAGCAAACCGGCGTCGATCCTGATGCAGTGATGGAAGGCACGCAGCGTTCAATGCGCGTCGCCATGTCCAGAGAGATGGATCGGTTGGAGGCCCACTTGCCGTTTCTGGCGACAGTCGGCTCCACCAGTCCTTATATCGGATTGTTCGGTACGGTATGGGGGATCATGAACTCCTTCCGTGGGCTCGCGCAAATTCAGCAGGCCACTATCTCTACCGTGGCGCCGGGTATTTCTGAAGCGTTGATTGCAACGGCCATGGGGCTTTTCGCCGCAATTCCGGCGGTAATCGCATACAACCGTTATTCGGCCAGAAGCGAGAGTCTCGCCAATTCCTTTCAGACTTTTGCGGAAGAGTTTTCCAGCATCCTGCATCGCAGAGTTCACGCAAAGTCCTCTTAAAAGGAGAACCAATCCTTGGATTTTACTCGCGTAAAGAAAAAGCAGATGGCGGAAATCAACGTCGTCCCCTACATCGACGTCATGTTGGTGCTGCTGGTCATTTTTATGATTACGGCGCCCATGTTGATGCAGGGCGTGGACGTGGATTTGCCGCAAACAGAGTCAGAAGCGTTACAGATTTCTCCCGATACGCCCCCTCTAGTGGTGTCGGTTGACGCGTTTGGCGCTTACTTCGTGGAAGTGGGCGACGACCGTTCCAAGCCCATGCCTCTGGATGATGTAGTGAAGCGGGTGAGCACCGTGCGGGAGGCCAATAAGTCTGTGATGGTCCTGGTGCGAGGCGACCGTAATGTGCCGTACGGAACGATAGTGGGGCTGATGGCGGCGTTGAAGGACGCTGGCGTGGCGAATGTCGGGCTGATTACAGAGAAGCCTTAAGCTGTTATGGGTGAAAGATAAGCTGTGATGGATAGCCCCGGTAATCAACCAAAAAGCGGATACATCGGTCCGGCGCTGTTTTCCGTTATCTTGCACTTGGGTATTGCGGGTCTGGCGTTTCTGGGCTGGTCCGCGCATACGCCCCCGACTCCTGTTGTTCCACATATGCAGGCGATGGTGATTGACGCAGAAACGTTGAAGCAAATGACCAAGCCTCAGCCTAAACCCGCGGTCAAGAAAGAAGAGCCGAAGCGGGAAGAAGAGCAACAAAAGAAACAGCAAGATCAGGAAAGGCAGCGCCAGGAAGAGTTGAAGCGTCAAGAGCAGGCGAAGCAGGAAGCTGAGCGTAAGGCTGCGGCGGAAAAAAAGCGTGAACAAGAGGCCATTGCGCTGAAGAAAAAGCAGGAAGAGGAGCGCAAGAAGAAAGAGGAAGAAAAACGTCAGGAAGACGAAAAGCGTAAGGCCGAAGAAAAGAAAAAGGCTGAAGAAAAACGCAAGGCGGAAGAAGAGCGTAAAAAGAAAGACGCTGAGCGTAAGAAAAAAGAGGAAGAAAAACGTCTGGCCGAGCAAAAGCAAAAAGAGCTTGAGCGTCAGATGAAAGAGGCGCGTGAGAAGAAGCGCCAGGAAGAGCTGAAAAAAGCGGAAGAGCTGAAAATGGCTCAGGAAGCGGCCGAGTATGAGCGTCGCTTGCAAGAGCAGCTTGAAGCGGAGAGTTCTGCACAGCGGCAACAGCGTGAACTAACTGAAGTTGAGAAGTACAAAGCGCTGATTTATTCCTCTTTGGTTCAGGCTTGGCTGCAGCCTCCGGGGGAGATCAAAGGCTTGAAGGCGGAGCTACAGCTTCAGTTGCTGCCAACTGGAGAACTTTTGTCCGTCAAGGTTGTTAAATCTAGCGGCAATAGCGCTTTCGATCAGTCTGCGATTGGCGCCGCGAATGCGGTAAGAAAATATTCTGTACCCTCTGATCCCAGTTTGTTTAATCGGGAATTCAGAAACGTAACCATTATTTTTAGTCCCAAATAAAAATCACTGCCTATTTGTAAATGTTCCAATGAAAAAACATATTTTTTTTACACTGGTGTTATTGATAAGCGGGTTGGCGAGAGCCGATCTGGTCATTGAAATTGATAAAGGGAGTCGGGCCGCTATACCTGTGGCGGTGGTTCCATTCGCCAATGAGTCAGGGCAACCGCTGGCGGAAGATATCGGACAAATTGTCACTGAGGATTTAAAGCGTTCCGGAGATATAGAACCTCTAGATCGCACCAAAATGCTAAGTATTCCCAGCAAGGCTGAGGAAATCTATTTTCGCGATTGGGGATTGCTGGGGCAGCGTTACCTGCTGGTTGGCGGTGTTCAATACGATGCTCCATCGCAGGTCTATAAGGTGCGTTACGAACTCTATAACGTTCAGTCGCAACAACGGGTGATTGGAAAAATCATCAGTGGAAAAAGTGAGCAGCTGAGAGATTTGGGGCACGCTATTGCGGATGCCGTATATGAAGCGGTGACGGGAATTCGTGGTGTATTTTCTACGCGTATCGCCTACGTCACTTTAGAGAAGAGCGGTTCCAAAAATATTTATAAGCTGGAAGTGGCGGATGCAGACGGGCGTCGCTCGAAGCTGGTTTACAAGTCGCCAATGCCTATTATTTCTCCTGCCTGGTCTCCTGATGGTAAAAAGTTGGCGTATGTCTCTTTTGAATCTCAGCGCCCAGCCATATACGTGCAGGATGTCGCCAGCGGCGTACGGACGCAGGTAACGTCTTATAAAGGCCTGAATAGCGCCCCTACCTGGTCTCCAGACGGAAGCAAACTGGCGGTGACTTTGTCGAAAGACGGCAATGCCGAACTTTATGTGCTGGACCTGCGTAATAATTCCCTGAAGCGACTGACCAATCACTGGGCGATCGATACTGAGGCATCCTGGTCTCCTGACGGCAGAACTATTGCCTTTACTTCGGATCGCGGCGGCGGCCCGCAAATCTACTTGATGGATGCTTCTGGCGGCTCTCCCCGCAGATTGACTTTCGAAGGTCGCTATAATTCACGTCCTCGTTTTAGCGTTGACGGCAAGAAGGTCTATTATGTTCATCAACGTGACGGTTCATTCAATGTGGCGTCACTGGATTTGGAGTCAGGACAGGATCAGATTTTGACGCAAACCGAAATGGATGAATCTCCAAGTGTCGCGCCCAATGGAAGTATGATAATTTATGCAACCCAGAAAAACGGTAAGGGCGTATTGGCGGTTGTAGGAGTGAATTCCGGATCGAAGTATACCCTGCCGGCCCAGTTTGGCGACGTGCGGGAACCGGCCTGGTCCCCGTATATTTCAAGATAAAACAAGCTAAGTATGTAAGGAAAAGCTATGAATGTACTGAGTATTCGTAATATTTTCGCGCTGGTGTTGGTCTCTTTTATTGCAGCAGGTTGTACTTCAACCGATACCAAACCAGACGAAACTGTTGGCGTAGTTGATCAAGACGGCGCTGACGCAGGCGGCGTTGGCCTGGGCAACGGCACTGGTTTGTCTGAAGAAGAATTGGCTGAGCAGCAGCGTCTGGCTGAGCAAAACGCAATGACTGCAGAGCAAGATGCTCTGCGTGAAGTGCGCGTATTCTACTTCGATTTCGACAAAACTATCGTGAAGCCAGATTCTCACATGTCTCTGCGCGCTCACGCGGCGTTGCTGGCGGCTAACCCTGCAGTAAAAGTAGTTCTGAACGGCTATGCCGATGAGCGTGGCACTAAAGAATACAACCTTGCGTTGGGCGAGCGTCGCGCGCAGGCGATCGAGCGTTTCCTGGTGGTCAATGGCGCCAGCGATAGCCAGATCGAAACTGTTAGCTACGGTGAAGAGTTCCCGGTTGATCCTTCTCACAACGAAGCAGCTTGGAACAAGAACCGTCGCGTAGTGATTGAGTACAAGTAATCTTATTTGAACTATTAAGGACGGATAGCCGAACTGATGTCTAAGAAAACTATTCGGAAGGTAACTCTCCTTGGCGTATTGGCGTGTGGAGCATTGTCTCCACTGGCGTTGGCGGCTTCGTCAACGACGACGCCAGTGCTGCAGGTGCGTCCGGCGCAACAGCAAGCCCCTTCTGCGGGCGGTTCTGCGGCGGAAATGCTCTACATGTTTGAGCAGATGCAACAGGAGGTGAGGGAGCTCAGAGGGCAAGTGGAAGAGCTCAGGCATCAGGTTGACCAGATGAAGAAGCAAGAGCGTGAGCGCTACATTGATCTGGATCGGCGAATATTGGAGTTGCAGCGCCAGGGGACTCAGACGCGGGAAACCCGTCCCCCTGTCGCTGTTGACGGACCTGCGCCAACGACAGGCGTGGATGCGTCAGTTACGCCAACTCCGGGCCCTGCGAGCAGCTCGGATGAGTCGCTGGTGTTGACGCCAAATAAAGCGCCTCCCTCCGCAGCGGAGCAACAAGAGTATGATCAGGCGTTTGATTTGATCAAGCGGCGCGAGTATGACAAAGCAGTGGAAGCCTTACATGCTTTCATCAAAAAGTATCCAGAGTCTGATCTTTCCGCTAATGCGTATTATTGGTTGGGAGAGGTGTATCTGGTGATTCCTAAGCTCGAGCAGGCGCGTCAGGCGTTTGTTGTGGTTGTGGGAAAGTATCCAGAACATAGAAAGGCTCCAGACGCCATGTATAAGCTTGGCGTTACCTTTCATCGTTTGGGCGATAACGCTGAAGCGAAGAAGTATTTGAGTGAAACAGTCAGCCGTTTTCCGGGCACTTCCCCTGCAAATTTGGCGAAAGATTATTTAAGACAGGTGCAGTGAGGGCGCCTGAAAAAAAGATGCGTTTTTTCTGAAAAAAATTTGAAAAAACCTCTTGTCATTTCCCTCAGAATCAGTAGTATATGCGCCTCGCTTGGGTCGTTAGCTCAGTCGGTAGAGCAGTTGGCTTTTAACCAATTGGTCGATGGTTCGAATCCATCACGACCCACCATTAAATTCCAGATTGTCGTCATCGAGACGATAATCATCCAAGAAAGTTTCTTGGGTCGTTAGCTCAGTCGGTAGAGCAGTTGGCTTTTAACCAATTGGTCGATGGTTCGAATCCATCACGACCCACCATTCTTCGCAAAGCGGGGCCTTCAAGGCCCCGTTTTTGTTTCTCTCGCACTCCAGTTCCTTGCGCTCCTTATCCGTATATCGATGAAAGGCTTAATCGGCGTTCATCATGTCGTATAATGTTGCTGTGGCGGTAAAATGCTGTGGATACAAAATACTATTAAATACGGGTCAAAATTGATGAGTGCTATAAGCGACCGAATTTTTGTTCAGGAGCATCTCGCTCGAGAGCACGAAGCCAGTGAATTAAGTCCGGAGGAAGCGGAGCGCCTGAAGGCGGAGATAAAAGAGCTGTTGGTGCAGGAAGACGCTGTGCTGGTGGCTCATTATTACACTGATCCTTTGTTGCAGGCGTTGGCGGAAGAGACCGGAGGCTGCGTCGCAGACTCTCTGGAGATGGCCCGTTTTGGCAATCAACATCCAGCGTCCACTCTGATGGTGTGTGGCGTTCGTTTTATGGGGGAGACGGCGAAGATCCTTAACCCTGAGAAAACGGTTCTGATGCCCACTCTGGAGGCGACATGCTCACTGGACATCGGTTGCCCCGTAGAAGAGTTCTCTGCGTTCTGTGATGAACACAAAGACCGCACGGTAGTGGTGTACGCGAATACTTCCGCGGCGGTGAAGGCGCGCGCAGACTGGGTGGTCACATCCAGCATCGCCCTGGATATCGTCGAATTCCTGCATGAGCGGGGCGAGAAGATCATATGGGCTCCTGACAAGCATCTGGGCGGCTATGTGAAAAACAAGACTGGAGCGGATGTCCTGCTGTGGGATGGCTCTTGTATCGTGCATGAGGAGTTCAAATCAAAAGGTTTGTCTGACCTCAAGCAGCTTTATCCTGACGCTGCGGTATTGGTGCATCCTGAATCGCCGGAGGCTGTCGTGGAGATGGCGGACGTTGTAGGCTCTACGTCGCAGTTGATCAACGCGGTCAAGAACATGTCGAACGAGCAATTCATCGTCGCAACCGATGCTGGCATTTTCTATAAGATGCAGCAAATGGCTCCAGAGAAAACGCTTATCGAGGCGCCGACTGCTGGGAATGGCGCTACTTGTAGAAGCTGCGCGCACTGTCCCTGGATGGCGATGAACGGACTGGAGAATTTGCGTGACGTTTTGATCAGTAAGCGTCAGGAAATTATCGTGGAAGCGGATTTGCGGGAGAAGGCGCTTATTCCATTGCAGCGGATGCTTAACTTCTCCAAAGAGCGCCAGATGGCTGTAAAAGGCAACGCGTAATCATATGGCTATGAAGGCGCTTCGATATGGAGCGCCTTTAGTGCTAAAACTTAAATTCCTTTCCTGCCTCGGCAAAGTCTTTCATCCGCTTTTGGATGACCGCCATTCTTTGATAGTTCCCTTCACTTTTGCTGAGCGCCTGACGTAACTGTTGCGTTGCTTTGGCGATATTGCCGGTCAGATAGAAATATTCCGCTCGCGCCTGATGCAGCTCGGCGATTGAACCGGCCAATCCATGGGTTTCCGCCAGTTCATACCAGAGGCTGGGCTCGGCGCCGTAACTGGAGGTTAATCCGCGTAGCAGGCGTTCCGCCTCCTTGTGATCGCCCCGTTGATTCAGCAGGCGAGCTAAATCCATGCTGAGCGGATAGTTGCCTGGACTGCGCTGCAGATGCTTGTTGAGCACCTGAATGGCTTCATCGTTTCTTTTGCTTGCCGCCAGCCAGTCCGCATAGGCGATGACGATGGAGATTCGATTGCTGTCTGCTTTAAGCAGTTGCTCCATTGCCTCTTTGGCGTCCTGTGGGCGCTCCACTTTGTTGGCGCTGATCACTTGTCCGTACAACGCCGCCAAACGCGAATTTTCTGTGCCGCCGGTGGCTTGCGCCTTGAAAAGATTAAAGGCGTCCTCAGCGTTCTTGGCGTAATGCAAAAGCACGCGGCTTTGCATGATGTAGTAGTCTGGGTCTTCTTCGTATACGCCGGCTGGATAGTTGGCGGCTCTGGCGGCGGTGTCCGATACGCGGCTCTCTGTCAGAGGGTGAGTGCGCAGGTATTCAGGAAATTGCTGTGCGTAGCGGTTGTTGCGCAGCATCTTTTCAAACATGGTGGACATGGCGCGAGGCTCCATGCCGCTGGCTGCGAGGGTTTCCAGACCGAGCCGGTCCGCTTCCTGCTCGTTCTGTCTGCTATAGCTCAATTGTTCCTGTATCGAATAGGCCTGTGTTGAGGCTAAGGCTGCGACGCCAGCATCTGAACCGGCAGTGGCGGCGATAATCACGCTTGCTAGAATTCCCGCCATGTTGAGAGCCGTGTGCATCTTGCTTTCTTCCAGGCGTCGGGCGAAATGGCGTTGGCTTAAGTGGGCGATTTCGTGAGCGAGCACGCCGGCCATTTCCTGTTCGCTCTGGGCATACAAAAACAAGCCGGCGTTGACGCCTATAACGCCGCCGGGAACGGCGAATGCGTTCAGGATATTAGAGTCGACGACTACCGTGGTCAGGTTGTGGTCCTGCAGCTCGCTGTTGGGCGCTAGTTTGTAGATCAGGTCTCGCACGTAAACTGTCAGTAACGGATCGGCGTACGTAGGAAGCTGAGAACGCAGAGAGCGCAGCCAGGCTTGTCCCAGTGCTTGCTCTTGAGCGGGCGTAATGATTGCGCCGCTGCTGTCGCCCAGCTCCGGTAGCGTGGATTCGTCGGCGTGAGTGACGGGGGAAAGAGTCAGGCTGAACAGTAATGGGATAAGGTATTTTTTGCGCATGGGACCAGGTTTCGGCAGCAGAATCCGTCAAATGGCGGAATGCGTGATTTACACGACTTTAAGCTGTTTTGGAGAAATCTTCTAATACTTTAACGCCTGAGATTGTACGTCAATCGGCGGAAAGAAGTGACGTCTTATCAATTACAATATAGCAATATGTAGTTGATATCCCTATCATGCGGGGCGAATCAACCGGTATTTGGAGGGGCGATGTCTAATCAGGAAGCGGCGGTCAGCACGCTTGATTTGAGGGGCTTGAAATGCCCGATGCCGTTGTTGAAGGCCAAGCAGAAACTGAATGCAATGGCCGCTGGCGAACAATTGTTGGTGTTAACGACTGATCCAGGTTCGCAAAGGGATTTTTCTTCCTATTTGCAACTTAGTGCGCACACTCTGGTGGAGAGCAGGGTGGAAGAGGGCGAGTTTCATTTCCTGATCTTGCGCGGCTGATTCTCTCCGGTGACATTAGATGTGAGCGCATTTCGATGTTAAAAGTATTTAAGAGCTGGTTTGACAAGTACTTCTCTGATGAGGAAGCCGTCATTCTGTTTATCCTGCTGGTGGCGGGCGTTCTGGTAATGGCGTTTTTCGGCGCCATGCTGGCGCCGGTGATCGGCAGTATTGTCATTGCTTATATTTTGCAGGGGTTGGTGATCAAGCTGCAGCGTCTGGGAATGGGGCATATTTATGCAGTGCTTTCCGTATTTGCGCTATTCGTAGGCGTGACGCTGGCGAGCGTGCTGCTGATCCTTCCGTTGATGGTGCGTCAGGTCACCTCCTTATTTCAGGAGCTGCCCACCATGATGACCAATCTGCAAACCTTGATAAAACTCCTGCCTGAGCAATACCCTCAATTCTTTACGGAAGAGAGTGTGGTGGGGCTGTCTCGTCAATTGACGACAGAAGTGAGCAAAATCACGCAGTGGGTTTTCTCTTTCTCTTTATCCAGCATTCCCACTTTGCTTGCGATCATGATCTATGCGGTGCTGGTGCCGATCATGGTGTTCTTCTTCCTGAAAGATCGCGGCGTCATTTTGAATTCGCTATCGACGCTGCTGCCGACAGAGCGTCGCTTAATGACCAATATCTGGGCGGAGGCCAACATGCAGTTCGCCAACTACATCCGTGGCAAGGTGTTGGAGATTCTGATAGTGGGAGTGGCGACCTATGTCGCATTCGTACTGATGGGGCTCAACTATTCTCTGCTGTTGGCGGTTCTGGTTGGGCTGTCGGTGGTGATTCCCTACATTGGCGCGGCTATTGTGACCATTCCTGTGGCGTTGATTGCGCTGTTTCAGTGGGGATGGGGGCCTGATTTCATCTGGTTGATGGTGGCCTACGGCGTTATTCAGGCGCTGGATGGTAATGTATTGGTGCCATTGTTGTTCTCCGAAGTGGTGAACCTGCATCCAGTGGTGATTATTGTCAGCGTATTGGTATTTGGCGGGTTGTGGGGTATTTGGGGAGTGTTTTTCGCGATTCCTCTGGCGACCTTATTGAAGGCGATCTTTTCAGCCTGGCCAACCGTCAAAGCGGCGGGAGTGTAATGTCAGGACGAGCCCGGCGATCCGGGCTCGTCCATAAAATCAAGAAAGTTCTTTGGCTGCCTTTACAACGCTTTGGCGGCTTCCAGTACTTCCGCTACGTGTCCTTTCACCTTTACTTTGCGCCACTCGTTGCGCAGCACGCCTTCGGCGTCAATGAGAAAGGTTGAGCGATCAATTCCCATATATTCCTTGCCATAAAGCTTCTTCAGTTTGATGACGTCGAATACCTTGCATACGACCTCGTCCGGGTCCGTGATGAGTTCGAATGGGAAGTCGTGTTTGGCTTTGAAATTTTGGTGGGTTTTCAGGCTGTCTTTAGAGACGCCGAACACCACTGTGTTCAGCTTTTCGAATTCGGCGTAGTTATCTCTGAAATCCTGGCCTTCTGTGGTGCACCCTGGAGTATGGTCCTTAGGGTAGAAATAAATGACGACATTTTTGCCTTTCAGGTCGCTCAGTCGAACGGTTTGATCCGGGGTGGCCTGGGCCTCGAAATCGGGAACGGCTTGTCCTGGTTGCGCCATGGTGGCTCCTTATTTCTGTTACGGTCGAATTGATGGGGATTAATAGATGCGCGGAGCGCCTAACTGTGCGTTTTACGTTGGCGCTCTGATGACGGATGTATATCGCGCTAAGTTAAATTGAGCGCATTGGCTCCAGTACTGCGTCCAGATTAAGGTCGTCGCAGAACAGCATGAACTCTTCGCGCAAACTCGCCAAGTGCATATCCGCAGGAATGTTTACGGTCATGTTGATATTAAACATCTGCGTGCCGGAATGCGGGGCGCTGTAGGTGTTGGTCTGTAGCTCATCAATATTGATTTTGCGGGAATAAAAGAACTGCGCAATCCGGTAGACGATGCCTGGGTGATCCAGCGCCACTACATTGACGTTATAAGTGAGCGCGCGCGCTGGGCGTCGGGCCTGAGTCTGTTTAATGATCAGGTTTAGATCAAGCTTGCGGGCCAACGGGGGGATTATATTTTCCAGTTTGGCGATGGCGTCCCAGCTGCCGGACACCATCATAACCAGGGCGAATTCGGTTCCCAGCACCGTCATGCGACTGTCGACAATGTTGCACTGGTAGTCTGAGCAGGCTTTGGCCAATTCGTTAACGATTCCCGGGCGGTCTTCGCCAATAGCGGAAATGACCAGATAATTTTCTCTAGGCAATGTATTTCCCATTCTTAATGTATATGTGTAGATGGATTGCAACGCACATACTCCTCCGGGCCCCCGCCACTGTCAAGTGTCCCCGGGGCGTGGCGTTGCGGGTCCTTTTATCCGCGCCAGTCTTGTTAATATTAAGGGTGGGAAGTACCATACCCGGGTTAGTAGAGGAAGGGCTCTCGGCGCCGTCCAAGCGCTGTTGTGAAATCGCTTTACAGCACATTCCGGAATTATTCATGGCATTCCTATTCCGCATGGATGGCGAGCGTTGTCCATAGGCGGCGCGTTTTATTCCACAAGCGTCCTGCGACGCCGGTTTAGTGCGTAAAGAACTAGTTGTTAATACGTGGAGAACAAGATGATAAAAGGTAGCTTGGTTGCATTGGTGACTCCCATGCTTGAGGATGGCTCCATTGACTGGCCAAACCTTGACCGATTGCTCGATTTTCATATTGATAACGGCACTCACGGCATTGTCGCCGTAGGCACCACAGGGGAGTCCGCGACCCTGGATTTTGAAGAGCACGAAACAGTTATCAAGCGGGTGGTGGATTACGTCAACGGACGCATCCCCGTTATTGCAGGCACGGGCGCCAACTCCACGACCGAAGCCCTGCATCTCACGGCGCAGGCGAAAAAAGCCGGCGCTGACGCCTGTCTTCTGGTAACTCCCTACTACAACAAGCCCACTCAGGAAGGTCTTTTCCAGCATTTCAAAAAGCTGGCGGAAGCCGTCGATATTCCACAGATTCTTTACAACGTGCCAGGGCGCACCGCCTGCGATATGTCCAATGAGACCGCGCTGCGATTGGCGCAGATCCCTAATATAGTGGGGATTAAAGACGCGACGGGTAACCTGGAAAGAGGGCGGCAGCTTATTAACGCTTCCCCTGAGGGGTTTGCGGTTTACTCTGGGGATGACGGCACTGCGGTTGAGTTAATGCTCGCCGGCGGCAAAGGCAATATTTCCGTCACCGCCAACGTAGCGCCTAAATTATTGTCCAGCCTGTGTGAGTTTGCTCTGAAAGGCGATGCGGATGCCGCTCGCGCCCTGCAGGAGAAACTGCAACCGCTGCATAGCGCCATGTTCGTTGAATCCAACCCGATCCCGGTGAAGTGGGCGATGGCTGAAATGGGGCTGATCAGTTCCGGAATTCGTCTCCCACTGACGGAGTTGAGCTCTGAACGCAGACCTCAAGTGCGCGACGCTCTAATGGCGTTGGACCTGATTAGCGAATAACGGACGGCCTCTGTTTTGATGAAACGTTTATTAAGTAGTGTTCTTATTGCGGCGGGGCTGTCGGGATGTAGTCTCATGACTGACCGTTCCAATCAATATATGCAGGCTGAGCGCGGCGATCCTTTGGTCGTGCCGGAGTGGTATTCCACCCGTCGCCTGCAGGACCGTTTCCCTGTGCCGCACGCGGAAAAGGCGTTTGTCGCCAGCAAGGACTTCGTGGTCCCGCCTCCGCCAGCGCCTGGCTCTGATCTGTTGCAAGAGCATTTCGCCATCAAGAAAACGGCTGACGATATCTGGTTGCTGGCCAGTGAGCCGCCAGGAAAAGTTTGGCCTGCGCTGAAACGCTATTGGGAGTCCATCGGCGGCAGCGTGGCGGAAGTGGATACCGCGGAAGGACGTATGCAGGTGAGCCTGCCGATGAACTCGCTGAAAGCGTCTGAGTTTGTCAGCAAAATGCAGTTGCAGCCTTACGTCAATAATGAGCAGTTGCAACTGCAGGTGCGAGTGCAGCAAGGTTTGAAAAGACTGAGCTCGGAAGTTCGAGTGACGGTCCAGGGTATGCCATTGATGGGGCCAACGCCTCAGCAGGAAAGCCTGTTGACGGATATGCGTCAGTATATGAGCGATCAAGGCGAGAGCCTGGGTAGTTACTCACTGGTGGCTCAGAATATCGGCGGCGAGTCTCGCGTATCGCTGGTGGAGAATGCTGATCAGCCCTATCTGCGGGTGGATCTCAATTATGACCGCGCCTGGTTTGCGCTGGGGCAGGCGTTGAATGACAGCCGCATTCCCGTGATTGATATCAACCGGAGCGAGGGTGTGTACTTCGTGCGCTTCGTCGAGAAAGAGCATGAGAAAAACACAAGCTGGTGGTCTGGCTGGTTTGGCGGTAAAGAGGAAGAGAAACTGTCCGACAGATTCAACTTCCGTGTTTTGCTGTCTCCCGCAGACGATGGCGTACACATATCCTCCGAACCAACGTCCTCGGACGTTGGCCGGCAAGAGCAGTTGATCCTGCTGAACAAGATTCTGGATAACATGTCTTAATTCAACTAACTGCGGAGACGCCCTCAATGCAAAAGCTCGAAGAGCTGTATTCTGGAAAAGCCAAGTCGATCTTTAAAACGGATGACGCGGACCTGTTTGTAATGGAGTTCCGTGACGATACTTCCGCTTTCGACGGTGTAAAGAAAGCGAAGCTGAGCCGCAAGGGTGAAGTAAACAATAAATTCAATGCTTTCATTATGAGCAAGTTGGCGGAAGCTGGCGTGCCCGTCCATTTTGTTCGCCTGCTTTCCGAGCGTGAGTCCCTGGTTAAGCGCTTGCAGATGATTCCTGTGGAGTGCGTTGTGCGTAACGTGGCCGCCGGCAGCCTGTGTCGCCGTCTGGGAATTCGTGAAGGCATGGAACTGACTCCTCCTACTTACGAACTGTTCCTGAAGAACGATGAGCTGCATGATCCGATGATTAATGAGCATCATGCGCGGGCTTTCGGTTGGGCGACGGACGAACAGCTTGAGGAAATGAAGGCGCAGACTTTCAAAGTGAACGAGATTCTGAAGTCTTTGTTCGACGCCGCCGGCATGACCCTGGTGGACTACAAGCTGGAGTTCGGCCTGGTTGACGGAAAAGTCACGCTGGGCGATGAATTCAGCCCTGACGGCTGCCGTATCTGGGACAAGGCCACTGGTGAGAAAATGGACAAGGACCGTTTCCGTCAGGATCTGGGCGACGTCATCGAATATTACGAAGAAGTCGGCCGCAGGTTAGGCGTCCAGTTCTAATCACTCTCCTAATCGGGCCGGCCATCGCCGGCCCTTTTTGTAAATAAAGTTGGTTCAGCAAGCGTTCATAATCAATAATTAAGCTGTGCCCGGGAGCCTTCGCACGACGCCCGGCCTGACGCAGGCTCCTCTCATTACTTTAAGCCCATCTGGTAAAGCAGGGCGGGCTATTCGCCAATGAAATAGAGGAATAATTAATGAAAAGAGCAACGATGACGTTATTGGCGGCGATTGCCTGTAACGGCGCTTATGCTGATACGATTGGGCTGTTCGCCGGCGTGAGCGGCTGGAACGCGGACTTTACCGGCGACGTCCAGTCGGGTTCAGAATCCGTGGATCTGGAAAATGATCTGGGATTGGGCGACGACACATTCATTCAGGGCTATGTGGCGTTTGAGCACTTTGTTCCCGGGCTGCCCAATTTGCGTCTGCAGTACACCGAGCTGAGCCAGAACGGCCAAGGCACGTTGACCAAAACATTCGATGGCGTGACCTTTACTGGCGATGTCGACACCGATGTAGATCTGACTCATACCGACCTTATAGCCTATTGGCGTCTTTTAGATAATGTCGTATCACTTGACCTTGGTCTGCAGGCCCGTATTTTTGACGGTGAGATCACTATTAAGCAAAAAGGCGCATCCACGAATGAAAGCACCACAGCCATCGACGAAGTCGTGCCAATGCTGTACGGCGCAGTGGGTGTAGACCTTCCTCTTACCGGCTTAAGCGCCGGCGCATCTCTTGCAGGCCTGAAATACAGCGACAACCGTATGCTCGACGTTACCGCCCGCATCAACTATGAAATTGAGGTGGTGGGCGTTGAGCTGGGTTGGCGTGAAATGCAACTGGAGCTGGACGATGTCAGCGATGTGGACGCTGATGTGAATATCGGCGGACCATATCTCGGAGTAAGCGTTCATTTCTGATGTGATTGCGCCCTGATTGTTTGCAGGGCGTTTGAGTTGTTTTTGAGCGCCTGGCGCACTGTTTTTCGCCTGGCGCGCTTCGAGACTGAATTCGTATAGGGGGATGTAAAATGAAAGTATTAGTAACAGGAACGGCCGGCTTTATCGGCTCTCATGTCGCATTGAGGCTGCTGGATCGTGGGGATGAGGTTATCGGTGTTGATAATCTCAATGATTATTATGAAGTTTCCCTGAAAGAAGCCCGTCTCGCACGTTTGACGCCATACAAAGGCTTTACTGATGTGCGCCTGGATGTCGCGGATCGCGAAGGCATTGAAGCGCTATTCGCCAAACACAAGCCTGATCGCGTGGTTCACCTTGCCGCTCAGGCCGGTGTTCGTTACTCCATCGAAAACCCGCATGCCTATGTGTCCGCGAACCTGGTGGGGCACATGAATATTCTGGAAGGCTGCCGTCATAACAAGGTTGATCATCTGGTTTACGCTTCCAGCAGCTCTGTATACGGCGCTAATGAATCCATGCCTTTCTCCGTGCATGACAATGTGGATCACCCTTTGAGCCTGTATGCGGCGACCAAGAAGTCCAATGAGCTGATGTCCCATACCTATAGTTCGCTGTATGGGATTCCGACGACGGGTTTACGCTTCTTTACTGTGTACGGTCCTTGGGGGCGTCCGGATATGGCGCTATTTATTTTTACGCGCAAAATCATCGCTGGCGAGCCAATCGACGTATTCAACTATGGCAAGCACAAGCGCGACTTCACTTATATCGACGATATTGTGGAAGGCATCATCCGTACGCTGGATCACGTGGCTCCAAGCAACCTGGAATGGGACGGCATGCAGCCTGATCCTGGCACCAGCAAAGCGCCGTATCGCATTTACAACATCGGCAGCAACAATCCGGTGGAGCTGTCCCGCTATATAGAAATTCTGGAAGAGTGCCTGGGCAAAAAAGCGGAAAGAAATCTGCTGCCCATGCAGCCTGGTGATGTGCCCGCCACCTATGCGGATGTGCAGGCGCTGATCGACGACGTGGGTTATCGTCCCTCCACGACAGTGGAAGAGGGCGTTAAGAAATTTGTTGAATGGTATCGTGACTATTATCGTGTGTGATAGATGGACGAAATTAATCAGCTTCTTATAAACAACAAAAAATGGTCGGAGAAAATCCGTAAGGCTGATCCCGACTTTTTTCCTACTTTGGAGCGCCAACAGGCGCCCACTTTTATGTGGATCGGCTGCTCCGACAGCCGCGTGCCGGCGAATGAAATCGTCGGTATGCTGCCTGGAGAGGTCTTTGTGCACCGCAACGTCGCTAACGTGGTGGTCAACTCTGATCTCAATTGCCTTTCCTCCATCCAGTTTGCGGTGGAAGTCCTGAAGGTGCGGCACATTATCGTCACCGGCCATTACGGCTGTGGCGGCGTGCGTGCGGCGCTGGGCGCGGATCAGTTCGGCTTGATCGACAACTGGTTGCGGCATATCAAGGATATTTACGCCCAACATCAGGATGAAGTGGACGCCATTGAAGACATGGGCGAGCGCGTCAACCGCATGTGCGAGCTCAATGTCATGCATCAGGTGCGCCACGTTTGCCATACAGGCATCGTTCAGAACGCCTGGAGCAGAGGGCAGCCGTTGTCAGTGCATGGATGGTGCTATGGGCTTAGCGACGGGTTGCTCAAAGATCTGCAGGTGACTCAATCCGGCCCTGAGCAACTGGGTTCCGTGTATACCTATATTGGGAAATAGTAATTTCTGCCTGCTCCCGGCAGAATCCGACACAAATGGTCAAGGTGTAAAATCATGGGACAGCATATCGTAGCCGAGTTCATGCCGCTCAATGTGGCGGTGTTGACCGTTTCCGATACTCGCACGCAGGAGACGGATACCTCCGGACAGGCTCTTGTGGACGGCGCGCGGGGAGCGGGACATGAAATTATTGATCGGACGTTGATTCCAGATGACGTCTATCTGATGAGGGCGGTGGTTTCCGCCTGGATTGCGGACCCGCAAGTGCAGGTGGTGTTGATTACCGGCGGCACTGGTTTTACCGGCAGAGACAGTACCCCGGAAGCGATCAAGCCGCTGTTCGATAAAGAAGTGGAAGGGTTTGGAGAGCTGTTTCGCGCCATTTCCTATCAAGAGATTGGCACCTCTACTGTGCAGTCCAGAGCCATCGCCGGGCTGGCTAATGGCACGGTGGTTTTCTGTATGCCGGGCTCTACCAACGCCTGTAAAACCGCTTGGAATAAAATCATCGCCGAACAACTGGATGCGCGACATAAACCTTGTAACTTTGTTGGCTTGTTGAAGCAGCCGGGAAAGTCTGCTGAGGGCTCTGAGAAGCCCGGCTGCGGACCTCGCGGATGAGCGCCTCCAATACTCAGGCGCATAGTCGCCACAGTTGTGACGCGCCGTCTTCTGGACTGCGCCCTGTCGCGGACGCCAAGGGTATTCTGCAAGCGGCTGCGCAGCCCATCGTAGGGGATGAAATTGTTCCTCTGCTTGAAGCGGCTGGCAGAGTGCTGGCGGAGGATGTGGTATCGGCCATTATGGTCCCTCCAACGGATAATAGCGCTGTGGATGGTTACGCCATTCCCAGAGAGGCCTGCGAGGCGGAGTTGGAAATAGCGCTGCCAATTTCTCAGCGTATCCCTGCGGGAGAAAGTCCGCCCCCCTTAAAAGCGGGCTCTGCGGCGCGCATTTTTACGGGGGCGGCTATTCCTGAGAGCGCCGCCGCTGTCGTCATGCAGGAGCACTGTCGGCTGGAAGGCGAGACCGTGGTTGTTCCCGCTGGGGTGCGACAAGGTAATAATCTGCGTCAGGCCGGTCAGGATATCCAGGTAGGACAGACTGTTGTTGGCGCAGGTAAGAAGCTGCTTCCGCAGGACCTGGGTCTGATCGCCTCCGTAGGCGTGGCGCAGGTTAAAGTGCGTCGCAAACTTCGGGTGGCGGTGTTGTCCACGGGCGATGAGCTGGTTGAGCCTGGCGCGCCTCTGCCGGCGGGTAAGATTTATAACTCGAACCGCTACACTCTGTGTGGCCTGTTATCTCGCTTTCAGTGCGAGATTATCGATCTTGGCGTGATAGCCGACACCTACGAGGCGACGGAGCGGGCGTTATTGCAGGCGGCAGCGGATGCGGATTTGATTATCTCCAGCGGCGGCGTTTCGGTGGGAGAAGAGGATCATGTCAAGGCTGCGGTGGAAGCGAACGGGGAGCTGAATATGTGGCGGTTGGCCATAAAGCCCGGTAAGCCCCTTGCTTTTGGTCAGGTTGGCGCAACCCCGTTTCTAGGCCTTCCTGGTAACCCTGCCGCAGTGTTCGTGACTTTTTGCATACTGGCGCGCCCCTATATTTTGAAGATGCAGGGCGCTGCTGAGAGTGGGGCGTCTGCGGTGGCGCGCCTGCCCGCGTTGTTTGATATCCCCAGGCCTGGCGGGCGTGAGGAATATCTGCGCGTGAGAGTCTCAGTGGACGATGAGGGAAGGGCGGGGCTGGAAATGCACCCCAATCAAAGCTCAGGCGTGCTGTCTTCCGCAAGCTGGGCGGATGGCTTTGCTGTAGCGCCAGCAAATACGACGATTCAACGTGGAGATCTGGTAGAGTATATTTCCTTTATCTCCATGGGCTTGTGAGTACGTTTTTTAGCCGTATTTCGTGGAAGGAATCAAATATTTAACGGATGTGCGTAATATGAATAAAAGTGCTTGCTCAGGTCAGGCTTCTTTGTTATCTTACGCACCCGCTGACAGCAGGACCGTAGCTCAGTTGGTTAGAGCGCCACGTTGACATCGTGGAGGTCACCAGTTCGAATCTGGTCGGTCCTACCAATTCCCTTCTTTGTCAGTATTTTTTTTAGTTTCTCAAATTATTCAAAAATAGTTTGCTGTCCACGGCCCTTGTGGCGTCTGAATGGCTGGTTTGTATTGACTTTTTAGTGATACGATTGCCGAAAACCAGTCACGGAGCGGGGCATGAAGTATCTTCGAACCTTCTATCAGCGCCTTCGGGATTTTCGGCACAAGAAAAAGCTTACCCTTGAGGACATCGCTACCTTTTGTCAGGTGGATGTCACGGTTGTGGCTGGTTGGGAAAATCCTATTGAATCCCAGCGTTGTTTCCCTTCTATCGATAATCTGTTTGACCTTTGCGTAAAGACGGGCGTTTCCCTGGATGCGCTGCTGGACTTTGATCAGAACGAAAAAACCAATCCTCAGTTGGACTTACCCGGTTTTGAGTTGGGCGAGGATGGGGATTTGGATACGGTCATTGAGCGCCTGACCAAAGTGATGGAAGAGGCATTGCCCGACTCGACGGAGCGGTTGTTGCTGAAACGCTTTCGCGCCAGTGACGAAGATAAAAAGCGCTTTATCCTGCAGTTAATGAATAGCGGAGAATGATGCTTCCCTCAGTTCGCGTCTATTGTCTTTGTCTGTATGCTCTGTTCTAGATGGCAGGGCGCCCCAAATAAAAAAGCGCCCATTTAGGCGCTTTTTTGGTGCATGGAAAAAGGTGATGAATTACATCAGGCCTTTTTTGTACACGTTTTCGTAGACATAGTTGGTGGCTTCAACAAAGCCATCGATGCTGCCGCAGTCGAAACGACGTCCCTTGAACTTATACGCCAGCACGCAGCCGTCTTTGGCTTGCTTCAGCAGTGCGTCGGTCACTTGAACTTCGCCGTTCTTGCCGGGCTCTGTGTCGCGGATGATGTCGAAAATATCCGGCGTCAGAATATAGCGGCCGATAATGGCGTAGTTGGACGGAGCCTGGTCGACGGGTGGCTTCTCCACCATGTCTGTGACGCGGAACAGGCCTTCTTTCATTGGGTCGCCAGCGATGACGCCATACTTATGAACTTCGTCGTGTGGAACTTCCTGGATGGCCACAATGCTGCAACGGAATTGATTGTACAGCTTGGTCATCTGGGCCAGCACGCTGTCTTCGCCTTCTTCCACCATGCAGAGGTCGTCTGCAAGTACGACTGCGAACGGCTCGTCGCCGATCAGAGTCTGTCCGGAAAGAATAGCGTGTCCTAAACCTTTCATTTCATTTTGGCGGGTGAATGAGAATTTATTGTTATTTATCAGGCTGCGAATGCTGGAGAGAAGCTCTTCCTTACCGGTTCCCTTGATCTGTTGTTCCAGCTCATAAGAAATATCAAAGTGGTCCGCAATGGCCCGCTTACCCCGGCCGGTAACAAAACCGAAAGAGTTCATGCCGGCGGCGACTGCTTCTTCTACGCCGTACTGAACCAGTGGTTTGCTTACGACAGGCAGCATTTCTTTAGGCATGGCTTTGGTGGCGGGCAGGAATCGGGTTCCATAACCCGCTACCGGAAACAGGCACTTTTTAATCATATATTCTCCTTGAAGTTGTGTAGGGCGTTAGTCTACTTGGATTTAGTTATCTTGCAAATCTCGGTCCACCGTTTCCAAAAACGAAAAAAGGAGGGACTCACCCTCCTATTTTGACATTGATTTCATAACAACTTTATTAACAGTTGTTCAGCCGCACTTACTGTCGCCACAATTGAGACAGGTTTGGCATCCATCCATCAAGATCACGGATTTTTGGCTGCATTTCTTACACATTGTCGCGTTTGTAGGGAAGGCGGAGCCATCCGCACTCGCTTCATTTTTCTGCCGCGCCTCGTACTCTGCGCGTTTCTCCGCGATCATGCGTTTATGAGCGTCGCTCATTTCCTCGGACTCGATAATGCCCAGCGCTTTCATGTGCTTTTCAATGACTGCGCCGATTTCCGCCACCAGGGAGGGGACAAAAATGCCACCTTTCTTGTAGTAGCCGCCGCTGGGATCATGCACGGACAGCAGCTCTTCCAGCAGGAAGGTAATGTCGCCGCCTTTGCGGAACACGGCGGAGATAACCCGCGTCAGTGCGATAACCCACTGAAAGTGTTCCATGGATTTGGAGTTGATGAAGATTTCATACGGACGACGAGCTTCGTGGTCGGTGCCTTCATTCAACAGGATGTCGTTGATGGTGATATAAAACGCATGCTCCGACACCGGGGGTTTGATCTTGTACGTCGTGCCGAGAAGGAAATCCGGGCGCTCGATTTTTTCATTCATTTCAACCGGCTGTGGTTGCTCCTGAACCGGTTCGCTCGCCGGCGCAACGTCACTGGGCTTGTGAACTTTGTAGCCGACAATTTTCTTTTCAATTTTAACAGCCATGACTGTATACCCTTGTGTACGGTGGCTTTGCTCAGGTTTTCCCGGGAAAACCTAGCTGCAGGCGCATATTATGCGCCCATTTTTAACATTTTCTATGGAGAAACCCGGCGATTTTACGAAATCGCCAGGACTTCGCCTCAGTATTTTCCGTAAGTGCCTTCTTTCAAGGCGTCGAACAGGTTGGCGGCGGTGTGGGTTTCACCGTCATACTCAACTTCTTCGTTGCCTTTCAGTTTAATGGTTTGGCCATCTTCGGTGGTGAACTCGTAAAAGGTGTTCTCCAGGTCTTTCTCTTTGACCAATACGCCCTGGAAGGCTTCCGGGTTGAAGCGGAAGGTGGTGCAGCCTTTCAGGCCTTTTTCGTAGGCGTACATGTAAATGTCCTTGAACTCCCCATATGGGAAGTCGGTCGGGACATTGGCGGTTTTGGAGATGGAAGAGTCCACCCACAGTTGCGCCGCCGCCTGAATATCCACGTGCTGCTTGGGCGTCACGTCGTCACTGGTGGTGAAGTACGCAGGCAATTGCGCTTCGGCGTCCTCTGAGAATGGCATGGCTTTGGGATTGACCAGGTGGCGATACGCCAGCAGCTCATAGGAGAATACGTCCATTTTCTCTTTGGTCTTCTTGCCCTGGCGAATCACGTTACGGGAATAGTGATGGGCGAAGCTGGGCTCAATGCCGTTGCTGGCGTTGTTGGCAAGTGACAGGGAAATGGTGCCAGTAGGAGCAATGGACGTATGGTGCGTGAAGCGCGCGCCTTTTTTAGCCAGTGCGTCGACCAGCTTGGGATCAGCTTCCGCAACGCGCTGCATGTAGCGGCTGTACTTGGCGTGCAGCACTTTACCTTTCAGTTTGTCGCCGGCTTTCAGGCCGTCTTTCGCCATTTCCGGACGCAGGCGCAGCATTTCTTCGGTGACGACAAAAGTGTCTTCCATGATAGGAGCCGGGCCTTTTTCTTTCGCCAGCTCCAAACCTTGGCGCCAGCCTTCCAGCGCCATCTCGCGGCATACTTCTTCAGTGAAGCTGACGGATTCGTCTGAACCGTAAGGCATGCGCAACATGGCCAGCGTGGAGCCCAGGCCCAGAATGCCCATGCCGTGGCGGCGCTTATACTGAATTTCGTGACGCTGACCTTCCAGCGGCAGGCCGTTGATCTCCACCACGTTATCCAGCATGCGGGTGAAAATGGCCACGACCTTGCGATACTTGTCGAAGTTGAACTTGGCGTTTTCAGTGAACGGATATTCCACGAACTTGGTCAGGTTCACTGAGCCCAGCAGACAGCTGCCGTAAGGCGGCAGAGGCTGTTCGCCGCAGGGGTTGGTGGCGCGAATGTTCTCGCAGAACCAGTTGTTGTTCATTTCATTGACTTTGTCGATCAGGATGAAGCCTGGCTCGGCGAAGTCATAAGTGGACGTCATGATGGCGTCCCAAATAGAACGCGCTTTAACTGTTCGGTAAATACGGCAGGCGACGCGGCCGCTTTCATCCGTCATATAGCCGTCTTTTACCGGGAAGTCGCGATACAGGTATTGAGTTTCGTCGTTGACGTCAATGTTGTCTTCTTCCGCTTCTTTGCGAGTGATGGGGAAGGAGAAACGCCAATCTTCGTCGTTTTGAACCGCTTTGATGAAGTCTTCAGTGATCAGCAGGGACAGGTTGAACTGACGTAGGCGACCGTCTTCGCGCTTGGCGCGAACGAAATCAAAGACGTCCGGGTGATGCACGTCGAAAGTGGCCATCTGCGCGCCGCGGCGTCCGCCGGCGGAGGAGACGGTGAAGCACATCTTGTCGAAGATATCCATGAACGACAATGGGCCGGAAGTGGTGGCGCCGGCGCCGGCCACATACGCGCCTTTCGGACGCAGTGTGGAGAATTCATAACCAATGCCGCAGCCAGCCTTGAGGGTGAGGCCGGCTTCGTGGTTTTTCAGCAGGATATCGTCCATTGAATCCATGATGCTGCCGGATACGGTGCAGTTGATCGTGGACGTGGCGGGCTTGTGTTCTTCCGCTCCAGCGTTGGACATGATGCGACCGGCTGGAATGGCTCCGTTTTCCAGCGCCCATACGAAGTCCGCCAGCACCTTCTCGCGTATGCTGTCGGCTTCCACGGAGGACAGCGCCTTGGCGACGCGTTCGTAAGTACCCAGGATGTCTTTGTCCACAGGGCTTCCAGACTTGGTTTTCAGTTGGTATTTGGTTTCCCAGATATCGACGGAAGCGGGCTGCATATCAATAGGCGCGATAAGCTGCTGGACTTTGGCGTTCATAATATCCCTCAAATCTTCTAACCCCGAACAAGGTTTATTTTAAAACTGCAGTGTTGTTGGTCAGACCGCCAATTTCAGATAGCGCTGCGAGATACGACTGATTCGCAAGGTAAACTTCCTGTGTTGCGTTACAAAAACTGGCGACCACAATATGTTGTGCACCTTACTTGTGCGGCAGGTTGTGAAAAACCTGGTGTCCGATGAAGTTCTGTGTATGTCCGGGCCTTTGCGGCCCTGGAGAGAACGCGCCATTTTACGGGTAGAGACTCCCATCGGAGACTTGACTGTCAGAATGCGGGCTGTTAGCGGCTCTGACCCTATATATGGCGATTTCCGCAAAGTATAGCACTATATAATGTGATGTGAAGGCTTGTGAAAAAAATCATTTTAGCGTAGGTAAAGGCCTGTGGAAGGCGTTTATCAGACCTTTGGCCGCCGCATTTCTGGGCTGACGGGGAATATGACAGCAAGGTTGCATAGTAAAAATACGTCTATCAGGCGTCCACTATATATAGTGTTGCTATAAAGCTTAAAATTTAACCAAAATGATGCGCGGTAGAGGCTGATGAGCTGAAAGGAAGTAAGGCCGTGGCAGCCTTACTTTCTATACGGGATTGTCACAGGCTATACGGGCTTGCCACAGGTTCGTCTTAGGCGGAAGCCGGATGGGTGGGGATTTTCGGCGCCACTTTGGCGGCGATGCGAGGTTTCAGTTTGTTCTGGGACAGCAGCCAGGCGATACAGTCCTTCAGTGTCTCTTCCGCATCACGAGGTTTGACTCCCAAATCTTTGGCCGCCTCGCTGCAATCATAGTACGCATAGCGACCCACAACCTCGTAGACCAGATCGTAGGTAAATGGCGGTTTGATGTGCAGCAGCTTGCACAATGTCTCCACCACGCGGGCGAATGTCAGAGTGAGGCCGCGGCCAGTCGGCAGATGGATCGGTTTGACGCCAGTGAGGCGTTTCAAGGCCGCGCCAATTTCTTTAACTTCGATATTCTCTCCGCCCACGACGTAACGTTTGCAGTTTTCCCCTTTGCTTAACGCGGCGACATGAGCGGCGGCGACGTCGCGTACGTCAACCAGGTTTAATCCGCCAGGGTAGGTTTGCCCGAAGCCGTTCAACCAATCCATCACTAACTGGTTGGAAGGAGTGATGCGATAGTCGTTCGGGCCTAACACGATAGCGGGGCAGATGACCACCAGGTGGATGTCATATTCGCGGGCTAGTTTCTGCGCGGCTTTTTCGCTGCGGGTCTTGGCGACGTAGTAGGCGTTTTGCGCGTCGTCGTTCCAGTCCTCTCCGCTGCGTAATGCATGCGGATCATAGGAAAAACCGATGGAGGCCACGGAGCTGGTGTATACCACACGCTTGACGCCGTGTTTGTGGGCGGCCTTGAATACATTTTCCGCGCCTTGCAGCGCCGGTTCGACGATTTCCTCGACGGACTTGGCGATGGTTTTGTACACCGCGGCCATATGAATGATGGCGTCGCAACCTTCGGCGGCGGCTTCCACGGCGGTGGGGTCTTTGACGTCGCCGTAGGCGAACTCTGGCTTGAGTCCGTTGAGCCCGCGCAAATCTGAGCTTTTGCGCACAAAGGCGCGTACTTCATGGTTTTGGTCGAGTAGTTGCCTTACCACGTGGGAGCCGATATGTCCGTTTGCTCCGGTTACCAATACTTTCATGATGTCTCCAGCGTGATGGTCTTGTCTTTGTCTGTTGTAATAATCTAATCGGTCATAAGTACTATTAGCATTGGAATGCGGGTAGCTTAACTCCATCGGAGACGCGAGCCCAGACGAAATGCCCCTTGCAGGCGAATTTTTTGCCCTTTCTCGACTATGCTTAGTTCACATTGGTCATAAGTTATCCGGCCGATGGCGGATCAACCCAAAGGATCACTATTTTTCATGAGCGATGTGAACCGGACGCTTGCCCGCTCCATTCCAGAAACTGAAATACACGATGACGCGGATTTACTGACGAGGCTGGAGCAGCGTCTGGGATTTGTGCATGCGCGTCAGCGCCTGGGAATAGAACAGGATCATGCCCAACGGGTATTCGGCGGTGGAGGTATTAACTTTTTCCACCCGGAAAACTGGTACTCCATGCAAACTCTGATGCGCTGGACCTTCAAGCTGGCGGGAATGTATGAATGGGGGCGACGCAACGCCAGAAACATTCAAGTGACTCACAACCCTGTGCGGCACAGGAAGATTCCTGCTGTGTTCAAGGGCTTTCGCCTGCTGCATCTCACGGACCTCCATGTGGATATGGATGAAGCGATCACCGCCAGATTATTGGAGATTACCGGTAGCCTGGAATATGACCTCTGTGTGATCACCGGCGATTATCGGGCGCAGACCTATGGTCCCGAAGAGGGTGCTCTGGAGGGAATGCGACGTCTGCGTGAACGACTGCGGGGCGAGGCTTACGCCATTTTCGGCAACCACGACAGTATCCGCATGCTGCCGCCTCTGGAGGATATGGGCTATCGCATGCTGATGAACGAGTCTGCGCTGATTGAGAGAGAAGGAGAGAAAATCCAGATCGTGGGCGTGGACGATCCTCACTACTATCGCGTGGACAATCTGCAGATGGCGGCGCAGGGCCTGGATATGTCCCGCTATACTCTGTTGTTGTCGCATACGCCGGAAATTTTCAAACAGGCGGCGCACGCGGGCATTGATCTCATGTTGTGCGGTCATACCCACGGAGGCCAGGTGTGTCTGCCTGGCGGAACGGCGATTACGCTCGACTCGGATTGTCCTCGCTTTGTCGGCAGAGGAAACTGGCGCTGGCGTGATATGGATGGCTACACCAGCACCGGCGCCGGCAGTTCGTTATTGCCGGTGCGCTTTAATTGTCCGCCGGAAGTGGTGGTGCATACGTTTTATCCGGGTTAAACCTGTTTTCCGTGGTGAAGTAGCGCTGAAACAGCAGCGGGTCATCCAGATGGCGACGGCTGGCGAAGGCGACGGCGTGATGTCCCCATTGTCGCATGGCCCCTGCGGAAGGGACGCCCATATTCCAAATCAGAAATCGCTCCAGTCGCTCTGTCCCTTCTACTAAACCATCAGGTTGGAACAGACTTAGCCATGTATCGCCGTCGCGCATCAGGCGCAGAGCGTTGTAATCCTGTAATAGATAAGCCGGGGCTTTCTCTGGAATATTCTCGCGGGGACGGTGCTCCAGTCCTACGACATAATGCGCGCCTGAGCTTAAGCGTAGGACGGGCGTCTCGGAGATTAGCTCGGGCGGGGGCGGTAAGATGATCAGGCGTTCATCGCCTGGCGGCGCGCCAGCAAAGCGAATGTTGGGCTGAACGGGATACCACTTATGATAGCAACCACAGGGATGCACGCTGTCAAAGAACAGAGGGACGCCTTGTGGGTCCAGCGTCACTCGCCACATCAGGCCGTCCAGGGTTCCTCCCAGAATGTCGAAGGGGCTGGTTTTGGGGCGGCTGTTAAACCAGAAAACGTAGACAAGCTGCGGCAGCCACTGTCCTTGCCAGTAAGTCTGCGAGACCCGCGTATAGGCGGTGGGCGTCGCATCAGTGGTCCAGCTTTGCCCTTCGTGAACTGGGCGTCCGGGGATATCGAAGTCGCCTCGCGTTTCGACTACCAGATCCGGGCTGTAGTAAGCGAATAGGCGCCGCCATTCCTGCTCGGAAAGTGAGGGTAATCCTAGGTTGTCCTTGGGTAATGGGAAATTGACTGGCGGCGCGCTGACCCGGGTGGCCGGTATGTAACGTCGCCATTCACCTGTTGGCTGATAATGTTGATACGCCGCAGTCACCTCGTCATTCAAAACGTCAACACGCCAGCTGATTAGTGGTTGCAATACGGCGGATAATCCCAGCCATCGGTGTAGACTGATGTAATCCTCTGGATAACTCAGGGTCTGCAGATGACGCCAGAATGCGGGTTGGCCGACTAATTGATCAGCTTGCTGATGCAGGCAGCTTTCCAGCGAATCGAGAGAAAGCGGTTGAAAAAGGCGCTGGTTTTCCATGTGTCTGGCAAGGCGGCCTTTGGCGTAGTCGCGAGCAACCCAGTCACGTCTTTGTTCTGTATCCAACGTACTCTTGCTCAGGAGCGACAATGTGCGGTCCATGCGCAGGTATTCGTAATCGGGAACCGGCCAGTCTTGTCCGTCAAATGTATGCTGACGAGAGACTGCCTGCTGAAATTGGCTCCAATCGTCGGCGCAGGGTAGGGGCAAAGGCGTCGCTGGCGATTCTGCCGGGTGGTAGCCAACGGAGGCGCAGGCGGACAGGGTCATTAATAAGACCGTTAACGTTAGACGCTTGATGGCGGTAATCATATCGTCCTCGTTACGCATGGATGGGTTTCGCGGCTTGTTCAGACAGGGCAGGATGCGTGTCTCGAATAAGGCGGACTGACCCAGTTTTTGTCCTGACCGGCTGTTTTCGTAAGCGGCGGCCCGGACTATGATGAATAAACATCTGCCTATACAAGAATAATACTTGCGGAGGGAATCCATGTTGAATTTAGCCACTATTCTTACTGAGAGCGCCAAACGTCATCCTCAAAAGGAGGCGCTGGTGTGCGGAGCCGTTCGCCTGACCTACGACCAGGTCGAACATATGACGAATCAGGTCGCCAATAATTTGCTGGCGGCGGGCATTCAGCCCGGCGACCGGGTGGCGCTAAGCTGTCCTAATCTCCATTTTTTTCCTGTCGCTTACTTCGGCATCGTCAAAGCCGGTGCGGTAGCGGTTCCGTTAAATGTGTTACTCAGCGAAGATGAAATCGCCTATCACCTGCGCGATTCGCAAGCCAAGGCCTATATCTGTTTCGAAGGCGTCGCTGACCTGCCGTTGGGACCAAGAGGCGTGGCGGCCTATCATGCTGTCGCCGAGTGTGAGCGCTTTTGGTTGATTCCCAGCGGAGCGGGATTGGTAAAAAGCGACATCCCCGCGTTTTTTGATGAGCTTCTGTCGGGTGATGTACCGGCGCCGGATATTGTGACTCAGGCGGATGACACCGTCGTGGTTCTATATACCTCCGGCACTACTGGTAAACCCAAAGGCGCTGAGCTGACTCACGCTAATATTTTCCTGAATGTGGCGCAATTCGCCCGGCTCAGCGAAGCGCGCCTCGATGATAACCAGCTGGTGGCGTTGCCGTTGTTTCACACATTTGGACAGACGGTGCAGATGTGCGGCGGCTTCTACAACAGTAATAAACTGGTGCTGATTCCCCGTTTTGATCCTAAAGCCGTGGTGGACGCCATGGTGAAAGAGGACATTACCGTATTCTGCGGCGTTCCCACCATGTATTGGGCGTTGTTGCACGGCATTGAGCTGGACGAAGCCACGGTTGTGCGGATTCGCGACCGCTTACGGCTATGCGGATCGGGCGGGTCTTCTTTGGCCATTGAGATTCTGCGCGGCTTTGAAGCCAAATTTCAGGTGCCGATTCTGGAAGGTTACGGCCTCTCCGAAACGTCGCCGGTCGCCTCTTTTAATGTGCTGGATCGTCCTCGTAAGCCCGGCTCGGTGGGCGTGCCAATCTGGGGAGTGGATATCAGGATCGTCGATGAGAAAGGCGCTGAGGTCGCCCGAGGGCAGCGGGGAGAAATTGTTATCCGTGGGCATAATATAATGAAGGGGTATCTGAATCGACCTGAAGCGACGGCGGACGCCATTCGCAAAGGCTGGTTTCACTCTGGCGATATTGGGTATATGGATGAAGACGGCTATCTGTTCATCGTGGATCGCCTGAAGGACATGATTATTCGGGGCGGATATAACGTTTATCCCCGTGAACTGGAAGAGACTATCTTGACGCACCCTGCGGTGTCCTTGGCTGCGGTGGTGGGCGTGCCAGACTCGCAATACGGCGAGGAGATCAAAGCCTTCGTTATATTGAAAGAAGGCGCCAGCGCCGACGCGGATGCAATCCGGGAGTGGTGCAAGAGCAAAATGGCGGCCTACAAGTACCCGCGCCTGGTGGAGGTGTGCGATAGCCTGCCGATGACGGCCACCGGCAAAATTTTAAAGAGGGAGCTCAAATCACTTTAATTGCTGCGAACGCCAATGCCCTTGAGTACAAACAGGAAAGGGCATAGGCGATTTGTTATAAAAAATGACGAAAAGATGACGGCTTTTTCTTTTTGAGGGCGCTTATTAGGAGGAAAACAGGCAGTAACGACCCTGATATACGACTAAGGCCCCTCAGGCCTAAGGGAAAGAAAATGAAAGCACACATCTTTGCAGCACTGCTTGCGTTAATGATGGTGATGTTCCAAGTATTTCTAATGCAGAACAGCAGCGAAAAAACCGTTACCCAGAAAACCGGCGAGCAAGAAAACGCGCATGCCGCTATTCAAGAAGTCGCATTCAATTTCACTTGGCAAGAACCGCAACTGCTGAAAGCCGTTGACGAGCAGTGGAACTAGCGCGAAGGATCGCGCTGTCTGAAAATCTAGTTTGCTAGCCGCCCCTCAGCTCCCTAAAATACGAAGAATAAACAAGATTCTTCAGCATAGGGAATGCATGTTCCCCCGAATTCAGCAGGACTAAAGACTATGGCTGGCTCTCGCAACGTAACTCAGCTACTGGCCGACTGGCAGGCCGGTGATTCGCAAGCCCTTAATCATATTATCGAATCTCTGCACGGCGAACTGCGCACCATTGCGGGCCGCTACATGGCGGGCGAGCGTCAGGGGCACATGTTGCAGGCCACCGCGCTGGTGAATGAGGCCTATTTGCACCTGGTGGATGCAGAGGTCGCCTGGAACGATCGTATTCACTTTCTCGCCGTGGCGGCGCAGACCATGCGTCGCATCCTTGTAGACCATGCCCGTGCGCAGAAGCGTAAGAAGCGCGGCGGCGACGACATTCAGGTGACGCTGCATGAAGCGCAGATTTGCGATGACGGCAGTCAGCCAGACCTGCTTGACCTGGAAGACATCCTGCAAAAACTCTCCAATGTGGATGAGCGCAAGGCGCGCATCGTGGAGATGAGTTTCTTCGGAGGCATGACTCAGGAAGAAATCGCAGAATATCTGCAAGTTTCCCTCTCCACAGTGGAAAGGGACCTGCGTTTCGCCAAAGCTTGGCTGGTGAAAGAGCTTAAAATCTAGTCACGGCGCTCTGTTCAGAGCGCTATCTCTTTCAATTGCTGACTCACGATTTGCCGGTATTGGGGCTTGATATGCCCCACCAGCGAATTGATCAGAATTTCACGATTATCTGACGTGGATGCGTAACGCTGAATCAGTTTGGGAGCGGCCGGGCCGACATGGGCGGTTAGAGCCGCTGCCAAGCGCAACAGATACAAATCCGTCAACTCCTCCTTCACTACCGCTTCCTGATTCTCAATGCGCTGATCCTGACGAGCCCTGTTTTTGGCCCCGGCCTGAGCGATAGGCTGAATAGTGGTGAGCCATTGCAATACTTTGCCCATGGAGTCGAGGCGTTTTTCCGGCTTTTTATGCAGCATCGCCGTCAATAATCGCTTGAACAGCGGGTACTCCTGAAAAACCGCCAGACTGTAGTCCGGTTCTTCGTGCATGACGGCGTGTAATACGGTGGAGGATTTTTCGCCGTCGAACATTTCTCTGCCGGTCAGCATCTCATAAATCAACGTCGCCACGGACCAGACGTCTGTCTGCAGTCCCATGTCGCGACCTTGCAACTGTTCTGGCGACATATAGCGCAAGGTGCCCATACGAGCGCCGCCCAAGGTGATATCGACGCCAGACAGCTTGGCGATGCCGAAATCCAGTATTTTGACGATGCCGTCCTCGGAAAGCAGGATGTTGGCGGGTTTGATATCCCGGTGAATGATGTCGCGTTGATGGGCCGCCTGCAGACCATAAGCAATCTGCTTGGCGATACGGACTACTTGATCCGGCGTCAGCGCGCCTTTGGTTAACGCATTTTCCAGCGTCTCGCCGCTATAGTACTGCATGGCGATATACATGCCGCCGTCACTCATGGCGCCGACATCGTGGATAACACAGACGTTTGGATGATCCAGGCGGGATATGGCTTTGGCTTCCTGCATCAGGCGAAAACGGACGCGTTCGTCGGTCGCGACTTCCGGCGCCAGACACTTCAGGGCCACAAAGCGCTCCAGTCGCGTGTCTTCCGCCTTATACACCCAGCCCATGCCGCCTTCTCCGATCTTGCGAATGATCTTGTAAGGGCCGACCATGACGCCGGGGTGCATCTTCGGCAGCACCAGTGTGGCCTCGGCGGAGGCGATGTCATATTGCTTGGGGAGGATGTCGTCAACGTGCTCATCAGCCTGCACCAGTTGCAGGACTTCTTTCTTCAGCTCGTTGTCCTGGCAATGAATATCCAGATAAGCCCGTTGTTCTTCTGTGGATAGGTCCGCGATTGCTTCGAACAGTTCTTGTATTTGATTCCAGCGAGATACATCCATAATGCGCAGTAGCTTATTTGTCTTAGTTGCTGCTGTTCGGACCAGCGCCGGATGTCCAGGACGGCGTGGGTCGGTTTATTGGGGATAGCGGACGCTCTGATGGCGCGACGCATCGATATCCTCCAGTCCTGTGGAAATTATAGCCTCAGGTGCGGGCCAACCTCTGATTATTGCAATAATCCATCTGCGCAAACATTAACCTGAGGGCGGTTCGGCTTGGTTATATTAACCTCTAAGCGCTGAAATGTCGCAATTGCCCGTCGCTGGCGTTGCAGACGATGTCGATTCAGCCAATCATGGTTGGTGGACGAAGATGTTTAAGGAATGGGATATGGCTGAAAAACACCTGCTCATCGTTGCGCATGCGCCTTCCCCCAATACGCAGAGACTGGTTGAGGCGGTGATGCGCGGCGCTGGGCATGAGGATATCGAGACGGTGACAACGACGTGGATTCCTCCGCTTCAGGCGACGCCGGAGGATGTGTTGGCCTGCGACGCGATTATTCTCGGGACGACAGAAAACCTGGGATATATGAGCGGAGCCTTGAAAGATTTTTTCGATCGCTGCTACTACCCCTGTCTGGAGAAAACCCAGGGACTGCCTTATGCGTTATACATCCGCGCTGGCCATGATGGGACGGGAACCCGGCGGGCGGTGGAGAGCATTGTCACTGGTTTGCGTTGGCGCGCGGCGAGAGAGCCTTTGATCTGTCGGGGAGAGTTTCAGGAAATATTTGTGGCGCAGTGTGAGGAGTTTGGCATGTATGTGGCGGCGTCGCTGGACGCCGGCATCATATGATAACGATTCTTTTGCTGTAGAGCAGAGAAGGGCTCATGACCACGCCCTTCAAAACCGAACCCAGGTATTAGGCAAGAACTGGGAAAAGTCCTTTCAGGCCGTTGGCGATAAACTCAATGGCGATCGCCGCCAGAATTAAACCCATGATACGGGTGAAGATATTGATGCGGGTCTTGGTCAGATGGCTGGAAAACCAGGGGATCATGGAGAACACAAGCCACAAGGTCAGGCAGAGTATCAGAATCGCCACGCCCACCAAGGCGTAGTGAGCCGCGTCAGTGCCCCGGTGGGCGTAAAGAATTACGGTGCTGATCGCTCCTGGGCCCGCGAGCAGCGGCATCGCCAGGGGGACAATTGCGACAGAGTGATGATGTCCTTCCTCTTCCACGGTTTCTTCTTCTGTATGCACGGTGGCGCTGACTTTGGCGTGCAACATGGATATGGCCATCAACAGAATCAGGATGCCGCCGGCTACCCGGAATGAGTTGATGGTGATGCCGAAGAAGCTCAGCAGGTATTCGCCTAATAACATGGATATCAGCAGGATCAGGCCCACGGCGATGACCACGGATTTGCCGATTTTCTTACGTTCCGCTCCGCTGACGTTGGAGGTGAAGGCGACGAATATGGGAACCGCGTTAACCGGGTTCACGATGGCCATCAGGCCGATGAGAATCTTGGTGTATTCATGGAACTCAAGCATAGACGTCGCGCCTTTTACTCGTAAGTAAGGGGAGGTAAAAATTCGGCGCAATCATAGCGGCGGGCCGCTTAATAATCGAGGTAATAAATATACCTACCGTCAGGCGCCGCCATGCTCGTCCGAGTTCCGGCTGCCTATCCGGGACGGCTGAGCGTCCCGGATATCGACAGCTTACTGCATGTAAACGTCAGTAATGGATTTGGCTTCACCGGAGTCGGTGATGGCCTTGAAGCCGGCCTGCAGCGCTTTCAGCACTTCGGGGCTGGTTTCTTTGTTGATCGCCATGTACATCGGGGTGGTTTTGAACACCAGGGCGGGAACCAGATTAGTCATGTCTTCCACTTCCGACGCCACGTAAGGACCGGACAGGCCGTCAGTCACCCACAGGTCGATCTGATCCAGCGCCAGACGGCGTGGGTTCAGGCTGTCGTTGGCGATGGTGGATACATTAAAGCCGCGCTCGATGAGATAGTTGCTCATGACGTCGCCTTTGTAGCCGCCGATACGGTACTTTTTAGCCTGATCAAGGCTAGTCAGCTTCAGGTTGGAGCCCGGTTTGGCGAACAACGTCCATCTGATCTCCGCCAATGGTCCGATCCACTCGAAATAGGGGAGGCGGTCATCTGTTTTGGAGACGCAGTAAATAGCATGGTTGGGCTTGTTTTTGGACCGGTTCATGGACGTAGCCAGATCCCGCAGTTTCAGAGAATACTCAAGAGGCGTACGCTTCAGCAGCGCTCTCACCATCTCCGTACACAACCCTGCAATCTCTTCCTCTTTGTGGGCGAAAGGCTGCCCGCTCAGAGACATGTTATAGGGAGGGTAGTTCTCGGTAAAAATATGCAGCTTTTCCGCAGCCAAGCTTTTACCGCTGACAAGGGCCGCCAGTAGCATATAAGTCCAAAAAGCCAGTTTGGATCTCATATTCAAATATCACCTCTATTTACTTAAAAACGCTTCGTTGGCGCCCGGATGCATCCCGTGCGCCGGCCTTATTAACCAGGTTTGTGATTGTTCCGGCTGCGAGCGACTCCAAGCCTGCTGCTACCGACAATAACCCACACGCAAACTCCGGAAATCAATTCCGGGAATTCGTCCGTAAAAACCCTTTATAGACGGAAGATTCTGTCAGATGGATTACTACATTTTTTTGGACGACTTGTCTGTGGCAAGTCTTTGGGCTCTGCGTCGGCATACGGCTGATTGCCGGTTTGGTCCGCGCGCCCGATTTGTTATATGAAAGGCGCAATTTTATAACACTTTGATGTAATGTTTGTGAGCTTATTGTAATGATAGTTCATGATTTGTTAAGCGCCACATCGGGCGCGGATTCTTGTCTGACGGGCGATTCCACGGCAGGAGAGTGGATGGCGGTGGGCTAACTGGCTTGTGGACTGCATTAAGTTAAGTTTTATTCTTCATTATCCTGTCCGACAGTTTTGCCTCGTAGATATACCGATAGGAATACGCAATGGATTGACGTGTTTTTGATAGGCGACAAACGGGATTAAATGTAATGATAGAAACGGGCGAGCGCGCGTCGCCAGACAGGGCTGAATTTCGCATTTAACTGACTGGCGGAAAGAACTGTTTATCACAACTGATCACAACGGGAGACGAAGGTGTTGCTGGAAACCATGCGGCCAAAGTTGATTCGCCTGATGCAGCGTGAGGAAAAAGAATCCGTCGCGCTGCCTTTCAGCGTCTATCGGTGTCTGCAGCCGCAGAACCTGCACGGCGTGCCGTTCATTGATCCTTGTCTCATCATCGTACTGCGCGGCGCCAAGGTGTTGAGCTTGCAGCCGGAATTGACGTGTCGGTCGGGCGAATTCATTTTGGCTCCGGCGGGTATTGAGCTGCAATTCATGAACCTGCCGGAAGGGGAGTATATCGCTGTGGTGATTGGCTTCTGCGCATCCGATCTGGAAGCGATCCCCGTTTCCGCGTCTCCGGACAGGGACGGCGCGGCCATCGCCAAAGTGGACCGGACGCTGGCGGAATTTCTCAACCAGTGGATTAACTGGATAGACGTCAGTCCGTCGGAGTTGTGGGCGTTGCGGCGCAAGGAGCTGGCGCATTTGCTGTACGCCAAGGGCTACGGGTCTTTGTTGAAAAGTCGTAGCGGGGCGTCCTGGCGTCGTAAGGTGAGTGAGATTCTGATACAGGAGCCGGCGAAAGACTGGAGTTTATTGGAGATCAGCCGCTCGCTGGCGGTGAGCGAATCCACTTTACGCCGTCGCCTGCAATCGGAGAACGCCGGTTTCCGTGATTTGCTGGAGTCCGTGAGGTTGAGCATGGGATTGCATCTGGCGCAAACCACGCTGCTGCCGATCGCCCATATTGCGGATCAATGCGGGTATCAGTCGCAATCCCGTTTTACCGAGCGTTTTAAGCAGCGTTTTGGCATGACGCCGAGTGAGCTGAGGCAAACCCGGCTGGAGGAATTAGGAGAGGGCATTTTGACGTGAGCGAAGTTTATAAAGTTTATCTGGACGATGAGCGTCCAACGCCGCCGGGCTGGACCCGGGTTTATTGGCCGGATGAAGCCATTGCGCTACTGGAGACGGGCGCGGTGGTGGAGATCAGTCTGGATCACGACCTTGGCGACGATGAGCGGGGAACCGGCTATGACGTTGTGCTCTGGATTGAGGAAGCGGTGGCTACGCGGGGTTTCAATCCGCCGTTGATTCGGGTGCATTCCGCAAATTCTTCCGCCCGCAAGAAGATGGAGTTGGGCGTGGAGAATATCCAGGCTCTGGCGAAGAGATTAAGTGCGGTCGTCGGTTAGGACTAACAAGACAACAGCGGCAAGTCTTTTGCGAGCTTTGGGGGCGGCTCCTTGTGCCCCCGGCCTTCCTGGCGGTTCAGATAATTCCTCCTGACCTGAATGCTTCTGTTCCGACTTAAAATTAAAGCTCTGTGCTGCCTGCTATTGCAGTCTGAATTGCGATCCTGGCGGATTGACCAATTCTCCCTCGTCATCGAAACGGGGCAGGTAATCCACGCCTATCCACGAATGCAGCATCGCCCCCCACAGTGAGACGCCTTCCAGCGCCTTACGCAGCAGCACTTTCGCGCGATGAGAGTCGGCGGGATCGCAGTCTTCTGGAAATGACGTCAGATACTCCAGGCCCATAATGGAGTGGTGCTCGTCCGCTTCCACATGAATATCGAAGTAACAATGGCCAGCGTTCAGCTCGTACATTTTGGGCGCCACGACCTTGAAGAAGTCATTGGAGCAGCGCTCGATGCCGCTATTGATGGCGACAAGCCACTTCTCCTGATCCTGCTCAATCGCCAGTTGATAGGCCATATTGACGCAGGCGTTGGTGTATAGACTGGTGATGACGTTATCCAGCTCCGACGCGTTGCGAATAAGCCCATGCTGCAACATCCAATCGCGCAACAGCATGTGATGATCCGCCTCGCCGAAAGCATGTTTGGCGTAAAACGGCATCATAGGATTGTTGCGTAGCGACGTCATACCGAGCATTAGCCCGAGCACTTTGGGAAAAGTCGCGGAATGGTAGTACAGTTGCTCCGCCACAGGCTTGAACTGTCTGGCGTCGTTGAGGTTTCTTACCCAAGTAAAGAAAGGCAGCCGGGTGATATGGTCGCTGGCGCGGTAGATGGGCTCCACCAGCCAGGCATGTCTTTTTCTCAGCGCATCCATTTTTCCATGATCAACCACTTCATATACGGTCTGTTCAGTCATGATCCATCTCCTTTTGACTGTATTGAGAACATTGCGTCGCACCGAAATTGGGTCCTCGGGCGCGTCAATGAAGCGTTAGAACCTCCGTGGAGGTAAGGCTACTGTCCGTAATATCCGGCGCGCCGACAATTTGAAAACCGTAACGAATTGCGACGCCCCTGTAGTGATGCGTTATTGCTGTGAGAAAACAATGTGTTTGCGGCGCAAAATGCAACGAATTGTGTGAGAGGCCTAAGAGTGCGATGTTACTGCGACGAACTGAAACCTCCTGACGCTAAAGGCGATGGGCGCATATTCTGAGTGATAAAGAGTTGATAGCCTGAAGCGATGGGCGGGCGAATTTCAATAAAACGTAACTGCTGGTCACACAAGCATGCAAAAACAAAACTGAACGCATCAGGCGAACTTTTGACGTTTTCAGGCGAACGCCGGCGGGCTCTTTTGGGTAGATTGAAAGCCTGTTATTTAACTCAGTCTGACTATATGGAGACGGCCATGAATACGACGACGGCGGCATTATTGGGGCTTTTGGCGGCCAGCAT
Organism: Hahella sp. CR1; assembly: GCF_029813005.1. Lineage (NCBI taxonomy): Bacteria > Pseudomonadati > Pseudomonadota > Gammaproteobacteria > Oceanospirillales > Hahellaceae > Hahella > Hahella sp. CR1. Next base: position 464,236 of record NZ_JAPELK010000004.1, read on the forward strand.
GTCACATGCGGAGATGACCCTGACCAGTCCGGATGTGACGGACGGCGGCAAGCTATCGAAGCAGCAGGAATATAAAGGATTTGGTTGCGATGGAGGAAATCAGTCGCCGGAGTTGGAGTGGCGGGGAGCGCCAGAGGGAACCAAGAGCTTCGCCATCACCGCCTATGATCCAGATGCGCCCACTGGCAGCGGCTGGTGGCATTGGCAAGTGATCAACGTACCCGCCGATATTAATAAGCTGGAGCGCAATGCTGGCGTGGAGAACTCAACCGCTTTTCCCAAAGGGGCGCAGCAGATTGAGACGGATTATGGCTCCGCTGCATTCGGCGGCGCCTGTCCTCCTGCTGGCGATAAGCCCCATCGCTACCAGTTCAAGGTATATGCGTTAGGCGTGGAAAAGATTGATTTGCCTGCCGATAGCTCCAACGCCCTGGTGGGCTACTATATTCACGCCAATATGCTGGACAGCGCGGTGATTGAAGCGACCTATCAGCGTTAGAACGTTTCCTGCTAAAACCTAACCTTTAGGAATCACTAGTCATAGTGGAACAAAAGGAACAACGAGCGTAGACGAAGCTGTGCTACGCTCGTTTTCTTTTATGTCATTGGGAAAATCAGGGAGCGTTGATGACGGCTGTCGAAGAAATTCTTTTTTGTTCGCCGCGAGATCCTATGGCGGCGACATTGGTGGAGGAACTGTCGCAGGCGTTGCGTAATCTGACTGGCGATGACGGACGTTCGTCCTTCTCGGAAGCCGATGCGGAAACGCCGAACTCCGCGTTTGTGGTGCTGTTGCAAAATGGCGCGCCAGTCGCCTGTGGCGCGCTGCGACCACTACAGGATGACTGTGCGGAAGTTAAGCGCATGTACTCCCGGCGCCCTGGAGGCGGACTCGCTGTGCTGCTGGCTTTGGAGCGGCGCGCGAGGGAGCTGGGCTACCGTGAAATATGTCTTTCAACGCGTAAAATCAATGATCGGGCGGTCTCCTTCTACCGTAAACATGGGTACGTCATTGCCCAGCCTTATGGGAAATATCGGGAGACGGATTTGTCCGTCTGTTTCTCCAAACGGCTGCTACCAAATGCCTGAGAAAGGAAACCGAAGCGGCGTATTAGGTAACAGAAAATAACTCGAAAATTTTCCGCTTTGCCTCTATAAATTGTGATAGGCGTCACAAAACGAGGCGTCTCTGCAGAATGAATGACGTTATAAGGACAAGACGGTCAATTCCCCATAAAAGGAATTCACACCGCGTACATAGATAGTAATAAGTAAATAGATAGTAGTAAGTAAATAGTATCCCTTCCGAACCCAAGCGTGTCCCGCTGGATTCTGATCTGCCAAAGCAGAAGGACCTGCGGACAGCCTGATGAATACGCCTGAGAAAATTCGAGGTGGACGCCATGTTCAGACGGTCTATAGCAGTACGCCTTTCCAGCGTGGTGGCTTTATGCATTGCGGTGGTGCTAGGTGTGGCTTCCTTTTTCCTGATTCGTTCGGTTGACAAATCCGTCACCCAACTCACCCGGTCGGACTTACAGCACTTGGTCGGCGCCGCTCACATGGCGGCTAAAGCGTACAGTGAAGAGCTGGATAACGAGGCGGTGCGCCTGTCGGAAGTATTTGGCCTCACATTCCCCGGTGAGTTCAGCACCAGCGCAGGGGAAAAAGTGGATGTCGCGGGACAAAGCGTCTTTCAGATGTACTCCGGCGACACCCCGTTAGCGGGAAATTATACGGCGGTAGATAATTTCGCCAGCGCCACCGGCGGCAATGCGACGATCTTTGTGCGGCGTGACGATGATTTTGTGCGCCTGGTGACGTCAGTGAAAAAGGAAGACGGCTCTCGTGCTGTCGGCACACTACTGAGTCATTCTTCTCCTGCCTATGAAAAGAATCTGAGTGGCGAGGCCTACACCGGCAAAGTCACGCTGTTCGGGCGCGATTTTATTACCAACTATACGCCGATCAAGAACAGTCGCGGCGATGTGGTCGGCATTCGTTATATCGGCATTGAGTTCTCCAGCTCCCTGGCCAACCTGAAACGTCAACTCGGTTCTCAGCAAATTGGAGAGGAAGGGTTGCTCTTCGTGGTCAACGCCGATAAGGGCGAAGCCCGTGGGACCTTCCTGCTGCATCCTTCGCTGGAAGGCAAAAACGTAGTGGGACAGGACGGACTTGGGCAGGCGGTCACCGCCATGTTGCAAAAGCATAATGGGGAAGTCACCTTCACAGCCCCGGACGCCAATGGCGTACAGCGCAGCTATCTGGCGTTTTTCCAGGAGGCGCCGGAGTTACGCTGGGTAGTCGCCGCCGCCATGCCCATGGACGAGATCTCCGCCACCAGCGACTGGCTGTTGAACGTGATGATCGTAACCGCTGTCTTGATTGTGGCGATCCTGTCCATCGTCATCTGGTTCGCGACCAAGCGTATGGTCGGCAAACCGCTTGAAGAGGCCGTGTTCTGGATGGAGGAAATGGCGCATGGCGACTACTCCCGCGATATCGAGGTCAATCGCGAGGATGAGGCGGGCAGGCTGCAAGAGGCGCTTAACACCATGCACCGGCATATGCGCGACATTGTTAAAGATATCGCCTCCACTGCAACGGATCTGGCTTCGGCTTCGTATCAATTATCCGACGCCAGCAAACAAGTGGCGGCAGGCTCCACACAGCAAAGTCAGGCGGCTTCCTCTATGGCTTCAACCATCGAAGAGCTGACCGTCAGTATCGACAGGCTGTCGGAAAACGCCGACGAAGCGCAACGCCTTTCATCGGAATCATTCCATACGGCGGAAGACGGCGCGGTGGTGATTGAGCGGGCGGGAGAAGAAATGCAGCGCATCTCTACGACTGTGAAGGAGTCTTCTGAAACCATTGGAGCTTTGGGAGAACTATCCGAGCAGATCTCTTCCATTATCATGGTGATTGAGACTATCGCCGGGCAGACCAACCTGCTGGCGTTGAATGCGGCGATTGAGGCGGCCCGGGCGGGAGAACAAGGGCGCGGCTTCGCCGTCGTGGCGGATGAGGTGCGCAGTCTGGCGGCGCGCACGACTGAGTCGGCGCGGGAGATTACCTCCACTATCGCGAAGATTCAGGAAGGCTCGCTGGATGCGGTGGAAACCATGAGTCGCGGCGTAGAGCAAGTGGAGCAGGGCGCCACATTGGCCGGACAGGCCGGAAGCTCCATTCATGGCATTCGCAACAGCGCCAAACAGGTCATGGACGTGTTCAGCGATATCTCTCTCATGCTGCGGGAACAGGCTCAGGCCAGCACCGATGTCGCGCGCAACGTGGAGCAGATCGCTACCATGACGGAAACCAATAATCGTGCGGTGCAGGATGTGGCGACTGCAGCCCGCGAGCTGGAAAATATGGCCGGCGGCCTGAAGACGCTGGTGGGACGTTTCCGCACTTGATGCGCCGCTGCGAGCGGCCCGTTACTCTGCGTTAAGGTGACAAAGGACTGTCGCCTGCAGTATAAAGCGGTTTTAGCCGATGTAGATGGAGAGGACAATGCGTCCGGTACGAACCGCCTTGATTGGCCTGGGATTTTCCGGCCAGACCTTTCACCTTCCGTTTCTTAAAACCCTCCCTGAATTTGAAGTCAGCGCTGTATTGACCCAGCGTGAAGAGCTGGCGCAATCCTTGGCTCCGGAAGCCGCGCATTGCCGCACTATGACGGAACTGCTGCAACAGGATATTGAGTTGGTCGTCATCACCGCGCCTAATGTTGAGCATTATCCGCTGGCGCGACAAGCGCTGGAGGCGGGTGTGCATGTGCTGGTGGAAAAGCCGTTTACGCCCGAGTCCGAACAGGCCAAGGCGTTATGTGAGCTGGCGGCGCAACGTAATCTTGTGCTCAGCGTTTATCACAATCGTCGCTGGGATGGAGACTTTTTGACGGTCAAGTCGTTATTGGAGAGTGGCCGGCTGGGCGACCTCTATCACTTTGAAAGCCATTTTGACCGTTTTCGTCCCCAGGTGCGCGACCGCTGGCGCGAGAAGCCAGGAGCAGGCAGCGGCTCGCTGTATGATCTGGGCTCCCACTTGATTGATCAGGCGCTGTGTCTATTTGGTCCCCCAAAAGCGGTCACCGCGCAAGCTCTGAAGCAGCGCCCGGGCTCTGAAGCAGTGGACTATTTTCATGTCGTGCTGGATTACGCGCCGCTGCAGGTGATTCTGCACGGCAGCGCCTTGACCGCCCAGCCTGGACCTCGCTTTCAGCTGCATGGCGACCGCGCCAGCTATATCAAGCACGGGCTGGACCCGCAGGAAGACGCACTGCGCGACGGGCAGGTTCCAGACAGCGCCAATTGGGGGCTAGAGCCGGAGCACTGTCATGGCATGGTGACGGATGCGGAAGGCTCTCAGGCGCAGGCTACTCAAGCCGGGGATTACACGCTTTTTTACCGGCAACTGGCGATGGCGATTCGCGGCGAAGCGGATAATCCCGTACCACCAAAGCAGGCGATGCAGGTTATCCGCATCATCGAACTGGCGCAGCAAAGCTGCGACGAAGGACGACGCATTGCATTCGAGGAATTAAATCAAGGATATTTCATGGAAGTAACAGGACTGGACCATATCAACATCACGGCGCCGCTGGCCCTTTTGGAGAGCGTGCGCGACTTTTATCTGCATGTGCTGGCGCTGCGACAAGGGCCGCGCCCTTCCGGGTTTCGGCGTCAAGGTTTCTGGTTGTATGCGGGCGAAGCGCCGATTCTGCATCTGACAGTCTCGGAAACGGCTGCCTGCGACAGTGTGGCGACAGGCCATCTGGATCATGTGGCGTTGCGTTGTCGCGGTTTGCCGGAAACCATGCGGCGGCTTGCGGAACACGACTTGAGCCACTCGGTTGAGGTTGTTCCCGGATTGGGGCAAACGCAGATTTTTCTGCGCGACCCTTCCGGCTTGGGCGTAGAGTTGAATTTTGTCGATGAGTTTCCGCAGGATGCGGATCAATCAGCCTGACCCCGTCTAGCGAAACCAATAGGCTGTCAGCAAAGGGAGACGAAAACCATGCTGCAGGACAGAATCGATATCATTCGTGGAGACATCACCCGTTTGCAGGTTGACGCTGTAGTCAATGCGGCGAATAGCGCTCTATGCGGCGGCGGTGGGGTGGATGGCTCCATTCATCGCGCGGCGGGGCCGCAGCTGTTGCAGGCGTGTCGCACCTTGGGGCGCTGCGAAACGGGCTACGCCAAAGCCACTAAAGCATACAACCTGCCTGCGCAATGGGTGTTTCATGCTGTCGGGCCGGTCTGGCGCGGCGGCGACGCCAATGAAGACGCACAGCTGGCGTCCTGTTATCGGGAGTGCTTCCGCCTGGCGCAGCAATATGCTGTCACCTCTATGGCGTTTCCCGCCATCAGTTGCGGCGTATATCGTTTTCCTATCGCCAGGGCTTGCCAAATTGCAATGAGGGAGGTGATGGCTGGGCTACAGCACAACCCCCAGATTGAACGGGTGATTTTCGCTTGTTTTGACGGCCAGGTAGAAGATGCGACGCGAAAAGCGTATGCGGAGATCGTTGGCTCGGACGAGTCGTCCTGAACTTCAATTTACTGGTTTTGTGGATGCATTGGGGCGGGACTTCAAGCGCGTAAAAGCGTCGAGAGAATAAAGGACGCGATATTCCTGTTGGGAGAGAAGGAATATCGCTGCCGGCGGTTCAGGGACGGGAGCCCGTTTTTGAGTCGGTCCTCGCCCTGATTTCGCTCCTTGCCTTGCCGCTGTGAGGCGGTCATACGCGTCATCCGTGATGGCGGTTAGCCGCCGACGTCTCTATCCTTGCGCGCCTCAAGACTCTTCGACTACTTCACCGCGGATGTACTTCACTGTACCGGTGTACTGACCGTCGACCACTTTCTTGTCATCTGCAGACTTAGCTACCGGGATGCGCTTGCCTTGCTCAAAACGGTAGTTTCCGCTGTAGTGAGCGTTAGGGGTAGGCACGTCCTGAACGCTTTCAGCGCGACGGTCCGCCAGGGATTCAGCGCTTGCTACGCCAGCCATTGCGGAAAGAGATAAAGCAGCTACTACTGAAAAAAGTTTTGAAGTTTTCATTTGAAATTTTCCTCTAGGTTTTGATTTCAATCGTTGTGTGGTGGCTACTTTATAGATACCATGATTGGGAATAAATATGCCTTTCTGAAATTCATTGTTTCTAAAAACGAAACAATACTAAGGGGGAAATCCGGATGGATAGAATTCAGGCAATGCGTGCGTTCGTCGCCACCGTCGATCATGGCAGCTTCGCGAAAGCGGCGGACATTCTTGATTTGTCCCGACCCGTGCTGACACGGCTGGTGTCAGGGCTGGAAGATAGTCTGGGCGCCAAGCTGTTGCATCGCACGACGCGTCGGCTGAGTCTGACGGAATCTGGAGAACGCTTTCTGGAAGCCTGCCGCAATGTGTTCTCCCTGCTCGATGAAGCGGAATCCGATCTTTCCCAACAAACCCAATGCCCCAAAGGCGTTTTGCGACTGAGCGCGCCGATGGCGTTTTCTTTATTGCATCTGGAGCCGGTCATCGCAGAGTTCATGACCACTTATCCCAGTATTGAAGTGGATATGGAGCTGGCGGACCGCCGCGTGGACCTGGTGGAAGAGGCGTTCGACCTGTCCATCCGCATCGCTCACGAGCTGGAACCGGGCCTGATTGCACGCCGTATCGGCGGCACCGCGCTGGTCACCTGCGCTTCCCCAGAATACCTGAAAGTAAACGGCTTGCCGGAAACGCCAGATGACCTGAGAACCCATGAATGCATGGGGTTCTCGCTGGCCCGGCGCAACTCATGGAGTTTCTGGGAGAATGACAAGGTGCGCTATGTGGATGTGCGCGGGCGGTTTAAGTCCAATAACGGCATCTTCCTCGCCAAGCTGGCGGAGAGCGGCAAGGGTATCGTGCAACTGCCTTGTTTTATCGTGAATGAAGCCCTGCGTGAGAAACGTCTGGTCACGGTATTGAAGGACTACCAGCCGCCGAATCTGGATATTTTCTGCGTGTACCAAAGTCGTGAGTATCTGCCCCAGAAAGTGCGGCTGTTTATTGATTTTATTAGTGAATACTTTTCGTGTAATTGTCAGAAAATAGTGACTTTGAAAAGCGCCTGAACCTATGGAACTTATATTTCTCGGCACCTCCTCAGGCGTGCCGACAAAAAGCCGCAATGTCTCTGCGGTATGCGTCAAAATGACCGAAACCAAAGATTGGTGGCTGGTGGATTGCGGGGAGGGGACGCAGCATCGTTTGCTGCATTGTCGACACACTTTGAAGCAACTGCGTGGTGTATGCATTACGCACGTGCATGGCGATCATTGTTATGGCCTGCCGGGTTTATTGGCCAGCGCCAGTATGAGCGGGCGCACCGAGCCCCTGACAGTGATTGGTCCGGCGCCTCTGCAAACGTTTTTGCAGGCGGTGATTGAGACTACGCAGTTGCGCTTCACCTACGAGTTGCGTTTTGTGGATGTCGAAACCTTGTTGCATAGCGATTTCGTTGATGCGGACTTTCAACTGCGCGCTCATGCGCTTTCTCATCGGGTCCCTTCCTATGCCTACTCATTTACTGAAAGGCATGTGGAGGCGAAGCTGGATGTGGCGAGGCTGCAAGCGGACGGCGTACCTCCGGGTCCCATCTGGGGACGCCTGCAAAAAGGCGAGAGCGTGACCCTGGATAATGGCGCCGTGATCCATGGCGCGGACTATCTGCTGAGTGAGCGAGCGCCAAGACGCATGGTTATTGGCGGCGATAATGACCAGCCGGATTTGCTGAGGGAAGCGTGCGTTGGCGCTCAGGCGTTGGTGCATGAAGCGACTTATACCCGTGACGTGGCGGAAAAGGTCGGACAGGGCCCGCAGCACAGTTGCGCGCTGGCGGTAGCGCAATTTGCTGAGTCTGTGGCGGCGCCCAATCTGGTTCTTACGCATTTCAGCCCCCGCTATCTGGATAAGGCGGATGACAAAAGCGCCTCAATTCTCGATATTGAGCGGGAAGCAGCGTCAGCGTATTCGGGGAGTCTGTTTTTGGCGCGGGATTTTGAAGTCTATCAACTGGACAAAGAAGGGCGCTTACACAGAAGCGGAGACGTTGTCGTTGATATCTGACAGCGCTGACGGATGTCGCGCTCTGCTAAAACGGCCCGCCGCATCGGCGGCTGGACCAAGCCTAAATCTGCAGGCGAGACCTGCAGATTTAGGTAATAAAAGCCATCTCTCAGCTAAGATTAAGGTAACTTACTCAGTTACCGGCTCATCCAGGATTTGCTCTTCGCTTGCAGAACCTGAAGCGGTGGCTTCACCAGTGTAGATGGAATATTCCTGTGGGCTGATAACGCCGTCTTTGTCGATGTCGACAGACGCCCAGTTGTTAGTCAGCTCAGTGTTGCTGCTGGCTTCAGATTCATCAAGCACGCCATCCTGGTTAGCATCCAGAGCTGAGAATTGTTGCTCGGACGGCATTTTTTCGGAGGCTCCCAAATCGCCTTCTGCATAGGCGGCGGAAACGGCCAAAAATGATGACAGTGCAAGTGCGCTCAGTTTGTTCATGTTAATCACCTCTCTGTGATCCTTTGAAATCTTTAAGTTGTCCGCAATGAACATTGTCCTTATCCAATGTTGGCCTTCGTACTCCTGTAGTAATCCCTGCCGATGCGGTTCCTAATGCGCTTTAGCGCTCACTGTAGAGATTCCAAATTCGGCGCCAGAAAATGAAAATCATTATAAATCAAATGATTGGAGGCTTTCTGGGGAAGGGGCGGTCGAGAACGTTGTGCTGAAACGTCCCCGTTTTGCGACGCTTGGTTGTGGGTGAAGATAAGAATCCTTATAAATCAGAAGCTTAAGCGTCCGTGATTTGCGACAGTGCGTTTTCAGCGTTGGCGGACGCCTCTGGGAATTGGCGCTGATTGACTATTCCCAACTATATAGCCAGCCTGAGGCCGTTAAGGTTTCGCCATCGAAGGCGAATATCAGCTGGTCATGGGCGCCGCGCCAATCATAGACCCATAGTGAACCTTGCGGCTTGCCTTTCCATTCCGTCATGCGAACCACTGTGTCGAAATGCTGATCTCCCGGCTTGAGTGTGCGGTCGGGCGCTCCCATCAGCTCTCGGGTGCGAGTGGCGTCGAGACGCTCTGACGCGACTTTAGCGCCAAGCACCTGCATGACCTGATGCTTTTTGCCTTGCCACTTATCCACATCCTCATTCCATTGACCGCCGTTGAAGTGGCCTTTGATCTCGCGAAGTTCCCGATAAACGCCAGGGGCCTGGGCCTCAAGTCCGGGTAAGGGTTTACCTGTATTGGCGGGAGAGGCCTGTGCGCAGCCTGACAGAATGGCCGTTGCGGCGAACGGCGCTAAAAAATGCCCTAATTTGCGGCAAAGTGGTGTGATATGTCGCATAAGCGCCCCTTTTTGGCGAGTTTTCCCTGCATGTTTTAGAGAGTGCAAGATAAAGTTTTCTCGTCTCGATACCGCCTTTGATATTGCGGATTGTACTTATATTTGTCAGGAATAAGCAGTAGCGCAACCTTTCTGGATTGACACTAAACAGCTTAGCTTCTACGTTAATCGAGGCTGTTTAACGCTGTTCAAATTTGATGATTGGGAAATAGGCTTAATCTCTAAGGCCACTTTCAGCCTGAATAGATTTTGTCACATTATGCGTGTTAACAGCCTCAGTGGAACGTCGATTGCAGTAACGGACCGCGCCGCCCATACCCGGGCGCTGATAATAATCAAATCGATCTCCCTACAAGGGAAAAATAAATCACCGGGAACCTGGATTCCAAGGAGAAATAACAATGAAAAAGAAAGCTAGCGGCTTATCTGTGGCCACTCTCATGGCGGGCGCTTTGGTAAGTTGTTCCGCGCTGGCCGCCCCTGGACACGCCCACGACGCCTATCAACTACTCGAACAGGAAAAAGCGTCGGATAACATTTATAAAGCCTATTTCCCTAATCAGGATATCGCTCGCAAAGCGGCGATCAGTTTTCATGCCCAGATGCTGGAGTCCCACTACGACGACGGCTATCTGGTTATGCAGTTGCAGCCGGAGGAAATGAAAAAGCTGGAGCAATTCGGCTTCACCTTCGAAACGGCGACGGATTTTATTGAACAGCGCAACTCCATTCTGACCCAGATGCAGGGTTTGAGCAGTCTTGGCGTTTTCTCCGCGCAGTCGGTCAACGGCTCGGTAGCAAGCTCAGAAGCCATGCTGGCGGGTATTCCCGGTTACCCCTGCTATGAAACGGTAGAAGAAACCTTCGCTGCGGCGGAAGGGTTCGCCAGCAGCCATCCAGAGCTGGCGGAATGGATCGACGTTGGCGACTCCTGGGAAAAGAAACAGGGGATTGGCGGCTTCGATATGCGCGTCCTGAAACTGACCAACAAAAATACCGGCGGCGACAAGCCCAAGCTGTTCATCAACAGCGCCATTCACGCCCGTGAATACACCACTGCGCCTTTGGCGCTGGAGTTTGCGCGCTGGCTGGTCAATGGTTATGGAACCAACGCAGACGCCACCTGGATCATGGACAACCATGAAGTGCACCTGATGTTGCACACTAACCCGGATGGACGTAAGAAAGCGGAAACCGGTTTGTCCTGGAGAAAGAACGCCAACCGCAATTACTGCGGCTCTACCAGCAACAGTCGTGGCGCGGATTTGAACCGCAACTTCACTTTCGGCTGGAACAGCACCAATGGCGAAGGCTCCAGCGGCAGTCAGTGTAATGAAACCTATCGCGGCCCCAGCGCTGGCTCTGAACCGGAAATTCAGGCGTTGGAAGGATATGTGCGCAGTCTGTGGCCAGATCGTCGCGGTCCAGGCAAAAACGACCCGGCGCCCAGCGACACCAGCGGTATCCACCTGGATATTCACAGCTACAGCGAACTGGTGTTGTGGCCATGGGGCGACACCAATCAGGCGGCGCCTAACGGCACAGCGTTGCAGACATTGGGTCGTAAATTCGCTTTCTTCAACGGCTACTCGCCGCAGCAGTCCATCGGTCTTTATCCCACCGACGGCACCAGTGATGGCGTCAGTTACGGCGAACTCGGCGTAGCGGCTTACACATTCGAGCTGGGCACGTCGTTCTTCCAGAGCTGCAGCACCTACGAGAGCAAGATCAAGCCGGACAACCTGAACGCATTGATCTACGCGGCCAAAGTCGTGCGCACGCCTTATGTCACGCCAGCGGGTCCAGACGTCACCAGTCTGGCGCTGAGCGGCGGCGCTTCCAGCGGCGGTGTGGAGCCGGGTACGCAGGTGACCTTGACCGCATCCGTTACGGACACGCGCTTCAACAACAGCAACGGAACTGAGTCCACCCAGAACCTGACGGCGGCGGAATACTATCTGGATACGCCGCCCTGGGCCAACGGCGCTCAGGCCATCGCTCTGTCCGCTTCCGACGGCTCATACAACTCGAAGACGGAAGGCGTCACCGGCGTGATCGACACTACCGGCATGAGTGAAGGCAAGCACATCGTCTATGTGCGCGGCAAAGACGCCAGCGGCGCCTGGGGTGCGGTCAGCGCCGTGTTCCTGGTTATCGACAGCGATCCGACCATTCCGCCTGCGGAATACTGCGATGCAGCCAGCAACAGCTCGAATGACGAGTGGATTTCCGGAGTACAGGTCGGCGGCTTCCTGAAGTCTTCCGGCGCGTCCAAATACAGCGACTTTACGGAAGTCCAGGGCGGCGAAGTAGTATCCCTGGTGAAAGGCGGCAACAGCGTTACCTTTACGCCCGCCTTCTCCGGTCAGTCTTACAAAGAGTACTTCAAGGCATGGGTCGACCTGAACGGCGACGGCGACTTTGACGACGCTGGTGAGGAAGTCTTCGACTCTGGATCAGCCTCTTCTTCGCCCGCCAGCGGCACGTTGACCATTCCGGCGAGCGCGTCCTTTGAGAAGACCACCATGCGTGTGGCGATGCGTTATAACGCGGCTCCAACTCCATGTGGAACCTTCAATTACGGGGAAGTGGAAGACTACACCGTGTCCCTCGGCGATGGCGGCGAGCCGCCGACAGATCCAGACGCTTATGAGAATGACACCGACGTCAGCATCCCGGACAATAACGCCACTGGCGTCAGCAGCCCGATTGATGTGACTCGCAGCGGCGCTTCCGGCTCCGTGAGCGTAGCGGTGAAGATCAAGCACACTTATATCGGCGACTTGATCGTGGATCTGGTGCATCCGGATGGAACAGTCTATAACCTGCACAACCGCACTGGCGGTTCTACAGACGACATTGACCAGACCTACACTGTTGACGTGGGCGCGAAGGATTCCGCAGGAACCTGGAATCTGAAAGTACGCGACAGAGCCAACCGCGACACCGGCAACATCGACAAGTGGGGCATTACTTTCAAGTAAGCCTGCCTGACGTGCGCCATGGCGATGACGCTATCGGCATACTGAACTAGATTAAGGCCGTCCTTCGGGGCGGCCTTTTTTGTAGGGTTAATTTCTTTATAAAATTTTTATGTCCCGCGGGTATCGCAACAGGGCTTATGGGGCTAGAATTTTAATGCTTCCTGCGGCGCCGAAGTCGTTAAGGATAATCGATATTCAGGGAAGGTCCGCTGCGAACGGGAGAGTTCTTGTTCTTCATCACCGGCTTCGTTTGATTGTCGCCTTGTTCTTAACAGTAGCGCTGGCGACCGTTGTGAAGTGTCCGGGCGCGTCGCGTTCGGGGTACGCTATCAATCGATACAGCCCGCCCTCGTGCGGTTAACAAGTTTGGGTGTCCTTCTTGTCGGCTGTCTAAGTCGGGCGGTGAAGGAGATCTTTCAATGGAAAACCCACAAAAAACACCCGTCTCTTCTTTCGTTGAACACAAGCTTTATAAAGTTTCCGGTATCGGCATTGCGACCTTTTTGGGGTCGGCATTGGCTGGCGGCATTCTGTTGGCGAAGAACTTTCGCAAGCTGGGCAAGGAGTCTCATGCCCGCAAGGCGATCGTTGGTTCGTTGGCGGCGACGATAGGCGTTATTATCGCCGCTCTGCTGGTTCCGGCGGAGTGGCATGTGCCCAAGCTGGTGTACTTCGCCCCGCAGATCATGGTGATGCTGCAGTTGGCGAATCTGTTTCAGGGCAAAGCCATCAGAGGGCACCGCGAAAGCGGCGGCGAGCTGGCGTCCAACTGGGCGGCCGCAGGCGTGGGCGTCACGGTGCTGCTAACCCTCGCCGTTTTGGCGGCTCCCGTCTTGTGGATGTTGCAATAGCGTAGGCTGACTACGCTGAGCGCCAATGCGTTCAGGCGGGCGTAGGCCTGCTTGAACGCATTCATCCGCTGTCAGCCCGCCTCGCGTTTGCGGCGCACGGCGACTGACTCGCCGCCGATTCCCCAGTTGTCCGTCTCCACCTCATCTATGATCACGAAAGTGGTGGCGGGATTCTTGTTCAGTGTTTCCTGCAAGAGACGGGTAACGCCTTCGATCAGCGCCGCTTTTTGCTCTGCGGTGGCGCCTTCGCGGGTGATTTTGATATTAACGTAGGGCATGCTGACTCTCTCTCTTCTTGAGTTGGTTCACGACTATTAATGGCCAGGTGTATGACAGGTAATAACCAGATGTATGACAGGTAATCGTCAGGTGTATGACAGGGCCTGGCGGCGTTCACTCTGCTCCACGCTTTTCAAGGCCAGCAGCAGCAATACCCCCAGCGCCATCACAGCAGCGGCCAGATAAAGGCCGTCCGCATAGTCGCCGCCTGTCGCCGCCAGCCTGCCGGTAAGAGCGGGGGAAAGAATCTGTGCGACGCCGTAGGTCAGGGTCATTTTGCCCATCATTTTGGCGGGGCGTGACGGGTAGAAACGTCCCGCCATCGTCAGCACCAAACTGACGATTCCCATAAACGTGGCCCCGAAAAGCGCGCCGCCAAGCAGCGCCATGGCGAGGCCGCCCTGTGTCGGCGCCAGTATGCTCAGAGCATGCAAGGCCGCCGCGATGATCAAGGCGTTGATGTCGCCGATGCGTCGCGCCAGTAAATCCCAAAGGATACAGGCGGGCGCGGCTGCGGCGCCCACAAGAAGAAATACAAAAGCGCCTTGCCCCTGTAAGGCCGGTTGCTGATCGACGATGGCGACTAAAAAGGTGGCGCTGACCACATACCCCACGCCAGCGCAAAAATAGGCGGCCATGAAAATACCCATATAAAGACGCGAGGGCGGTCGGTCTTGCATTGCGTCCTCATGTTGAGAACGGCTGGCGGCGGTGGGCGAGGGCAACCATAGCCAGGCGGGGATGGCGAATAGCAACCCGCATAGCGTCAGCGCTACCCATTGCTCGCGCCAATCGAAGTGGGGAGTCATAAGATCCACGGCGAGAGAGCAACATAGAATGCCCAGACCGACGCCGCTGAAATGGATGCCCAACTCGCTGCGGTGACCATTGCGGATAAGCCAGTGCATGATCAGGCCGGAGCCAATTAACAAGCCTGCGGCGCTGCTCAATCCGGCGATGAAGCGCATGAACGCCCACACCCATACGTTGTCGCACAGCGCCATGCCAGCGGTGCTGATGAGGGCGATTAGTAAACCTGAGCGGTATAGCTTGTCTTTCAGCGTCAGGCTGCTGATAGAGGCGGCGATCAAGGCTCCGCACAAATATCCCAGATAATTTACGCTGGCCAGCCAGCCGCCTGCGAAAGCCGATAGTCCCGCCTGCTGTTGCATGAGGGGTAGTAGCGGCGTGTAGGCGAAGCGCGCCACGCCCAACATCAGCATCAGACTGAGTATGCCCGCCGTCAGCACTTGCAAGCGTTGTAGTTGTGCGCTCATGGTTCACTTCCCGTTGTATCTCTGGGAGAGAAGATAAATAATACGACCTATCAATACAATCGAATAATAGAGAAGAAAATATTCTCTAATGGAGAATAGTTATGGAGTTAGTCGCGTTGCGCACCTTTCTCGCCGTAGTGGAGGAAGGCGGCATCCTCGCCGCAGCGAGTCGGCTCAACACGGTGCAATCCAATGTCACGACCCGCATTCGCCGTCTGGAGCAGGAACTGGAGGTGCAGCTGTTCTTTCGCAAAGGGCGCGGACTGGAGCTGGCGCCTGCAGGACGGGTGCTGCAAAAACACGCGCAGGAGATACTGCAAATGGCGCAACAGACCGCCGCTGCCGTGCGCTCCGCGGGTGAAGCCACCGGCGAGCTGCGCATCGGGACCATGGAGACTTTCGCTGCTGTCAGACTTCCCTCCGCGTTGAAAAAAGTGCGCTCCCGACATCCTGGGCTGGATTTGCAGGTGCAGACGGCCACCTCCGCGGATCTCATTGAGCGCGTGCTGAGCCATAAGTTGGACTGCGCCTTTATTGGCGGCCCTTTGGATCACCCCATGCTGATCGCGGAGCCTGTGCTGGCGGAGGAACTGGTTTTGGTGACGGCGAAAGGCGAGGGCGATCTACAGGAGCCTCTGATTTTGTTTCGCGAAGGCTGCGTCTATCGCGCTCGCGCGCTGGCCTGGCAGCGGGAGTGTGGTCATCAGATTGCATCCGTTATGGAGCTGGGGACGCTGGAAGGCATACTGGGCTGTGTGGCGGTGGGGTTGGGCTGCACGCTGATGCCGCGAAGGGTGGTGGAGCAATCGCCCTATGCGAAGGAGCTGGCGGTCTCTGAATTGCCGGAGCATATCGCCCATACGCCTACCTTGATGATCCGTTATCGGGACATCCCTTTGCGGGGAGGCATGCAGACTTTGCGGGACGCCGTCGCCGGCCGGCCCATGACAAAGTAACGTCTGCGCTACTCCCCGGGTGGCTTTGTGACTATACTGTCATCGCATTACAGTCGTGAGTATTAAGCAGTCAGGAGCCGTCAGTCCCATGACCGATTCGTCCGAAAATCTTTCTTCTTCTTCAATTCAGCCTAAAGGCGCCACGGGCATAAAACGCATTATTCTGGCGACAGGCTACTCGATAAATGGACTGCGCGCCGCATGGAGAAATGAGTCCGCTATCCGTCAGGAAATGGTCGCCGCTTTGATTCTGGTTCCTCTGGCGCTGTTTTTGTCCGTCACCATGGTGGAGAAAATACTGATGATCGGCAGCGTCTTGCTGGTGCTGATTGTGGAGTTGATCAACTCCGCCATTGAAGCTGTGGTCGACCGCATTGGCGCCGAGCGTCATGAGTTAAGCGGACGCGCCAAAGACATGGGCTCCGCAGCGGTGCTGGTGGCCTTGAGTCTGGCTATGTTCACCTGGATTGGCATTCTGATTTAAGTCTCTCGCCGCATGGGCGTTATGTTCATGCGGCCGTCTCGTTATAGTCTCCCGCAGTCCGCATTCTTCGCTTTTTCCTCTGTCTCAACTGTCTTCTCTATCTCACTCCCCTCGTCAGGCGTCCTTTATTCGCTTTGATATTTCCTTGATGTTTTCTTGAGATTTGCTTGGCTCGTGGTTTTTTAAACTCTGCAGATAGCTCTGATGAGCGTGCGTTATTTGCAGGAGGGGGAGTTGATTCGGGCCAAACTTAACAAACTGTTGGGAGCGGGCATTTCGACATGGCTCATGTCGTTGGCGGTGTCCGTGTATCTGCTTTGCGCCTTCAATACCAAGTTTTTCACCACGGTCTTTCAGCTGCGGGGCGATGAAGGCTCCGGCGGCTTGATGTTTATGGTCAGTGTAGTTTTATTCCTGCTGGTCATTTTTAATCTTTTCTTGTCCCTGTTCGCCTTCAAGTACCTGTTCAAGCCAACGTTGATGTTCATTCTGGTGACGGCGTCACTCGCCGCTTACTTCATGAACGCCTATGGCGTCATGATCGACAAGACCATGATTCAAAATATGATGGAGACGGATTACCGGGAGTCTATGGAGCTGATGGACCCATGGTTATTTGTCTACGTTATTGCTTTGGGCGTGGTTCCCGCGGTGCTGGTGGCGTGGATTCCCATTCACTACAAGCGGTTGCCGGGAGAGTTGATGAATAAGCTGCTGGCGGCGGTGCTCGCCGTTGTGGTGATTGGCGCAATCGCCGCCGCTTTCTATCAAAGCTACGCCTCCTTATTCCGCAACAATCGCTATATCCGCGACTTGATCGTGCCGGTTAACTATATCTACTCAACGTCTTCTTATATTCGCAAGCTGACTCCGAAAACGGAGGTCGCCTTCACTACGTTGGGAGAAGACGCCGCACGTGTTGAATTGAGAAAAGTGTCCAGCGACCCCCAACGCAAGCTAGTGACGGTTCTGGTGGTCGGAGAGACCGCTCGCTCCCAGAATTTTTCATTGAATGGCTACGGACGCGAGACGAACCCCAACTTGAGCAAAGAGAAAGTGGTGAGTTTCGATAATTTTCATTCCTGCGGTACGGCGACGGCCGTATCCGTGCCCTGTATGTTTTCTCGCGCAGGGCGCTCGGACTTTGACGGCAGTATGGAGCGTTACACGGAAAATCTGCTGGATGTGTTCAAGCATGCTGGCGTGGAAGTGCTGTGGCGAGACAATAACTCCGGCTGTAAAGGGGTTTGCGATCGCGTGGCGTTTGAAAATCTGAACTCGGAACAACTGGCGGGCGTTTGTCGTCTGGATGAATGCTACGACATGGTGCTGCTGGACCGGTTACGGCAGAAAATTGAATCCGCCAAAGGCGATATGCTGATCGTGCTGCATCAGAAGGGCAGCCATGGACCCGCTTATTATCTGCGCGCGCCCAAGTCGTTTCAGCAGTATCAACCGACCTGTCACTACGTGCAGCTGCAGAAGTGCTCGCAAGAAGAGATTACTAACGCCTACGACAATACGATTTTATACACGGATTATTTCCTGTCGCAGGTAATCGGATTGCTCAAATCTGTAGATGGCGCTGCGGACGCCTCTATGGTTTATGTTTCCGACCATGGCGAATCCCTGGGGGAAAACAATATTTATCTGCACGGGCTTCCTTATATGATCGCACCGGACGAACAAACCCATGTGCCTTTCATGGTGTGGATGTCTGAGCGTTTTGAGAAGCGCTTTAATATCAGCTCAGAGTGCCTGCAGGCGGAAGCCTCCCAAAATTTTACCCAGGATAATTTGTTTGACTCTATGCTTGGGTTAATGGGCGTGCGGACGCAGGTTTACGAGCCGAAGCAGGATCTCTTCAGACCCTGTACCGGAACCGGTCTGGAAGTGGCGTCTCCTTCGGGAGATCCACGGGAAGAGGCGGGCGCTATGGCGGCGTCTCCAGGTTGAGAGTATTCTGAGGGCCTGCGCGGGGTAGCGTGGGCTGCGATAAGCGGTAATTAAGCGGATCTGTAGGGAAATCGAAGGCGAATTATACGTGTTGAGTGATTGGAAAATGGCGGATCGTACGATTACCGACAAACTTCGGGTGCTCATCGTTGAGGACCATCGCAGTCTGGCGGAGAACCTGTTCGAGTTTTTGGGAGAAGAGCGCTACAGCCTGGATTTCGCCGCCGACGGTCTGACGGCCCTGCATCTGCTGGCGACGCAGCACTACGATGTTATTGTGCTGGATGTCATGCTGCCCGGGGTCAACGGATTCACTTTATGTCGGCGCATCAGAACGGACCTGGGCAAGAAAACCCCGATTATTCTGGTCACCGCCAGAGACTCCATTGAAGATAAAACTGAAGGGTTCAACAGCGGCGCTGATGACTATCTGGTGAAACCCTTCAACATGCGCGAACTGGAGCTTAGAATTCAGGCCCTGTGTCGTCGCCGCCAATTGGCCGACGACGATCTGAGCGCCGGAGACATCCGCTATTCGCCAGGATCGTTGACGGTCATGACGGGGCAGGGCGAGCGTCTGGCTTTGAGCGGATACAGCGCCACCATCTTTGAGGCGCTGATACAGGCATATCCCAACTTTGTCGCCTATGAAACACTCAGTCAGCGACTGTGGGGGAACGCCGACGGCGATCCGCACACCATTCGTACGCATGTTTATGTATTACGCAAAACGCTGAAGACAACGTTAAACCGTTCGATGATTCGCACTCTGCATGGCCGCGGATATCGCCTGGAGCCGGAACTGGCTTAGCATGGCGACCTCCATCTCCCGACGCGTTTTCACCATATTTTTCTGGAGCAACGTGCTGAGCCTGTTGCTGGTGATTGCTGTCGCCTGGGGAGGGCTGGAGGCGCTGGAGGCGACCGTTTTGGAGATGGACCAGCAGGCGGAGCTGGAGCACTTCCAGAGCCGCTATGATCCTGATAAACCCCAGTTCAATCAAACCGCCACGCTGACCATGTTCTATTGGCCGGGCGAGGCGCCGCCTGAAGAAAAACTTCCCGCGGTTTTCCGTGGACTGACGGCGCCGTACAACGGTGAAGTGGATGTCGATGGCAAGGATTATGAAATCCTCGTCAACCAGGTGCCGGGAGGCGTGTATTACCTGGCCAAAGATCTGGCGCTGTTTGAGCAGCGCGAGACGCAGTCCACCATCGTTATTCTGGGGCTGGCGCTACTGGTTTGCGCGCTGAGCTTTTTTACCGCGCGTCTGGCCAGCCGTAAAATTTCCCGTCCGTTGCAGGGGCTCACTGGCGACATTGACGCCGCCGCGCCGACGGGAGGCTTCCGTTTACCTCTTGATTATCCCGACTCGGAACTGACCCAAATTTCCCAGGCGATCAATAAATTCCTGGATCAGATAGATGAACTGGTCAAGCGTGAACGCTCGCTGGTCAGTCTCGCCAGCCATGAATTACGTACGCCTATCGCAGTGATTCTGGGCGCGGTGGAAGTCATTGAGCATCGGAATAAACTGTCTGCGGAAGACAAGAAAACCCTGGGGCGCATCAGCGCCTCTGCTCAGGAAATGTCCGCCAATGTGCAGGCGCTTCTTAAGCTGGTGCGACGTACAAAAGAACCTTACGTGCCGGTCAGCTTTCCGGTGGGCGATATTCTGAAAGAGCTGGCGCAGGAGCATGGTCTGTCCGCGACCGAAAACGAAGGCAGGCTGGAGCTTTCCCTGTCGGCGCAGCAACCGGTTGCGCTGGGCGATCCCGTCCTGGCGAAAATTCTCATCAATAATCTCATCATTAATGCGCTGAACCATACTCAGGGCCAAGTCTATGTGACGGAGTATGTGAAGCATCTGGAAATTCGTGATGAAGGCGCCGGCAACATAAATGGCTTCTCACAGGAGGCGCCCAGCTCCAGCGGTTTGGGACTGTTTATCGTCACCCTGGTATGCGAGCACATGGGGTGGCGGTATGAATTGACCACGGATGAATCCGGCTCTCGTGTCAAAGTCTGGTTCTTAGCCGCCTGAGTTCCAGATTCTGCGGACCTCTCTAAACGATAAAACAGCTAAGCGCGGCCCGATATGTCGGCGGCTTTTCTGGCTGTTTTGAAGTCTCAATTCTCCTTTTGAATACCCTGTTTTCCTTCTTGTTAACTCCTCTCTAATCCATCGCTTTTTGTTGTTTTGACCTGTTCTGACGTCTTGGTCAATGGCGCCGGATTTATACAATCCCTGCTTCTCCCACATGGATATTCTGAACCTATGAAGACACGGGTCCCAGCGCGGCTTTAACGCCCGGGGGGCAAGCATGGCGCGGAAAACACGGGAGGAATTTCGACAATGAAACGGACTTGGATATTGCTCGGAGGCGTTTTGGTCCTGGAGTGTCTGCAAACCGGGTTGCTCTGGACGCGAACTCAGGAAGCCAAGACGCAACCAGCACCGGCGATGGCTTACGAGGCGGCGCCAGCCGCAGTGATAGAACCTTCTCCACAGTTCGCCAGTGACGTACAGGCGTTGGAGCTGCAGATCGCCAAACTGGAGCGGCTGTTGTCTCAACACAGGGAACATAGCGCTCCCGCTGCGACGGTTACTCAGAGCCAGTCCGATAAAGGTTCTACTGCTCAGGAAGAGCGTCCCGCGCTCACTTATGACGAAAACTTTCAACAAGGGTTGTCTGTGGTGGAAGGCGCCGTATCGGCGGGCGCCTGGGGGCAGGAAGACAACCGAAGGATGTTCGAACTGAAACGGGCCCTGACTCCGGCTCAGTACGAAGCGCTGGTGGATGAAATATCCACGGCGATCAACCAGGGCGCGCTGACGATGCAGGCGCCCCCAATCTTGTAAGCAATCATAAAGGAATATCTGTATGAAAAATCTAGGCAAAGCATTAATGATGGCGGCGGTATGCTCAGTCGCAACGACAGCGATGGCGCAACCTAACGGAAACGTGGAGGTGGCTGACTGGTTCAATAACCATATCATGTTGAGCGCTCAAATCGGGGATCAATATACGGGGGGGAACAGTGGCGGTGGCCAAATTTCCGCTAATCGCTCAGGGACTGGCATCAATTTTTCCGGGCATGATCCAAAAAACGGTAGAAACTTTACATGTAATGTGTACAAGGGCGATGCCTTGTATGAAGCTGCTTATAACGCTGTTACCGATTTGCGTGAAGGGGGCAGGGTGCTAATCATTCGGCCTGAAAATAGCAACAAGTGCAGTGAGTTCGTAATAACCGGCATTTCCTTCAACTTTAGTCAGTAATAGATGAGTTCAAGCCCGGCCTCAGAGTCGGGCTTTTCTTGGCGTCAGCGTAGAAGCACAAAATACTCGCCTTGCAGCACGCCTTGCGTCGTACGCATATCCTCCACTGCGGCTGTCAGGTTCTTTCCATTCAGATCCCTGTGCCACTGTTCAATCCACCATGCGGATACTTCCGGTCCGTCGTGGCATTGTATTGGCGATAAGCGAAACTTTAAAAAACGGGATTCTGATTCACACTATGTTAAGGGCTTGTAAGGGTGTCAGGACTGGCTAAATCCATCCACTTGGCATACCCTAGCAAACTGGCGCCAAATGTTGGCGCAAGGGGCTAAATTCCATATTTGGAATTGTTTTTACAAGGAAAGTTGCTAAAAATGAATGGTAAACGACGCGTCTATGCGCCGGGCGTTATGGCGTCCGATATATCTCATCCGTTGTCTTCGTGTTATTCACGCGATATCCCTCCGTCTGACTCGACGGACAAGTCCTCTGACGCCGATGCTTTTGAGCCTGCCCAGGCGCAAGCGCGTCAGCAGGAGCATTATCTTCCCAGCCGTTTATTTAGAACCATGATCCTCGCCAACCTCAAGTCAACCAGCACGTCTGCGCCTGCGCAAGACGATGACATTGAAGAGTGGCTGGAACATGTGGACCGTTTGATCTCAACGCCAGGGAAAAGCGTATGAGCTATAAAAGTCAGGATAAATAAAATGGAAAAAATGGATTATTTCAGAATGGACGCGACAGCGAAGGTCACTTTGGACTCGCTGAAGGAATTATACCTGCTGCCTCAGATAAGCCGTTACCAGCGGCTGCAAACGGCTTACCCCTGTGAATCGCCGGTGGAGTACAACCTCTACGAAGGCGTCGCTCGCTATGGCGATACGCGGCGGCGCATTCAGCTTATCGGCACCTATGCGACAGGCAGTCGCTCGTTTTGCTGGGCCTGGGCGAGCCCTAATCCGCTGCCGGAAACGGTGATACAGGCCAGCCTGCAATTGGTGGCCTGGGCGGAAGCCGCCAAAATTGAAAGCTGGGGCGTTATCAAAGGCGTCTGCGAACCCGTGGAGCCTGTGGTGGTGTCATCCATTGCGGCGGGGGTATTGAATCATGATTATGTCTTCGACGTCTGGGAGTTCACGGAAACGCTGCATGGCTGTGTCCTGGTGGAGCACTCTGACGATCTGCCCAAATTAGGATTGCATGCTATCTGCCGGGTGCTGCAAACGGCGTTGCGGCGGCTCTCCACGCGCCAGAAAACCCCTGTCCTGGAGTATCTGCGTCAGGAGGGCTTCAAACTGCGTGAGGAAGGTTCTTTCTGCTATGGCTCCCGGGCCGACGGTGAACTCACGCTAACCTTTGACGAACGGGGCGGCGTGCGCCAGATCACTCCCAGCCATTAATTGCTAACTGTCAGGCGGCCGCTTAGGAGCCAACTATCCTCTTCTTCGGGTAACGAAGTCTTCACGAAGCTTTAACAGTGTTTCATTAGCATTGTCTCGCTTTGGCGGCTTCACCACTAAACAAAAACCGAAGAAGAGGAACCCAGAGTGCCTGACTATAATAGACGACAATTTCTGTCACTCATGGCGGCAGGGACCGCCACGCCGTTCTTGCTTACTTTCAGTGCGGATAAAGCGCTCGCAGGCCTGAGCCGCGCCGCTTATCCGGATAAAGCTCCACTACCGCTCAACCGAACTGACCCCTCCGCCGTATTTGATCTGTCCGTCGCCTCCGGCGATCCCACCGCCAGCGGCGTCATGCTGTGGACTCACATCCGCTCTGAGCAATATGACCCCAACGAAAGCCTGACATTCCAGGTGGCGGTTGACCCTGGATTCACTCTGCTGGCGTTGGAAGGCAAAGTGCGAGGCGAGCAGTTCGGCTCGGACCGGGATCATACCGTTAGGCTGGACCTGGATGGCCAACTGAATGCGGACAGCTATTATTACTACCGCTTTCAGTACCGGGGCGTATTCAGTCGTATGGGGCGCTGTCGCACGGCTGCGGCCGTCGGGCAGTCCGTGGACAGCGTCAAATTCGCGTTGCTGACCTGCCAGGATTACACCAACGGCTACTACGGCGCATTGAACTACGTCGCGGACGACAACAGCATCGATTACGTGGCTCACCTAGGGGATTTCATTTACGAGAGCGTTGGCGACCCCCGCTATCAGGATCTGCCTTTCGAGGATCGCAGAATAGAGCTGCCCAGCGGCTTCCCCGTGGCGATGAACCTGGAGGATTATCGCTTTTTACACCGCACCTATCGCAGTGATCCTTTTCTACAAAAGGCGATGGAGAATCATACCTGGATCATCACTACAGACGATCACGAGACCTGTAACGATTGCTATTGGGACTATGAACAGGACACGCTGGGATGTCCGGACCACCCATACAGCACGGACCCGCAATTCAATAACGACGCGGATTTGAAGCGCCAGCTCAAACTCGATTCACAACGGGCCTGGGCGGAATATATTCCTGCGCGCATCGACGTTGACGAGGGGCGCACCCATCCCCATTTGTATTCGCGTATCTATCGGCAGTTCCGGTTTGGCGATCTGGTGAATCTGAATATGCTGGACACGCGCACCTACCGAACGCCTCATCCATGCGGCGAAGAAGCGTTTCTGGGCCGTTACGTTCCTTTCGGCTGCGGCAATCTCAATAATCCCGAGCAGAGCATGATGGGTGAAACCCAGCGGGAATGGCTGATCAACACCATGGCGGCGTCGACGGCGCGCTGGAATATGCTGGGCAACCAAACCTACATGGGGCGTTTGGGCATCGACCTGGGGGAAAAAGCCAGGCTGCCATTCAATGTCGACGCCTGGGATGGGTATGACGCCGAGCGGATATGGCTGATGAACGAGGTGCAATCCAACTCAATCGAAAATCTTGTGGTGGTGACCGGGGATTTGCACACCTATATGGCTTCTCAAGTAAAGAAGAACTACGCGGATCTGAATCCGTTTAACTTCTCCAATCAGGTTGGCGTTGAATTCATGACGCCTTCGCTGACCTCCGCGGGGCTGTTTGACGTGCTGCTGGCGCAGGCCCCGGACGACGAGGTCAGAGATTTTCTGCTGAATGCGACCAGCGAGGGCGCGGTGCGTCTGACCAACCCGCATATCCGCATGTTCAACAGCAAAGACCATGGTTATTCGACGATTGAATATACCGATGGCTATTGCGAGTGGATTGCTTACAAGGTCAACAAAAACCTCAATAGCAGCGAGCAGGAACGCAAGGCGCTGGCGCGTTATCGTAAATATGAAGCCTGGCCCTGGATGACGCAAAAGTCGGTGCAAGGCTACTAATAATCAGGCGGAAAATTAGCTTCCTTCTATTTGTCCGCAACGACAGGGCCCGCGCATGTCAGGGCCTGTCTTCGTCGGCTAGCCGCCGCACAGACGCAGGCAAATTTACTTTCTTTTGCATATTTTTAGCCCGTTTTCTTCATGGAAAACGGGCTTTTTGCATCTAACTGCTAAAATTTAAATATAAGTGACTATCAAGCCATGGAGGTGTGAATGGTCTTTAACCAAACCTAACAGCGCCAGACCTCTATGTCGGGAGACGCTTATGTTCGCCAACATGAAGCTCCGTACGAAGCTGGCCGCAACTGGCGTTGCGCTGCTGCTTCCCTTGATTTGGGTAACCTATCTTCTGTCCGATGAAATGGACATCCGCATCAATTTCGGCGCGCAGGAAATCCTTGGCGTTGAATATCTCAACCCTTTACAAAACCTGTTGGATCAAGCGGGCGAATATAAGGTCGCCGTCGCCGCCAACAGCAGCGTAACGCAGATCGTTTCGCGGCTTGAGAAAGCCATGTCCGCCCTGGAAAAAGAGCAGCAACGCTCCGGCGTCGCGCTCAAAACGGCGGAACAGTATGCGAACCTGCAAAAGGCCTGGGGGCAGTCGCGGGCTAAGCCTGGCGTTACGGAAGCGGACGCGCTGATCGCCGCCACGCGGGAGCTGATCGCCAAAGCGGGAGATACTTCCAACCTGATTCTCGACCCGGATCTGGATACTTATTACGTGATGGATGCGTTGCTGCTGAAACTGCCCAACAGTCTGGATTTATTGGCGCAGATGCGAGAATTCGGAACCGGGCTGATGAACAGCGGTTCAATGAGCGCCGATGACAAAACCCGTATGGTGGTTTTATCCGGTCTGTTGCAATCAGATCTGGACGGGGTGAATTACGACAGCAAGGTGGCCTATGAAAACAACGCCGTGGGAGACATGCCTCAGTCCGTTGCAAAAGCGGTGGATAGTTACACCCAGGCCATTGGCGGTTTTCTTGCCTTTGTGGAAAAAAACATTACTGGCCGCAGCCTGAATGTTGACGTGAATGGTTTCAAATCCGCCGCTCAGCGTGCTGTGGAAGGCAATATGGCGCTCTATCAGCAAGCCTCGCCGGCGCTGAAAAGCATGTTGCAACGGCGCATTGACGGTTTCTCGTCTCATAAGCTCGGGCTGTTGGCGGGAGTGATCGTCTTTGAACTGCTGGCGATTGCATTCAGCGTCATGACGGTGCGTCGGATATTGAATCAATTAGGCGGCGAACCTGAATACGCCGCGGATATCGTGCGTGCTATCGCAGCTGGTGATTTGACCCGGCAAGTGAAAATCAGCGATGGCGATACGACAAGTTTGCTCGCAGGCATCCGTAATATGCAGACAGCGCTGCATGATCTGATCGTAAAAGTCAGCGACAGCGCGAGTAAGATCTTGTCGTTCTCCGCGGAAATCACCCAGACCACGGAAGCGATCGTCACCAGCTCCAGCCGCCAGAGCCATGCCACTGCGACCATGAGTTCAGCGGTGCAGGAAGTCGCCGCGAGCCTGCATGAAATGGTGGCCAGCGCGGGTGAGGCGAGATCGCTGTCACTGGAGTCCAATCAGCGCTCCAGCGAAGGCAAGGATATCGTTGAACAAGTGTCCGAGGACATTCGTCGGCTCTGTGATTTTGTGGGGGACTCGGCCAAATCCGTACAGAGTCTGGGGCAGCAGTCGGAACAGATTTACTCCATCGTCAATGTCATCAAGGGCATCGCCGAGCAGACCAATTTGCTGGCGTTGAACGCCGCTATCGAAGCCGCCCGGGCGGGAGAGCAGGGGCGCGGATTCGCCGTGGTGGCGGACGAAGTGCGTAATCTGGCTGCGCGCACCGCGTCCTCGACAGTGGAGATTACCGATATGATCCAGCGCATCAAAGATGATACTCTGGCCGTCGTCAAGCGTATGGATTCCGGTGTGGAGGAAGCCTCCCGCAGCGCCGGGCGAGTGACCTTGACGGTGGACACGATCGCCGCCATCAGCGACTTGTCGGAAAGCGTCAACCGCTCTGTGACGGAAATATCCACAGCTCTCGAACAACAGGCTCAGGCCAACGAACTGCTCAGCGAAAATGTCGATGAAATCGCGCAACTGGCCGAGCAGAATCATGGCAGCGTCGAGAAGACCGCCGACAATCTGAGCGAACTAAAAGCCTTGGCGGATACGCTGGAAACCGCCATCGCCAGCTTCAAGGTATGACGGCGTTAGCGCCGTCATCATCCGTTAAATCGCCAAAAATCGCATAAATGTTAGAAACCCTGACTGCAGAAGCCTAAAATAAGGACTGGTTGTCAGCTTAAGGATGTGCATGGAACTTTTTAAACGTCTTCCCCCAAATACTGCCGGTATAGATTTTTTTGTGGGAGATATTCACGGTCACTACAGTGAACTGATGAAAGCCCTGGAGGCGATAGATTTCAAATTCGACAAAGATCGGCTGATCAGCGTCGGCGATCTGATCGACCGCGGCGAAGAGAACGAACGTTGTATCGAGTTGTTGCATGAGCCCTGGTTTCACGCCTGTCTGGGCAATCATGAATGGATGATGATCGGCGCCTTCGTGTATGAAGATAGATATGACCTCAGCCTGCAGCGCGGCAATGGCGGCGAATGGCTGGATAATCACGATACCGATCAACTGACGGCATGGGCGCACTTGCTGCAACAGTCCTGTCCGCTGGCGATAGAAGTTCCCGGTAAAGGCGACAGGCTGATCGGCGTTACTCATAACGATGTAATCAATAGCGACTGGACGCGCATGGAATCGGCGCAAAAGGGCGACATCGACGAATGCGTATGGAGCCGGACGCGTTTTGCGTCAGCGCTGACCAACCCCTCATTGGCGGAGCCCATCAAAAATATCGATGCGGTCGTATCCGGCCATAATTCTCATACAGGCATACTTCTGGCTGGCAATCAGCTCTACATCGATACGCTCTGGAAGAGCGGCCAGCTGACTCTTCTGTCAGCCATGGAAGTCTTAGCGGTCGCGGCGCGCGGTAAGCTTCCCGCTTAGTTTCTCCCATTGACCCTGCGTTAAATCTGTTTGTTTTTTGAGCTAAACTTGTGTTTGCGGCTGCTGCAGCCGCTCGCATGAGCGTAATAAGCAAAAAAGGAATTTGCATATGAAAAACAGACTGTATTTGGTATTCACCGCTACGATTCTCATCCTCCTTCTCGGCTCTACGCCGGTTGTTCTTGCTGATGTCCTTAAAAATGGCGAAGCGCTTGAAAATCTGTCCGGCGCTAGAGATAGCGAAGTGAGCTACTCCATTGATGTTGGAGAAAAATCACTTAGTCTGGTTGTGGAAATATGGGGCGGCCAAGGCGACGCTGACCTGTATGTCGCTTTCAAGCGCGAGCCCGATAAGTCCGATTTCGACTGCCGGCCTTATGAATGGGGCAATAAAGAGACTTGCACCTTCAAGCCGCCGGAACAGGGTACTTACCACATCATGTTGCACGGCTATGACCAATATTCAGGCCTTTCTCTGAAAGCCACATACGTGCCGGACAGCGGCGGCGACCCCGACCCTGATCCGAAGTGCGCCGATGGCGGGGAAGGCCCTTCCGATGTGCAGAAGGAGTTATTGACCGCTCACAATAAAGCGCGCAGTCAGGGACGCAGTTGCGGCGGCGTTTATTATGACGCAGCGCCAGCTTTGACTTGGAACTGCAAACTGGGCAAGGCCGCCACGAAGCACACAAAAGACATGGTGGACAATAACTTCTTCAGCCATACCGGATCTGACGGCTCCAGCGTTAGCGACAGAGTGATAGCGCAAGGTTATCAATACCGCACAGTGGGTGAGAATATTGCAGCTGGGTATTCCTCCGTCGAGCAGGTCATGGACGGATGGCTGAAAAGCCCGGGACATTGCGCCAACATCATGAGAAGCAGTTATACAGAACTTGGGGCTGAAAAAATCAGCACCTCAACGGCTAACTATCCGCACTACTGGACCTCCGTCTTTGGCGCGCCGCAGTAAATCATCGCCTGGTTCTTAAACCTAAACAGACCGCAGCCGCCGCTGCGGTCTTTGCTAGCAACCCAAACGCCTTCAGGACGGAATGGCGTCCAGGTTCAAGGTGGTGTCGAACTTATGCCGCTGCATGGAAATCAATGTGCGGAATTTGCGCATGTTGGGCTCAGCATAGAGCACCTCATTACAGAACTTATCGTAGGCGGTCATATTGGGGACCGTGACAACTAACACGAAGTCCACCT
Organism: Hahella sp. CR1; assembly: GCF_029813005.1. Lineage (NCBI taxonomy): Bacteria > Pseudomonadati > Pseudomonadota > Gammaproteobacteria > Oceanospirillales > Hahellaceae > Hahella > Hahella sp. CR1. The sequence goes on from NZ_JAPELK010000004.1 coordinate 493,304, forward strand.
CTCCGGTGACTTGATAACACTGCTTAACTTCCTTGGCGGCGGTCGCTCGCTTAAGGAACTGCTGATATAGATCCAGACGATCTCGCTCCATCACCACTTCCACCACCATATGCAGGCAGGCGCCGAAGGCGTCCGGGTCGAGAATCGCCACCTGCTTCTGAATATAGCCTTCCTCTCGTAGCTTCTTCACGCGCTTGAGACAGGCGGGAGGCGACAGGCCAACGCTTTCCGCCAGATCGAGATTGGTTTGGCTACAGTCGTTCTGCAACAGCGAGAGGATTTTCTTATCAATGCGGTCTAGCGACATGGGTTAATAAAATTAAAAAATTATGGAAACAAACAAATTATATGAAAAGAAAAACATAAAACAGGGGAAATAATTAAATGTCTAACTTTTAAAATAGCAGGCATTAATGCACTTCAAGGGAAATGTCATGTCCGCCTCACAATCTGGCAGCAGTTGGATTTCGCGTTTAAAGCGGGAATCGGTCGAGCTGGCGAAAAGTATTTTCAAAGTCTATTGGACCCTGATTAAAGTTACGGTTCCCGCCTTGGTGGCGGTGAAGTTGCTGGATATGGCGGGAGGAACTCAGTTGTTGGCCTGGATGTTGTCCCCGGTCATGGGGCTGGTGGGGCTGCCGGAGTCGATGGGCGTGGTCTGGTCCACGGTGTTGCTCACCAATATTTACACCGGTATGGCGTTGTTAGTGGATATTACGGCGCAGGACCCTTTGACGGTGGCGCAGGTATCCGTATTGGGCGCCATGATGCTGGTGGGGCATGGGTTACCCGTTGAAGGCGCTGTCGCCAAGAGCGCAGGCGTCAGCTGGCGCGCAACTTTGGCTATTCGAGTGGGGGGCGGCTTGGCGTTGGGCGCTTTGTTGCATCTTTTCTACAGCGCGACTGGTCTGCTACAACAACCTGCGCATTTCTTATGGCGTCCGGCTGAAGGACCTGCGGACATGTGGTGGCTAGCGCAGATCAAAACGTTGGGCGGCATCTTTTTTATTATTGTCTTCCTGATGACCTTTTTACGCATGCTGCGCTGGCTGGGAGTGGAAAAGTGGATGCACGCCTTGTTGTTTCCTGTGCTTCGGCTGCTGGGAATTGGGCGCGAAGCGGCGAACGTAACTGTCATCGGCGTCACACTGGGATTAAGTTTCGGCGCAGGATTATTGATAGAAGAGGCGCGCTCAGGGCGTCTTACACGTCGGGATATTTTCCTGACGATTGGTTTTCTGGGGCTCTGCCATAGCCTGATTGAAGACACTCTGGTAATCATGCTGCTCGGAGCGGATATGTCCGCCATTTTATGGGGACGTTTACTATTCGCCCTGGTCGTGATTGGCGTTCTGGCGCGGCTGCCGGCGCTAAACCGACGTTTGCAGGAAGCGGCTGCCTAGACTGTCTGCACGGCGTACGTCGTATTCTGGTCTATGCTCAATCAATAGCCGGCTCCTGCATGCGCCGGCTTTTGTTTCCAAGGAGCACAGGAGAATACGAATGAGCGCCATCCCCATGTATTTCCCTCCCGCGCCTTTCCATATGGAAGACGCGAGAATTTGCGCCACCCTGGTGAATACCGCCTACGACATGTACGACCAATGGGTGGATCAGAAAAAGCCTCATAAAGATCATTTCAAATGGACCCCGAAAGGGCCGGCGATGAACTACAGCCAGCCTATCTGGGGCGCGGAAACCTTACTGTGGATTTTTAAAACTACAGAGCCCTTTGCCTTCGTCTCCTGGACGGATGCCGGAGATGTCTATCTGATGTTTCGCGGCACGGAGTCGCTGGATGACTGGATTGACGACGCTGAAGCCGGGCAGAATCCCTATCCACAGGTGTTTGGCTACGGCAAGGCGCATGACGGCTTTCTGAAGCTTTACGGCACCATGAATCAGGCTATTTTGGAGGCCTTACAGCAGGTAAGTAATCCTAAGAGCCTTTTGATTGGGGGGCATAGCCTCGGCTCTTCTCTTTCGACACTGGCGACGCCTGACGTCATCAATCATTCCGTTTATAAGCCCGGCTCCTTGAATGTGCGGCATTACAATCTGGCCAGCCCCCGAGTAGGCGACCCTGAGTTTGTGAATGCTTACAATCAATGCGGCGTACCCACTTATCGCATCGTTAACACCACGGACTTAGTGCCGGAAGTGCCTCCCGGCGTATTGGACCGCGATCTCTATGAGCATGTCGGGATTCCCGTGGACTTCACCGCGCAATACGGCTCCATGGCCGGCAATCACAGCGCCTCAGACTGCTATAGCTACGCGCTGAACCACCCCGACAAACCACAGTCAGACTAACTAACGAAATTAGTCATACAACTCATAAAAGCGGGCGGCGCTGATGGCGAAGGTCAACAGTCCGTCCGCATCATAAAGTCGTTCGTTGTCGTTCGGCGTCATACCTATTTTCTGCAGTATGGCCACTGAAGCCAGATTATCCTCTTTCGACACGCCGTATACCTGATTAAACACCTCCCGCCCCAACGCATACTCGATACAGGCGACCGCAGCCTCTTTGGCGAAACCCTGTCCCGCATGGGCGCGCGCGACGCCGTAACGTAAATCGAAACAATCGGGACGGGGGCTCTCTTCCACGCCCACATAACCCACATACTCCGTACTGGACTTACAAATGATCATGAAAGAGCCAAATCCGCGCTGCCAATGCTCCACCCGGTTGCGGACATAACTTGCAATCTGCTTTGTAGAGTAAGGTCCTTCGTTAGGCAGGAAACGGGTCGAAACAGGGCAGGAAAGAAAGCTTTTGAAGAACGGCAAGTCCGTGGATTCAACCGGGCGCAGAATTAATCTCGAAGTCTCAATCATTGTTACAGCGGGCGTCTCTTCTTAAAAAAGGGCGCTATTAAAGGCGATTTTGAGAAAAAATGGAATAAAATCAAAGTGTTTTTAGTCGGATAGGATGGTTGATAGCTGACAGGCGAAGCCAGCTAGAGTTGGAGTCTGGACGTATGCTGACGGCACGCTGCTCGCAGTAATAATCTGTCAGGGACGAAAGTTTTAGGGGCTTTTAACCTTTAACGGGAGTGTAAATTTGACGTTTTAGGGATGTTATATTGGACGTTATTTTTATAATGACTGGTTATAAGCTTTTATAGCTAATCCTATATAAAGTTTAGATAGCTTAAAATCTTAAATGCCTGAAAGGAGTTGTGACGGTATTTGTAATTGTTTATCGCTTTATTCGAAAAAGGATGAACTTAATATCCTTATTTTTTAGCTCAGAGAAACAAGCGTCCCAGATTTTTGCTTTACTCAATTGCAGTTGTCATGGGAGTCCCTGTGAGCCAAGCCTTGGAAAGCTTGATAGTGAGGATAGTTAGCGAAAACTTTATGTCTTCGGGAAATATCTACATAACTCTCTGTAGCTTTTATTTAGCATTGGATACTCCGAAGTTCCTAGTCCGAAAATACATGCTGAAATTGCACTTTATATGCAATTTAACTCGTTGACAGGAAACAGGTATTCGTTTGAAATAGCAGTCCTGACAGCAAAGTTGTAATTTGCGGGTATTGCTGAAAATTGGACAGAATGGCGCTGTTTTTGCCGATCTTATTTGCAGTTAGTTGGTGAAAATGCCGGTTGAAAGGAAATCCGGTTGCTCGAGATGGACGCCTTAATGCTGTCGTTATTTTAGCCAAGTGCGCTTTTTATAAAAACACAACACGGATGACAGATACTATGAAATCTGCTCTTTTGACATTACTTTCAGTACTATCGTTGAACGCTTCGGCGTCGTACGTTGATATCAAGAATCATTGGGGTATGCCCTGGCCGGAATCGACCAGCGTTACTTTGGATTACGACATAGTCATTGACGACTTACCTGATGGCAAAGACGTCTTCATCTATGAAACGGCTTTCAGTTTTGACTACTTGTCTAAGGATGGGACGTGGAAAAATCTGCTGAACGACCCGTTTCCATTGCCGTTTCCTAGTCCGTGGGACAGCTTAAAAGAAAACGGTATTTATCATTATTCCTTCGAAATCAGAGATCTGTTAACAGAGTACTTGGATAGTACAGATGGTTTAGGAATGATCAGGGTAACGTCTGTTTTCTCTGAGATGTTGTTCCATGATGATAACTGTTCGCCAGTGCCTGAGCCTGGTAGCGACAAGCCTGAATGTACTCCGGACCAGTATAAAGAAGCAAAACTGTACGGAGACAAAGGTTACTATATCTTCGTTGACGAGCCTTCTCTCGTTGGTTTGTTAGGTTTAGGCCTTGTGTCAATGGCGGCTGTTCGTCGGAGAAAAGGAAAAGCGTAACTTCCTGTTATAGGGGGGCTGAATGCAGGCCCCCTATAAATGCCCTTTTGGGTGGTCATGTCTCATTAGTAGTTTATTCCTGTTTTCTCTTCCCTCTGCCTATCTTCCTGTTATCTGTCTTCCTCAATAAAAAATTGTGTCATAGCTATATTTGCTGGTTGTTTTTTGTTCTACACTTTGTTGTAAGGGACCGGAACCGAGTAAAGCGTAATTGGATGGCTTAGTTGTCGAAAACGCAGGCAGTAATCCGGGAGACAGTATGCTCACGATCGCTATGATTTTGTTTTTGTTGTTGTTCTTAGGGGTTTATGCGCTAATCCGAAGATCTCCAGAAAAATGTGAAGGGTGTGGGAAAGAGTCCTTAACAAAGCCGTGTGGGAGCTTTGATCTATGTGAGCAATGCGAGCAGAAATGGGATGTCGCTCGGATGGCTGTCAACTACACCGTTGTCCCTGCCTCTAGATCAGTTAAAAAGAGAAAAAGTCACATCTAAGGAACCTCTGAAAAACGTTGGCGATGCCGCCAGTGCAAGGAAAAAGTCGGCGAAAAGCGCAGTTTATCGTGAATAAATGAGCATTTTGAGCCGACTTTTGACGCCGCAATGGCAATGCAGATAGTTTTTAAGAGGTTTCCTAAGTCCATTTGACTAATATGTGGGTCTATCTACACGCATTTTAAGGAAGCAGCGGTTACTATCCTGTTTGGTTCATTTCAGCGCCTATCGGATACAAAACAACGCCGTAACTGAACTGATTGTCACGCCGTTGTGTAAATAATGGTCACTTCCTCTGATCAATATTTGGGAGTGGCGCATGGCGGGTGATTTAAACTGGAAGGTTGGGTGGGCAAGACACAAGTTGGCGACAGGCGTTAGGATTGCGATGGCGCTTGGTGCGGCGCCTGCCGTAGCGCAAGCGGGAGTGGTTGTGCTTGAGCCGGTTGCGGACACGGTTTTACAGGAGCAGTTAATTGACTCCAATCAGGGCGGCAGCCCTTATTTGTCTATTTCACCAGAAGCCAGTGTGCAGCGTGCGCTGGTAAAGTTTGACCTCTCTTCCTTGGCGGGTTACGCCGGTAACATCACCTCAGTTAAGCTGGCTTTGAATGTCGACTTTAACGGCAATGACTGGGCCGGAGGCGGGTCGTTGATCGATCTGCACCGTGCGCAGGAGGACTGGAATGAGAGTCAGGCGACATGGCGTTGCGCCAGCACTCCGGTTTGCGGTTGGGATGGCGGAGATTTTAGCGCCGCCGCCACAGATAGCGTAGATGTTAAGAACATTAATAGCGGTTCCGTTCAGTTTGACGTGACGTCGGACGTCGCCCAAATGCTGGCGACAGGAACCAATTATGGCTGGGCGTTAAAGAAACGCCGGGAAGACAAAGACGGCAGTATTAGCTTCAGCTCGAAAGAGGGCGCAATAGCGCCGAGGCTGATTGTAACGACTAATGGAAGTGTTGATCTTCCTCCGTCCATAGAGATAGCTGCGCCTACATTCCCGATTCTTATAGATTCCGATCCCACTTCTTTTGTTATTCGTTACTCCGATGACATCGGCGTCGACTTGAGTTCATTAGTGGTGACATTGGATGGCGTTGACCTGACGACTTGCTCTGTAACCCTGAATATGGCGACTTGCGCCTATTCCGGGCTGACTGAAGGCGTGCACTTATTGCAGGCGGGCATTCTGGATAACTCTGGGGACGCCGCCAATTATGCAGTGGCTCAAGCCAGCTTTCTGTACCTTAAAGAGTATGGCGGAGGCGTCGCCGCCTCGAAATGGCATACAGGATCAGGTGCGCCTTCTGCAGCGTTGGGTGTGGAAAGTGACCTGTACTTGGATAAGAGCAATGGCGATGTCTACGAAAAATTAAGCGCGGGATGGTCATTGGCGCTGAATATTAAAGGACCACAAGGCGAAACTGGCGCGCAAGGTCCGCAAGGCATTGCAGGGCCGATAGGACCTCAGGGTGAAGCTGGCCCCGCTGGCGTTCAAGGTCTGCAGGGCGAAGCGGGTCCTCAAGGCGAAACAGGTGCCCAAGGACCTCAAGGTATTGCAGGATCAATAGGGCCTCAGGGAGAAGCAGGGCCGGCTGGCGCTCAGGGACCACAGGGAGAGGCGGGTCCACAAGGCGAGACAGGCGCGCAAGGACCTCAAGGTATTGCAGGTCCGATGGGGCTGCAGGGTGAAGTCGGACCGGCTGGAGCTCAAGGTCCACAGGGAGATCAAGGGCAGCAAGGCGTTCAAGGGATCGCCGGAGCGATGGGGCCTCAAGGTCCTCAGGGGGAAACAGGGCCAGCAGGTCCTCAAGGTGAGGTGGGCCCTGTCGGACCACAAGGACCTCAAGGTGAAAAAGGTGAGGCTGGGCCTGCTGGAATCGCCTCTAATGTATTCGCCGGGTTTATCAATCTGGATGCGCCAGGGAGCTCGGCGATCCCCGGCGGTTGGGCATTAAGCGAGATCAGCGATGGGCAGTTTGAGTTGACCCACAACCTGAACACAGAGTCAGTATCCTTTGTCGCCACAATGCAAGCATTGACTGGTGGCGCTGGTGATGCGATTACAATCAACCAGCTAACGCCGAATAGCATTACTTTTAGTCATGTCAATTCAACAGGCGCGCTGGTAACTGGAAACAGTTCAGGTTTGAACGCCCATTTCATTATTGTTGCACACTCAAGCATAGCGCCGTCGCCTGTAGGTGGAGGTGTATCCTGTAACGCCATTCTGTCGGCAAACCCCGGCGCAGCAAGTGGCATGTACACTATCGATCCTGACGGGGATGGTCCTTTAGAAGCGTTTGAAGCTTATTGTGACATGGAAACAGAAGGGGGCGGCTGGATGTTGGTAGCTCACCTAACTGACGGGATGTCCAATATACCTGTTATCGATGGCCTTTCCTCGTCAGATATTGGTGTCGTTAATGCAACCGTTTGGAGTCAGCTGCGGGATAACATGAGTGCAGGAATGATGTTTATTGATGAGTTCGGTAAGGTCTCGACAATCAGTCATGCCAAGCTCTATTCAGGGAACTGTCTTGCGTTGCAGGACAAAGATAATCTGAGTGAAAAAGAAAATTACAACGCTGAAAGCAAAGCCGCTACGATTTGGCACAATGAAAATACGGAGTGCAACCATCTGGGTTCAGACTATTCCATGATTGTTGTTCCGAGTCCGTTGAACTCAGGCAATAACACTGGTGGCGCGGCTCTCTATCAATACTCGACGGTTAAGTTTGATAAATGGCCCTATGCGTCAGATGTCTCTTATAACGAGCAAAATGAGCTTTTTTACTTTATAAAATAATATAGTTTGGACTGAGCCCAGACGCCCTGAGAGAAACTCGCAGGGCCTTTGGGCTGGTTTTATAGTGAAAACTCCATATGCAACAAAGGAAACGGCTTGCCCATTCCATCTACAGGAGAGCGCCCGACAATATTAAAGCCGAAGCGTTCATAAAAGCCCACAGCCTGTGGGTTTTGTTCATTTACATCGACCTTGACGGCTCGCATCTCATCAATCGCATGTCGTAACAAACATCCGCCTATGCCAGTTCCGCGAGCTTCAGCGGTGACAAATAGCATCTCGATATTCCTATCCGCGACGCCGACAAAACCAAGTATTTTTCCGTCCGCACTTTTGGCGCATCTCAGGTTTACCGCCTTCAGGTATTCATTGAGTATTAGCGGTTTGAAGAATTGAATATCTTCCTCAGATAAAAAGTCATGGGTGGCTCTCACTGAGGATTCCCAGACCTCGACAATGTCTGGATATTCATCGGCTTCAACGCGGCAGAGTGGTTGCGTTGGACTGTATTGGCGGGATAATTTTGACATAGACATAACTCCATTTAACGAGCATGGAAGATACTGTCTTTGTTTTTATTTATCAAATGCTTATAAAGCGGAAAAGGTCTGTAGGAAAGGCGCGCTATTAAGTGCGCCCTGATCTGTGCTTCTGTATAGCTTTACTTTGTATCTGCCGCTATCGGTTAGTTGTGGTGGTGAGCATTAGGCTCTAGTCGTGGTTCTGATGTTTAGCGTAGAGAGTAAATCAGAATTAGCCTTTTCCCAGCTTGTCTTCGGCGTCGAGATGTAGCAGGTTGCATTTAGCTCGGCGAAGATATTTGTCTATTGTCCTGGTTGAAACCTGTCTCTGTTCAAACTGCTCAAGGAGTTGCTCCAGGACATGGGTAATTCTTTCTTCATCTTCAGGGACGAGGTCCATACCTATAATGGTGCTTTGAATCGTCCATCTAAAGTCCGAAAAGCAATCCATCGTACAGTTGTTGCACGTGTTCTCTATCTCCATGATGTTGTCTAAAAGCGTAATGGTGTCGGACAACGCTTTTTGACTAAGACGACGTTTAGCAATTTTCTCGCGGCTACTTTTCGCCAGGTTTTCAATAATATAGTCGCACACTTGCGCGAGACGAGTCAGATCATCCAGCTTGTTATCGTCCAACAGGGTCAGGCAGATGGCGAAATAAGGATAGTTGATGAGAGTCTTGTTATTAAAACGGATGATTCTGTCTTTCTGTAGCGTCAGGTGGGTGATTATTTTCGCCTGCAGATCAGTAATAAAGCCATCATGTGAGAAAAGATAGTATTGCTCTGGCCAGTTGATCAGGAAACAATATTCGAAGTCATAGTAAGCAAGCGCCTCTAGAATGTGCGCGCCGACGTTTAATGGCGCGTTCTCATGACTGCACCTTTCAAACAGAGCGATAATATTACCCAGAGAGCTATTGGAGCGCATTTGATCCATCAAAAGATTAGAAAGTTCTCTGTTTGATTCCTCTAGCTCCGTGTTCTTTTTCTCCAGTTCGGAGGCTTTATTGATTATTAAAGTCTGTTTTTTATTAATGGTGTTGGATCTTGCGAAGGCGCCTAAGGAGCTTGGGTTATTATTCTGTATTAATAAGTGAAGCATAAACCTGAGCCTTAATTTAAGAGTGTTCTGGGGCGAATCTGTTTACGAAGAATTTTTGCTTTTGGATTTTTTATGCTTCATTTCGAGGTATGGAGGCGGCGATTGAATTAATCGTCTCTGTCAGAAGGAAAAGCGGCTCCATATAGCGCTCTCTTTCTTGGGCATCCACAAGCATCTTAAATGTGAAGTGCTTGTTGACATTGATCCAGTAGTTCTCATGAAAAATAATATGAGGAGACTCCAATGCAGCCTCTGATATATCTTCTACATCAGATAGTAAAAGATAGTCTCCATCAGAGAAAATCCATGTCTTTTTGTTTATGGAAAGTCTGAATATGTAAGCGGGAATATCGTAAAAGACAAGCGCCTGCTGAACGGAATACGCCAGTTGGAAAGAGTCTCTGGTCGTCAGATAGTTCGTCAAGAGGTCAATGATTCTTTTGAAGTGACCACTGTTATCAATTAAGTTGCAGCCGGAAGCTCGCGTCCGATATACGCAGCTCTCATTGGACTTGGGGCATAGGTCGGATATTAGTGTTGGTTTTGTCGCGCACAATTTTGCGGCCTCCGATACAGTAATAAAGATATTACATAACTTCTCCGGAGAATTAATTGCGTACCGATACTGAATTTATTAGGTGGCTCTAAGTAATACTACTTATTATGAATGTGGGCTTTTGAGTGAATATTAGCCACATGTTAAAATCGCTGAAATGCCGCAGATTTAAAGGCTTTTGGGTGATTTTATGTAGTATCGAGCTAGGCGGGGTGGCGCCCTGGGCAGGATTCGAACCTGCGACCTTCCCCTTAGGAGGGGGACGCGCTATCCAGCTGTGCCACCAGGGCGTCAAGAGCGCTAAATAATAGCGGCATTGGGCCGTTCTCTCAACCCTCTATTTTCCGGGCGGGCAGGGCGCTTGAATGCTTTGCGCGAGTTGGGAAACTTTCCTGTGCGGCGGCTGTCTATTACTCTTATAAGTAATGACCCCGTAGTAAGGAGCCTCTGATGTTAGATGTACGGCCGATGTTGATGGTTTCCAATTTTCCCGCAGTCACTCGCGGAACCCTGGAGACCCTGCAGGTCAACTTGGGGTACAAATGTAATCTTAGCTGCACGCACTGCCATGTCGCCGCCGGTCCCACCAGGACGGAGATGATGACGGAGGCGGTGATTGCGGATGTGCTTGAGTTCATCTCGGTAAAGAAAATCAAAGTGCTGGACCTTACTGGCGGCGCGCCGGAGATGAACCCATACTTTCGTTCCCTGGTGACGGAGGCGCGAGGGATGGGGGTGAAAGTAATGGATCGCTGTAACCTCACGATCATGCATGAGGACGGACAGGAGGACCTGGGTGATTTCCTCGCGAAGCAAGGCGTTGAGATCGTGGCGTCCTTGCCGTGTTATGCAGAACAGAACGTGGATAAACAGCGCGGCAAGGGCGTTTATCAGGAGAGCATTTCTGCGCTGAAAAAGCTCAACGCTTTGGGGTATGGGCGTGAGGGCAGCGGATTAACCCTTAATCTGGTGTACAACCCGGGCGGTCCTTTTTTGCCGCCGGCCCAGGAAAAGCTGGAGGCGGACTACAAGCGCGAGCTGTTGGATCATCACGGCATTGAGTTCAATCAGCTATTCGTGCTGACCAACATGCCGATCAGTCGCTTCGGCAGCGTTTTATTATCCAAAGGGCAGTTCAATGACTATATGCAACTGCTGCACGCCTCCTATTCCGAACATAATTTACATTCGGTGATGTGCCGCACGCTGATCAGCGTGGATTGGCAGGGATATGTGTACGATTGCGACTTTAACCAAATGCTGGACATTCCCTTGATTGCGTCAGACAAGCCCAAAGTGCATTTGCGAGACTTGATGACCGAGAACCTGGAAGGCTCCAGTATCGCCACGGCGGATCATTGTTATGGATGCACCGCCGGACAGGGCAGCAGCTGCGGAGGCGCACTGGATTGAGCATACCCGTCAGCGTCATCATTCCTACTTTGAACGAAGCCGAATCTATTTCGGCTTTTTTGCGGGTATTGCAACCGCTGCGCGAAGCTGGATGGGAGCTTATTCTTTCTGATGGCGGCAGTCGCGACGAGACGGTGTCTCTCGCTGAACCGCGGGTGGATAAGATTATTGTCAGTACGCCAGGACGTGCGACGCAGATGAACAATGGCGCTGAGAGCGCTAGCGGAGAGGTCCTGCTGTTTCTGCATGCGGATACGCAATTGCCTCAAGACGTGATCGCGCAACTGACTGCGTTTGTGGCGTCCAATGCTGACTGGGGGCGTTTTGATGTGGCGCTGTCTGGGCGGCGATTCATGTTTCGCGTGGTGGAAACCCTGATTAATCTGCGTTCCCGCATCACCTCGGTTGCGACGGGAGATCAGGCGATTTTTATTCGCCGGTCTGTTTTTCGGCGGCTTGGCGGTTATGCGCGCATCCCATTGATGGAAGACGTGGAAATCTGCAAACGCCTGCGACGCCTGAGCCCGCCCTGTTGCATTCGCGCGAGGGTGATTACGTCCAGCAGGCGCTGGGAAACCCGTGGGATTTGGAAAACTATCTTTCTAATGTGGCGATTGCGTTTCGAGTATTGGCTCGGCGTCGCCCCTGACAAGCTGTTTCGTCGCTACTATGGGAGGCCGGGGAATGTCTGAGTGCTGCCTGATTCAGTTCGCCAAGCGCCCTGTCGCCGGATTGGTGAAGACCCGTTTGATTCCGGAATTGGGCGCCGCGCGGGCGCTGGATGTGCATGAAGCCCTTTTGCGCAAAACGTTGAATGTCTTGCTTGAATCCGACCTTGGCCCGGTAGAGTTGTGGTGGGACGCTCATTGGGACGATGCCGACGCCATGCAACGCTTTCTGATTGCGACGGTGGAGCCCTCGCACATGGCGCAGGCCAGGAAGCTGATGATCCGCTATCAAGAGGGCGCGGATTTGGGAGAACGCATGAGTCATGCTTTGGCGCAGGGACTAAGGCAATCCCAAAAGACGTTATTGGTGGGAAGCGACTGTCCGGTTATCACGCCAGATTATTTGCGCCAGGCGATGATGGCGCTGGATCACTCTGATGTGGTGCTCGGGCCGGCGGAAGATGGTGGGTATGTGTTGATTGGCGCGCGTAATATTACTTCGCTGTCTCTCTGCGGTATGGCCTGGAGCGTTGAGACGGTTCTGCAGGCGACTATTGCGCGATTAGGCGATGCTGGCCTGAGTCATCAGCTTTTACCTGTTTCCTGGGATGTTGATGACTACTCCGACTACCTGCGCTGGCGTCAAGAGGAGGAACGCTCGCATTCCCGCGTCGATTAACCTGTTCTGAATAGCTTTTACTCTGCTACTTGCTTGATTATTAAAGAATCTAATTGCTATCCCACCTTGAATTTAAGGCCCGTACAGCTACATTTCATGTATAAGTAGTGAGAATGTATAAGTAGTGAGAATGTATAAGTACTGAGAATGTATAGGTAGTGAGAAGCTGGAAGCGCTCACGTAGCAGTTAAATGCGTGTCAGCGCCTAGCATCAGCGCAAGGTGCGCAAAGTGTTTGGCGGACAGGCCTGAAGATTATTCAAAATGAAAACAGCGTTAGTGACAGGGGCGGACGGATTTATCGGTTCGCATCTAGTGGAGATGCTGCACGCGCGAGGTTACCAAGTTCGCGCGCTTAGCTATTACAACTCGTTTAATGATTGGGGATGGCTGGAACAATCCGCCTGCCTGAAGGATCTGGATGTTTGGAACGGCGATATCCGTGATCCGCATTATTGCATTGAGCTCACCAAGGGCGTGGATGTGGTTTTTAACCTCGCTGCCCTGATTGGCATTCCCTATTCCTATACGGCGCCGGATACCTACGTCGACGTCAATATCCGCGGGACGGTGAATATTTGCCAGGGCGCCCGGCTCAATGGCGTTGGCCGGCTTGTGCACGCGTCAACCTCGGAAGTCTACGGCACCGCCAAATATGCGCCTATTGATGAGAAGCATCCCTTACAGCCGCAGTCTCCCTACAGCGCCTCCAAAATAGGGGCTGAATCCATGGCGCTGAGTTTCCATAATGCGTTTCAGTTGCCGGTGACGGTGGCGAGACCTTTCAATACATACGGGCCCAGGCAGTCCGCCAGAGCGGTTATTCCCACCATCATCTCTCAAATCGCCGCGGGTAAGTCCTCAATCAAGTTAGGAGATCCAACGCCTACGCGGGACTTCAATTTCGTTGAAGACACTTGCCTGGGCTTTATTGAGTTGGCGGAATGCGAGCAGGCGATTGGTCAGGTCGTCAACATTGGCTCCAATACGGAAATTTCCATTGGCGATACCTTCGAATTGATTTGTCGGCTGATGCAGGCGGAAGTGGTGATGGAGTCGGATCAACAGCGTGCGCGACCCGCAAACTCGGAAGTGTTTCGGCTTAAATGTGATAACGCTTTGATAAAAAGTCTCACCGGGTATGAACCGAAATACAGCCTTGAGCAGGGACTGCGCAGAACAATCGACTGGTTTACGCGCCCCGAGAACCTGAGGCGGTACAAGGCGGATATTTATAATGTCTGATCCCTCAGTCTCTGCCCGTCGCCACGAATATAAACCACTGTTTAAGTTTATTCGCAACGCTTTTCCCAACCAGGGCGTGATCCCTTTGCATGAACCGAGGTTTAGCGCGCTTGATAAGCAGTATGTAAATGAAGCGATTGATTCAACCTTTGTCTCCAGTGTGGGAGCTTTCGTTGATAGATTCGAACGCCAGATTGCTGAATACACCGGCGCGGGCTACGCCGTCGCTGCGGTGAACGGTACGGCGGCATTGCACTTGGCGTTGGTTCTGTGCGATGTGCAGCCGGGAGATGAAGTCATCACCCAGGCGCTGACCTTCGTGGCTACCGGGGCGGCGATTCTGTATTGCCGCGCCAACCCCGTGATGGTGGATGTCGACAAAGATTCGTTAGGCATGAGTGCGGAAGCGTTACGGAACTGGTTGGAGAACAACGCCCGTAAGGAGGGTGGGGTGGCTGTCAATCAGGCTACGGGAGCGGTGATTAAAGCCTGCGTCCCAGTGCATGTGTTTGGCCATCCTTGCCGGGTAGATCAGATTAGAGATATTTGCCAGGAATGGGGGATCAGGCTGGTGGAAGACGCCTCAGAATCTCTAGGCAGCTTCTGTAAAGGGCGTCACACGGGTACGTTTGGCGATATGGGAGTGTTCAGCTTCAATGGCAACAAAGTTGTCACTACCGGTGGCGGAGGCGTTATTGTGACGAATAATGAACGCCTCGCCAAACGCGCCAAGTTTTTATCCACGACCGCGAAACAGCCGCACCCCTATGAGTTTTTTCACCCTGAACTGGGATACAACTACCGTCTTCCCAACTTGAATGCGGCTTTGGGTTGCGCCCAGCTCGAACAACTGGAAGGGTTTATTGAGGCCAAGCGCGAGTTGGCTCACGCCTACCGTGACTTCTTCAATCAGGCGGGCATGCCCGTAGCCTTTGTGGAAGAGCCGCTGGAAAGTCGATCGAATTACTGGCTGAACGCTATTTTAGTGTCGAGTGAGCAGGAGAAAACTGCGTTACTTGAAGCGGCCCTGGAAGAGTCCGTGCAGATGCGCCCAGTCTGGCGTTTGCTGCATGAGCTGCCAATGTTTGAGGGCTGCGCCCATGATGGATTGACGGCTTCCATTGAGCTTTCGCGCAGGCTGGTCAACCTTCCCAGCAGCGTGGTTCAAAAGCGATGACGACATCCCGAAGAAAAATCTGTGTCGTCACCGGCGCGCGCGCCGACTATGGTCTGCTGTATTGGTTGCTGAAGGAAATCGAGGCGGATAACGCACTCATCTTGCAACTGGTGGCGACAGGCATGCATCTTTCGCCGGAGTTCGGCTCTACATGGAAGCAAATCGAAGCCGATGGGTTCCATATATCCGAAAAAGTGGAAATGCTGTTGTCCGGGGATTCGCCTCAGGCGATCAGCAAATCCGTTGGACTGGGTGTTATTGGGTTGGCGGACGCCTATGCACGGCTGCAGCCGGATCTTCTGGTATTGCTCGGCGACCGCTTTGAGGCTTTGGCGGCGGCGCAGGCGGCTATGCTGGCGCGTATTCCCATTGCGCATATTCATGGGGGAGAGCTGACGGAAGGGGCGGTGGATGAGTCCATTCGTCACGCTATCACCAAGATGTCGCAATTACACTTTGTCGCAGCGGAAGCATACCGCCGCAGAGTCATTCAGCTCGGCGAAAATCCGCAAAGAGTGTTTAACGTGGGCGCGCCGGGGGTAGAGAACATCCGACGTCTGCCCCTGTTGAGCAAGGATGAGGTGGCGACTCGGCTAAAGGTCGATATGGGGCGTCCTGTATTACTGATTACCTATCACCCTGAGACGCTCAGTGAGACGGCTCCGGTGGAATCAATGCGGACGTTGCTGTCGGCGCTGGACGAGTACCCGAACGCCCTCAAGATCTTTACCTATCCCAATGCGGACGCCTATGGTCGTGAACTCATTGATTGTCTGCTCCGTTATCAGGAGCGCCACGGAGACAACGTGCTGGTGTCCTCTTCCCTTGGGCAGTTGCTGTACTTGAGCGTTATGCGTTGCGCTGACGCGGTGGTCGGCAACTCATCCAGCGGTTTGATTGAAGCGCCAGCGCTGGGGCGGCCGACGGTCAATATCGGCGGCAGGCAAGGGGGACGATTGCAGGCGGCTTCCGTCATCCAATGCGAAGAAGAACGCGCCAGCATTGTCCAAGGGATCGCTCGTGCGCAGGAGTCTGAATTCCTGGCGAGCCTGAACGGGATGACGCCGCCATATGGCGGTGGCGACACCGCCCGACAAATTGTGGAGGTTCTCAAACAGGCTCCATTAAAGTCGCTATTGCTCAAACCATTTTACGACCTGCCACAAGGAGATGTGGAGTGAAGACGCTGATCATTGCGGAAGCCGGCGTGAACCACAACGGCGATGAGGCCATGGCGCATCAGCTGATTGAGGTGGCGAGCGTCGCCGGCGCTGATGTCGTGAAATTTCAAACATTCAAAGCAGACCTCTTGGCTACCGCGGAGGCGCCCAAGGCCGCCTACCAGAAAAGAGGTTCCCAGGCGGAGGAATCCCAACTGCAAATGCTGCGTCAGCTGGAGCTGGACTACGCGGTTTTTAGGCGCTTGCGAGATGAGTGCGACCGGCGTGGAATCGGATTTATGTCTACCGCTTTCGAGAGCCGCAGTCTGAAGTTTCTGGTGGATGAGCTGGGTGTGGAGCAACTGAAGATTCCCTCTGGTGAAATCACCAACGCGCCTTTTCTCCTTGAACACGCCGCGGCTGTTCGAAAATCAGAGAAAGGGCGTCTGATTCTGTCTACCGGCATGGCGACGCTGGGAGAGGTGGAGTCTGCGTTAAGCGTGCTGGCCTTTGGGCTGTTGGCGGAAAGTGGAGAGCCGCCATCCCCGGAAGCCTTCGACGCCGCCTGGGGATGTCGTGAAGGGCGCGAGGCGGTGCGCGCCAAAGTGACCTTGCTGCACTGTACGACGGACTATCCGACCCCGTTTGACGATGTGCGGCTACGGGTCATGCAGTCCTATCGGCAGGCGTTTGGAGTTCGGGCCGGGTATTCGGATCACACGCAAGGCGTCGCTATTGCATTGGCGGCGGCGGCCCTGGGCGCTGACGTCGTGGAAAAGCACTTCACCCTGGATCGTAACCTGCCGGGACCGGATCATATGGCGTCACTGGAGCCGGATGAACTGCAGCAAATGGTGGCGGGCATCCGCGCGATTGAGCAGTCGCTGCAAGAGTCTGTCAAAGTTCCCAGCAAAGCGGAAATGGCAAACCGGAAAGTCGCCAGAAAAAGCCTGGTCGCTGCGCGAGCTATTAAAAAAGGGGAGCCTTTCGATGCGTTGAACGTCGCCGTCAGCCGGCCCGGCGGAGGCATGTCTCCCTTCCTGTACTGGCGGCTGCTGAGCGGCTCGGCAACCCGGGACTATCAGGCTGGGGAGCTTATTTGTGAATAAGCCCGTGCTGCTGATCGGAGGAGGCGGGCACGCTCGGGTGCTGATGGACATCCTCATCTTGAACGGGGCGGAGGTTATTGGCGTACTGGACCCGGGTTTTGCGCAGGGAACGCAATTGTGGCGCGGAGTGGAAGTGTTGGGAGGCGATGAACGCTTGAGCGACTATGACCCCTCTACGGTGGATCTGGTCAATGCGCTGGGATATTTGCCCGGCAAGATGGCGCGCAACCAGCTTTTCGCCAAATTATCCTCTCAGGGATACTGCTTTCCCACATTGGTTCATCCTCATGCCGTTCTGTCTGACGATATTAGTTTGGGAGAAGGGTGTCAGGTCATGGCGGGAGCGATCCTGCAGCCGGGCTGCGTCATTGGCCCCAATACCATTGTTAATACCCGCGCGGTCATAGAGCATGATTGCGTTGTAGGCCCGGACAATCATATTGCGCCAGGCGCAGTCTTATGCGGAGGCGTGCAAACAGAGAACGGCGTGTTTGTCGGTAGTCATGCGACTGTTCTGCCGCAGGTTCGCATTGGCGTTAATGCATTGGTCGGCGCCGGCGCCGTAGCGGCAAAAGACATACCTTCAAACGGCAAACTGGCGCCGCCAAAAAGCAGTTTGCTCTCCTGATGCGGCAAATCCGCGCTTCCGCCTTGTGTCGCCTTTGTAACGGACTGTGGCGAAAGCGTAACCGCCTCTAAAGAATAAAGGAGAAAAGCCGATTAACAATTATGCAACGCGTCGCCAATTCACTCTCCTTCGCCTCTCCGCTCCATGCGTTGAACGGGGCGCATATCAAAGGCGGGAGGACTGGAACGAAGATTGCTGTGTTGCCATATATGTAATCGGGTTGGTCCAGCGGGATTTATCCGACTGGTTTGGAGGGTAGAAGTATGTGTGCCGATTGGCGTCAGGTATTGATCCAGCCGCAAGCAAGTATCGAACAGGCGATAGAGGTCATAGAAAAAGCCACTTTGCGCATTGCGTTGGTCGTTGACGAACAGCAACGGTTGCTGGGGACAGTGACGGACGGCGACGTGCGACGGGCGCTGATCAATCACACTCCTTTATCCGCTTCAGTCGTGCGGATTATGGAAAGCGAGCCCAAAGTTGCGGAAATCAATGATTCGCGGGCGCGTATTCTCTCCATCATGGAACGGCGCAAGCTGCTCCACATCCCTATTGTTGACAGTCAGCGCCGGGTGGTGGGGCTGGAAACTCTGTTGAATATCGCGCAACAACCGCGCTACGACAACCCTGTTATGCTGATGGCGGGTGGCTTGGGAACGCGCTTGCGTCCGTTAACCAACAACTGCCCCAAGCCCCTTTTAAAAGTCGGCAATAAGCCTATTCTGGAAAATATTCTCGAGAGCTTCGCCTCGTCTGGCTTCTCTAATTTCTATATTTCGGTGTATTACAAGCCGGAAATGGTGATGGACTACTTTGGCGATGGCTCTAAATGGGGAGTCAATATTCAGTATGTGCGCGAGAATACGCCCCTGGGCACAGGCGGCGCGTTGGGGCTGCTGCCGAACGACATGCCTGATTTACCTGTATTGGTGATGAATGGCGACATACTGACCCGTGTGAACTTCGAACATTTGCTGCGTTTTCACCAGCAGCAGCGAGGGGCCGCCACATTATGCGTGCGTGAGTACGAATTCCAGGTGCCTTACGGCGTCGTACAAGCGGAAGATCAACGCATTACCAGCATTGTGGAAAAACCCACGCATTCCTATTTCGTCAATGCCGGCATATACGTTCTGGAGCCGCAAGTGATTCGGGATATCAAACCTGAGCAGCACCTGGATATGCCGACTTTACTGCAACAGTTGATGGAGCGCCGTAAGGATGTGGCGATGTTCCCCATTCACGAATACTGGCTGGACATTGGTCGCATGAACGACTTTGAAAAAGCGCAGAAAGACTACATGGAGGATTTCGCGTGAGCCGTTTCACCTTCATTTGCAGAAAGGCTTCTTCATGATTGACGGTAAACGCGTACTGGCGATTATTCCCGCCCGTGGCGGCAGCAAAGGCCTTCCCGGTAAAAATATTCGTCCCTTATGCGGCGTTCCTTTGGTGGGGTGGCCAATCAGGGCGGCCCTTCAGTCCCGCTATGTGGATAGGGTGCTGGTGTCTACCGACTCGCCGGAGATTGCTGAGGTGGCGAAGAGTCAGGGCGCGGAGGTTCCTTTCCTGCGACCCGATGAGCTGGCGGGCGATTGCGCGCCGACAGCGCCGGTGTTGCTGCATACCCTGGATTGGTGCCGGCAGCATGGCGAGTCCTACGATTATTTAGTGCTGCTTGAGCCGACGTCCCCGCTCACTGAAGCTACCGACGTGGATAAGGCGTTGGAAATGCTATTCGGGTCGCGCGAGGCGCAAGCAATTGTCGGGGTGGCGGATGTCGATGTTCATCACCCAGTGTACTGTGCGGTGATCAAGGAACGCGGTTTGCTGGCGCCTTACCAAGGCGGAGACTTCGCCGCCATGCCGCGCCGGCAGGATATTCCCGACGTGTATTACTTTGACGGAACCCTCTACATTTCCACAGTCGAAGCTTTACGTGAGAAAGGCGGTTTCTACCATGATCGAACACTGCCTTACGTGGTGCCTAAGTGGAAAGCCCTGGACGTGGACACTTTAACGGATTTCATCTGCGTGGAAGCGGTTATGCAACGCAGAGAAGAATTGAAGTCTATGTGAACTCTTTGAGCGTGGTCCTATGTCTGATTATCAAAGCCGATTGTTGAGTGTCATTCCTGGCGGAGCGCATACCTACTCCCGAGGTTTTGATCAATTTCCCGCCAATGCGCCGCAGATCCTGACCTCCGGCAAAGGCGCCTATGTATTTGACCCGGACAATAAGCGTTATCTCGATTACGGCATGGCGTTGCGCTCGGTGATTCTGGGGTATGCGGATGAAGCGGTGAGTCTGGCCGCCGTTGAACAGATCTGGGCGGGCAACAATCTCACACGGGCGTCGACCATAGAGCTGGAGGCGGCCGAACTGCTGGTGGACATGATCGACTCCGTAGATATGGTCAAGTTCACCAAGAATGGCTCCACCGCTGTGTCGGCGGCGGTGAAATTGGCGCGCGCCTATACCGGGCGTGATCTGATTGCGCGCTGCGGGCAGCATCCATTTTTTTCCTATGATGACTGGTTTATCGGCTCAACGCCTTTGACGCGAGGGATTCCCCAGAATGTAGTGGAGCAGACCAAGTGCTTTAACTACAACGATTTGGCGTCACTGGAGCAACTCTTCGCCGCTTATCCGCAACAAATCGCCTGTGTCGTCATGGAGCCTGCAACCTCGGAGCATCCTGCGCCGTCAGCTACTCACGAGGGCGAAACCTTTCTGCATGATGTGCAGCGCCTGTGCGCGCGTCATGGCGTCGTTTTTGTCCTTGATGAAATGATTACCGGGTTTCGTTGGGATCTGCGTGGGGCGCAGCATAAATATCGCATCAAGCCGGACCTTTGCACATTCGGTAAAGCCATGGCCAACGGCTTTTCGGTGGCGGCGGTGGCGGGGCGCAGAGATATCATGGAGCTGGGATCTATTGAAAAGAGCGGGGCGGAGCGCTTGTTTCTGCTGTCCACGACCCATGGCGCGGAAATGTGCGGCCTGGGGGCTTTTGTGAAAACGGCGGCCATGTTGCGGGAGCGCGATGTCGTTAATCATATCTGGTCATACGGGGCCAAACTGAAGTCCGGTATGAACGCTCTGGCGGCGGAAGCGGGAGTGGCGGATTACTTTCGTGTGGAAGGCATAGACTGTTCACCGGGTTATCTGACGTTGGATCGCGATGGAAATCCTTCGATGGCGCTACGCACGCTATTCAGCCAGGAAATGGTCCGGCAAGGCGTACTGATGCCATGGATCGCCTTGAGTCGGGAGCATGGCGAAGAAGAACTGGAGCAGACCTTGAGTGCGGTTAAAAACGCATTGAGGGTATATGCGCAAGCGCTGGAATCTGGATGGGAGAACTTGCTGGAAGGGCCCGTCATCAAACCTGTTTTTCGCAAATATAACTGATCTCAGCTATATAACATTGTATATACGGCGTTTTTCGACGCGGGCTGACGGCTGGCGCTCGAAAATACAATGGCGTACCAATTGCAGTCACTATAAAGAAATGGCGGGCGAGACACATTTTCGTCACCCCGGCAAAGAACAGCAGCCTGTGCGAGAGAGGAAGCCATGACGACTCACAATCCACACGATGACTTTGTAGAGATTCAACCTATTACGCAGACCCCGCAATCTGCGCCCAAACCCGCCAAGCTGCCGCCGGTGACGCTGTCGCAACAGGATTTGGCGGACATTAACGCTCACCTCAATCAAAGCCCGGTAGACCTGCTGAAAGTGCCGGCAGTGCGAATGATACTGACCCGCAACCGCATGGCCCAGGTGAATCGCGAGAGTATCGAGCGGGCGGCGAACGTCGACTCCGCCGTTATCGATAACTGCATTGAATACAACATGTCCTGTCTGGCGGATGACGTCACTCATAATCGTCCGGAGCGCTTGATCGCCCCCTTGTGCCAGATTGGCTACATTGCGCGAAACATGCCGAAAATGCGAGTGCTGACGGTGGGGCCGCGTTCGGAATCGGAGCTGCTTTGCCTGATATCCTCGGGCTTTAATGAAAATAATATCCGTGGTCTGGATCTGTTTAGCTTTTCTCCCTATATCGACGCTGGCGACATGCACGCCATGCCTTATCCGGATCACTCTTTCGACATCATTATCCTTGGCTGGGTGCTGGCATACAGCAAAGACAACAAGAAGGCGGCGCAGGAGGTTTTGCGGGTGGCCAAGCCTGGCGCTCACATCGCCATTGGCTGCCAGGTGCAGGAAATTGTGGATGAGGCGTACTGGGAGCAATGGTCGAAAGCTAACAACAAACCCCATGTCACTGCGGGCACCAAGTTCAAACATACCAATGAGTTGCTGGCGTTGTTCGGGACCTCCATTGACCGGGTTATTTTTCAGGAGGACGCCCACCCAGAGTTTGAGGGCAAAACCTACGACATCATGACGATATTCAGGCTGAAGTAGAGCGAATTCTGGGACTGACGCATATCAGGGGGAAGCTTTATGTCCGCATCTGAAATCATGAGGCAAGTGTCGGAACACTATGACCTGCGAACCGGTTGTCGCCAGTATCATCTGGAATGCCAGCAGGCTTTCACCCGGTTTCTGACCATGCCGGGATACTCGTCTTTTTACAACAATGGTTTTGATCGCCTGCAGGTATTGGATACGGCGCATGTAGAGCGCGTTATGCAACAGCTGCAGCGTCTGCAGAATGATGACCGCAGCGCCTGGCTGGACCCTCACGTGGAGACCGTTAGATTTGACTACCGGAATGACGCGGACTGGATAAGGGAGATGTATGGAGCGGTGCTCAACGTGGACATGGACCGCATCCTGGTGAATTTCTTCCAGTCCGAGTACATGGTTCACTCGCTGTGTTTTCATCGCACCTTCCCTACGCAAGTGGAGGACGATGTGTCCTATCGCTGGCATCGGGACGCAGGGCCTACCGGGCATATAAAGATCATTATTTATTTCACCGGCGGAGAAATCAGCGGCGCTGGAACGGAAGCGCTGGACGTCAACGTCACTTATGAGCTGGCTGAGCAGGGGTATTCATTTCCACCGCTGAACGAACGTCGCTCGGATCTGGGCGAGTATTTCGACCGCGCCAATATCGTTTACAAGCCCTACGATCATTGTACGCGAGCTGGTGAAGCGCTGGTCTTCAGACCCCGGGATGTACTGCACCGCGGCGTGTTCTCACGGGACCCGCACTCTCCCAGATATGTCGCGACGATGTTGTTGCTGCCCAGTCCGGTGCATTGGACTCAGGCGCATGAGTTGTGGCCACTATATGCGCAACAACGTTTCGCAGGAAAATCCATTGATATGCAGCACGGCCCAGTCCTGAAAGGGCAGGCCAAGGTAATGGTGCCTTGAGGCCAGTCAGAGTCAGTCGTATAGATAAGGCGTTATAGAAGTTGAACGAATGTATGAAGCAATTGGAAGGGAAAGTCGTCGTCATTACTGGCGGATGCGGTCTGCTTGGCGGGAAGTTTTGTCGCGCAGTGCTGCAGGCTGGCGGCAGGGTGGCGGTGGCGGATATAGATTTATCCCAGGCTGAGTCTTTTGCAGAGAGCCTGCAAAGCGAATTTGGCCGAGAGGCGGCGTGCGCGGTTAAATGCGACATCACTGATAAAGAAAGCATCCTGAAGGCCATCGCTGAAACCGAACGCGCAATGGGGGCGATCGACGCCCTGGTCAACAGCGCCTATCCCCGCAATAAGCAATACGGGCGCAGCTTTTTCGATGTGGAATATGAAGATTTTTGCGGCAATCTGTCATTGCATCTGGGGGGATACTTTTTGGCGTCACAACAGTTCGCCAGGCACTTTGTCGCACAGGGCGGCGGCGCGATTGTGAATATCGCCTCCATTTATGGCGTGACGGCTCCCCGCTTCGATATTTATCAGGGGACGACGATGACGATGCCGGTGGAGTATGCGGCGATTAAATCCGCACTCATCCACCTCACACGTTACATGGCGAAGTACTTGCGCGGCACAGGCGTAAAGGTCAATGCCATCAGTCCTGGCGGCATTGCAGACGGCCAACCGGAAGCTTTTTTGCAGGCCTATGCGGAATATTGCAGCGAAAAAGGCATGTTGGACCCTGACGATATCTGCGGCGCGCTGGTGTTTTTATTGTCTGACGCTTCACGTTACATCAATGGCGGCAACCTGATTGTGGATGATGGCTTCTGCCTCTAGATCCGCTACTCCTTAAAAGTATTAAACTGAATAATATTGCTATGAATACTGCTATGAAAAAGCTGAAGAGATGCACTCGGTGCCTGCTGCCCGAGACATATGAAACCATCGAATTTGATGCGAATGGCGTGTGCAATATCTGTCGGTCCTGGGAGATCAAGGCGGATCAGATTGATTGGGGCGCGCGCAAGACGTTGCTGGATCAGCTGATTGCAAAATACCGGGGTAAATACGATTACGACTGCATTGTGCCGTTCAGCGGAGGCAAGGACAGCACCTATCAACTTTACTACCTGGTCAAGGAGTATGGCGTCAAACCACTGGTCGTACGCTTCAATCATGGCTTTATGCGCCCTACTATTGAAGAAAACTGTACGCGCACATTCAAAAAGCTGGGGGTGGACGTTATTGAATTCACGCCCAACTGGAAGATCGTCAAACGTTTGATGCTGGAGTCTTTTCGTCGCAAGACCGACTTTTGCTGGCATTGTCACACAGGCATTTATTCATACCCCATGCAGATTGCGGTTAAGTTCAATGTGCCGTTGATCATCTGGGGCGAGCCCCAGGCGGAGATCACTGCGTATTACGATTATCTCAACGATGAGATCGAGTATGAGGATGAGAAGAAATTCAACATGATCCGCAATCTTGGCATATCCGCGGACGACATGTACGGCATGATCAATTCGCCGGAAGACCCGATCGACCGCCGTGATCTGGCCCCGTTCACTTATCCCAGCCTGAAAGACCTCAAGCGAATCGGCTACGCCTCCGTTTGCCTGGGAAGCTTTATCCCCTGGGATTATGAGAAGCACGTGAAAGTGATCAAGGAAGAGCTGGGCTGGCGGACAGACGAGGTGGAAAGCGCGCCGATAGCGGTGAACACCACTTGCGAGAAAATTGAATGTTTTATGCAGGGAACCCGTGACTACATCAAGTATTTAAAGCGTGGTTATAGTCGTATCACGCAAATAAACGCCATGAAGCTGCGTCGCGGCCGCATTTCTTTGGAGGAAGCTGAACGCTTGAATGAACTGGATGGGCGGCGACCGGAGTCTCTGGATATTTTCCTGGGATATGTGGGGCTGACCGAGCAGGAGTTTAATGAAATCGTGTCTGGAATGGTCATACCGCCTTTCGAACCTGACTTTGACCATCCTGTCCGCGGCGAACCGCTCTGGGACGCCATTAAATGGTACCGCGAGGATGAGCCTGGATGAATATCGGCGTATTGAACTACGGTATGGGCAATATCAAGTCGGTGCTCAACGCCATTGACGCCGTGGGGTACGACGCCCATGTCGTCGCCGCGCCGGATCAGCTAGCCGAATTGACGCACCTGATCATTCCCGGTGTCGGCGCTTTCGGAAACGCCATGGCCAATCTGGCGTCGGCGGCCTTACTGGCGGCGATCCATGACCACGTTCAACAGGGGCGTCCGTTGATGGGCGTCTGTCTTGGCATGCAATTGTTGGCGACGCAAGGCGAAGAGGGTGGCGTGAACGCCGGCCTTGATCTGATATCCGGTGTGGTGCGTCATCTGGAGGTCGATGGTCCGGTTCCGCATGTCGGATGGAATGCGCTGATTCATCATCAGGAACACCCGATTTTTCAGGGGGTGAAAAAGCATGTGGATTTCTACTTTGTGCATTCCTATTACTTTGCAGCGCAAGATCGCCGCCACGTGATTGCGGAAACGGAATACGGCGCGTCATTCCCCGTCGTGGTCGGCCGGGACAATATCGTCGGGGTGCAGTTTCATCCTGAAAAAAGCCAGGATAACGGTTTGAAAATTCTAGAAAACTTTTGTGAATGGGACGGGCGATGCTGAAAAAGCGCATTATTCCCATGCTGCTGTTGAGTCAGGGGCGCATGGTGAAGGGGAAACAATTTTCCGCTTTTCGGGACACTGGCGATCCGGTTTCCGCCGCTCGCATATACAACGCTCAGTTTGCGGATGAACTGGTGTTTCTGGATGTGGACGCCAATCGCCAGGGAAGCGACTTTGAGCAATTGTTGAATCTCATTGATAAGGTGTCCTCCGAGTGTTTTATGCCGCTGAGCGTCGGCGGCGGAGTGAACTCTGTGGAGCAAGTGCGTCGCCTGGTGCAGTCCGGCGCGGATAAAGTCGTTATCACCACTGCCGCTATAGAAAATCCGGGGTTGATTAACGACGCTTCGGCTATCTTTGGCCGCCAATGCATTGTCGTCGGACTGGATGTGAAACGGGAAGATGGCGCATACCGCTTGTACTCTCATTGTGGTCGTCACAAAACAGAGCGGGAGCTGGAAGAGTTTATTCGCGACATGACCCAGCGCGGCGCCGGCGAGTTTATCGTCAACGCTGTCGATCGCGACGGCATGATGCAGGGATATGACCTGGAGATGATCAAGTGCGCCAAGGCGGTTACTGATCGGCCCGTGCTTGCCGCCGGCGGCGCCGGCACATTCGCGCACCTAGCTGCGGCCTTTCAGGAAGCGAACGCGGATGCGGTGGTGTGTGCGAGTATCTTTCACTTTGGCGACAACAATCCCATTCGCGCCAGATCGCATTTATTGAACGCTGGCGTCCCCATGAAGCTCATCAAATAACCATGCAGCTATCTTTAGCCCCTGAGCATCTGGCTCATTATGTCAGTAAGCAGCTTGATCATTTTTTCCCGGACGGCCGCAGCGTGGAGACAGCGTTGTCTCAGTCTCTGCCTGAAACGCTGAAGCGGCTGGAGTTCTGCTTCTCCCATATTCGCCTGAAATACTATGTCGAAAACGATCAGGCCGTGTTTAACCATCTTCACGGCGATCATTACGCTACCTTTTTGTATTTTCTCGCTAACCAGGCCTACCGCGACAGTCAGGTGACGCTGGCGGAAAAGGCGTTTCTTCTTAATAAAGCCTTGCATGGTGTAGACGCCTTCTATGGCGTGGAGCTGCCGCGTATCTTCCTGTTGGTGCACCCGCTTGGAACGGTGCTGGGTTCAGCCTCTTACAGCGACTATCTGACGGTGTACCAGGGCGTGACCATTGGCTCCACCTATCGCGGCGACTACCCAACGATTGGCGAGGGCGCGGTGTTCTGTTCCGGCTCCAAGCTGATTGGTAACTGTCGCGTTGGCGCTAACGTCACTTTTGCCGCGGATGCGTTCGTGCAAGGTATCGATACGCCGGATGACAGTCTGGTCGTGGGAAAATTTCCTGACTGCCGGATATCGCCCAATAAACTGGATAATCGACGGGTCAAGTTTGGCTGATAACGGAGTGAGCGGTTAGCGTCTCAAGAGGGAAGAGGGAAGAGGGAAGAGGGAAGAGGGAAGAGGGAAGAAAAAAACGGCGGGCCTTGCAGCCCGCCGATAGTGGCTTTTACCTTTTCACAAAATACAGCTTGAGATCATGGCCGATCACTTTGCCGATATCGGCCCCGAAGACTTCGGTCTGCAGTTGTTTCAATATTGGACCTGAGGGTTGCACCTTGTCGTCCCGGTCTTTGACCTGCGCCAGTTTCCAGTCCACCTCATTGCTAAGGTACGTCAGTACGGACTGAATCTGCGCGCGATCTTCGCCAGCGAACCAGGTGCTGCGACACCCTGTCAGGTTGTAAAAGTGCGGGTGGCTGAGCAATGGCGCCCAGGAGGGATCGTCCGCATTTTCAATAATGGCCCGGCGTAGCAGGCGAATATCATTGGAGCGTCGGGTCAGTCGATAGTGCTCAATGATCGTCTGAGCTTTATCCGTCACCTGGGTCAGCTCGCTGTCGCCGGTTGAAACCTGTACGACGCCGCCTTTACACACCATCCTCTTGATGCTTTCGATCAGGTTAAACTCCGCCTCGCTGAGAGAAGGAAATTTCTCAATCTTCAGGAAGTGAATCGTCGCTCCGTCCTCGATAAAACGCTGGGCGATGGAGTAGGGCCAGAATACGATATTTTCCAGATCATACTGTTCCGCTTTGCGAGCGCCAAAAGCGAGGTTCGCCAGATTCTCGTCGACAGCGATAACGTCCACGTCGTCAAAGTAGCGGGCGAATTCCACTGCTCTTTGTGACGACTCGGCGCCGAGAATCATCGCGCATAGGCGTTCGGGCAACTGCTGCGCCCGCGCCCCTAATACGCTTTCCAATTGTTTGCGCAACGATTGCTCGCTAAAGAACTCTATGTTGCGCCACACTGGGCAGGCCATGGCGACTTCCGCTGCGTCTTCCAGTAACTCAAGCTGTTTTTCCTGAAACCCTTGCTTGTAGCCTTCATCCTCCATGGGTAAGTAGAAGCTGGCTTCCATCAGCAGTTGCATCGACTGCGGCCAGTCGTCCAGGGAGAAAGCCGACAAAAAGCGCGAGTAGGCCTGAGGGAAGAGAGTGACGTACATGGCGGCGACGATAAGGGCGCCTGCGATATCCGTCACGCTGTTTTCCGTTGTGCAGGACAGCAGAATCTTTCTGTTCAGGTCGCTGATTTGAGCGGTTTCATCTTCGGCGGCGTAGAGTGCTCCGCCG
Organism: Hahella sp. CR1; assembly: GCF_029813005.1. NCBI lineage: Bacteria > Pseudomonadati > Pseudomonadota > Gammaproteobacteria > Oceanospirillales > Hahellaceae > Hahella > Hahella sp. CR1. The sequence continues at coordinate 521,856 of NZ_JAPELK010000004.1, forward strand.
GTAGCGACATTGTAGACGCCGATGGCGATGGCCAGTTCCTGCAGCCCTTCGCGTAATTCGCCAGAGGCTGTCGTCTCGTCAAGGATGGCTTTGCGTATCAACGTGACGAACTGCTCCACGTCCGCATTTGGCATCACAGTTCTGGTCAGCGCCAAGAGCAGTAACGGGTCCTGCGCGGCGTCGTTGATGTCGATGCACACGTCAGGGTTGCGCAGGTCGTATTTCAACGCCAGCGCCTGTGCGGTAATGCGAGCCAGATTCTGATGAGGCAGGTCTTCTTGCTGCAGTAAATCCAACAGATCGCGCTCAATGGTTTCGGAGCGTCTTTCAACCTGCAGATGAGCGCAGCACTTGATCATGCCGGCGTACAGAGTAGGCCACTCCAGACCGTATTCCAGTAAGCGCCGATAGTGCATATAGGCAATATCGTAATTGCTCATCGCCGCCTGGCAGTGTGCGATGCCCAGAAAGGCGGCGGCGTAGCTTTTATCCTGTTGCAGCGCCTGCTGGAAATATTGCTCCGCCTGGGCGGGCTGATTCTCCATCAGATTCAGATAGCCAAGGTTGGCGATCAGTTGCGGCGCGTTGCGGTCTTGGGCCAGCGCCTGGTTGAAGAACCGGCGCGCTTCGTTAAGCCGTCCTTCATCCAGCTCTATTCGACCCAGCAGGCCCAGCGCCGAGGCCTGCGCTGGCTCCAGCGCCAGCGCTTGCTCTATCAGCGTTTTGGCGGCGCCTCTGTCCTCACTGCGTTGTTGATGCGACGCGCCTGGACGATTGGAGGCGCGGTATATCTCGTTCGCCTCTATCAGTAAATGGGCGGCTTCAACACGAGTGGATTGAAGTTTTTCGTTTGCTTGCGCTGTTGCCTGCATGGTTCTTACCTCTGCTAGCTCAATTCAATCTCTGTTTAGCCTTGCAGCAGCTGCAGCACCTGCTGCGGCTGTGCATTAGCCTGGGCCAGAATCGACAATCCGGCTGACTGCAATACCTGGGTTCGGGACAGCTCGGCGGTCTCCGCCGCGAAGTCCGCATCGCGGATTCGCGAGTTGGCGGCGGTCAGGTTTTCTGACGCAATCGCCTGGTTGGATATGGTCGACTCGAAGCGATTCTGAATCGCGCCGAGATTCGCACGCTGGAAGTTGATGGTGTTCAACGCGTTGTCTACTGCACTGAGGGCCAGGATGGCGCCGTCCACCGTGGATATATCGATGTTTTGCACCAATTGTCCGGTGGAGTTGGAGCCGTAAGTGCCGACTTCGAACCCGCTCTTTTCTATCTGACCGGTCAGCGTATCCAACTCGATGGCGCCGGCCGAGAGCAGGGTGATGGTGCTGGCGGTGACAGTGTCCACCGTGCCCAATCCAATTAACGACGTGGTCGTAGAGGCGTTGGATATCTGGATGTTCCTGCCATCGTCGGCGATCATTCTGTAACTGCTGCCGAAGGCTTCCGCTTGTACCCCAGTCTGACCAGACTTGTTGTTGATCGCGGTGATAACCGTTCTTTGCACATCCGCCACGGTGTCATTGGAGCCGTAGGAGATGTTGATCTGCACGCCATTGATCTGGAAGTTGAAGTTTTGCGCGCTGCCGGTGACCAACGCCGTGGCGTTTTGGATCGTATCGTTTACCTCCGCCACAACGCCGGTCTGATCGCTGACCTTGTTGATCGCCACAGCTTTGGCGATGGCGCTGGAGTCCGTTTGCGTGCTGGAAGAGGTGTCAAAGTTGGTTTGCGTCGGGCCGATGGGAACGCCGTTGATAACCAGGTCGCCGGCAGCGAACGGGTTGGCGTCCACCTGGTCGCTGATGGCGCCGCTGTTATTACCGCTGAAGGTGCCTACAGAAAGACCCGCGTTGCCAATGTTACCGGTTGTGGTGTCGAGTCCAATGGCGCTGCCGTCGCGTGATATGAGCGTAAAGGTGCCCGTGTAGGTAACGGCGGCGGAGGCGGCCGTGTCGGACGGCGGCAAACCGAAGGCGGTGGAGTTGAGGGCCGTGCTTTGGATGACAATGTTGCGGCCATCCTCCGCCGTCAGCCTGATGCCGACCGTCGGGTTGCCGTCAAACGAGGCGGTGACGCCGGTTTGTCCGGACTTTTCATTGATCGCCGCTGCGACGTTCTCAAGATTGACCTGCGATGACAGGTTAGAGGAGATGGTCACTGCGATCGCCACGCCGTTTATCGTCACGGACGCTGACTGGGTGGTGGCGATAAAAGTGGTGGAGCCGCTGACGTAGGTGCCGTTAATCACGGCTTCTACGCCGGTGGATTCCGTCAGTTTGTTGATCGCCGCCACTTTGGCGATGGCGCTCTGGTCCTGGTTGGCGCTGGAGAACGCATCGTCAACGCCAGTGGATGCGCCAATGGCGATGCCGTTGATCACCAGGTCGCCGGCAGCGAGAGCCGCGGCTTCCGGTTCCGAGGATATGCCGTCGGTTTCCGCCGCTCCCAGTTTGTCCACCGTAGCGCCTTCAATACCGAAAGTGACCGATTCCCCTTCGTTGGCGCCGATTTGGAAGGTCACGTCAGTGAAGGTGCCGTCCAACAATTTGGTGCCGTTGAAGTTGGTTTGCTCCGATACCCGCTTGATCTCTTGAAGCAGCTGGTTGACCTCTTCATTCAGCGCTTTGCGATCCAGCCCGCTGTTGGTGGCGTTGGCGGATTGCAGCGCCAGGTCGCGAATACGCAGGAGGTTTTCGCTCATCGCGCCAAGCGCGCCTTCCGCTGTTTGCGACAGCGACACGGCGTCGCCGGCGTTGCGGATAGCGACGCTTAATCCTCGTACCTGGGAGGTAAAGCGGGTGGATATCGCCAAGCCGGCGGCGTCGTCCCGCGCGCTGTTGATACGAAGACCCGATGACAGGCGCGCCAGAGCGGTCTGGTTGGCCGACTGCGAATTATTAAGATTTCGCTGCGCGTTGATCGAGGCGATGTTGGTATTAATTATCTGAGGCATAACTTCCCCCTATTGCGTCTATACCAGCCGGGCCGTTTCCTTCGTAAGAGCCGCTCGGATGCGTAGCAACCGGCTACCTGACTTTGCCTGCCCCTCTATGCGAATAAAAATTGCGCAGAAAGGAGCGTTTCCACTGCCTATGCAAAAGCATTGCCAGAACTTTTAGGAAATTTTATGTGTTTGATTTTTAATCACAAAAAAACGCAGATAGGTTTGCGGGAAAGGGAGGCCTATGGATTTTGGCAGGAGTTTGCCAAGGGGCGGTCAAAAAGTTGCCGCTTGCCGCCAAGAGGAAAATGGGGATAACAATCGCTCTCTCCTTCATATAGATAGCGCCGCCTTGCAAAGAAAGGCGCGTAAGCTGACGCCTCCCTTTTTGAAGCGGCTGCGGAAATGGCGGCATGATAATTGCCGAGCTTGAAAGATAGAGGCGTTAAAAGTGGCGAAAACAGGAGTAATGGGCAGATCACTGCTACGCTAACTTTGTCTGTTCACTAAAAATTTTTCGAGTGACGGAAAATTGCCGCCCCAATTTTCTCGTTCGGAAAAACTAAAAAAGAGATAGAAGCAATGACCGATCAAGCGGAAATACTTAAGCCTTTCATCGAGCGCAGGGAAAAGAATTTAGCCTACTTCAAAGACCACTTTCCCGGCATATATAAGCACTTCCTGAACTATCAGATGAAAAAATCCAAGCTGAATATCATCCCTGACGCTGGTGAAGTGGATATTCACGATGAAGGCCATTCCGTATACGGCGGTAAAGCCAAGGCCTATGCTCTGAACGAAATCAAGGAATTCACCAAGGTCTACAGTGAAGGCGGCAAGGTGGTTTCTATTGACCCGCCGTTTCCCGGCGATTACTGCTTTCCAAGGTTTTTCTTCAAAGCCGCTGACGCCATTATTCGAAAATCTCCTATTAACAAGTCGAACTTCAATCATTTTTGGCTGGGGGATTCTTATCCCTGCATTGTCTTCCTCGGGTGCGGCGTGGGTTATCACATTGAGGCCTTCCTGGAGCAGCACAAGGTCAACTACGCCGTGGTTTTTGAGCCTAATCTGGATCATTTCGCCGCGAGTCTGTACGCCGTCGACTGGGCGGAGATCTGCCGCAAGTATGACGGCGCGGAAGGGCGCACCATTCACTTTCTGCTGGGCGGGCAGGAAGACGAATACTCACAGTGGGCGCTGCTGTGGAATAACCTGGTTACGACACCGCCAGCTTTTCCTCTCGCGACGCTGTTTTATAATCATCGCGGCCTGAAGTCCCACGATAATTTATCTGAAAAGGTGTGCGACGACCTGTATGTGTTCCTGGTTTCCTGGGGCAATTATGACGATGAGGTCAACCAGCTTAATCAGGCGGCGCACAATATATATAGCGGCGTTGAGTTATTGCCGCCGCCTGTCAATGACATAACCGATGTGCCGGTGTGCATTGTAGGGGCGGGTCCCTCCCTGGACATGCGCATAGATCAGTTACGGGAGATGCAACAGCGCGGCGCGTTGATCATTTCATGCGGCTCCTCCATCACTGCGTTGCATCCGATGGGAATCAAACCGGATATTCATGTCGAACTGGAGTCTGACTATCAATATGTGGTCGGGCAGTTGGAGCGGCTTAAAGATCCCGATTACTTGAATTCGATAAAAGTTATTGCTCCTATTCACATCAGCCCGATCGTATACCAGTTGTTTGGCGAACGGCGCGCTTACATCAAAGAAGAGTGTGGGCTGGCGACCATGTTTCCCGAGCATGGGCAGATCATCCGCGGGGGAACTCCCACTTGCACGAACCTCGGGTTAGCCTGGGCGCTGCACTACGGATTCAAGAACATCTTGTTGTTTGGAATGGACTTTGGGTTCACGGACAGACGCCATCACCATGCGCAAAGCTCGATCTATTACGACGACGACGCCCATGAGGCGTTCAAGCGCAGCGTGGATTACGACGGCCAGCATGTGTTTAAGGTGGAGGGTGTTGACGGCGGCTCCGTTTTGACGTCACCGCAATATTTCGCCGCCAAACGCAAAGCGGAAAACAGTCTGCGTGACTTCCCTGAGCGCGGCAAAGTCTACAATTTTTCTCATGGGGCCAAGATTGAGGGCTCTGAGTGGGTGGCGCCGGGACCATTACCGATTTCCCTGACGGCGCTCAACGCGAGCAGCGACAAGAAGCAGAAGGTGGTGGATTACCTCTACGCGTCGCAGCACGAAAAAATACCGGTAGACGTGCTTGAGAAGAAGCGAGACCGCTTAAATGTCTTGTTCGGGCAGTTCAGCGACGATGTTTCGACATTTTTGCAGGCGCCCATTACCAGCAAAGATGAAATGAACAGAGTCTGTAACCGCATCAACACTTACATGGAAGATCAGGTGCAAGTTAAAGCTAAAGAATTTTATTTCCTGTTGCGGGGCTCTATCAGACATTTTCTTTATATCGGTTTCGCGCATACGCTGGCCATTCAGAATGATGCGGAGAGGCTGACCTTCATGGAAGAATGGAGACAGACCATGCTGCGCTTTCTCCTTGATGTACATAAACATTTTCTTCAGGTTATGTACAAAAAATTCGACCTTGAGACAGATCCCTGGGTGCGCCGTTCGATCAATGATCCCGATGACTTTGCGTGAGCGTGAAGTCATGGGGTTAAGGCTTACATTTCATTACAAAGAGCAGGCAAAAATTAACTAAAGAATCTTCTCCTGAAGCCGTTACTAAGGACAACGGGTTAGCGCAGTTCGACCGGCCCTGCTGTGTAGAAGCGAGAACCTCTTAACCGAGTGAGAAGGGTTACAGGAGAAGCAAACATGCCTCAAATAATTAATACCAACATTGCGTCGTTGAATGCGCAGCGTAACCTGAACGCTTCACAGCGGTCAGGAGATACGTCGTTGCAGCGGCTTTCTTCGGGTCTCCGCATCAACAGCGCAAAAGACGACGCGGCAGGTCTGGCGATTTCAACACGTTTCGACGCTCAGATTCGCGGCACTAACGTCGCGGTTCGTAACGCGGGAGACGCGATCTCATTGGCGCAGACCGCTGAAGGCGCTTTGAGTTCAATGAAAGACAGCTTACAGCGTATTCGTGAACTGTCACTGCAATCTGCGAACGACACTAACTCAACTATCGACCGTGAAGCCTTGCAGGAAGAGGTTGGCCAGCTGATCAGCGAGATTGAAAACATCGCTGCAACTACCAACTTCAACGGTAAGAAACTGCTGGACGGCTCTTTCCAGAATTCCGTTTTCCAAACTGGCGCTAACCTGGGGAACACCATCAGCGTGACCATCTCCAAGCTGGACACCAGCACTTTGGGAACAGCGGACACCAGCGGTATTTCCAGCAGAACGACTACGACCGCTCTGGTTGTAGGCAGCACCGGCAATGAAATGGTTGCAGGGGACATCGTTATCAATGGCATCTCCGTGGGCGCATCTGTGGGTACTGACGACACGGCTTCCACCAGCCATGCGGCGTCAAGCGCCATTGCTAAGGCGGCGGCGATTAATGATGTATCCGATCAGACAGGCGTCACCGCTACTGTCGACGCGAACTATGTCGCGGGCACCACTACCGCCGACGCGACTGCGGCGAACGTGAGCTTGAACCTGAACGGGGTCAGCATCAACCTGAGTAAAGGCACCACCTTGACTGTCGAGCAGAACCTGCAAGCGACAGCGGACGCCATTAACGAAAAATCCGGCGCCACAGGCGTGCGCGCGGTCTTCGACGGCGACACCGCCAAGGGTATCTCCCTGGTGGCTGACGACGGTCGTAACATCGTATTGACTGAAACTACGAGCAACACCTTGGCTACCTTTGGTTTGGCCGCGGCAAGCTCCCTGGGTAACGCCTATGTCGGCACCTACTCGCTTTCAAGCGATGACGGCAGCGACATTGCACTCACCACGACTACAGGCAACATCGATAACGCCGGCTTTGAAGTAGGGTCATTCAGCGGAAACAACGCAGGTATTGTGAGTGATAATGGCACCACCACCGCTTTGGTGACTGGCGACATCGTCATCAACAACGTGGGTATCGGGCCCAGCTTGAGCACTGACGACACGGCTTCCACTGCGAATGCGGACGGTAGCGCCATCGCGAAAGCGGCTGCGATCAACCGTTCGTCTGACCAGACTGGCGTTACCGCGCTGGCTAACGAAAACCGTGTTAACTCAGGCAACCTGACTACCACGACTGCCTCTGCGACGATTACGGTCAACGGCGTGTCCATCACTGCGAGCTTCAGCACCACTGACGACGTCGCTGTGAAACAGGCTGCGATCATCGATGCGATCAACCAGAAATCCGGTCAGACTGGCGTTACTGCGGAAGTACTGGACTCTGACTCCTTCACTCTGGTGGCTGCGGACGGTCGTAACATCGACATCAGCGGCGCCACAGCGATGGCCAGCATCACCACCACGACCTTTGTCAGCTCTGTGACACTGTTGTCTGGCGGTCAGATAGACGTTGAATCCAACACCAACTCTGCGGGTCTGGCGAAAGCGGGTCTGAGAATCGGTACATTCGGCGGCGCTGAAAGCGGCTCTCTGCTGCAGGATGTGGATATCTCTACTGTAGCTGGCGCTGAAGCGGCTCTGAAGGCGGTGGATAACGCACTGCAGACTGTAACGTCCAAACAGGCGGAACTGGGCGCCATCCAGAACCGCTTCCAGAACACGATTGCGAACTTGGAAGTGAACAACGAGAACCTGAACTCCGCCAACAGCCGGATCAGGGACGCAGACTTCGCATCCGAGACCGCAGCGTTGTCAAGGGCGCAGGTACTGCAACAGGCCGGTATCTCGATATTGGCGCAGGCTAATGCAAGACCCCAGCAAGTCTTGTCGCTCCTGCAGTAACGGAGTGAACTAACGTGAAATACCGGCCGGATGTTCTCTTCCGGCCGGTTTAAGCGTTAAGACATGCTAAGAGGTGAGATATGAATGACGTTAAGACTACTGAACTGAGTATGGCGGCGGCCACTAAACCCGTGAACCTGCCGTCTGCTCAGTCCGCGACGTCGTCACCTCCGATTGAACCTAAGGTTAAGTCCGGGGTAGCAACGTCTACGCCTGATACGCAGGCTGCGAAGCAGAGCTCTGCAGCCCAGCCCACCAACGACATTGCCAATAAGCAACAGCAACAGTTGGAGAGGGAGCAAAGCCACGAGCTTAGGGAAGCGGTGACCAAGTTGAATGAATACGTTCAATCTGTGCAGCGTGACCTGCAGTTCGAATTGGATGAGGTCTCGGGAAGAACGGTCATTACTGTTTTGGACAGAACCACAAAAGAAGTAGTGAGACAGATTCCCGATGACTTGGCCCTTAAGCTGGCTCGCAACTTGCAGCAGGATGAACCAGTTAATCTGTTTTCCGCCAAGGCGTGAGGCTTGGCGGAATCAGATAGGGTTCGGCAGGAATTTACGATCCGTAACAAAAAAAGGGGCAAAGTTTTGCCCCTTTTTGCCGATAAATAAAGATATGATCGTACACACAATCCGCGAGGTTGGCGTCACATGGCAAGCGTTTCTTCAATAGGCATCGGCTCGGGAGTATTGACCAGCGAATTAATCGAGAAGCTGGCCAGTGCTGAGCGTGAGCCGACGGAAAAAAGGCTGAATCTCAAAGAAGATGAAGTGACGGCCAAACTCAGCGACTTGAGTCGTCTGAAAAGCGCAATTACCGACCTGCGTTTATCCGCTCGTACATTGAGCACGCCGGAAGCGATGTCCAGCAACACGGCGACTTCCAGCGGCTCTGCTGTTGGCGTTACCGCCAACACCTCTGCGAAAACTGGTTCATATGCGCTCACCGTCAGCAATCTGGCCGTTGCGCAATCATTGAGTTCCGGCACTTTCGCTGATAAAGACACCACCACTGTAGGAACAGGCACGCTGTCTTTTACTGTCGGCGGCGTCACCAAAAACCTGACCGTTGATAGCAGTAACAATACGTTGCAGGGATTGTCCGACGCCATTAACGATATGGGATTGGACGTTAACTCCTCCGTTATTTACAACGGCTCCTCCTACCAGCTTGTGTTATCCGCTTCAAAAACCGGTGTGGCGAACGCCATTTCTATTTCAGCGACGGATAACGACGGCAACAGTACGGATGGTTCGGGGATTTCCCAGTTTATTTATAACGCCACCAACCAGAATTTAACTCAGGACGTCGCAGCGGAAGACGCCGCCTTTACTTTGAATGGCGTATCCATCACCCGTTCGTTGAACACCGTCGATGACGTGGTGGACGGCCTGACCCTGACTTTAAATGCTGAAACCGCAAGCGCAGTCAACGTTACCGTTAGCAAAGACCTGAATGCTGTGACCGAAAGGGTCCAGGATTTAGTGGATAAATATAATGCTTTGCAGGAAATCATTAGCGAAGTCACCGCTTTTGACAGTGATACCGGAGAAAAAGGCACTTTGCTGGGCAGCTCCACTGTGCGCACTATCTCCACCCAGTTGCGCTCTACGCTGAGTTCAATTGTTCCCGGGCTGGAAAGCGCTAACGTCCGTAGTTTGTCTGAATTGGGAATTACGACCAACTCAGAATCGGGACAACTGGAGTTCAACAGCCTCACGTTCCAAAACAAGCTGCAAAGTTATCCGAATGACGTAGCGGCTTTGTTCGCCGACCAGGGGCGTACGACGGATGCGCAGGTCAAGTACGTCAGCGCCGGGATAAATACCAAGATTGGCTCGTACGCCGTTGATATCACTCAGGTGGCGACGCAGGGCGCTTTCACCGGCAATGTGGCGCTGGGCGGCTCAACAGTCATTGATGCGGATAACGACACCTTCAAGATCAAAGTCAACGGGGTGGAGTCCAACACCATTACTCTGACCGCCGGAACTTATACTGACAGTGAGTTGCTTGCGGAAATTCAGACTCAGCTGGATGCGGACACCAATATCGCAGGCTCTGGCGTGACTGTTTCGTTGGACGGCAGTAACCAGCTGGTGTTCACCTCTGGAGAATATGGCAGTACGTCCAAGGTCGAGATTACCGCCATCGACACCAATACCGCGGCGCAGCTGGGTTTGACTGTCGCCACCGGCGTAGATGGCCTGGATGTCGCCGGCACGATCAATGGGAAAGCCGCTACCGGTAAGGGCCAGTATCTGACCTCTGCGGACGGAGACTCGAAAGGGCTCAAACTGCAAATTACCGGCGGCGCCACTGGCGCACGCGGCACAGCGACTTATATTGAAGGGGTGGGAGACCAGATGGTCGACCTGGTGAACAATTATCTGTCCGCCGACGGTTTGATTACGGTCGCCATCAATGGCTTTAATTCACAGCTGGAAAAAATCTCTGAAGACCGGACGGAGTTGAACGATCGCATTACGGCCCTGACGGATCGGCTGGCGCGTCAGTTCACCGCCGCGGATTTGATTATTTCCCAGCTCAAGAACACGGAAAACTTTTTGTCCACGCAGCTGGAAGCGCTGGTGGCCAGCACCACTGGAAGCAAGGGTTAAGCGAAGGGCCTGATCCAGGCGCTTAAGATCACAGACGAGTAATTATGAGGTTGCTATTACAATGAACGCGTTACATCAGTATCAGAGCGTGAATCGTCAGACCAGCATTGTCGATGCGGATGGGCACAAGTTGATCCAGCTATTGTTCGACGGTGCGCTGGAGCGTATTACCATGGCGAAAGGGCAGATTCTCGCCAATAACTTTGAAGGCAAAAATCGGCTGATCGGCAAGGCGGTTGAAATCGTCGGCGGTTTGCGCGAGTTCCTGGACAAAGAAAAAGGCGGCGACATCGCAGAGCGTCTGGATGCTTTGTACGAATACATGGAGCGTCGCTTGTTTGAAGCCAACCTGCAAAATGACGCGACCATTCTGGATGAAGTGGCGGGCTTGTTGAAGCAAGTCAAAAACGGCTGGGACGGCATTCGTCAGGAAGCGTTGGAAAAAGGTCTCGTCTAACCTGGCCTGAACAGGCCGCTTTCTCGCAACCTTATGGAAACTCCGTCCGCTGTTGGCGGGCGGAGCTTCTAAACAAAGTTAAGCCCTCGCTCATGCGACGTTTCAATTCCCCATCAAACCTTCCATGTGCGCTTCCACACTGGCGGACAGGGCGTTCAGGTTATAACCGCCTTCCAGAATAGAAACGATGCGCCCACTGCTGTAAACCCGCGCCACGTCCATCAATAAACGGGTGATCCAGCGGTAGTCCCTTTCTTCCAGCTCCAGGTGCGCCAGAGGGTCATGTTTATGGGCGTCGAACCCCGCTGAGATAAGTATCAGTTGCGGACGGTGATCCTGCAGGCGGGCGAGCCAGTCTCTTTCAACGCTACGCCGGAATTGCAGGCCCCGAGTGTGGGCGTCCAGCGGCGTATTGATGATGTTGGGGCGATCCACCGCATGGTGACTGAACGGATACAGCGGATACTCAAAGCTGGAGCAGAACAGGACCCGCGGATCATCCTGAAAGATGTCCACCGTGCCGTTGCCCTGATGCACGTCGAAATCCACGATGGCGATGCGCTCCAGACCATGAAAATCCATGGCGTGGCGGGCGGCGATGGCGATATTGTTGAAGAAGCAGAAGCCCATGGACTTGCTGCGTTCCGCATGATGGCCAGGGGGACGCACGGCGCAAAAGGCGGTGTTCGCCTGGCCGCTGAGCACCATATCCGCCGCCTCTACCGCAGAGCCCGCAGCCAGATAGGCGGCGCGCATGCTGTGACGCATCAATGCCGTATCTGGATCGACCATGATGCGGCCTTTGTCCGGATTCAGATTTTCCAGTTGTTCAACGTAGCGGGAGGGATGCACCCGAATGATTTTGTCGCGGTCGGTTTCCTGCGGCTCGACCAGATCCACTTCCTGCAGTATGCCGGCGTGCTCAAGCCGGTCCATAATCGCCTGTAATCGCATAGGGCTTTCGGGATGCCCCTCGCCCATGTCGTGCAATGTACAGTCTTTATGATAGAAAAGGGCGGTTTTCATCTTTGTTTTCCTTTTAGAGGCTTTTAGTCTACTGCAAAGCGATAACGGCTTGAAACCGGAGATGGGGCGAATGTTATAGTCCGCGCCCGCGATTGAGGTGGGCGTATCGAATTACGCCAAGTCAGTCAAAGCGGGGGATCTTGATATCTGTCAAAGTGGCCGGTATTGGTCTATGTATCTTAGATATCGGCGGTGTTTCCGCAGTCGCCGGGTCCGGAGCCTGTCAACGCAAATGGAGAAAACAGATTGGGAACCCGACATTTAGAAGCGTTGTTCAACCCTAAGTCCATCGCGGTGATTGGCGCCTCCGAACGCTCCAATAATCTGGGCGGCATGGTGTTGCGTAATCTGATGTCCACGGACTATTCAGGCCGTCTGGTGGTGGTGAATGACAAGGGCTATCACGACGTGCATGGCGTCCCCTGCGTGAAACGGCCCCAGCAAATGCCGTTTCGGCCGGACTTGGCCATTATCTGTACGCCGCCGGAGAGCGTGCCGCGCATTGTTCGGGTGCTGGGAAACGTCAAAGTTAAAACCGCGATGATCCTGACCGGCGGCTTGTCGCGCACCCACAGCCGCAGTGGTCGGCCGCTGATGTATTCCGTTCAGGAAATTGCGTCTGAGTTCGGCATTCGTATCCTGGGGCCGGAAACTATCGGTATGTTGTCCCCGGCCAGCAATCTGAACGCGACTTATATGCATATGGGCGTGTTGCCGGGCAAGATCGCTTATATCGGCCAGTCCGGCTCTCTCGCCAGTGCGGTGATTGACTGGGCCTTCACCCGGGGAATCGGCTTTTCGCACCTAACTACCCTGGGAGACGGCATTGACGTCGGGCTGGACGATCTGATCGATTACCTGGCCCAGGATCGCAGCACCAAAGCCATTTTGCTGCACATGGAGAACATTCATTCGCCCCGGCGTTTTATTTCCGCCGTGCGGGCGGTGTCGCGGGGGAAGCTGGTGATCGCAGTGAAAAGCGGACGCACTCCGGCATCGCAATGGCGTCCTGCGGAGCTGCCCTTGGGGGTCGTGGACGGCGACAAGATTTTCGATGCGGTATTCCGGCGCGCCGGGGTGTTGAGGGTTAACGGCGCCGATGAGATGTTCGATGCGCTGGAGACGTTAACCCGGATGAAACCGGTGCGCGGCGAGCCTTTGCACATTATCAGCAACGGTCTGGGTCCTGGGGTGCTGGCGGTGGATCGGTTGGCGTCTCTAAATGGCGAGCTGGGTTCGCTGTCGCCGGAAACGGTGAGTGAACTGGGTAAGCATCTGCCGCCTTATTGGACGCGCCGTAACCCGATTGATCTCAACTATGACGCCAACCCGGAGCTGTATCGCCGCACCCTGGAGATACTCGGACGCGATCCGCACGTGTCCAATGTGCTGGTGCTGTACGCGCCGTCTCTGACCGAAGACAGCCTGCAGGTGGCGGATGCGGTGATAGAAGCGGGTAAGCGCTCTCATCTGAATATTTTCACCTGCTGGCTGGGCCACAGTACGGTGTACGACGCCAGGGAAGCGTTTTTTCACAGTGGCGTGCCCACATTCTCCACGCCGGATAAGGCGGTGAAAGCCTTCATGCATATGGTCAATCACCAGCGCAGCCAGCGGGTGTTGCGGGAAACGCCGGAGTCCTACACCGACCCGATAGTGGACCGTTCCCGTGCGCGCAAGACCATTCAGAAGATATACGCGTCAGGACGGCGGGTGCTGACCAATGCGGAGTCGCGGCAGATTCTCACCGATTACGGCATCAACATGCAGGATACCCGCTACTGTGAAACCGAAGAGCAGGTCGTGGAAGTGGCGCGGGAGTTTGGCTTGCCAGTGGACATCCGCATTTTGCACGAGCACAGCTGTATCCCTTTTAAAGACGAGAAGACCGGCCGTGGCCGCTACAAGGGCAGGGTGAAGGGGCTGGTGGAGGACGCGTCCATTCGCGATTCCTGTCGCTACCTGTTGACGCATTACAGGGAACATTTCCCGGACAGCGGCTTTTTAGGTTTCGCCGTGCAGCCCAGTTTTCAGACGGTTGGCGGAGTAGGGTTCAGTTTGGGGGTCACCCGCGATCCGGTGTTTGGGCCTTTAATGGTGTGCGGCGCCAGCGGCGCGGCGGTGAATGTGTCGGCGGATCGCAAGCTCGCTCTGCCGCCGTTGAACATGGTGCTGGCTCGGGATCTTTTGCTGCAGACGCATATGTTTCGCCTGTTGAAAGACTATAGTTATAACCCGGAGCAGGACATCGCCAAAATCTGCGAAACCCTGGTGATTCTGTCGCAGATCATTATCGATATCCCTGAAATCAAAGGGCTTGAGGTCATGCCGCTGTATTTCGATAAGCACGGCGCGGTGGCGGTCAACGCCATGATTGATCTCGACAAACCGGCGAAGCTGGCGATCCAGCCTTATCCACAAGAGCTGCGGGAATGGATCATGCTGCCCAAGTCGAAGCGCAAGGCGGAAATTCGCCCAGTGCGTGGAGAGGATGAGCCGAGTCACATCGAGTTTTATTCCGGCCTGTCGCCGGAATCGATACGTTATCGCTTCTTCCACTATCGGAAGTCCTTTACTCACGATGAAATGGTGCAGATGCTGCAGATCGACTACGACCGGGAAATGGCCTTTATCGCCATGTCTCCGAAGGAAAGCGGTTATGGCGAGGATACTCTTGGCACCGTGCGTGCGTGGACTGATGCGGACAATCTGCAGTGTGAGTTCGCCATCATCGTGCGTGATGATCTGCGTGGTGAAAACCTGGGGTGGGTGCTGATGCGCAAGATCATTGAGTACTGCCGGGAAAAAGGCACGGTGGAAATGGTGGGCTCAGTGTTGCCGGACAATAAGCCGATGCTGCGTCTGGCGGAAAAGCTGGGATTCAGTATTCGTTACGATGATGAAGAAGGGGTTATGGCTCTGCGCTTGCCGTTAAACGCGCCAGATGAGTGGCAGGCGGAGCGCTTGAAGTACAAATAGGTTGAACTGTGAAACTGCGCGAGCCGGTCCATCAGGTTTGGATTCGGCCCGCGCGGTGAGTGTGATTTACTCTTGAATCACCGCAGACATGTCTTCCCCGCCCAGAACCTTGATCAGGTCTTCCGTCATGCGGGAGAACTCAAGGGTCATCAGGCTGAAGTCGGCGGCGAAACGCTCGGCGGCTTCGCCAGTATCGCCGTCCTTCAACTGCTCCTGCAGGGTGTCCATAAACTTGATGCGTTTGATCTTCAGGTCGTCGCTGACCGCAAAGCTCAGCTTCTCATCCCACTCCAGGGACAGTTGCGTCACCTGCATGCCGTTTTCAATATGCGTGGAGATAGCGTCCGTCAAAGACTCGGTGCCTTTGCAGCGAATGACGGTGTCGGAGCCGTCGCCGGAGCGCAGCTCACAGTTATCGCCGGAAACGAAAGGCGTCGGGGTGTTGTCTTTCTGCACCCAGTCGGAGAAGTGCACCGCAGGAGCCTCATTCAGCGCGACGAAACGAATTGGCAGCGTGCCCATGGACTGACGCAGGAAGGAGGTGAACTCGTCCGCACGAGTCCCAGAGGACGTATCCACGACCAGCAGACCTTTATCCAGATCAATGTAGGCGGACATCAGACGCGAACGCTTAAACGCCTGGGGCAGCAGAACCGTGATGACCTGTTCCTTTAATTCGTTCTTTTCCTTCTTGCGCAATTTGCGCTGCTCGCGCTCTTCGATTTCCTGAGCGCGTTCTTCCACTTCTTCCTTAATGACGCTGGCGGGCAGAATTTTCTCTTCCCGTTTCAGGGTCAGCAACAGATAGCGGCCTTGTTGATAGACCAACGCGTCGCTGACCAAAGGCGCAGCGGGAACCCAGCCCAGACGATAAGTGTCGTTGGCCTGGCAGGGGGTGAAAGCATGTTCGCTCAAACCGGTTTCCAGGTCTTCCAAAGGCCAGGGCACGGGTTTGGTGAAACGATAAATCAGTGCGTTTTTGAAAAGCATAGGTCTCTATTTTCTTAGTGAAGAAGGAAATCGGGCCGGGAATTATGGTGGACCAGGAGGAATTTGGCTAGTTGAGGTTTCGTAATTCCCGTTCCGCGCGGACGACGGCAGGGCGAGGGCGCGCATTGGCGCCGGCCCTGATCGCGTATCAATATTTTTTATTGCTGTTGCGGTAAAGCGTCGTGAAAAATTCAATCCGCTGGCGAAACAGGCCCGCCATGGGTTCGGCGGCGTCGCCCAATACCATCATGATCTGATTCTGGGCGTTGTAAGCTGGCCAGTTCGGCAACGTGGGATCACTGGGAGAAGCGCTGCGCATGAAGTTAACCAGGTAGCGTTGAAAGCGCTGCGCCATGGTGATGTCCTGAGGCCGGAAATTGGCGTACATCTCTGGAATCAGGCTGTAAGTGCCGAACGTGAAAGGCAGGTGCCAGCCGTGAGGCGTTCCGGAGAACTGCTCGCGCAGATATTGCGGCGCGTAGTTGAAGTAGTAGAACCAGGCGCTGGAGCGGTTGGATTGCTCCAACGCCAGCCAGCGATTGGGGGCGTTGTAGCGCATATCGGAAAATACTTTTTCCGCAAACTGGGTGTCGCTCCAGTCTTCCGGATACAGGGCGCGGGCGGCGTCCTTCTGATCGCCCAGCGGCGCCAGAATGGTTTCCTGGGTCAGGTTCAGCTGCGGCGCGATACTGACTTCATAGCTGTTGACGCCAGTCAGCAGGGGAACCGGCGCGATCAGCTTGCGATCCACCGCATCCAATAAGGTGTAAGGCGCGGCCTCGTCGCCGATGATCGGGCCGAACGCCGCATCTGGCGGCAACTCGCTGTTCAGCTTTATTAAGGTTCCGGCGGGAATAGCGCGTAGTTGGGCTGCGTCGGCATCGGCGGCGACGCCGGCTTGCGTCGCGGCTTTCATACCGGACTTTTTCGCCTGATTACGGTCTTCCAGCTTGAGCCAGGGATCGCCGCTTTGAGCGATGACTTTATGAAACAATCCCAGCGCTTTAGGGGAGGCCATGAGGTAGTAAGCGCTGACCGCGCCAGCGTCGTCTCCCGCCAAGGTGACATTGCCGGGATCGCCGCCAAAGGAGCTGATGTTTTCCTGCACCCATTTTAAGGCTTCGATCTGGTCCAGCAGCCCAAAGTTTGCTGGCGTGGTGACGTCATCGCGAACCAGGGCGGGATGATCAAAGAAGCCAAAATATCCCAGACGATAGTTGATGGTGACTACCACGATCCCCTGGTTCGCCAGCTGTGCGCCGTTACTCAGCGGATAGCTGACGACGCCGCTGCGGAAGTCTCCGCCGTGCAGCCAGACCATGACCGGCTTAGGCGCATCGGGCGCGCCTATTGGCGAGGATGGCGTCCAGACATTGAGCGTCAGGCAGTCTTCACTGACTGAGGGGGCTGGCAGCCTGGTGTTGGGATCTTCTTGCGCGGATTGGGCGCATGCCGGGCCAAACTGAGACGTAACGCGTACGCCGCTCCAGGGCTGAACCGGCTGCGGCCGTCGCCAGCGGTTTTCTTTGATGGGCGGCGCGGCGTAGGGAATACCTTTGAAAGCGCGTACGCCGAGTTCGCTGACGCCTCTGATCAGTCCTGACTTGGTCTGCGCCAGCGGGCCGTTAAGGTCTTCCGCCTGGGCGCCGGACAGTAATAACCCGGAAAGCAGCATCGCTTTGGCCAATGTTGTTAAGACTTTGTATCCGGTGTTTCCTGAGTGCATTCTAAAACCCTTGAACTATTACCAGGCAGACAAATAGCGTCCTTCTATTTGTCTGCAACGGCAGGGCCTGCACAGGTCAGGCTCTGCCTCCCGCGGCTGGACGCCGCGCAGGCGCATCCCTGCGCCTGCGTATTAATATGGCGTTGATTTATGGGCGGTTTGCGCCGTGCTTGCTATAGTCCATTTGTTATATTTTGGCAGGGTGAATTAAAAGTCTTTTATAGTCAGGGCGTTAGGAAACCCCTTGTGGATGGCGACGTGGTGCGGTTCCGCGGCTTGTATTTATATCCGGCGTCACCCATTAATAGTTTTCAATGGATATCCCGTTTGCAGCCGGATATAACAGTGGGCTATTTAATGCGCCCCATGTAGCCTCTGAGTCTTGTCCAATGAATATCGATGAAATCAAACACTACTGTCTTTCACTTCCTGGCGTGGAGCGGATTGAGTATGGCGAGCCTTCCAATATTCTGGTGTTTTACGTGCTGGGGCGGAAGTTCGCCTACTTTAAAACCAGCGCGCCGGAACGCTGGCGTTTCAGTATGAGAACCAGCCCTGAGCGCTTTCTCGAATTGACGGATCAGGAAGGGGTGAAACCGGCGCGCTACATGCACCGGTTTCACTGGGTGTCTATCGTGGACGCCGCCGCGTTTAACGAAGGCTATCTGCGTGAGCTGATCGACTGGTCCTACGACAAAGCCGCCGCGGGATTGCCGAAAAAGCGTCGCCTGGCGTTGGCGCAGCTGTCTTCAGACGCATAAAGCGGAGCGCGGCGGACTAAGGCGCTACTTGGTCCAACTGTCGATAATTTCCTGCAGTTTGCCGCTTTGCTTCAGTTGCTCGACCGCCGCTTTCATCTTCGAGATGAAGTCTTCGCGATAGGGGAAGCTCTGGTTTTTGGTATTTGAGAACGCCAGATAGGCGACTTCTTCACTGATGACCGCCGCCGGTTCGATTTTCAGGTCCTTCAGCGTTGGGTCGGAACGGTTGTTTTCCAGCGTCCACATGACGGATAGCTTGTCGTTGGGGTGAGCGTCTATACGTCCCGCCGCCATTTTTTTCAGGTTGGCGACAATATCCGAGGCCTGACTCATGGTGAACATGGCTTTCTCTTCGTCGGACAAAGTGGCGTAACCGCTCTGTAAACCAACGCGCAAGCCTTTGAAGTCATCCGGCCACTTGCTCAATTGCTTTTTGCTGGCCAGGTCCTGGGTGACGAACATCGCTACCGTCTCTGTCAGCAAGGGAATGGAGTAATCCATCCAGGGGCGGTCTTCAGGGCGATAATAAGGCGGAAACAGCGCAAACTCTTCGCCGCTCTCCATTTGCGCCAATGCACGCTTCCAGGGCAAAGGTTTTAGCGTGATCGCGTAGTCTGGCGTCAGCTTGGCCGCCTCCATGATGATGTCCACATATATTCCCTTGGGTTTGCCGTTTTCCGCATAGCTATAAGGAGGATAGGCTTCATCCATCAACAGGGTGACGGACTGCGCGGCGGCGAACCCCACGAATCCCAACATCAGGGCGGCGAATAGAATTATTCTTTTCATACGGACTCCTCTTCAGTGGTTGTCATGAGTAAAAAAGCGAGCATGTGGACACATCAATGGCCGGCGGCGGGGGCATTTACGTCTCGGGTCCATTTGTTGACGATCTGCTGCAACCGGTTCTTATCCCTCATACGCGCCAGGGACTGATTCATTTTGGCGATAAAATCCGCCCGATACGGCCATTGTTCGGGCTGGATATTGGAAAAGGCGAGGTAGGCGACCTCCTCATTAATAATCGCGGCGGGAGTGATTTCCAGAGTGGCCAAAGCCGGGTCCTGTCGGTTGTGCTCCAGCGTCCACACTACCGATAGATAATCATTGGGATGACCATCGATGCGGTTCAGCGCGATTTGTTTCAGATTGGTCAGAATATTGGGCGACTCAGAAATGACGAACAGCTCCTTTTGTTGCGGCGACAGCGTGGCGAATCCCAACTGCAGGCCGATGCGCAGGCCTTTATAATCCTCCGGCCAGCGAGTGGGCTTGAGGCGTTCCAGCAACTCGGGGGGCGTAAATAGCACGACCGTCTCTTTAAAAAGAGGAACCGAATAATCCATCCAACTGCGACTGACTGGGCGATAGTAGGGCGGGAACACGGCGAAGGCGCGTCCGGTTTCAACCAGATTAAGCGCTCTTTTCCAGGGAAGCGGCTTAAACTTGACCTTATAGTCAGGAATGGATTGCATCGCCTCTTTGATGAAGTCGACATAGATGCCTTTGGCTTCATTGTTTTCGACATAGCTGTATGGCGGATACGACTCGTCCATAAGCAGGACTATGCTTTGTGCGTCAGCCCTCGTATACCCGGCCAGCAGGAGAAAAAAGGCGATGATGCTGAATGCTTTCATATGGCCCATAGGCTGGATACGGTTTATTAGAAGATATAGATCAGCGTTGGTTGTTTTTCAAACGATGTTAATGGAGATGAATGGAAGGTAATGGCTAAGAAGATCGTACTGCGGCTGGCAATATTTATAGCGATGGCTGGGTTATTCCTAAGCGGAGTTGTGGTAGGCGTCCGATACAACTCGACGGATCTGCTGTGTCCGACGGAGGTCTCTCCTTATCGGTTGGAGACGGACTTGGTCAGCGAGGAAGGAATCATATTTCCTCAAGGAACTATCGTGCCGTTGCGTCGCTGCGCCTACATGCAACGATTTGAGTGGAATTTCGCCATTGATAATTCTGTGAGACTCTCACCGGCGCAAGAGGAAGACCCCGAGCACTACGGCTTTTCCGTCATCGCTCCCGCCGAGCAAGCCCGAAAATAAGCGGGCGCGGATACTGTTTATCCGCCACGTTTTTTTGCCCAGCGGGCGTTTTTCGACTTCACTTGTATAGTACTAATGCTTCATTGAAGACGGAAATGGGTGACTACTGTGTCAAACCTGAGTATTCGCTGGAAAATACAAATCGCATTCTTTGCCGTGGCGGTGGTGACTATTATTTACAACCGCACTCTCGCCGCGGTGGAGTTGCAGGCGCTCATTGATCTGGCGGAAAGCCGTCAGGTGGCGGCGGCGACTATCGCCGCCATGCAGGAAGAATATCGCTCATTCATGTTTAATGCGATTTGGGAGTCCAGCCTACAGTTTCTGGTTCAGTTCGGCGTCATTTTTGTCCTGGGCAATTATTTTGTCCGTCCAATCCTGGCGTTGACCAAGTCGCTGCAGTCCGTGGAAAAAGGCGACTTTACCATCGAAGTGGAAATTACCAGTGAAGACGAAATCGGTCAGTTAGGCCGTCAGTGCAATCAGATGCTGGCGACGTTGAACCGGGTTATCGCCAGCGTGAATGACTGCTCCGTACACATGGGGCAGTCCGCCTATCAGATCGCCGCTGTCGCCCGAGAGATTGAGCGCATCAGTCAGGCGGAGGCGACTCGTTCGGAAGAGGTGAATGACGCCACGGAAAGTCTGCATCGAATATCCGAGAAGGTGATGGAAATCGCCCAGACCAATCGGGATGAGGCGATCAAATCTGAGCAAAGCAGCACGGAAGGCATCGCCCTGGTGCAGGAAGTGCTGGACCTGCTGGTGCGCTTGGCGGGAGAGATTCGCAGCGCCGCCAGTCAGGTGTCCAGTCTGCAATCCTCGGTGGGCACCATCGTAACTGCTCTAAAAGATATTCTGGAGATCGCCGATCAGACCAACTTGCTGGCGCTCAATGCGGCCATTGAGGCGGCGCGGGCGGGAGAGCAGGGGCGCGGCTTTGCCGTGGTGGCGGATGAAGTGAGGGCGTTGTCCCATCGAACCGCCGAGTCAGCGGAAGAGGTCTCACGCATTATTAACGATCTGGATCAGAACGTGACCACCAGCTGCAACACCATGTCGCGACTGGTGGATGAAGTGCAGTCCAATCGCGGCAAAGCGGAGCGCACCCGAGGCATCATCAGCGACCTGGAGGGGCATGTGAAAGGCTTTGTCGGCAGTTCGGAAGAAATATTCAGCAATGTGGAGACCCAGCTAAATCAGTTTTCCGCACTGGAGACGACATTGTCCTGTCTGTTCGAAACCTTGCGGGAAAACAGCGCCAAGATCGGCAATACCGCTAACATCAGCGACTCGTTGTTTGGTTTGACGCAACGGCTTGATCACGAGTTATCCGGGCTGGATTTCCGGCGGCAGAAAGCGGCTGAGGTCAAAACCAAGGACTCGGAAAGACGGGCGGCCCCAAGGGTGGAAGGGACGCTGCTGGTGCGTATCGAGTCGGATGGCGGCGGCAGTGAAGGGTTGAGTCAGGACGTCAGCGAAACGGGCATGAATCTGGTGGTGAAAGAATACTATGACGTGGGAGACCGGTTGGTGTTGTCGATTCG
Organism: Hahella sp. CR1; assembly: GCF_029813005.1. Taxonomy (NCBI): domain Bacteria; kingdom Pseudomonadati; phylum Pseudomonadota; class Gammaproteobacteria; order Oceanospirillales; family Hahellaceae; genus Hahella; species Hahella sp. CR1. The sequence continues at coordinate 543,860 of NZ_JAPELK010000004.1, forward strand.
TCTGCCGAGCAGGGATCAGAACCGCTACGACCAGCAGCAACCGGTGGCGGTCAACGCCAAAGTGGTCTGGAGAAAAACGGAAAGCCAGGGACGCTATCGTTACGGCGTGCACTTCGTCGAACTGAGCCAAACCTCCGCGAACTACGTGAAGGAGTGTTGTGAATTCTATAAAAACGTCGCCTGAGCGATGAACGCGAGGCGGCGCGTGCGTAAAGCGTACGTAAATGGTAATAAAAATATAAAACGTCGTTCATGTGCCTGTGACAAGCTGGGGAGCGTTGCAGTTAACCGCTTGCGGCAGGCCGGTCATCCGAAAGTTAAGTTTTATTCCCCGCTGGTCCGTGCCAATATGAGACGTCAACTAGGGGAGACGAACATGTCAACGAAAAATAGGCGGCAGCAAACCCTGGGTGAAGAGATCGTAAACGCTTTGACTCACGGCATTGGAGCTGTGGTGAGCGTTTCAGCAGTTACGTTGTTGATCGTCTTCGCCAGTCTGCAGGAAGATCCCTGGAAGATCGTGGGCGTGTCGATATATGGCGGCGCGCTGTTTCTGTTGCTGCTGGCGTCCACGTTGTACCACGGCGTACAACATCCTCGGGCGAAATTCTTTTTAAATCTGTTTGATCACTGCGCGATCTATCTGCTCATCGCGGGCACCTATACGCCATTTTTGCTGGTGAACCTGCGCGGCGTTCTGGGTTGGAGCATGTTTGGCGTGGTGTGGGGGCTGGCTCTGGTGGGCATTGTCTGCAAGCTTTGCTTCCATGGGCGCTTCAAAACCATCCATCTGTTTAATTATCTGGTCATGGGCTGGGTCGGTATAGTGGCGACGCCAGAGTTGATGGAGAGTCTGTCCAGCAACGCATTCTCCATGATCATTGCTGGCGGGCTGGCTTACACCATTGGCGTTTTCTTCTACGTTTGGGATCGCTTTCCCTACGCCCATTCCATCTGGCATCTATTCGTGCTGGGCGGCAGCACCTGTCACTACATCGCTGTCTATAACGGCGTTCTGTAAAAACAAGGCGTAGCTGAGCTGCGCCTCGATTCTACTCGTCTATTGCACTAAACGAATTCGTAGCTTCCCATGTACAGAGACTGATACGTGTAGGACGCGTGCAGTCTCTGCGCATATTGTCCGTGACTGGCTCCGGCGGCGATAAACAGCGGCGTCAGATGCTCGTCGGTAGGGTGCGCCTGCGCCGCGTTGGGAGCGAGGTGGCGATATTCGAACAGCGCCTCCCAGTCATTCTGCGCCAGCTTTTCCTCCAGCCAGGCAACGAACTCCTGCGCCCATTTCGGAGCTGCCGCTTCATTGGGGCCAATTTCCCGCAGATTATGGGTCACTGAGCCGGACCCCATAATGGCGACGCCCTGTTCCCGCAAGGGCGCCAGCGTTGCGCCGAGTTCAAATAACTGCCGCGGCGAGAATCGGCGCGGCAGACTGATCGCGACCACAGGGACGCCGCCTTCCGGGTCCATCAGGCTGAGTGGAGCCCAGACCCCATGGTCCAATGCTTGTGATGTGGCGATCTGCGGCGATAGCGGCGCCAGTGTCGCCAGGACCTGATCATTCAGTTTGTCGCTGCTGACGGGCGACCAGCGATACCTGTACAACGCTTCTGGAAATCCGTAAAAGTCATACTGGATATGCGCTGGCGTGGTAACGTTCACTGTCAGCGCCTCTGTGCGCCAATGGGGTGAAATCGCCACGACGCCTTGTAATTCTGTCAGGCGCGCATGCAACCCTCGCAAGAAGCGGTGGGCGGGTGCTTCGGCATGAACAATCAAGTCCGGCGACCCGTGAGAAATAAACCAGGATGGCGCTTTCATGGCGATCTCCTCATATCTAGCAGTACGCGATTTATTCGGCGGACAAATAACGTTCTTCTACTTGTCCGCCAACCACTGGCTCAGCGCATTCAGGCGCTTGTTTATCAACAGCTCGGCGCTTATCAAACTCGCAATCAAGACTGGCGCAATGCGGCGCGCTGAGCGGACTTCCCGCTGACAAGGTCGCGGAAGGAGAAAGCGCCGTCACCCAACAGGGCCTGCACCAGCGATGCGGCTAACAAAAACGCAGGATACTCCCAACCGCCGCCCTCAGCGCTGAACGCCCACCCATTGGCGCCGTGCACAAAAACGATGGCGCCCAGCAGAATTGGCGTCAACGCCAGAGCCACCCACTGTGTGCGATAGCCGATAATCAGCAAAGCGCCGCCGCCCAGCTCCGCCAGAATCGCCAGATAGGCGAACCAGCCAGGCAGGCCGAGAGAGCCGAAAAATCCTGCGGTTCCGGCAGGGGTGAACACCAATAGTTTCAACAGGCCGTGAGCGATGAACATCGCGCCAAGAGACAAGCGTAACAGCAGGGCGGCGTAGGGGGCGGTAGCGTTATTAATCATGACTGAAGCTCCGAAAGAATACATTGAGTTAAGTTGCTGACAGTATGATTTCTCTTTTAATGGCTAACAATTGATCGTATTGTGATAACACTGTTAACGATATATTAACAATGGCGTTATTCCTGTTATGGATACTGTGACCTCAATGAAGGCGTTTTGCGCGGTGGTGCAGGAGGGCGGATTTTCCGCCGCCGGCAGGAAACTGAATTTATCCAAAGTGCTGGTGAGCAAATATGTTGGGCAACTGGAAGACCGACTCGGCGCCCGCCTGTTCCACCGTACCACTAGAAAGGTCAGATTGACGCCGACCGGTGAGGCCTATTATTTGCGCGTCACGCCCTTGCTGCATGAACTCGATGACATTGAGGCGCGAGTGCGGGATGAACACGGAGAGCCGGAAGGCCTCTTGCGCGTCGCGGCGCCTACCTCGTTTGCGGAAATTCACTTGATGCCGCTTGTCGCTATCATGCTGGACAAGCACCCGGGGCTGACGCTGGATATACGTCTGGCGGATCGTTATGTCGATCTGCTGGAGGAACAGGTGGATCTGGCTGTGCGCATTGGCTACCTGCCGGACAGCAGTCTGGTGGCGCAAAAACTCGCGGATATTCCTATCGTCTGGTGCGCCAGCGCAACCTATCTGGAGCGTCATGGGACGCCGCAGATACCTGCGGACCTGATGCGGCACAGAGTGGTCTTCGACAGCAACTACAGCGGAGGCGACTACTGGCCCGTGGCGCAGGAAGGCGGCGTTGCGCGGTTGCCTTTACATAAGCGCGTCAGCGTCAACAGCGCGCGAGCGGCGAAAGAACTGGCGCTCTCCGGAATGGGGCTGGCGCGTCTGCCGGCCTTTGTTATCGGCGACGAGCTGGCGTCCGGGAAATTACGTCCGGTGCTGCAGAAATACTGGCCGGATGCGTCCGCCGTTTATGCGGTTTATCCCCATCGCAGACACCTGTCCGCGCGGGTGCGGTTGTTCGTGGAGGAGGCTAAAGTTTATTTCAGTACCAATCCGCCGACTCCTCCCTTAGTATGATTGCCCGTTCAAGGGCGAACTTTGCTTATACAATGGTCGTACGTAGTTTTATCTATGATACGACTTGAATAAAAAATGCCGAAAAAAATAACTGTTAACCAGGATCGCACAATTAGATAACAAAGATCGCAAACCAAGATAGAGGGAGTTTATGAGTACACACGAAACCCATCCTGCGCCGGCCGACATTGCAAAAAACGCATGGGCCGACAAAGAGACCTACTTGCGCATGTATCAGGAATCCATCGAGGATCCGGAAGGTTTCTGGAGGCAGCATGGAACGCGAATCGATTGGATCAAGCCTTACACCCAAGTTAAAGATGTCGACTACTCGCAGCAGAACCTGCATATCCGCTGGTTCCAAGACGGTACGTTGAACGCCTGTTATAACTGCCTTGATCGTCACCTGCCGCAACGCGCGCAGCAGACCGCCATCATCTGGGAAGGCGATGATCCCGCCGACGACGCCAAAATCACTTATCAAGAGCTCTACGACAAGGTTTGCAAACTGTCCAATGCACTGAAGGACATGGGGGTCAAGAAAGGCGATGTAGTGACTATCTACATGCCGATGATTCCAGAAGCCGCCATGGCGATGCTGGCCTGCGCACGGATTGGCGCGCCGCACTCGGTGGTATTCGGCGGTTTTTCGCCGGAAGCGTTGGCCGGACGCATCGAGGACTGTAAGTCCCGCTTCGTCATCACGGCGGATGAGGGCGTACGCGGCGGACGCATCGTGCCTCTGAAAAAGAACGTCGACGCCGCTGCGGAGATTACCGCCGGCAAAGGCGCGGAAGTGGATAAAGTGCTGGTGGTCAAACGCACTGGCAATGCGGTGAACTGGAGCGAAGGTCGCGACGTCTGGTATCACGACGCTGTCGCCAATGCGTCAACGGACTGCCCGCCGGAAGAAATGTCGGCGGAAGATCCGCTGTTCATCCTTTATACCTCCGGTTCCACCGGCAAACCCAAGGGCGTGCTGCACACCACTGGCGGCTACATGGTGTACGCCTCCATGACTCACCAGTACGTCTTTGACTACAAAGACGGCGATATCTACTGGTGTACGGCGGATGTGGGCTGGATCACCGGCCATAGCTACATCGTATACGGACCGCTGGCGAACGGCGCGGTCACGCTGATGTTCGAAGGCGTGCCTAACTATCCTGACGCCTCCCGTTGCTGGCAAGTGGTGGACAAACACAACGTCAATATTTTCTATACCGCGCCTACCGCCATCCGCGCGCTGATGCGTCTGGGCGACGAACCGGTAGTGAAGAGCTCCCGCAAAACACTGAAACTGCTTGGCACGGTCGGCGAGCCGATCAACCCGGAGGCATGGGACTGGTATTACGATGTGGTTGGCGAAAAACGCTGCCCCATCGTCGATACCTGGTGGCAGACCGAAACCGGCGGCATTCTGATCACGCCGCTGCCCGGCGCCACCGCGCTGAAACCGGGCTCCGCCACGCTGCCGTTCTTCGGCGTAAAACCTGCGCTGGTGGACAACGAAGGCGCATTGCTGGATGGGGCTGTATCAGGCAACCTGGTGCTGCTTGACAGCTGGCCTGGCCAGATGAGAACGGTTTACGGCGATCATCAGCGTTTTGTGCAGACCTATTTCTCCAGCTATCCCGGTATGTATTTCACGGGCGACGGCGCCCGTCGCGACGAAGACGGTTACTACTGGATCACCGGTCGTGTGGACGACGTGTTGAACGTCTCCGGCCACCGTCTGGGCACCGCTGAAGTGGAAAGCGCACTGGTGGAGCACGACGCGGTAGCGGAAGCGGCCGTCGTGGGCTTCCCTCACGATGTCAAAGGGCAGGGCATCTACGCCTATGTCACTCTGGGCGTGGGCTTTGAGCCTTCCGACGCATTGCTGAATGAGCTGAAGCAGATGGTGCGCAAGGAAATCGGCCCCATTGCGACGCCGGATGTAATTCAATTCTCTCCCGGCCTGCCGAAGACCCGTTCTGGCAAAATCATGCGCCGCATTCTGCGGAAGATTGCGGCGGACGAGACGGACTCCCTGGGCGATACCTCCACTCTGGCGGACCCTTCGGTTGTGGATGATTTGATCAGTAATCGCGTCAGAGCCTGACCCAGGTTTCTGAAATGACAATGCAGCCCCTCCGCCGTCAGGCGTGAGGGGCTTTTTTTGTTCCCGCCGGATAATCCGGGCTAGAATAGCCGCCTGTTTTTATCGAGCTGTCCACTGGAACAATCGCCTATGCGTACTTTCAAGTTGTACGGAACCCTTGGCTGCCATTTATGCGATGTGGCGGAAGAGGTGATCAACGATGTACTGGAAGCCAATCCTGATGCATTGAACTTTATCGCCCTTGCGAAGGTCGATATCAGCGACAGCGATGAGTTGATGACGGCCTACGCTGAACGCATTCCGGTGCTCGCCTGCGCGGAGACACAGGCGGAACTGGCCTGGCCCTTCGATCATCAGGCGTTTGTGAATTTTCTGAATCAGAACCTGAGGTAAAGATGCTGATTGTTGTATCTCCAGCCAAAACGCTGGATTACGAAACCCCCGTACCCACCACTGAGAATACACAACCACGATTTCTTCCCCAGAGCGCTGAGCTGGTGGATATCCTCAAGCAGCAGGAGCCCTGGCGCTTGAGTGAACTGATGAGCATCAGCGATGAATTGGCGACGCTGAACGCCAACCGCTATCAGTCCTGGTCGTTGCCGTTCGACAGCGACAACGCCAGACAAGCGCTGTTCGCCTTCAAGGGCGACGTGTATACCGGCCTTGACGCCTATAGCTTGAGCGAGGACGCGATCAGCAATGCTCAGCGTCAGTTACGCATTCTGTCTGGCCTGTATGGGGTTTTGCGTCCGTTGGACCTGATGCAGCCTTATCGTTTGGAGATGGGGACGCGTCTGCAAAACCCGAAGGGAGCCAACCTGTATCGTTTCTGGGGCGACGCCTTGACCCAGTCGCTCAACGAAGAAGCGCGGGAGACGGGAGCGGATGTGCTGATCAACCTCGCCTCCAATGAATACTACAAGGCGGTGAATGAGAAGAAGCTTGCCGTGCCGGTGATTACGCCTATGTTCCTGGATATGAAAGCAGGCAAATATAAGGTTGTCAGTTTCTGGGCGAAAAAGGCGCGGGGCATGATGACCCGCTACATATTGGAAAATCGTTTGCAGCGCCCTGAAGATATCAAAGGTTTTGATACGGACGGCTATCGCTACAATCCTGCGCTGTCCGACGGCGCGCAGTGGGCGTTTACCCGGGATCACTGAACGAAGCGTTCGGGGCGTCGCCAGGGAAACAACGAATCTTAATGACATGAGCTGATCCACGTGAGTGAAAATACCACCAAACCTAAACGAGAAATTCTGTTTACCCTGATCTCCGTGATGATCGCCGTTGCGGTGGGACTGACAGGCGTTGAATTCGCTCTGGGCTACCTGTCGAAACAGGCCGCCGCCAGTGAAAAAATGGACCCGGGACTTCTGCAATACGACGCCGAGCTAGGGTGGCGATTGGGACGAAGCTGGAGCGGAACTCACGAGCACCAGGACTTCAAGGTGCACTATCAGACCAATCCTTTGGGGCTGCGCACGCCGGTTTCCACTTTGTCGGCGGATAAAAAAGTGGCGGTGGTAGGCGATAGCTTCGTATTTGGGTTGGGAGTCAATGATGGCGAGACCTTTACGGATCTGTTGAACGAGCGCAGTTCCGAGTGGCGTTTCGCCAATTTTGGAACGCCGGGTTATAGCACCGACCAGGAGTTGTTGCTGTACCGGGATTTGGTGAGCAAATTCAAACCGACCAAGACATTATTGGTGGTCTATCTGGGCAATGATCTGCTGGACAATCGCCTTGCGTACCCCTTGCAGGCGATCTACGGCAAGCCCTTCTTTGCGTTGAACGGCGGCGAACTGGAGCTGCAAAATACGCCTGTACCGCAAGCGCCGAAGCCGGCTGGGTATCCCTATACATTCACCAGTGAAATGACCCGCGGACTGCCGGAAGCCCCCTGGAAAAGTAGTCTGCGCGCCCTGCATATCGGTCAGCGGTTGTTGGCTTTGATGGATGATCCTGAGCAATACCGTTCACATTTCGCCAAGAAATTCGAACCGGACTTGCAACTGATGCAGGCTCTGGTGAGCGCAATGCGTAAAGAGGCGGAAACTGTCGGCGAAGGGGATGACGCATTCATGGTCGCGTTGTTGCCGGGACGTTCTTATATTGCTCAAACCCGGTCTTTGCCTGCTTATTATCAGGAGTTTGTTCGCGGGGCTCTGAAGCAACGATTTGAAGCGATGGGCATACCGGTTCTGGACGTGGCGGAAGAACTGAGCGCGCAGGCGCAACAGGACGGTGGGGACTGGTATCATCCAAATGAAGGGCACTTCACTCCCGCCGGCCATAAGGTGGTCGCGGACATACTCTGGAAAAGCCTGCAGGGGCGGTTGCAATAACCAACAAGGTAATGGGCTGTGTAACATTAAGCTTTAGGCGGCCGGTCCTTTGTCTGTTTACTTATTAACCTTGCTGCGTATAATGGGCCCCGAATTTGGGAGGAGAAATTTATGTCCGTTGAGCAGTTTGAAAATCTGAGCCTGGTGGTTTTAATTTCGGTGTTGGTCGGTTTCATGGCCTTCATCATTTACGATTTGGCGAAGCGTTCCAAAGCAGGCAAGTTCGGTACTTTTATCCTGTTCACTGCATTGGGACTGGGTGTCCTGGGCTTTGTGATCAAAACCGTTCTGGTTGAAGTGTTGAACGTCTAGTCGTCACAGATTTGCAAAAAAGCCGCCCCGGAGTGATCCGCGGCGGCTTTTTTAATGCTCTTGCAATCTGCTTTTCTGGACAAGAAGCGTGCAGAGTGGAGGTGGGTTAACAGGATTCCCGCACTACCAGCTGCGCTGTCAGCAAACGATTATTGCTGGTGTCTCCTTTCAGAACCGCCTGTGCGGCCAGACGCCCTTTGGCGACGCTGGGCTGATGGACCGTCGTCAGGCTGGGGCGCCAGTGCGCGGCGTCGGGAATATCGTCGAATCCGACGACTTTGACGTCGTCGGGAACTTTGAAGCCCAGGTCCAGACTGGCCTGGATCGCGGCTAAAGCGAGACGGTCGCTCATGCACAGTAGAATGCGCGGGCGGGGGCTTGCAGACAAGGCTTCGCGGGCAGCCTGATAACCGTTCTGGAAATTGCTGTCGGGGGTGTGCCAGATCATATCCGGCCGGATGTGCCGGTCCATGGCCTCTGCGGCGGCAAGATAGCCGTTGAGGCGGCGTCTTGAAATCGATATCTCATCCCCAAACATCTCTGCGTCCTTAATGCGCCGCACCTCATTTAGGTTAAGCAGGCGCAGGCCAATAATGGCTGCTTCGCCGTCTGAGCGCTTAAAAGCATGCTCCGCGCTTTCACGTGCGCCGCTGAAATTATCCACATTGATGGAGGTATGGCTCTCGCCCAGATCGAAGTCTACGGTGATCAGCGTTTTCTGTTGCTGGAGAATGCGCTCCACGATGCTTTCGTCATTGGGGCGGCCGTACATTATAAATGCGTCGGGCACCGATTCAATGGAGCGGTGCTTGTAATAACCCGCGCGGGTAGGCAGCAGGAACATGTTGACGCCATTGCTGTCGAATACTTCTGCGACGCCCTGTAGAAACTGGCTGGCGACCGGATCGGTAAAGTTAAAATGCAGTCGGTCCGCCACCATAACGCCAATAATGCCGCTGGTGCCGCGACGCAGGCTGGCGGCTGTGGCGTTAGGGCCGTTGTAGCCCAGTCGCAAACATTCTTTGAGGATATGGCTCCTCAACTTGGCCGATAGTTGGTCCGGCCGGTTATAAGCGTTGGATATGGTCGCGGTTGATACACCCAGCTCCGACGCCACATCTTTCAAGGTCAATTTCTTCACTGTTGCTCCTTGTTATTCGTCGCCGTCGTTCGGCAGGTTTTATTAAACATTCCACTTCCTTGTATGTTGATGAGTCCGGTTCGGCCCCTCGTGAGGGCATTCGGATAAATAGAGGGTCCTGTCGCACAAGGGGTACAGCGCGACATGGCGGCATAGGGAGTCTAATTGGCTGGAAATTTATGTCCACTAATTTTGCGGCAAAAATTAGGTATTTTTACGTAAAAAGTGAAAGTGTAGCGTAGTTTGTGCAGATAAACTTGTATTGTGGGAAAATTGTTAACGAGTGTTCACTTTTTTATAAGGCTGAATATAATGCGCGTCCCTTTTGTTGTTCTCCTCATTTTCGAGGAGGTTCCTTTGTAGTTTTGGGAAGTTCCCATCAAGGTATTTTAATGAAGTCTTTTGTTGTAAATACGCTGGCAGTCGCAGCCCTGTCTGTTTCCTGTATGTCTGTTCAAGCGGAAGAAGTTCAAGATTCCCGTAGCCTGTATTTTGCTCTTACTGGCGGTTTTACTTTTGGCGGTGACGAGTTCGTACAGTCTGGCACTCTTGACGGTGTTGATGAGCTGGAAGCTGGCGGGTTGGTAAATCTGGGGGTAGGCGCGTACTGGAAATCAAAGTCTCAGCCTCTGGCGGCTCAGGTAACCCTGAATTACCATTTTGACTATGCAGATGAAAATGATGTCGAAGCGACTTTTGACCGGATGCCTGTTGAAGCTGTTCTCTACTACACCGGTGTAGATAAGTGGCGTTTTGGCGCAGGCGTGCGCTATGTGGCCAGCCCTGAGTTAACTGCCGAGTATAAGAGCAACAAGTTTACTGCTGACTTGGACTCCAATATTGGATTTGTTGCTGAGGCAGGCTACTTCCTTTCTTCTACCGTCATACTGAATTTCCGGGCGGTAGCGGAAAAATATGACGTAGAATCATTGAATGTAAATGGTTCTCATCTTGACATTCCTTCCAGTGCGTATAAGAAGGATATCAGCGGCAACCACGTTGGTGTGAACCTGGTCGCGCTGTTCTAATTAGCCGCAAGCGAACTCTCGTGTGTAAGAGCCTCCCACCGCAAGGTGGGAGGCTTTTCTTTTATATAGGGGCTGGGCTGTCCGCCTGCGCTTATTATCCTTCTCTTTACTTTTCCCGTCTCAACTCGACTATAAGTCCAATTCAGGGCAGGTTGTAGTCCATCAATACCATTTTTATTGACCAATAAGACCACTTTTTCTTCCAGATAAACCTAGTGATCTTCTGCCTGCAACTTTCGGCGTGATATGGACACTAACGCCGAACGATTGAAAAATAAGGGTTTGTCACGGTGTGTAATCGTTCACACAAATTGACTAGGCTCTTGGGCGGATTGTCTTGGCAGGGGGAATCCCTACACTGGTATGCGCCTTGGTACGTCGCATGCATACCTGTTAGAAAAAACAGAAGACGCCAGTTAAGCAAATTAAATACCAAAAAACTACCATATTGGAATATAGGAACTAGTTATCACTTTTGTGGTATCTAAATGGTATTTTTAAATTGACTGAAAGTCTCAAATAGGTATTATCTGGTATATGAAAGCATTTCCTTGCGCTTTTTTGTGATTTGCCGCTTACGGATATTGTGAGGAATACATAGGGCAATGCGACCTGATTTTCGGAGAGAAAAAGGAAAATTTAAAAGAGGTTCCGAAAAAGGGGCGACTGTGAAGTCCGGGTTGGATTGCGTTATGAAAGCGCTTTCGTTCAGTGATGGGTTGTGTAGCGTCGGCTGATGGGCGAACGGGAGAAAAGCTCTGGTTGATGAGGCTTCATAGATGAAGTCTGCGCCGGAGTTGCGCCGATTGTGATCGTTAAGATGGCGAACGGACTTTTCCTACTTCTAATAACGAATCGATAACCTTAGGACGATCCTATGTATATGGACAAAAAACACAGCAAATCCGGCTTTATGAAGACCGCGCTCTGTGCGGGCCTCATCGCCGCATCCCAGGCCTCCTGGGGCGTTGAATGCAGCCAGGTGTCCGGCGCCTGGCAGGATGGCGGAAATTACTCCGCCGGTCAGTATGTCACTTTTAACTCCGGCATTTACTCCGCTTTAGTAAACCACACCGCTCATCTGGGCGCTGGCTGGACGCCGGCGGTCGGTTCGTTGTGGCGTTATGAAGAGCCTGATCATTGTGATGGCGGTGGCGACACCGGTGGAGATAACGGCGGAGACACTGGCGGCGATAATGGAGGCGACACCGGCGGTGACAATGGAGGAGATACTGGCGGCGACACTGGAGGAGACACCGGCGGCGACACTGGAGGAGATAACGGCGGCGATACCGGTGGAGACACTGGAGGCGATACCGGCGGCAATAACAACGGCGGCGATGATTGCGACGCCAGCGCGCCAGCCTGGAGTTCCTCTACGGTTTATACCCAAGGTAAGGAAGTCTTCCATAAAGGCGCTGTTTACAAGGCCAAATGGTGGACGCAAGGCGATGAGCCCGGCGCCAGTGAATGGGGTCCATGGGAATTGGTGGACGCGTCCGGTTGCCCTGGCGATGGCGGGGATAACGGAGGCGACGACGGCGGTGACAATGGCGACGGTGGAGATAACGGAGACGGCGGCGATAATGGCTCCGATGATCCGATCGACACTACTGGCTGGCCTAAGCCACTGATGGAGAACAACAAGCCCTATCAGAACACTACAAACAGTGTTGTCGGCACTTACTTTGTGGAGTGGGGCGTCTATGGCCGCAACTTCCCGGTAGAGAAAATTCCGGCGCAAAACCTGACTCACCTGTTGTATGCCTTCATCGCCGTGTGCGGACCTAACGAATCACTGCGGGAGGCGAATCCGCAAGGCCACTCTGTGTTGATGAATGAGTGTAGCGACCAGCCTGATTACACAGTCACTATCCACGACCGCTTCGCCGCGCTTGAGAAGAGCTATCCCGGTGACAAGTGGGATGACCCCATGCGCGGTAACTTCGGCCAGTTGAGACGTCTGAAGAAAACCAATCCCGACATCAAGATCCTGCCTTCCATTGGCGGCTGGACGCTGTCTGATCCGTTCTTCTACTTCGCCAACGACGCGCAGAAGCGTGCGGTGTTCGTTAGCTCCGTGGTCGACTTCCTGAAGACATATAAGTTCTTCGACGGCGTCGATATTGACTGGGAATACCCTGGCGGCGGCGGAGCCAACACCGGTCTGGGCTCTCCGCAGGACCGCGATGGCTACGCTGAGTTGATGCATGACCTGCGCACCGCGCTGGATAAGCTGGAAGCGGAAACCGGCAAAGACTACCAGTTAACTTCGGCGGTAGGTTCCGCGCCAAGCAAGATTGACGCTGTGAACTACTCCAACGCAGTACAGTACATGGATTACGTCTTCGCTATGACGTACGACTACTACGGCGGCTGGAACAATCAATTAGGTCATCAGACTGGCCTGTACGCAGGCGATCATGAGATCCATGAAGGCTTCAGCTCCGACGCCACCATCAATAACCTGATGAGCGCAGGCGTGCCCGCCAACAAACTGGTGCTGGGCGCGGCCATGTACGGACGCGGCTGGAAAGGCGTGACCGGCGGTTCAGAGACTGATCCATTCGCAGGAACCGGCGGCGGCAAGCACGCAGGCACCTGGGAAGACGGCGTGTTGGATTACCGCGCTATCGAGCAGAAGTTCCTGGGCGGCGCCAACGGCCAGGGCATCGATGGCTACAAGTATTTCTACGATGAAAAGGCGGAAGCGCCCTTCTTGTGGAACTTCTCCAACGGCTCGTTGATCACCTTCGATAACGCCCGTTCGGCCAAAGCCAAAGGCGAATATGCGCGCGACAAAGGTCTCGCTGGCGTATTCACCTGGGAAGTCGATGCGGATAACGGAAATATCCTCAACGCCGTTCATGAAGGCTTGGGGCATCCGCAACAGTAGCCCTTGTTGGGGGTAGAATCGGCACTACCCCCTTTTTTTACTACAGACGGTTTTCACTACTGACGATTTTGACTAGTGACGATTTTGACCAGTGATGGTTATAGCAAGTAGGGAAGGCTGCAGGTAATTCGTCACTGACTTGGATCAAGTAGTCGCCGTAACGCTAAACCGGATGGGCTAAGCCCCCATCCGGTTTCCAAAGCACAGCGATGAGATCGCGTGCGGTAATCAACATTTTTTCGGATAAACACTAAACCGGCATTGACTGCCTTTGTCCAACGAGTGAAAAATGAAAACGCTTTCATGCAAAAGAGTGGTAAGTCAGCGCATTTTTCCTTTTGGAAGAGCTGAAGTGTCTATCCGAAAAAGTGCTCTGGTTTCTCCATTCAAAAAACCAATAAATAAGGAGAACTCGATGAACAAGAAACACTGGCCGGCTTCCGCGCTAATGACGGCGTCCATCGTCGTCGCGGGTTGCGGCAGTTTCGCCGCCAATGCGGAGATTCCGGAAGGGGTCTATCAGATCAAATCCAAAAAAAGCGGCTTATGTCTGGACGTGTGGAGCGGTTCCACGCAGCAGGCTGCGCGCATCGTTCAATGGCAGTGCCATGACGGCAATAATCAGCGCTGGAAAATTACGCCTGCAGGCGGCGGCAGCTACCGGTTGCTGGCTATGCACAGCGGGCTGGCGATGGATGTGGAGTCCGCCTCCACCGCCAATGGCGCCGGGCTGCAGCAATGGCCAGATAACGGCTCCGGGGCGCAGCGCTTCAAATTTGAAGATCTCGGTAATAATGAATTCCGCATCATCAATAGCGGCAGCGGCAAATCCCTGGATATCGAGGAAGCCAGCGTTGAGCCGGGCGTCAGGTTGCAACAGTGGGACTGGAACAGCGGCGATCATCAGCGTTTCTATCTGATGACGGATGGCGGACCCACGCCTCCTGGCGCGTCCATTCCCGGCAAGATTGAAGCCGAGGATTACAGCGCATTCTCCGACACTACGTCAGGCAATACTGGCGGTGGTTATCGTCAGGACGATGTGGATATCGAAGCGACGGCGGATCAGGACGGCGGCTTTAATGTCGGCTGGACGGCTCCAGGCGAGTACCTGCGTTATAACCTGAACGCCGGCGAATCCGGCGACTATAAAGTCACTTTACGTGTCGCTTCCATTTACGCCGGTAAACAGGTGGTTGTGAAGCTTGACGGCGCGGACGTCAGCGGCGCGCTGGCGGTCCCCAACACCGGCGGTTGGCAGAACTGGGCGGATATCAGCTTCAACGCGAACCTGTCATCTGGAGCGCATCAGTTGGAAGTCGCCTTCCTGACTGACGGCATTAACCTGAATTACATCAATTTCGCCAAAGGCGGCGATCCTACTGATCCCACCGATCCGCCCGGGTGGACGCTGGTATGGCGGGATGAATTCAACGGCGACAGCATTGACCTGGGCAAGTGGGAGCACGAAGTCAACGGCAATGGCGGCGGCAACAATGAGCTGCAGTACTACACCGCGCGTTCGCAAAACTCCTGGGTGTCCGGCGGCAAGCTGCACATTCAGGCGCTGAAAGAGCGCTACACCGGACCCGAAGGAACTCGTGACTACACCTCCGCCCGTTTACGCACGCTCAACAAGGGCGACTGGAAATACGGCCGCTTTGAAATCCGCGCCAAGCTGCCATGGGGGCAGGGCATGTGGCCAGCTATCTGGATGTTGCCGACAGACTGGGTTTATGGCGGCTGGGCGGCCAGCGGCGAGATCGACATCATGGAGGCGGTCAACCTGAAAGGGGCGGGCGGCAATGAAATCTACGGCACGCTCCACTATGGCGGCGAATGGCCCAACAATACCCACACTGGCGATCACATGGCGCCTTCCTCCAGCGTGGTGGATCAATTCCATACCTACGCACTGGAATGGGAAGAAAACGAAATTCGCTGGTATATCGACGGCGTGCATTATCAGACGCAAACCGACTGGTACTCCACCGCTGCGCCTTATCCTGCGCCGTATAACCAACGCTTCCATATGATTCTGAACCTTGCCGTGGGCGGTAACTGGCCAGGCAATCCGAATGGATCAACTGTATTCCCGCAGTCGATGGAAGTGGATTACGTGAGGGTGTACCGCAAAAACTGAGGAAAGCGATTTTCCTCAGTATGGACCGATTAAGACAGTATCTCGTTAACAACAAGAAAGCCCCCGCCGCGACTTCGGTCGTTGGCGGGGGTAAAACCGCGGCCCGCCTGTTTGCAGTTAGGGTTGGTCGGCACAGCGTTCGGCACTGAATAGATAACAACAATGTGTAACAACGCAACGCCTCCAAGGGCATATAAAGGAGAACGTTCTTATGACATACCGAGGAAATCAAACCCGCTTGAAGCGTTTATCTCTGTGTGTGGCCATGCTGGCCGCAATGCAGGCGCAAAACGCGGCGGCGGAAACTCTGCATACCGCTGCGGCGCCCACCGGTTTTGATGCGCAGCAGTCGGCGCAGACGGTGTCGGAATTGGGGGTGACCTGGCAGGTGACGGACAATTTGCAGGACAGCTATAACAGCTTCCTGGCGGATTTGACCATTCATAACCGCGGCGCCACGGACCTGGAAGCGTCCGGGTGGACCATCTATTTCAACTTTGTGCGCGATGTGCTGGCGGTGACGCCGTCGGATCAGTTCAATGTCGAGCACATCAACGGCGACTTTTTCAAACTCACTCCCGCGGCGGGCTTCACTGGCCTGAAAGCGGGGGAGTCTCTCAAGATTCAACTTAAAGCCAGCTTCTGGGCGATCAGTAAGTCCGATGCCCCCGCCGGCTTTTATATCGTTAAAAATGACGGCTCTGGCGGCCAGAGCGTTGAGGCGATCACTGACGTGACGCTGGGGGCGCAAACCACGCCGGAGCAAACGCAACGCTTTGATGGCGACAATATGCCGTTGGACACGGCGGAAGTGCGCTTTGAGCGCAACCGCCAGTATCTGGCGGCGGCGCAAACTGGCCCAACGTTGTTGCCGACGCCGGCGTCCATGACTGTGAATGAGGCGGAGAGCCTCACTGTTTCGGCGCCTTTCAAACTCTACTTCGACCGCCGTTTCATGCGTGAAGGACGTTATCTGCAAAGCCAGCTTCAAGCACTGGGCGTGCCGGTGGAAGTGGTGCGTCGCTGCACAGACGCGGCCAACGCCATCTGTTTGCAAGGCGCGCAAAGTCATGGGCGTCCTGGCTCCGATGAAAGCTATCAGTTGAGCACCAGCGCGGCTTCCGGCGTACGCATCGCGGCGGACTCTCCTACTGGCATGTTCTATGGCGTGCAATCGCTGCTGGGCCTGCTTCCTCTGGAAACCTACCAGGGCGGCGGATTGCCTGTGCGCCTGCCAGTCGTGGAAATTTCCGACGCGCCGCGTTTTTCGTACCGGGGCATGCATCTGGATGTGGCGAGACATTTTAGCCAGCCCGAAAGCGTCAAAAAGCTTATCGACGTCATGGCGCTGTACAAACTGAACAAACTGCATCTGCACCTTTCCGATGATGAAGGCTGGCGACTGGAGATTCCCGGCCTGCCTGAGTTGACCTCCGTCGGCGGTAAACGGGGACATTCCGAGAACGAGCTGGATAATCTGGTTCCCTCATTCGGCTCAGGGCCCTTTGCGGACAGCAATAACGGCTCCGGGTATTTCTCCCGTCAGCAATATGTTGAGTTGCTGCGTTACGCGGCTGAGCGTCATATCGAAGTGGTGCCGGAGTTCGATCTGCCTGGGCACGCCAGAGCGGCGATCAAATCCATGGAATCCCGCGCCAAGCAGTTCGCCGACGCGGGTAAGCCCTATCAGGGCAGGAACTTCCTGCTGAGCGATCCTGAGGACAAGTCGGAATACAAGTCTGTGCAGGGTTGGAAGGACAACGTGGTGAACCCTTGTATGCCAACCACTTACTTCTTCATCGACAAAGTGGTCGGCGAGGTGTCGCGCATGTATCGGCAGGCCGGCTTGCGCATGCCTGCTTTCCATGTGGGAGCGGATGAAGTGCCTGCGGGCGTCTGGAAAAAATCTCCCGCCTGTACCCGTATGTTCGGTTCAGAGGAATTGAGCGCGGACGACGTGGAGATGCTGAACCGCTTCTTCAACGCCACCGTGACCGGCATCGTCGCCGCCCACGGAACCAAGATCGCCGGCTGGGAAGAACTGGCGTTCATGCATGAAGACGGCGGCAAAGTGGTCAACCCGCATTTTGTCGGCGGCATCATGATTCCCTATGTGTGGAACAACGTGTGGGGCTGGGGTACGGAGGACAACGCCTACAAACTGGCTAACGCCGGTTACCCGGTGGTGTTGGCCAACGCCACCAACCTGTACTTCGACCTGGCTTACCAGAAAGACCCGGAAGAACCCGGTTATTACTGGGCCGGTTTTGTGGACACCCGTCGCGTGTATGAATTCACGCCGATGGATGTATTCAAAGCCGCGTGGGTGGATCGCATGGGCAACCCGTTGACGGACGATATGTGGAACGACCGCACCCGTCTGGCGGCGGATAAACGGGACATGATTCTCGGCGTGCAGGGCGAACTGTGGAGCGAGAACGTGAAAACGGAATCTGACCTGTTCTATCTGGCGCTGCCCAAGTTGCTGGGACTGGCGGAGAGAGGCTGGTCGCCGCAACCGGATTGGGCGAACGAAGCGGATCAGGCGCAACGTCTGAGCGGGCTGAATCAAGCCTGGAGCGGATTCGCCGCGCGGGTCGGCGCCTATGACCTCAAGCGTCTGGACAGCTGGAACGGCGGTTATGACTTCCGCGTGCCGCCTCCCGGCGCCAAGGTGGCTGACGGCATGCTGGAAGCGAACTTGTCCTTCCCTGGCCTGGAGATCCGTTACACCCTGGACGGCTCCGAACCAACAACCGAATCGCCACTGTATGACGGGCCTGTCGCCGTCAGCGGCGGCGTTAAACTGAAAACATTTACCCCTTCGGGTCGCGCCAGCCGCACAGTGGAGCTGAATTAGCCGCGGATTGGTAATTCTTGACCTACACTCCGGAGTTTTTGCTGGGAACTCCGGGGTGTCTTTTTGTCACTTGCGCAGACTTCTATTCAGGCGGACAATGCCTTTTCCGGATCAATGACATGCTGCAGTAGGAGTACGAATAGGGCGCTGTATTCGGATACACGCAACCCTGCCACGGAGGTCCTATGAGCAAGCAAGTGAAACCCATCCCGGATGGCTATCATTCCGTCACTTCCTATCTGATTGTCAAAGGCGCCGCTGACGCGCTGGCGTTTTATAAACGCGCTTTTGATGCTGAAGAAATCATGCGTATGAATGGCCCACATGGCTCCATTGGGCATGCGGAAATAAAGATTGGCGATTCCCGCGTCATGCTTTCCGATGAGTGCCCCGAAATGAAATTCGTTGGCCCGCAAACGCTGGGCGGAAGCCCCGTCGCACTGATGTTGTACGTACCAGATGTGGACGCTACCTTCGCCAGGGCGATAGCCGCCGGCGCCAAAGAGCGGTTAAAGGTAGAAGACAAATTCTACGGCGATCGTAGCGGCAGTCTTGAGGACCCTTTTGGCCATGTCTGGCATATCGCCACTCATATTGAAGATGTCAGTGAACAAGAACTGGCGGAGCGGGCGAAGAAATTCATGGAAAGCCAAAGCTGACGCACATAAGGACGCATGCCGGAGTCCTCGTGTCATGGATTCCGGCTGCTTTTCACTTCTTTTCCTGTCTCTCCCTGTCTCCCCTTGTTACCCCCCCCCCCAATCACTTCGGATGTTAGTTCTGGTAAGCGGGGCTTGACTCGTCGTACTGACCTAAAGTCGTGTTTTTATTCCCTGGTGGACGTGGTTTTATCGAAGTCTCAGCGTGGTGGACGGTCATGCGCATGACCTGCGTCTGCGACGGGACTTATCGAAACAAAAGGAAAACGCGAGATGAAAATAGCCATACTGGGCGGTGGAGTCGCGGGCGTCAGCACGGCGATTGCGCTGACGCAAAAGGGTTTTGATGTGGCGATATACGAGCGTCGTTCAGCGCCAACGGATGTCGGCGCGGGCATTGTGATATGGCCAAATGCGGCCTATGTGCTCGATCAGCTTGACGTTCTGAATGACATGGCTGCGTTATCCGGGCGTCCCACGCATATGCGTAGACTTTCTCTCCACGGGGAGGAGCTTGGCTCCATGGATATTCTCGATATTAATCGGCGTATGGGCTATCCCAGCCTGTCTGTATTGCGGCGGGATTTACAAAGGGTTTTGCTGGCGAAGCTCGATGCGTTGGGAGTCGAAATTCGCTATGGCCATGCGGTAGCGGATATTGAACAAGAGGGCCGGGACCGGAGCTGTATCCGCTTCGGAAATGGCGCGCAGGCGATGGCTGATGTGGTTATCGGCGCCGACGGGCGCATGGACTCCCCATCAAGGCGCTACGTGCATGGCGACAGTCGGCCGGTATATCAGGGCTTTATCAACTGGGTGGGGGTTTATGAAGCGCAAGAGGATGTCTTCACTGATATGGCGGTGCGTGATTACTGGGGCGTGGGGGAACGTTTCGGCATCGTGCCGGTCAGCAAACGGACGGCGTATTGGGCGGGAGCGATAGTCAGCAAGTCCATAGAGAAGAGCAATCCGGAGCTGTACAAAAAGGAGCTGCTATCGGTCTTCTCCGCGTGGCCGTCGCTTGTCGCTAAGATTATTGAAGAGACCCCCATTGAGAGCATTCATAAGGTCTATGTGCATGACCATGATCCTATCGAGTTATGGCATAAGCGCAATGTGATCATTATCGGTGATGCCGCCCATGCGCCGCTGCCCACGTCTGGGCAAGGCGCCTGTCAGGCATTGGAGGACGCCTGGCATTTGGCGAACTGTCTGCAAGAAAATCCCCGCGACCTGGATGCGGCGTTTACGGCTTTCACCGCTCTGCGCTCGGAAAAGACGGCGGATATCATTCGGGCGGGGCGCTCCCTGGCCTCAGCGCTGTTTAATACAGATGCATCCTTTTGCGAGGCGAGAAACGCCAGCAGCAAAAGTTCAAACTTTGCAGAGATCGCCAAAGGGATGGCGCAGTTTTGGGGGCGTGGTCTGCCTTTGAATGCGTAGCTTGCGCCGCCGCATGCCGGGCCCCTGAGGGCCCTGAAGAATGGATCGCAGCTCGGTATTTCAGGTAAAACTTAGCTGTTGACGATATGTAC
>NZ_JAPELK010000040.1:0-1334 GCF_029813005.1 Hahella sp. CR1
GTAGGTCGATGAGATGGTCTCCTCCTTTCCTGCAGCGGCATCGCAATGTGCCATGATTATGAGTGCAATCAAAGGACGAAGGAGGAGACCATCATGTCTAAGCATAAGACGGTTGGATTAGATTTGGCAAAGAGCGTCTTCCATTTGATTGGCTCCGATGGCGAGCGGAGAAAATTAAAGCGTTCTCAGGTTCTGAGGTACTTTGCGCAGCAAGAAAAAAGCGTAGTGGTCATGGAAGCCTGCGGTAGCGCGCATTACTGGGGACGGGAGTTTAAGGCGTTGGGTCATGATGTGCAGTTGCTGCCGCCACAGCATGTGAAAGCGTATTTACGGGGACAAAAAAATGACTACAACGATGCACAGGCGATTCTCGAAGCAGCGCTGCACGGGCGTATCAGAACAGTGGAAGTCAAAACTGAAGAGCAGCAAGTACAACAAGCCGTACTGATTATGCGTAAAGGGCTTGTACGGGAGCGGACGCGGCTGGTGAATCAAACGCGAGCATTGTTGTATGAGTACGGCGTTTCGATACCTAAATCGCTGAGTCGGTTTCGGACTCAGCTTGTTGAGCAACTCGAAGAAACAAATACATCACTCCCTTCCAGAATCAGGGAAATGGCTCAGCGACAATATCCGCGTCTAGTGAAGTTGGACGAAGAAATAGCGTGGTGCGAGGCGCAAATCCAACAGGCGTCAAAACAGGATGAAGACTGTCTGCGTCTACGCCAGGCGCCAGGGTTTGGCCCCATTGTGAGCTACGCCTTCAAAAGCTGGCTGGGTACGGGGCGACAGTTTACCTGCGGAAGAGACGCCTCTGCGGCGTTAGGCGTTATACCCAAGCAGCATACAAGCGGAGATAAGGATCGATTGATGGGAATCACCAAGAGAGGGGACGCCTATTTGCGAAGCCTGATCATCCACGGTGCGCGATCGGTGGTCAGGCAGGCCAACAAGAAAGACGATCCCCTGAGTCAATGGATCAATCGATTGGTCGCCAAACGTGGCGTCAACAAAGCCACTGTCGCATTGGCGAACAAGCTGATCCGAATAGGTTGGGCGATGGTGGCGAGGCAAGAGAGCTATCGGCCGATAGCTTGTTAGAAGATAAAACCAGAGCACCGACTTGTATTGAGAAAAGTGAACTCCAAAGGTTGCGGAGGCGACAAACTTAAGATGACAAAATAGGTCAAACCAGCGTAACGGAAACCTGACTACTCCGAAGGTAATCAATACCGATAGGTCGATAAGGACGATACGCGCGGACAGCTCATCAAGGCCAGAGTATTACAACTCGCAAACAGGCCGGATATACGGCAGCAACCTACCTTGTTATC
>NZ_JAPELK010000041.1:0-1085 GCF_029813005.1 Hahella sp. CR1
ACTCTATGGCGTTGGTGGTGTAGATGGCCTTTCGAATGTCTGCCGGGTAGCGGAACAGGGTGCTGAGATTCTCCCAGTGAGCGCGCCAGGAACGGCTGATCTGGGGGTATTTCTCATCCCATCGTTCAGCAAACCTGTCCAGCTCAGATAGCGCCTCTTCCTCAGTGGTCGATTGGTAGATCCGCTTCAGATCTGTCGTCACTGGCTTATAGTCTTTCCACGGCACATACTTCACCGCATTTCGCACCATATGCACGATACAGAGCTGTATCTGGGTTTGGGGATACACGGTATTGATCGCTTCGGGAAAACCCTTCAGGCCGTCCACACAGGCGATCAGGATATCCTTCACGCCCCGGTTCTGTAACTCGGTCAGCACATTGAGCCAGAACTTCGCCCCTTCGGTCTCCGAGATCCACATACCAAGCAGTTCTTTATGACCTTCCAGATTCACTCCCAGGGCCAGATAGATCGCTTTGTTGATCACCTGCTTGTCCTGGCGGATCTTCACTACAATGCAGTCCAGGTACACGATGGGATAGATAGCGTCCAGCGGGCGGGATTGCCACTCCACCACTTGCTCGATCACGGCATCCGTGACTTTGGAAATCAAGGTGGCGGAGACATCCGCGCCATACATCTCTTTGAAGGTGGCCACGATCTCACGAGTGCTCATGCCTTTGGCGTAGAGGCTGAGAATCTTGTCATCCATGGTGGTGAAACGGGTCTGCTGTTTCTTGACCAGCTGAGGCTCAAAACTGCCTTGCCGATCTCGGGGAGTGTTAACTTCAAACTGACCGTCCTCAGTACGGAGGGTCTTACTGGAATAGCCATTTCGGGTATTGTCTGAATCTGAAGGCTGATGCTTCTCGTATCCCAGATGCTCATCCAGCTCCGCATTGAGTGCGGCTTCGACGGTCACTTTGGTGAGCATCTGACGGAACTCGTTGAGATCCTTTTCTGTTTTCAGAGATTTGGCTGCCTCGCGGGCAAATGCTTCTAATTCTTTCTGGTTCATTGTCTGCCTATCCTTAACCCCGCAATAGGGTACTAGTGATAGGCAGATACACAAATTAAATTACAGT
>NZ_JAPELK010000042.1:0-957 GCF_029813005.1 Hahella sp. CR1
ACTAACCCGTAAATAAGTATCCGATCACTAAGCCATAATATATTTAAGTTCTGGATGCCTAAATAAACTTTGAATCAATGATGGCATTCTTTTCATGCTCCGAAGGATTTTTAAAGCCATCTTTCTTAATTGGTCTGGACCTGCAATCTTCATCTTTCCCAGTCGCTGATGTTTCAAGTAGCTCCACACGGACTCATCTGGATTGAGTTCAGGGGAGTAAGGCGGCAGGAAGAATAGCTGCAACCTGCCTTCCTGGGTGGCGAGATATTCCTTTACCTTCCTGGCTTGATGGGCTGGGTGTCCATCGACGATTAGAAAGACTGGTCGTTCAGACTTATACGTCAAGTCCTCTAAAAATCCGATAAAGCTCTCCGCGTTGAGCTTGCCTTCTATCACCTTGAAATGAAACTCGCCTCTGGCCGACACTGCGGAAATTAGGTTAAGCCCAAAGCGCGCCCCTGTCGTCCTCACTTCCGGAGTCAACCCTTTGATCGACCACGTCGTTCCGCTGTGATAGTCCGAACGAATGCTCGCCTCGTCCGCGAAGAGGATCTCCGCGTTCGCTGCTTTCGCCAACTGGCGAATGCGTGGGTATTCTTCTTGTTTCCAGCGAGCAACCCTATCTGGATCTTGCTGGTAAGCGCGAAAAAGCGGCTTCTGCGGCGTTAGCCCCATTGCCCTCAGGAGTCGTCCCACCGATACATCAGACAGGCTAACCCGAAATTTCCGCTTGATCAGGTCCCGCACCAGTCCGCGAGTCCACAATGCATATTCAAACTTAAACTGCTGTGGCTGATATCCCACCACCCAGGTATAGATCTGGCGTAGCTGTCGACCATTTAATTTGCGGGGACGGCCATATAGGCGTTTCGCTTTAAGTGCGTCATAGCCGCCTTCCCGATAGGCCGCCAGCCATTCATAAATACGCGGCCGGCTGAAGCCTAGCGCCCGTATAAC
>NZ_JAPELK010000043.1:0-892 GCF_029813005.1 Hahella sp. CR1
GGTTCGGCGATAATACATAAACGGACGTGTTTTTAATTGGGCGACCGATAGGAATCGATCTGTTTACATCGATATTGGAGGAAATTGTAAAGCAGCACGTAAAGGTTGTATTTTCAGTCGGACCATAGCCGTTAATTATCGTTAAGTCAGGGTTAGTGGAATACAGCTTGGAAACGGTATAAGGCGAAACTACATCTCCTCCCGTTAGGAGGTATTTCAAAGAGTTGATCTTGGATGCGTCCTTGGCGAAATGATCAAATAAGCCAGAGGTTAACCATAGGGTGTTGATATGGTTGCTGTGGATAAACTCATTGAGTTGCAGAATGTCTAGGACAGGCTGAGGGTAGAGGACCAGCCTTCCGCCATTAAGTAAAGCCCCCCAGATCTCAAATGTAGCTGCATCAAATGTAATCGTCGCGCACTGGCCCATGACGGTTTTATCGTTTAATGGCGCATAGTCATTCCCGGTAACTAACCGCGTTACGCCTTGATGAGGTATCAGCGTCCCTTTAGGCCTGCCTGTCGAACCCGAGGTGTAAATCACATACGCCAAGTGCTGCGAAGTCAGTTGCAGACGGTCTTTAGCAATATTCCTATCGGAGCGCAGAGAGAGTAATTGCTGATGGTCTTCCGCATCCAGGCAAATAGAGGATATGTTCGCCAGAGGAGGAATGGATCTCTTTAGCGCCGTTTGAGTCACGACCAGCTCAACGCCGCTGTCTTCGATCATGTAACCCAGTCGCTCCATAGGGTAGCTTGGGTCCAGAGGCACGTAAGCGCCGCCGGCTTTCAAGATACCCAGTAATCCAATGATCATGTCCAGGCTCCGCTCCATACAGAGCCCTATCAACACGTCGGGCTTCACTCCTTGTTCGATCAAGTAATGAGCCAG
>NZ_JAPELK010000044.1:0-818 GCF_029813005.1 Hahella sp. CR1
CCACGCAACAACACACCAACGTTCTCACCTGCACGACCTTCGTCCAGCAGCTTACGGAACATCTCAACGCCAGTACAGGTAGTCTTGGTAGTATCTTTGATACCAACAATCTCGACTTCCTCACCAACTCTGACAATGCCGCGCTCTACACGACCAGTCACAACTGTGCCGCGACCAGAGATAGAGAATACGTCTTCAATAGGCATCAGGAACGGCTTGTCAATCGCACGCTCAGGCTCTGGGATATACGCATCCAGAGTCTCAACCAGCTTCTTAACAGCACTGGTTCCCATACCGTTATCGTCTTTACCTTCCAACGCCAACAGCGCAGAACCAACGATAATTGGAGTGTCATCACCCGGGAATTCGTACTGGCTCAACAGGTCGCGAACTTCCATCTCAACCAATTCCAGCAACTCTTCATCGTCAACCATGTCCGCTTTGTTCAGGAACACAACGATGTATGGAACGCCAACCTGACGCGCCAGCAGGATGTGCTCACGAGTCTGAGGCATAGGGCCGTCAGCTGCGGAACAAACCAGAATAGCGCCATCCATCTGAGCCGCACCGGTGATCATGTTTTTTACATAGTCAGCGTGCCCAGGGCAGTCAACGTGCGCATAGTGACGAATGGGGGATTCGTACTCAACGTGAGAAGTCGCGATTGTGATACCACGCGCCTTTTCTTCTGGAGCATTATCGATACCGTCAAACGCTACCGCCTGACCACCCCAAACTTCAGAACACACGCGGGTCAAGGCCGCTGTCAAAGTAGTCTTACCGTGGTCAACGTGACCAATGGTGCCTACGTTTACGTG
>NZ_JAPELK010000045.1:0-729 GCF_029813005.1 Hahella sp. CR1
GCGTCGGGCGTTTTGTATTTCAGGGCCAGATGAGGCCGCTCTCGGTTATAAATATCCACGGATTCATCAACCATCGTTCGAGCCTGCCCTAGATTCCCTGGCCGCATCAGCAGGAACTCCGTTTTCAAGATCCCGTTCACCCGTTCCGCCAACGCATTCTGATAGCAGTCATACCCGTCGGTCATCGAACATTGAATGCCGTGTTGTCGGTGCAGTTTCTGGTAGCTGTCGCAACAGTATTGGACACCTCGGTCGGAGTGGTGGATCAATGGCTGCCGCCCCGGCCGTTCACGCAGAGCCTTGCGCAAGGCCTGCTCCACATCCTCGCTGCGCAAGCTTTCATGTACATGATGACCCACGATCTTACGGGAGTAAGCATCGGTCACCAGACTCACGTAGCTCATGCCGGAGCGTGTCGGCAGATAGGTGATATCCGCCACCCAGATCTGGTTAGGCCGGCAGGCCACGACTTGCTCTGGGCCCGGCTTGAGCAGGTTTGGGTGACGCCGGAAGCGGTGATGACTGTGCGTGGTCTTGTGGTAAGCCCGGCGTCGGGGAACCAACAGGCGCCGGCTACGCAGCACCTGAAGCAGTTGATCCCGCCCCAGATGAAGGGTGTGATCCGACTGCTCATGGAGAAGATGCCGGAGCTTGCGAGCGCCGATCCGGGGCTGACGGAGACGAACAGTCCGGACAAAGTCCACCACCCGCTGCTCACGATCCTCCCTG
>NZ_JAPELK010000046.1:0-704 GCF_029813005.1 Hahella sp. CR1
TGGCCACATCAAAGGCGGCGCGCGTAAGAAAGTGCTGACCAGCCTGATGAGGCTTGAATTGATTCACGCTGAGGGAGATACATGGCGAATCAATGACGCCGCCTACAAGGCGCTGGGACGCGCCAAGCCAAGTCCTGTAGAGCCCGCGCCTGACTCCCTCGACACGGAGCGGGACGAGGCCCAAGCAGAGCCACAGGGCCAGCCATCCCGCCTCCGCGCTAACAGTAAGCAGGCCCTTGTCATCCAGATGCTAGAGCGCCCGGAAGGGGCCACCATCGACCAGCTCAGCCACGCTACCGGTTGGCAAAAGCACACGGTGCGCGGAACCCTCTCTGGGGCGCTGAAAAAGAAGCTGGGACTCAACGTGATCTCAGAGAAATCCGCAGATGGCGAGCGCATTTATCGCATCGCCAAAACTGATCACCCATAACGCTCTAAATCACTTGCTAAGCCGGCGCTATGAAGCGTTCATAGCGCCACACGAACCACCCAAAAGGAGCGAAAAAATGGGAACCTGGAGCCAACCCAACACCGAAGAAAAAGCCGCCAAACTGGAACGCCTGATGGCCAAGCCGCTGCTGAAGAAAGACGCCAGCGACATGCTTTACCACCTGACCGGCGACGATGACCTTTTTGATTTTTTTGAAGAGTTTGAGGAGGACGCGGATGTCCGCCTCCTGGTGCGCTTTCACCTTGAGCGGGCG
>NZ_JAPELK010000047.1:0-694 GCF_029813005.1 Hahella sp. CR1
CGCCCGGTCTGCGGCGCGAATCAGGTCCTGCTGCTCGTCATAGTCGTAGGTGGCCAAGGTAACGACGGCGCCGTTGGACTGGATCGACTGGATTTCACACATCAGGCCCTGAGCGTTGTGCAGGATATGCAAACGCGGTCCCCAGTTAGCTTGCAGGATGGTGATGGGACGCGCATAGCCTTCCACGTCCTGCCAGTAAGCAATGTCGATGCGATTGCCCAAGGCGTCCACCAGAGCTTCCAGCCGGTAGGCGCCGTTGCCGCCGACAAAGACTTTGTCCGGTTGTCCCATCTGCTGCAGCGCATAGGTGTTCTCGTCCAATCGGTGCAGGGTCATGCGCTCCGCTGCGTTGCGACTGGACTGTTCGATCAGGGGCCGCGGGAAGTCGATATAACGACCTTCATCGGTGATTAAGGTAATGCGGCCGTTGTCCTCTTCCAGGGTTTGACACAACAGGTGCGTCCAGCCCACGCCCAGGCCGCGCTGATGGTTGTTGGAAGACTTGTAGGTGCGCTTCCACACTAAAGGCATGGGACCGGGCCAGGTGAAATCCACCAGATCCAGCAGTTCCTCGCCGGTGATCATGCTCACAGGGTCGCCGCTGACGCAGGCTTCGTCGTTGGCGGTTTGCGTGTCGCCATTGTCGTTGTGGCCGCTGGCGTCGCTGACGGACGTCTCTTCAGGACTGGGCGCT
>NZ_JAPELK010000048.1:0-694 GCF_029813005.1 Hahella sp. CR1
CTCGCCCAGCCCCGAAGAGACGTCCGTCAGCGACGCCAGCGGCCACAACGACAATGGCGACACGCAAACCGCCAACGACGAAGCCTGCGTCAGCGGCGATCCTGTGAGCATGATCACCGGCGAGGAACTGCTGGATCTGGTGGATTTTACCTTGCCCGGTCCCATGCCGTTGGTGTGGAAGCGCACCTACAAGTCGTCCAACAACCATCAGCGCGGCCTGGGCGTGGGCTGGACGCATCTGCTGTGTCAGACCCTGGAAGAGGACAACGGCCGAATTACCTTCACCACCGATGAAGGCCGTTATATCGACTTCCCGCGGCCCCTGATCGAGCAGTCCAGCCGCAACGCCGCGGAGCGCATGACCCTGCATCGGGTGGACGAGAACACCTACGCGCTGCTGCAGATGGGACAACCGGACAAAGTCTTCGTCGGCGGCAACGGCGCCTACCGACTGGAAGCTCTGGTGGACGCCTTGGGCAATCGCATCGACATTGCTTACTGGCAGGACGTGGATGGCTATGCGCGTCCCATCACTATCCTGCAAGCCAACTGGGGACCGCGTCTGCATATTCTGCACAACGCCCAGGGCCTGATGTGCGAGATTCAGTCGATCCAGTCCAACGGCGCCGTCGCGACCTTGGCCACCTACGACTATGACGAGCAGCAGGACCTGATTCGCGCCGCAGACCGGGCC
>NZ_JAPELK010000049.1:0-692 GCF_029813005.1 Hahella sp. CR1
TGCCCGCTCAAGGTGAAAGCGCACCAGGAGGCGGACATCCGCGTCCTCCTCAAACTCTTCAAAAAAGTCAAAAAGGTCGTCGTCGCCGGTCAGGTGGTAAAGCATGTCGCTGGCGTCTTTCTTCATCAGCGGCTTGGCCATCAGGCGTTCCAGTTTGGCGGCTTTTTCTTCGGTGTTGGGTTGGCTCCAGGTTCCCATTTTTTCGCTCCTTTTGGGTGGTTCGTGTGGCGCTATGAACGCTTCATAGCGCGGGCTTAGCAAGTGATTTAGAGCGTTATGGGTGATCGGTTTTGGCGATGCGGTAGATGCGCTCGCCGTCTGCGGATTTTTCTGAGATCACGTTGAGCCCCAGCTTCTTTTTCAGCGCCCCAGAGAGGGTTCCGCGCACCGTGTGCTTTTGCCAACCGGTAGCGTGGCTGAGCTGGTCGATGGTGGCCCCTTCCGGGCGCTCCAGCATCTGGATAACAAGGGCCTGCTTACTGTTAGCGCGGAGCTGGCGTGGCTGGCGCTGTGGCTCTGCTTGGGCCTCGTCCCGCTCCGTGTCGACGGGCTCTAAAGGACTTGGCTTGGCGCGTCCCAGCGCCTCGTAGGCGGCGTCATTGATTCGCCATGTATCTCCCTCAGCGTGAATCAATTCAAGCCTCATCAGGCTGGTCAGCACTTTCTTACGCGCGCCGCCTTTGATGTGGCCT